>JAJQAC010000033.1 GCA_021204025.1 Clostridiales bacterium | reverse complement strand
TAATTCGCAGTTGTACTGCGGGAGATGGGAAATCTAATTTGCGGGCTAACAATATGCAGAAATCAAAAATTGAACAAACTGCCCAAGCCATTTTAGATGCAAGAAATTTGTATCCGGAAAGCAGTTTAGCTGATCTGTATGATGAAGTAGCAATGCCGCCAGAGTTACGCCGAGCGAACCAGAACAATGATCGTGCAGTCATGCAGGCGTATGGTTTCTCAGTGAAGAATATGACGGAATCAAGTTGCGTGGCCGAGTTGATGAAGATGTATCAGGAGATGACGCAAAATAAATAGTTAAAGGGGGATTATAAAGATGCAAGAAGAATACGATGCTTTTACGAAAATGATATTCTGTGAATTATTTGGAAATCAGAGGAAAGAAAATGTAGTAATTTCACCATATTCTATTTTGATCCTGATGGCAATTGCAGCGCATGCCACATCGGGAGATACAAGAGACGAAATTGTGCATGCTATTCTGTCAAAGGGATCTTATGAAGAGCTTGAAGAACTTGCTTCAGATCTTATTTCCAGGATATCGGCTGGCGATTCCATATGCACGTCAAGTGCGGCTATTGTGAGAACGGATTATGTGGACAGTATCAAAGATACTTATGCGGGGCAATTAAAAAGTATATTTGATGGAGAACTTCTGGTCGATGAAGACCTCATTCGGTGTACGAATGACTGGGTGAATGAAAAAACATCCGGCGTGATGCGGAAGATCATGGATGAATCTATGAAAGATGCGTTGATGTGTCTAGTCAATGCAATTCTGTTTCAGGACGAATGGGCTGCCGAATATGAAGAGGATGATATCAAAGAGAACGAGAAATTCATGAATGTGGATGGAAGCACAAGCCATGTCACTATGCTTGTGAGCCATGAGAATGATTATGTAGAAAATCAATATTTTACCGGTTTTGTGAAGCCATACAAAGGTGGTTTTTCTTACATGGCGCTTCTTCCAGCTAAGGAAGGGGATACTTTTTTACTTAAAGCTCTCAAGGACACCAGCTTCAACGCCCTCTATGCTAACAGGACACCGAAAGAAGTATACGTGCATATGCCAGAATTTGCCTGTGAATTCGAGGAAAATCTAGAGACTGCTTGTAAAAAATTTGGAATTAAAACCTTGTTCAAAGACAGTGCTGATTTTTCCAATATGAGCAATGCTGCTCTGAAAATAAAGGGTATCATCCACAAAGCTAAAATTGAAGTGGACAGACAGGGAACACGAGCAGCAACTGTTACTGCTGGCATTGCATATGCCGGCAGCACACCGGATTTTGACAATTTCAGAGAGGTAATATTAGATAGACCTTTTGTATACGCCATTATCCATGAAGAGACGGGAAGACCGATTTTTGTTGGAACTGTGAATCAGCTGCCAGATGAAAAGAAAACTCATCTTGACGCAGACCTGTTTGTACATCCTTCCGACAAAGCCGCCATGGCTGCACTGAAAGCTATTCCTGGATTTTCACAGGCGATGAAAGCTTTTATGAAAATCTGGAACGAGCAGCAATTTAAGATCATCAATATGTCTACAAACCTTAGATTGTCTGAACAGCAGATGAAAAAATATTATGATGTGCTGCCGCCTATCTGTGAAAAACTGGGAATTGATATTCCGGAGATTTATGTCGAACTTGATGTAAACCCAAATGCGTATACTTATGGCGACACGCATCCCTTTATCGTATTGACTTCCGGGTTATTTGAGACGCTTCCCGATGAACTAATTCCATCCGTAATTGCACATGAGTGTGGGCATATTGCCTGTCATCATACTTTGTATAGAACGATGGGGCAGATGATTCTTGACGGAGCTTCTGCTTTCATTTCTGGTTTAGGGAATATCGCAATATATCCAATTCAACTGGCATTTACATATTGGATGCGATGCAGTGAGCTTTCTGCTGATCGCGCAGCTATGATTTACGAAGGCAACTCGGATCATGTGGTAGAGACTATGATGCGATTTGCCGGCTATGATAAGGATATTTTGGCCGAGGCGAATGTCGATGCATTCATGGATCAGGCACGAGAATACAGAGAAATGGTAAATGGAAACGCATGGAACAAAACACTTGAATTTATTATGTTCAAAAATTATGGCCATCCTTTAAATGCTGTTCGAGCTTTGGAAGCTCATGAATGGGAGCAAAGTGACCGATTTAAAATCATTAAGTCCTATTTAGACGATCCTGTAGGAACTCGTTTGCCGCTAAAACTGAATCCCAAAAAATATCTTCGGAAAAATTCGGACAAGGTAGATGGCGAGCTCTTTTGCATGGGTTTTGAAAACGTTGAATTGATAAGAAGCACTGAAACGGAAGATAAGGCAAAAGTTGGTGATGTAATAGCAATTTCAATCGATGGTGATTCGGACTGTGATGAGGATTATTACTTCGATGACGCAAAAATTGTTCTTACGTTTTATGAGCCGAAAACAGAAGAAGAAATTGCCGCCGACCATCCGACAGAAAACAAAATGATCGAAGACTCAAAATTCTATCTTGGAAAGGATTATAACTTTGTTGTAAATGCTTTCAAAGAATTGGGATTTACAAATGTTGAGGTTAAAGAAATGGCTATTCCCAAAATAGGTTTCTTTACTAAGCCTGATACGGCCGCAAAAATCATCATTGATGGAGCAGATCATTTTGAAAAGGATTCCTGGTACGATCCGGATGTGAAAATTACGGTTTATTATTATGTGAAAGTTTGATTTCATTATGATCATTTGGACGAACCAGATAAGGATACCTCTCAAAAGTATTGCGAGAAATTCGGATTGTGAGCAAGCCGATAAACGTCCAGTTGCTTAAATGAATAAATGGTCACGCGCTGCGTGACGAATTGAGTTGGATCCATTATGATTCTAATGAAAGACTGCCACTCTTTTGCACTGAAGTGGCTTAATAAATTTAAAGACCGAGTACCAACTATCTTCTGGAGCTTGTAGACTATTTCATGGCGGGCGATTGCTCTTCTCTCGGTTTTGAGATGGATTGCGGTCATGTCTTTGGAGAAAAATACGGGAAGGCGGCAAGCAAGGGAGATTTAGCAAAGGAGGGTTTTGATGAAGATAGCAACATGGAATGTTGAACGTTTAGAACAGAAAAGCAAATTAGCTTTCATCATTGACGCCTGTCAACATGAAGGTGCAGATATTCTTGTGCTGACAGAAGCGGATGAACGTATACAGCTGTCAGGATATCTGATTCTCTGTTTCACTATGTCGCCTCTGGATCATGAATTGCCGCCATACCCGATGCCGGTGCATTATGCACCCACTGAGCGGCGGGGGATGATTTATTCGAAATATCCGTGTATCCGGCATCACAGCACTTATGATGATACTACAGCCATCTGTATGGAGTTGGGAACCGAATATGGTAATCTGTTGGTATACGGTTCTATCATTGGCATACACGGACACAGAAAACCATTCTTTACAGATGAGTTATGTGGTCAGATGGCCGATTTGAGGCGACTGGCTGCCGAGGGGCACCAGATTTGTTTTCTGGGCGATTATAATTGTAGTTTTGCCGATAACTACTATCCGAGCAGCACCGGAAAAACTTCAATATTGGAAAAACTTGCTGAAACTGACATGAGCTTGCTTACTTGAGTCGGATGGATATTAGTCAGTAAATGAGGGCTGTATACATTTTTTGAGAAAGGCACCAAAAATTATTGATCTTTAATCTCAAGCAAAACCTGAAAAATTATCTGCCACTTTATTGAGAATTTTGACGGAAGGCATTATAATCGTCTATTGAAATGCAGGATCTTAATCAATGCGATATGTATATGGAAACGGCTAAAATCAAGCCGCCGAAGCTTCTGTTCGGTGAGAATCGGCGTTTGATTGATGAGCAGCAGATTGCCTTGATATCCTGGATATTTCCTATGTGGAGGCATGGTGTCCGCGCAACCGAGTTGTAAGAGGGAGGAAGAGAAATGAGCAGAGAATTTTTATATGTATTTGGCACGGGCAACGCGCAGGCGACGCGCTGCTACAATACCTGCTTTGCCGTAAGGGACGGCGAAGAATATTTTATGGTGGATGCGGGAGGCGGCAATGGAATCCTGCGGATTCTCGAGGACATGTGTGTGGATTTGAGCCAGATTCACCATATTTTTGTGACGCATGAACATACCGATCATATCCTTGGTATCGTGTGGATGGTGCGCATGATGGCGACGGCGATGCGCAAGGGAAAGTACGAGGGCGATCTGAAGATTTACTGTCATGGGGATCTGATTGAGACGATCAAAACGCTCTGCCGCCTGACAATGCAGGGGAAATTTTACAAGATGATCGGCGACCGGATTCTGCTTGTACCGGTGCGGGACGGCGAGACAGTTTCTATTCTGGACTATGATGTGACGTTTTTTGATATCTTATCGACGAAGGCCAAACAGTACGGATTTACGATGACGCTTAAAAACGGAAAGAAATTTACGTGTTGCGGAGATGAACCGTTTAATCCGGACTGTCTGCGCTATGTGGAGGGGAGCAACTGGCTTTTGCATGAGGCGTTCTGCCTGTATGCGGACCGTGACCGCTTTGAACCCTACGAGAAGCATCACAGCACGGTAAAGGAAGCCTGCGAGCTGGCCGAGCAGCTGGGCGTGGATAATCTCGTCCTGTGGCATACAGAGGATAAAAATCCGGCACAGAGAAAAGCACTCTATATGCGGGAGGGACGCGGATTTTATCATGGGAATCTGCTGGTGCCGGATGACAGAGAGATCATCGAGTTGTGATGGGCTGCAGCGAGGGTGATGCGTATCAGATATGCGGGTAATCGTGAGATGACCCGATGATCGGGCTGTAATTGAGAATGGAAATAGTGTGAGATTCGGATTAATGACGAGGGTGTCTCAAGATTATGAAAATTCAGATTCATAGTTTTGAGGCACCTTCGCTTTTTGCTGTTTCGCAGTCTGCTCGTGCGCCAAAGTGAACAAGCCCCTCATGAGTGAGAGGTTAGTGAGTTGAAGTGGGCTTGCCCGCTTTGTTTTGTACTCGAATACTTTTCGATAGATGCTTTGTTAAGCAGATGCTGAGTGTCAAGACGACGGCTGCCCCAACTCCCGATAATTCCTGATCAGGATCGGCACCTCAGCGATCAGCATGGCGATCCATCCGAACATATACGAGATCGGCAGCGCTTCGATGCCCATATGAAACGCAAGAACCAGAAGAAAAGCGGCCGCGACGCGGACGCCGCTGTTGATGATCGAGCAGCGGAGCGTGAGCTTGAGCCGCCCGACTCCGCGAAAGTATCCCTGGATGCCGTTGGTGGCGGCGGGGAGCAGATAGAAAAAGGCGATCAGTCTCAGATAGCGGACGCCGTGCGTGATGACCTCTTCATCGCTGACAAAGAGCATCATCAGCTGCCGGGCAAAGAAAAATCCGATGAGAAGTACGATGACGCCGTAGATTGCCTCCAGCATCATCCCGCAGCGAAATCCCGCTCGCATACGATCCCTCTTCCCAGCGCCGCGGTTCTGCGCCATGAGCGCAGTCATCGCGTGGCCGATATTCTGTTCCGGCGTGTAGGCAAAATCGTCGATGCAGTTGACGACAGCAAAAGCGGCTGCTGCGGACACACCGAGCGTATTGACGACAGCCTGGATGGCAATCTTGGCGAGCGGGATCGTCGCCTGCTGCATGGCGGAGGCCCAGCCGTAGGAGATGGTCTGCTTTAACAGAGAATGATCAAAAACCATCCATTTTCTGCCGAGCTGCAGGATCGGTACAGCCCGCTGGATATGAATCAGACAGAAGACACAGGAGAGAGCTTCGCTGATCACGGTCGAGATAGCGCAGCCCATGCTTCCCATATGTAAGACGACGATAAAAAAGAGATCGCCGAAAATATTGAAAACGGAACTGATCATCAGGAAATAGAGCGGCGTCTTTGCGTCGCCGAGTGCCCGCAGAGTGCTGGAAAAAAAGTTATAAAGATAGGTGAAAACCAGCCCCATAAAGATGATCCGCATATACTGTGTCGTAAGTGCCATGATGGAGGCGTCGACCTGCATACAGGTAAGGATTGGCACCGCAAGCAGGATACAGACGACGCTTAAAGACAGCGAAAAGATCACGCCGGCCAGCATGGTGGTGCTGATCTGGCGGTCCAGTGTGTTGTAATCTTTAGCGCCGAACTGGGTGCCCATCAGGATGCTGGCGCCCATGCAGAGACCGTTGAGAAATAAAATGATCATCGTCATGATCGGGCTGCAGATGCCGACGGCGGCGAGCGCCTCCTTCCCGATAAAGTGTCCGACGATGATGCTGTCGACGGCGTTGTAGGTAAGCTGAAAGATGTTGCCGAGGACGAGCGGGATGGTGAAGCGCACCAGGAGCGGAGTGATTTTTCCGGTGGTAAGATCTTTGGCCATGATGGATTCTCTTTTCTGCGATTAGGGATAGGAGTATATTTTATTTACAGATAAAACGTACGTCCCTGAGAGGAAAGCATATCTTGAATTGAAGTTATAAGACGAGTCCCTCTGTAATTTTTATAATAAATCGCTGAAAAACAGTATATCAGCTTTCCCATGCGTTTTGCAATAGTTACGAATTTAAAATTTATCTTGTATGTCAGAAAAGCAGAGTGATATAATGAGTAGCCGTTACGGAAGGGCAATTCTGTGTGTGAGAAAACACGTGGCGAATGAGATTGCAGGCAGTGCAGTTTGGGAAGATATATGGGGTTTGTGGAGAGAAAGGATCATAAAGTCATCATGAAAGGGCAGAAAAAACCGGTAGCGTCAACGGTACGGGATATGACGCAGGGGAATCCATTAAGGCAGATTCTGGGATTTGCGCTCCCGATGCTGCTGGGGATTTTGTTTCAGCAGTTTTACAGCATGGTAGATACGGTGATCGTGGGAAAGTTCCTGGGAGTGGAGGCACTGGCTTCCGTAGGGTCGACCGCGGCGATTAATTTTATGATTAACGGATTTGTCATCGGCGTTACGGCAGGTTTTGCGATCCCGGTGGCGCAGAGATTCGGGGCCAGAGATTACCGGGGAATGAGGCAGTATGTAGCGAATACGGCGTGGCTCAGTATCGCCTTTGCGACGGTGATGACAGTGTTGGTGGGCGCGCTTACCTGGAAAATCCTGGTCTGGATGCGGACGCCGGAGACGATTATCCAGGGAGCGTATCACTATATTTTTATTATTTTTCTGGGAATGCCGGTGGTCTATCTTTATAATGTCACAGCCAGTATCATTCGGGCGCTGGGAGACTCCCGGACTCCGGTATATTTTCTGGTTTTTTCTTCCCTGGTTAATATTGCGCTGGACTATGTGACGATTCGCTGGCTGGGACTTGGCGTGTCGGGACCGGCGATTGCAACTGTGATTTCTCAGGCGGCATCGGGCGTGCTGTGCCTGATCTATATGAGAAAAAAGTATGAGATCCTGCGGTTTGAGGAGGGAGAGACTGCTTTTCGCGTACGCCTGTGCCTGAATCTGTGTAATATGGGGATCCCGATGGGACTGCAGTATTCGATCACGGCGATCGGCTCGGTGATCCTGCAGTCGGCGGTTAATACTCTGGGGGCAGTCGCAGTGGCGTCTGTTACGGCGGGGGATAAGATTAATCTTTTTTGCTGCTGTGTTTTTGACGCGCTGGGCGGTACGATGGCGACCTATGCCGGGCAGAATGTGGGAGCCGGCAAGGTGGACCGGATTATCCAGGGAGTGAAGGTGGCGACCATTCTGGGAATTATTTATGGTGTGGCTGCTTTTATCGTGCTGTTTACCTTTGGCGGTTATCTTCCGTTGCTTTTTGTGGATGCGGGTGAGACGGAGGTAATCCGCCAGGCGCATATGTATCTGTCGGCGAATTCACTGTGCTATTTCCTGCTGGTATTTGTAAATGTATGGCGTTTTACGATCCAGGGAATGGGGTATTCGGCGTTTGCGATTCTGGCAGGTGTCTGTGAGATGATCGCCCGCGGGCTGGTCGGATTTGTGGGAGTGCCGCTGCTGGGATATCCGGCGGTTTGCTTTGCGTCGCCGTTGGCGTGGCTCTTTGCCGATTGTTTTCTGATTCCGGCGTTCTGGCATTGTATTGGGAAGCTGCAAAGACTTTTTGCAGGGAGAAGCAGAGAACCGGTATGATTGGTTTTGCGGAGTTCCCGTGGCTGCAAAACAGGAGTTTAATGGCACAAGCAGTTATGCGGATATTTCTGCGTTTTTATACAATCGGGCGGGAAAATGTGCTAAGATATAAAAAACGCTGACTGTAAGTGAGAAGAGGATCTTATGAACGAAACATCCAGAAAAGAACAGCTGGAACTTTTCCGAAGCTGGATCATGACCCGGATGAGTCCGGAATATCAGTTATATCAAAAAGAAAACGAACCGGATACGATTGTCCTGGAGACCGATTACTGCCGCGGCGAGGTTTCTTTCTATCCGAAAGAGATCATCCAGCTGAGTGTGCTGAATACGCGGACGGATCGGCATGAATTTTTCCTGCATTTCCAGATCCACACGCTTGAACACGCCTGTAATCTGTTTGAGGAGATGCGGGAGGCGATCATCGAACTGGCAAACAAGCCGACCGCGCGGATCCTGCTGTGCTGCACCAGCGGCCTGACGACGGGATTTTTTGCTGCAAAATTAAATGAATCGGCTCGGCTGCTCTCACTGGATTATGATTTTCACGCGGTTCCCTACCGGGAACTTTTCCAGGTCGGAGGGCAGTATGATATCGTGCTACTGGCGCCGCAGATCTTTTATGCTTATGAGGACATTAAAAAGATTCTGCCCGACCAGGTTGTGCTGAAGATCCCGCCGAAGATCTTCGCGGCGTACGATGTGGGGAAGCTGCTGCAGGAGATCGGCCCTCATCTGGAACGAAAAAATCAGAAGAAAGGGCCGGGAGAGGATGCGCGTCTGAAACCGCAGCCGTTACTGCTGAAACAGGATATCCATGTAGATGGTTCGACACTGGCCATTGCTCTGATTGACGAAAAGGGACGGCAGTATCATTACGCGTATCGGGTATACGATAAGGCCAATCATGTCCTGCATGATGGGAATATGTTTAAACGACATCTCGCGCTGAGCGATCTCTATGATATCTGCGATACCGTATTTGCGCATTTCCCGGATATTGATGTGATCGGGCTGGCGATGCCCGGTATCATCAATGATGGACGGGTATCTCTGCTGGGAAGAGGGATTGACAATGTGGATGTTGTCGGTATGCTGGCGGAAAAATACCACAAAAAGGTCGTTCTGGAAAATGACGCCAACAGCATCGCCATCGGCTATTATGCATCTCAGGACAGATATTCTTCCCTTTCCCTGCTCTTTCAGCCGTCGATCGGGTCGTCCGGGGGAGTCGGAAGTATCCACAATGGTCAGATCATCACCGGACTGCATCATGTCGCAGGCGAGGTGCAGTACCTGCCCTTTTACCGCAACTCGGAGCTTGCTGCGCTCTGGAAGACTCCGGAGGGTTCGGTTCAGCTCGCCACACAGATCATGGCGACCCTGATTTCCATCCTCGGACCGGAACTGATCATCCTCTCCAGCCAGCTGATTATCCATGCGGATTCGCTGGTAAAAAAGCTGGAGGAGTACATACCCAGAGCCTATATCCCCGAAGTCGTTCTGATCACGAATGTAAGAGAATATATGCTGCTGGGAATGATGGTTACCTGCGCGATGTCGCTGGAAGAAAGCGGAGCGCGATGATTCCGGGAATCTGTTTCCAGCATCACGCGATGGATGCGCGCGGGCGGATATGGAAATTTTGCAGCTGATGCTGCCTCCTGCTCGATTTATGCTGGTTCTGACGACAGGAATTTTGCCAGGATATCCCTCACGTCCAGCAGCGAACCGGCGATTTTCCATGCCATCTGTTCAAAACGCGGCTCCGGATATTTCATATCCGGGACACAGATGACCGGGATGTGGCCGTTATAAGCGGCTTCAATGCCGGCCTCACTGTCCTCCAGTACGATTGCCTCCGAGGGAGACACGCCGATCTTCTCACAGGCTTTGAGAAAGGTTTCCGGATCCGGTTTGCTGTGGGTGACTTCGTCTCCGCAGACAGACGCGTCAAAATAGTCAGCGATCTGTGCCAGTTCAAAGATATGGTCAACTCGGTTTCTTGTCGAAGAAGTTGCCACGACGGTCTTAATCTGCTGTTCCTTTAAAAACTGCAGCAGTTCAGTCAGCCCCTTTTTAAGCGGCACGCCCTCTGTTTCAAAGCGGTCAGCCATATATTTGTGAACATTGGCAGAGATCCCTTCGGCATCAATATCTTCTCCAAATGCCTGGCGGTGAATCTCATAGATCTGCGGCATCCGTTTGCCGAGCAGCTTTTTATAGAATTCTTTCGTATAGGGATATCCCAGTTTCCCAAATTCAATGACATATCCGTCATAGGTGACGCGTTCACTGTCTATCATCAGACCATCCATATCAAAGATTACGGCTTTTATCATTCTTTCAGTTCCCCTTTCTCAATCATGGATCAATAGTAATAGCTTATCAGGTGTTCTTTTTTCAGGTGTCTTTAGTTTACTATAAACATCCATATTTTCCAAGGCTTCCCGGCGAATTTTACGTTTGCCCAGTTGTGTATCCGATATCACTGTGGTGGATCAAACAGATTTGCGAAGGGATTGTCATTGCTTGCCCTGACCGTCAATCCGTGATACAATGGGCGAAAGAGGGTGGTTGAAAATCAGATGGGAGCAGGAATGGGATTTCAGATCAGCTATTATACGATTCAGTCAGAGAAACTTCCGGCAGTCTTTGACGGATACCGGATCGTGCATTTGTCGGATTTGCATGGAGCAGTTTTCGGCAGGAGAAATGAGAATCTGATCCGTGCAGTACAGAAAATTTGTCCGGACCTGATTGCGATGACCGGAGATATGGCGGATAATTCCAGAAACGCGGTATCCGGGGCACTCCGTTTATGCGGGCAGCTGACGAAGGATTTTCCTGTTTATTACAGCATTGGCAATCATGAACAGACGCTGCGGACGGATACGACTCCGCCGGATTTTCTGCGCGACCTGCGCGGACAGGGAGTTCATGTGCTGGATAACAGCCAGGAGACGGTCCCCAGGCGCGGCTCGTTGATCCGGCTTTATGGCCTTACAACAGGTATGGTCTACTATAAAGATCCGCTGGGAGAATATCGGCGGGGCGCGCATTTTTCGGCGGAAGATACGAAAGAGCTGCTGGGCAGAGCAGCAACAGACAGTTTTAACCTGCTTCTTGCGCACAATCCGCTTTATTTTCCGTCTTATCGCGACTGGGGAGCCGATCTGACCCTGTCCGGGCATATTCACGGAGGGATCCTGCGCATTCCGTGGCTGGGTGGATTACTCTCGCCGGATCTGACCCTTTTTCCAAAATATGATGCGGGATATTTTGAGGAAAAGGGAAAGCAGATGATCGTCAGCCGCGGGCTGGGCAATCACTTCCTCTTTCGGGTATGTAATCCGCCGGAGGTTGTGGTAATTATTTTGAAGAAATGAAAATGTTATAGAGCTGGAGCCACTTTTATCGACAGGAGTGCACGCTAAAAAAGTAGTCCCTGAGAGGATATGTTTTCCTCTCAGGGACGGGCGCTTCACCAATAACATAGTTGTCGATTCATTAGCCACACCGGGAACCGGTCAGTCAAAAATTTATGATACAATATATAAGGAGGAGAGCAGTATGAATCAGGTCACACTGGGGTCAACAGGCATCACAGTCAGTAAAAACGGTTTCGGCGCCCTGCCGATGCAGCGAATCTCGATGGAGGCTGCGGTACGGCTGGCAAGAAGGGCGTACGACGGCGGCATCCGTTTCTTTGACACAGCACGCGCGTACACGGATAGTGAGAGCAAGCTGGGCGCTGCATTTGACGGTATGAGGGAACAGATTTTCCTTGCCACCAAGACCATGGCAAAAACTCCGGAAGGATTCTGGAAGGATCTGGAAACTTCGCTTACAAATCTGCGCACGGAATACGTAGATATCTATCAGTTTCACAATCCGTCCTGGTGTCCGAAGCCGGGCGATGGGACGGGACTGTATGAGGCGATGCTGGAAGCAAAGCAGCAGGGGAAGATCCGCCATATCGGTATCACAAATCATCGTTTGTCCGTAGCGAATGAAGCGATCGAATCCGGCCTGTACGAGACGCTGCAGTTTCCATTCAGCTACATATGCAGCGAGCCGGATCTGGAACTTGTGAGCAAATGTAAAGAGAAAAACATGGGATTCATCGCGATGAAAGCGTTGTCTGGAGGTTTGATTACCAATTCGGCGGCCGCTTATGCATTCGAGTCGCAGTTTGACAATGTGATCCCGATCTGGGGCATGCAGCGGGAGACAGAGCTCGATGAATTTTTATCCTATATGGATAATCCTCCAGCCATGACGAAGGAGATCGAAGCGCTGATTGCCAGGGACCGGAAAGAACTTGGCGGAGAATTTTGCCGTGGGTGCGGATATTGTATGCCCTGCCCGGCCGGCATCGAGATCAATACCTGCGCGCGTATGTCGCTGCTGATCCGGCGCTCACCGTCCGCGTCTCATCTGAGCGAGACCGGACAGGCTAAGATGAAAAAGATTGAGAACTGCCTGCATTGCAACCAGTGTAAGAGCCGCTGTCCGTATGGGTTGGATACGCCGGCGCTGCTGGAAAAAAATTATGAAGATTATAAACGGGTTCTGGCAGGAGAGGTAACGGTCTGAAAGGCAAAAGAGCAGTAAGACAAGGCTTCGGAAATATTTCCGGAGCCTTAAATAATGCTTGACAATCTATTTCTGTGTGGTAGAATAATTTTATAAATATGAATGATTGTTCATATGAAAAAATGAACGAGATTAAAAAAGAGGAGGATTTTACCACAATGAAGAAGACCTACAAGATTGATGTCGACTGCGCGAACTGCGCGAATAAGATGGAAGAAGCCACAAAGAAGACGGCCGGGGTGAAGGATGCGGTAGTGAATTTTATGGCGTTGAAGATGACTGTTGAGTTTGAGGATGGAGCGAATGTAAAATCGGTGATGCAGGATGTGCTGGTAAACTGTAAAAAGGTCGAGGATGACTGTGAGATCTTTATGTAAGAGGCTGGGATCCACAGAAAATACATGTTGACAAAATATTGTGAACGTGACGGGTCGGCAGATTCCCATTTGCTGTAAAACTGTAATATCTGATAGAAAAAGAGGAGACCTGGTGATGAATAAGAAACAGAAAAAAGTTTTAAGGAGGATTATCGCAGCGGCAGTTCTGATGATCGGGATTGAATGTCTGCCGGTCGATGAACTCCTTAAGTTCATTCTCTACATGGTTCCATATCTTACGATCGGTCATGATATCCTCCTGAAAGCAGGGAAAGGGATCCGCAATCATCAGGTGTTTGATGAGAACTTTCTGATGGCGGTTGCGACAGTCGGGGCGATCGCATTGGGCGAATATCGGGAAGGCGTGGCCGTTATGCTTTTTTATCAGATCGGCGAGCTTTTTCAGAGCTGCGCGGTCGGTCGGAGCCGGCGCAATATCAGTCAGCTGATGGATATCCGTCCGGATTATGCCAATATTGAGACAGAGGACGGCAGACTGGAGCAGGCGGACCCGGATGAGATCGCGGTGGGTACGGTGATTGTGGTACAGCCGGGGGAAAAGATTCCGATCGACGGTGTCGTGACAGAAGGAAAAGCGTCTCTGGATACCAGCGCGCTGACGGGAGAGAGTGTGCCGCGGTCAGCCGGGGCCGGTGATGAGGTGATCAGCGGCTGCATTAATTTAAACGGACTTCTGAAGATACGTACGACCCGTGAATTCGGTGAGTCTACCGTATCCAGAATCCTGGAACTGGTGGAAAACGCGAGCTCAAGGAAATCCCGTTCTGAGAATTTTATCTCGCGCTTTGCCCATTATTATACGCCGGCAGTCTGTTATGGCGCGGTGACACTGGCGATCCTGCCGCCGTTAGTGCGGATGCTTGGGATGGGACTGGCTCTGGAGTGGGCAGACTGGATTTTCCGCGCACTGACATTCCTGGTCATCAGCTGTCCGTGCGCGTTAGTCATCAGCATTCCGTTAAGTTTCTTTGCGGGGATCGGCGGAGCAAGCAGGCAGGGCGTGCTGGTAAAAGGTTCCAATTACCTGGAGGCTTTGTCAGAGACAAAATATGTGGTTTTTGATAAAACCGGTACCCTGACTCAGGGCGTATTTGAGGTGACGGAGACACATCCGTCCGGTATGGAGGAACGAGAGCTTCTGGAGTATGCGGCGCTGGCGGAGAGCTATTCGACACATCCGATCAGTAAGAGTCTGAAAAAAGCCTATGGAAAGACTGTCGATCCGGCCCGCGTGACAGAGGTAGAAGAAATCAGCGGCCATGGAGTCTGTGCGAAGGTGGACGGCAGACGGGTCGCGGCGGGAAATGATGGACTGATGAGACGGGAAGGCATCGAACCGGAAGCATGCGAGGGGCAGGGTACGCTGGTACATATCGCTGTCGACGGCGTCTACGGCGGCTGGATCCGGATCTCTGACCGGTTGAAGTCCCACGCGAAGGAAGCCGTGTACGCGCTGAAAAATTCCGGAGTAAAGAAAACCGTTATGCTGACCGGAGACCGCAGAGAGGCCGCTCAGGCTGTAGCTGCGCAGCTGAGTATTGACGAGGTGCATGCCGAATTGCTGCCGTCGGATAAGGTGAACGCACTGGAGAAGGTTCTCGCAGCTAAGGGTAGCAGGGAAAAGGTAGCGTTTGTCGGAGACGGGATCAACGACGCGCCGGTGCTGTCAAGGGCGGATATCGGGATCGCGATGGGCGCGATGGGCTCGGATGCGGCGATAGAGGCGGCGGACATCGTGCTGATGGATGATGATCCGCTCAAAATATCCAAGGCGATCCGCATTTCCCGTAAATGTATCGGGATTGTCTATCAGAATATTTATTTTGCGATCGGGATCAAGATCCTGTGTCTGATCCTCGGCACGGTCGGTTATGCCAATATGTGGATGGCGATCTTTGCGGATGTCGGCGTGATGGTGATTGCGGTGCTTAACGCGATCCGGGCGCTGGATGTCGAGAAGGTGTAAGAAAAAATCGGGCAGGAGGCGGCTTTTGGCCTCATGCCCGCCGCGCAAGCCGGGTGTGGCGTATGCCGCAAAATTCCTTATCCGGCTCTGCGCATCAAAAAGAAGGAGTGAGAGCATGGCGTATTATGAACGGGACGCAGAATGTGAATGCTGCGAGATCACGGAAGTACATGAGAATCTGCTGAAAACGGTCAGGGAAAAGCTGCCGAAAGAAGAAGAACTTTATGATCTCGCGGAGCTTTTTAAAATCTTTGGTGATTCTACGCGGATCCGGATCCTTTTTGTACTCTTTGAGGCGGAGGTGTGTGTGTGTGACTTGGCGCAGGCGCTTAATATGACACAGTCCGCGATCTCGCACCAGCTGCGGATCCTGAAGCAGAATAAGCTCGTCAAGAGCCGGAGAGAAGGGAAATCGGTCTTCTACTCACTGGCAGATGCCCATGTCCGCACGATTATTAATCAGGGACTGGAGCATATCGAGGAGGACTGATTCAGATTATATGTCACATCCATGCTGCGCAACCGCGCTGCAGTGCTGAACACTGGTGGTACTGGTCAAACATCGACCTGAGCGGGAGCGGAGAGCATGGGTGGTACATAAGGGAGCCAGCTGATTTAGCCGATTAACGAATGAAATTAGCACTCTGCTATTGACAAAAGCAGAAAATTTATGTTATGCTAACGCAAGTTGGGCAAAGAAGCGCACAGGAGGGACGCTTTCTTTGCCTTTTCTTATTCTTTCAATTTTTCAAGAGAGGGGAATGATTATGATTGATCTTATTACACAGGTAAACGGGCAGATTAACAGCTTTGTCTGGGGACTGCCCATGCTGGTCCTGCTGGTCGGGACGGGCATCTTGATGACATTGCTGACTAAGGTTTTCCAGGTCAGCCATTTTGGCTACTGGATGAAACACACACTGGGAAGTATCTTTACGGATAAGCACATCACCCAGCATACGGCGGCCGGCGATCAGTCGATCTCGCAGTTCCAGTCGTTATGTACGGCGCTGGCGGCGACGATCGGCACAGGTAATATCGTTGGCGTTGCGACAGCGCTGGTGGCCGGAGGCCCGGGCGCGATCTTCTGGATGTGGATCGTAGCGTTTTTCGGGATGATGACGAACTATTCGGAAAACGTACTTGGTATCTATTACCGGCGCAAAAATGATCGCGGCGAGTGGTGTGGAGGCGCGATGTACTATCTGCGCGACGGTCTTGGAGCAAAGCCGGGCATGAAGGGGATCGGCGCGGTTCTGGCGGTGTTATTTTCTCTGTTCTGTCTGCTCGCGTCCTTTGGTATCGGCAATATGAGCCAGATTAACTCCATCGCGGAAAATATGAAATCCGCGTTTGGCGTACCGAACCTTGTAACCGGCGTTGTGCTGATGGTCTTTGCCGGACTTGTGGTTGTAGGCGGTATCAAGAGAATCGCAACGGTTACGGAGAAGCTGGTGCCGTTTATGGCGGTCTTTTACATTATTGGGGCAATTGTGATCTGTGCACTCAACTGTGCGAATATCCCGGCGGCGTTTATCGCAATTATTAAGGGCGCGTTCGCGATGAAGGCAGTCGGCGGCGGCATCGTCGGTTCGGGCGTGGCGCTGGCTGTGACCTGGGGTATGAAACGAGGTGTATTCTCAAATGAAGCCGGTCTTGGTTCTTCTGTTATGGTTCATTCAAGTTCAAACGTCAAGGAGCCGGTCCGCCAGGGTATGTGGGGCATCTTTGAGGTATTTGCGGATACGATTGTCGTGTGTACACTGACAGCGTTTACCGTGCTGACTTCCGGTCTGGTTGATCTGGAGACCGGGGAAGTGATCTCGGAGGCGTCCGGTTCGGCACTGGTCGGGCAGGCTTTCGCGACGGTATTTGGCAGTGTAGGCCCGGCGTTTATCGCGGTGGCGATCCTGCTGTTCGCGTTTTCAACCGTGCTTGGCTGGAGCCATTACGGGACAACCGCTTTTGTCTATCTGTTTGGCACGGGCGCTACGATGATTTACCGGGTAGTCTTTATCGTGTTTATCCTCTGCGGCGCGACGATGAGCCTGAGCCTTGCCTGGGATCTGTCAGATACCTTTAACGGCCTGATGGCAATCCCGAACTTAATCGGTGTGCTGAGTCTGTCCCCGATCGTCATGAAGATCACGGCGAACTATGTCGCGCGTCATATGGGCGGTCAGAATATCAAGCCGATGCTGTCCGCATTCCCGGATATTCAGGCAGAAGAAGAGAAGGGACTGGGCGAGAGCGACTGATGCGGTGAACGTCTGTAACAGGATATTTTTCATACGATAATATTTACGGCCCGTGAGGTTATTTTGTTTTGATGAAACAGATAACCTGCGGGCTGTCTTTTATTTCACGGGAAAGTATATCCTGCGAAATGAAAAGTCTCCGACGGATCGCGCTACGGTGGAGTATGAAACAGAGCAATTCTTAACGTGCTGTAAGAAAGCAGTCATAGTTTATTTATCGGGTTTTGATAGGATAAAATTATCAGGGTGGAAATCGCCCAGGACATGTGCGCACGAGATAAAATCTATCAAATACGTAGGAGGTAACAATGATTGCGCTTGTTGGCTTTATAATGATTGTTCTGATCGTGGTACTCCTGTTGAAAGGGAAAATGTCGCCGATTGTGGTTTTGTCACTGATTCCCACCATTGCGGCATTGATTCTTGGACATGGTCCGATCGAGGTAGCAGGTTTTATCAAGGAAGGAATTGGCACTACCACCAGCAATGGTATCCTGTTTATTTTTTCCGTAATTTATTTTGGTGTGATGTCAGATACCGGAATGTTTGACGTTATTGTAAATTTCCTGGTAAAAAGAGCGGGAAACAGTGTAATTGCCGTAACCGTAGCGACGGCAATTATCGCGACAATTGCTCATCTGGACGGAACGACAGCAACGACAGTATTAATCACGATTCCCGCGCTGTATCCGGTTTACAAGTCAATGAAAATTGATCCGAAAATCCTTTTGTGTCTGACCGGAGCCTGCATGGGCGTTATGAATCTGCTGCCGTGGGGAGGCCCGGTAGCCAGAGCGGCAACGGTTCTTTCCATGGATGCCAATGATCTGTGGCATATTCTGATACCGGTTCAGTTAATCGGCCTGGTGTTTAATATTGTTGTAGCGGTGCTGTTAGGTATGATGGCTGTCAAACAGGGTGCCGGCGCAGGCAGAGGGGAAAATGTAACAACGGATCAGAAAGCAAAGGAAGAAGAGGATGCTTTAAGACGCCCGAAGCTGTTGCTGTTTAATCTGGCTCTTACAGTGGCTTTGATTGTAGTATTATCGATGGGAATTGTGACCAGCTATGTGTCCTTCCTGCTTGCGCTGTGTCTTGCTCTGGCCGTCAACTATCCGGATCTGAAACTTCAGGATAAGCTGATCAAAAAGCATGCGCCGTCTGCATTGATTATTTCTGCGACATTGTTCAGTGCTGGCGCGATGGTAGGTATCTTTGACGGAACCGGAATGCTGACGGAACTGGCCGGTGTCATTATTGCAATTATCCCGGATTTCTTGGGCCGGTTCATTCATATTATTTTTGGTGTGCTGGCAATGCCGTTGGGACTGTGTATTGGTACAGATGCATACTTCTATGGGATTATGCCGCTGGTTATGGAAGTGGGCGAAACCTATGGAGTGGCTTCCCTGAGTACGGCTGTGACAATGATTATTGGTAAAAACCTGGCGCTGATGGTCAGCCCGCTGACCCCGGCGACTTACCTTGCGATCGGTCTTGGCGGTGTGGAATTGAAAGATCATATGAAGTTCAGTATCCCCGTTTACTGGATTGTCAGTCTTTGCATGCTGGTGCTTGGTGTTTTGATTGGGCTTGTTCCGGTTTGATAAGAATGCGTTTCTGTATCATTTGTGAAAATTCTTGTATTTGCGGTAATTAAAAACTATAATAATGATTAGTATGAACAAAAACCGGGGGAAAACAGGATGGCAAAAGAGAAAATTTTGGTAGTAGATGACGAATTATCCGTCCGGTTGGCCTTGCGGACAGCGTTTATACGAGAAGGAATGGAAGTCACAGAGGCTTCCGGCGGATATGAAGCCATGAATACTCTGGAAAAGGAGCAATTTGATCTGATCGTGCTTGATGTGATGATGAGCGATATGGATGGGTATTCGATCCTGCAGCGCCTTCGTGGAAAAGGTGATATGACGCCGGTTCTCATGCTCAGCGGCAGGCAGGAAGACGTCGATCAGGTGCTGGGACTGGGGATGGGAGCGGATGATTATCTGACGAAACCCTTTCGGTTGCCGGTGCTGATTCAGAAGGTGAAAGCGTTGATACGCAGGAACCGCATTTACAGCCAGAGCCATATGAACGAGATCTCGGTTGGACCTTTTCGCTTTGATCTGATGAAACTGGAATGCAGCAAGGATGGTCAGGCGCTGAATTTTACGGCAAGAGAGCTTTTGCTGTTTCGCTTTTTTATGGAACATCCCGGCCAGGTATTTACAAAAGAACAACTTTATCATCAGGTATGGAATGAAAATCTGGTGGATGATAACACGATTATGGTCTATATCAAAAGAGTTCGTGATAAAATTGAAGAAGATGCGAGAAATCCCCGGTATTTAAAAACAGTTCGTGGTCTTGGTTATCTTTTTGATGCGAAAGAGTAATCAAGGGAGGCATAGGATGTCCTATGCCTCTTACTGCATTTTTATGCGCACGGGCGAATATGGAAATTTTGCAGCTGACGCTGCATCCGCCAGGCGCAGCGAGTATGAGGCGAAAAAGCCGCCTCCTACTCGATCACACTCTAAAATAAAAATGAGGAAACGTGAATGAAGAAAAGACGATCAGAGCTCAGGATAATCGGGATCGCGGTGGTGGCCATAGTTGTGCTGCTGGTTTGCAATCTTTTGATTTTTCGAAATTTCCGGGATCATTTGCTGGGACAGCAGGAAAATCATTTGCTAACCACGGCAAAGGTAGTGGGAGACAGCCTGAAAGATTATTATGACGGCCAGATTAATAATTTTGATCTGTTATTTCAGAGCGAGGCAGATTTAGAACGTGTAGAGGAATATCTGCAGCGGTATCCCGCAATTTCTTCTGTGAATGTAATAGAGCCAGACGGAAATCTGCTGTGGAGCAGGGGAACGGAGTATGCCGGGCTGGCGGAATGGCTTCTGGAACAGTGTGCAGATCAAGAAGCGTGGGAACAGGGAGCCCTGCTGTTGCCGCCGATTCTCATAGAGGAGGGGCATTTTATCGAGCTTCTGGCAAAACGGTTGCTGATAGACGAGCGGCAGGTATGGCTGACCGCTGTGATTGAAACGGAACGGGTTTACGAACAGATCGTCCAGCCGATTCAGATTGGCGCATATGGTTATTCCATGGTAAAGACCTATGACGGGATGATTCTGATGCATGGCTCTAAGTCTCAGATTGGTCTGGACGCGGTAGAAGGCAGCAGGAGACAGCAATACAGTGAGTATGATCTGAATCTGGAGGATCTGGAAGTATGGGTGGCAGAACAGCGGCAAAATCCGAGCGGGAGCAGAATCCTGGAAAGCTACTGGTGGGATGATGAGAAGGAACCGGTAAGCACGAAAAAAGTGGTTGCCTATATTCAGGAGCAGATTGGCAGGGAAATCTGGATTGTGAACTGCACACTGGATTATGGGGAACTGCAGCAGCCGATTTCGGACGCTCAGTGGTATGTCCTGTTTACGTCGCTGGTGATTTTTGCCGGATTTGGCGGGCTGGCCGGCTTCAGTCTCCGGAATATGCAAAAAAGCAGAACCATGGAACTGGAGATGAAGCATCTGACTGAGATGAACGCCACCTGGGAGGAGCTTCATAAAAGGGAAGAACAGATCCGTCATCAGGATAAGATTCAGACACTTGGTATTATGACAAGCCGGATTTCTCATGAATTTAATAATTTCCTGACACCGATTATTCTCTATGGAGATATTCTGGCGGGCGATGAGGAGATCAGCGAGGAAAATCGGGCGCTGGTCAGGGAAATAGTAAGCGCAGCAGAAAAGGCGAAAGGACTGACGGGAGAATTATCACGATATGGCCACAGTGGCAAAGGGAGCGGAAAGAATACCGTGTTACATGTGGTAGAGGAGATTGAACGGAGTCTGACAATGCTGGATCAGACCTTACCTGTGGGGATTCGGCTGGAACAGCATCTGGAATCAGACGAAGGCTACGGACTGATGGGAAGTGCCGGTATGGTGAATCAGATTATTGTTAATCTGTGCAATAATGCCATTCAGGCTATGGAAAAGACTGGTGGCTGTCTCACAGTAAAGGGGACACTGCTGAGAGATGGCGACTCCGTTAAGTATGCGTTTACGGTAGCTGATGATGGACTGGGTATGTCTGAGGAGGTATTGAAGCGGATATTCACTCCGTTTTTTACAACAAAAAGACAGGGAGAAGGTACGGGACTAGGTTTGTCCGTGGTGCAGGATCTGATTCATAAGGCATCGGGGGATATTAATGTAGTTTCCGTTGAGGGAAAAGGTACCAGGTTTGACGTACTTCTGCCGCTGTTTCCTATATCCGGAGAGAAATCGGATCGACCGGGGAGACATTATCTGGAGAATTGCACTGTATTGGTTCTGGATGATGACAGTAAAACGGCGGCCGCTTACGGAAAATCCCTGCATTCGGTCTGCCGGCATTGCGAAGTCTTTACCCGCCCGGAGGAGGCTTTGTCCAGGATGCGCCAGGATATAACGAAATGGGATGTCGTGATTACAGATTACATCATGGAAATGATGAATGGACTGGAGTTTTCCGGGATTTTAAGGAGTCTGGGATATACCGGTAAGATATTGCTGATTTCCGGCAATCTGGATGAGAATGTTCCATGGTATCTGGATAATGGCATAGTGAATGAAGCATTGGAGAAGCCGGCCGCATTGGCAGACATTGAAGAAGCACTTAAACTGGACTGATTAAAATAATTTAAACTGGATATTTATAACAAGCCACTCCGGTGCTACGATTACTCCAGCATCCGGCCGGGATGAAATAAATGGAGTGTACGGGAAATTTTGTAACGTACAGGAAAGCGAGGAGTGTGCAGAATGAATGCAAATCATAAAGTAGCAGCAGGAGGAAGAGCGGGTTCGGACCGTTATGTTTATAAACTTGCATTGACAGGGTTGTTTGCGGCATTATCTTATGTTGTCTTTACCTTCCTTCAGGTAAAGATCACTCTGCCGGGAGGAGATGCTACTTCCATCCATCTGGGCAATGCGGTCTGCGTGCTGGGAGCATTGCTCCTGGGCGGCTTTTACGGCGGTCTGGGCGGAGCCATCGGCATGTCGATCGGGGATCTCTTTGACCCGGTTTACGTGGCGTATGCGCCTAAGACCTTTATCCTGAAGTTGTGCATCGGGCTGATTACCGGTTTCGTTGCCCACAGACTGGGCAGGATCAATGACAGCACTGATAAAGGACATATTTACCGTTATGTACTGGCGGCTTCGGTATGCGGGCTGTTGTTTAATGTAATCTTTGACCCGCTGGTGGGGTATTATTATAAGCTGCTGATCATGGGGAAACCCGTGGCGGAGCTGGTACTGGCATGGAATGTCGCGTCTACCTCCATCAATGCCGTAATCTCGACGATAGCCGCTGTGGTGGTTTATATGCCGTTGAGGAGCGTGCTGAAGAGATCGGGACTGTTTGAAATGATACGGTGAGGAGTTGTCCGGCGCGTCGGTTTCAAATGAATGAAAAGAATGAATTTTTGAAAAAAGTGCAGTTGCACCTGAGAAGACAGATTTTCTCAGGTGCAATTTTGTCCATAGGAAAATACATCCTATGGGACAAAAAGCCCTCCGGGCAGGATCGCACTGCGGCGGAGTGGAAATATGTCGCTAAAGCGTCTACGCTCCGCTTCGGTCGTTGCTAAACGTGTGCCACTGGCACACAGCAACCACCGCAGGCGGAGAATCCTGCTTTGCAGGATTCTTTTTGTGTATATGCTATTGAAAATCTCATCGTGCTTCGTTTATACTATGCCGTAGAGGATATTCTTTCCTCTCAGGAACGGATGGCTTCTGATGGCTTACGGATAAGGGGCGGTTTTTCGTGCTGCAGAAGTCGGTTCGTCATACTGGATGCGAAGAAATATTGGAGGATGTGTTATGAATAAAAATGATATTTATCTGATTCACGGAACGGATTATAAGGAAATGACAAAACGCCTTCTGGAAAAGGTCGATCTGGCCGGAGACATCGGGTCAAAGGATAAAAAGATCGCGATGAAGCCCAATCTCGTGACGGCGCGCGAACCCTCGAGCGGGGCGACCACGCACAGCGAGCTTCTGGCCGGCACTGTCGAGTATCTGCAGGAGCATGGTTTTCATGATATCACGATTATGGAGGGATCCTGGGTGGGAGACCGGACCGGGTCAGCGTTCCGTGCCGCCGGCTACGACAGAGTGTGCAAAAAATATAACGTCCCCTTTGTGGATCTTCAGCGCGATTCTTACAAAGAATACGAGGCGAAGGGTATGAGGATCAAACTCTGTGACCAGGCGCGTGCCGTCGAGTATATGATCAATATGCCGGTGTTAAAAGGCCACTGTCAGACAACAGTTACCTGTGCGCTGAAAAATAATAAGGGAATTATTCCGAATTCGGAGAAGCGCCGTTTCCATACACTGGGCCTGCACAAGCCGATTGCGCATCTGAATACGATCGCGCGCAACGATTTTATTCTGGTTGATAATATCTGCGGAGATCTGGATTTTGAGGAAGGCGGAAACCCTGTCGTGATGAACCGCATCCTGGGCTTCAAGGATCCGGTGCTCTGCGATGCCTTTGTCTGCGACTGCATGGGATATTCGGTGGACGATATTCCCTATATCCGCATGGCGGAGCAGCTGGGTGTTGGCAGCACCGACGTGGAACACGCCAATCTGATCTACCTGAACCAGCCTACGGAGGCGGGCGCAAAATTCCGCATGTCGCGCCGGGTGCAGAATCTGGCCGCTTATACCGCGCCGAAGGATGCCTGCAGTGCCTGTTACGGCGCTCTGATTTATGCGCTCGATCGGGCAAACGACGCGGGGATGCTCCACAAAGGCCGTCCGCAGATCGCGATCGGTCAGGGGTATAAAGGACAGAGCGGGGAGATCGGTGTCGGGCAGTGTACGTCGTGTTTTGCAAAGACGCTGAAAGGGTGCCCGCCGAAAGCGGCAGATATGGTGGAATTTCTGAAGGAGAACTGGTGATTTCCTTGCGGAGATTACTTTATTGGTGTATATAATATAACTTATCGGAAGTTGTGTCAGCAATTGCCGATAAAAGGGGGCGTAAGCCCTGCTCATCCGATTATGGGGTTTGCGCTGGCAGGTTTCCATAAATATAGTTCTGCGTAAGCACGCAAAAACGCCCGAAGCCAGGTACTTTCACGTACATCTGGCTTCGGGCTTTTTGCAGGTTTTACTTATTCTTCATAGCGAATCGTATACGCTGCGCTGAAGGTTTCGCCTGCTTTGAGAACATTGGTATAATCGCGTTCCTCCAGAGTACCGTCAAAGTCGGTGGCGTCACAGCGGCCGTACCACGGTTCGATACAGAGGAAAGGCGCGTTTTTGCCTTCGGGGGACCAGATGGCAAAGAGTGGAGTGTCAAAAGTCATCGTGATGATGCGATTGCCTTCGGGATCTTCGAGACCGACCTCGCCGGTCTGCGCCCCCTCGATCATATAGGTGCAGCGGTCAAAGAAATCTTCCGTGATGGATACGCGGTGGTCAGCAAGCGGGATCACGATATCCTCTGTCTTAATGGCCAGACCGGTATCAACGGTATTGCCGTGATGGTGGATCTCATCGACGCCGCCAAAGTACAGGCGATATCCGGCTTTGCTGCTTTCTCCGTGAACCGGGCAGAGAAAAGCAGGATGAGCGCCGATGGAAAAATACATCGTCTGATCAGCGGGATTCTCAACTTTCCACATGACTTTGAGTTCGGCCCCGTCAAGGGCATATCCGATGCGGAGAATGAAAGCGAAGGGATATTTTGCCAGCGTCTCCTGCGTGGAAACCAGCTCAAACCAGATCTCGTGGTCGGTTTGAGAGGTTAACGTATGCTCCATGTCGCGAGCAAAGCCATGCTGCCCCATCGGGTAGTGCTGCCCCTGATAGATGTACTCTTTGTTTTTCAGGCTTCCCACAAAGGGGAAGAGTACCGGTGAAGTGCGGCCCCAGTATTTTTTGTCCGCATACCACATATACTCACGGTCGTTCTCTTTTCTGCGCACCGATTTCAGCTCGGCTCCGAAAGAATCAATCTCTGCGCGCAGAATGTCATTTTCAATTACGTATCTCATGTAAAACCTCCCGTCATTTAGCATTTGCTCTTTATATCCATTATAAAGGGAATGAAAAGGAATTACAAGACCATTCGTCCCTTTCAAGCACAGCTCAAGAGTTGAAAATAAAAGGAATGGCTTTGAATTAACGATATGAATAAAATGAATTTTATGAGATAAATAAACCAAATTATTCTAAATATAAATAAAAAACGATGAATAAAATGGTTGATATTGAGGGAGATTTATGTTAAAATCGAAGCAAAGAAACAGAATGAGCGCTCAAAATATTCAAATTATTCAAAGAAAGGAGAATGTGTATGATAACTCACTACAGGGTTGATATGCGGGTAGTTCATGGACAGACGGTTACGATATTAAAAAAATCATTTCCATTAAACCGTATCATTGTGATTGATGATGAGATCGCAAGGGATAAATTTATGGGTAATCTTTATGCAAGTGTTGTTCCGAGTTCTATTAAGGTACATATTCGCGATGTGGAACATGGCTTTGCAGATTTGCAGAAAGCGGAAAAATCACAGTTGAATTACTTCGTGATATTTAAGACGCCGCTGACGGTGAAACGCCTGATCGAGATGGGATATCATTTTAAGGGCACTTTAACGATCGGGCAACAGGCGATCCGGCAGAATGCTCCGAAATATTTGCCTGCCTGTGGAAACACGGAAGAGGAGTTCGCAGCAATCAGGTTTGCCTATGATCACGGTACGGATATCGTTTTCGATCCAAGCTGCAGGTTTGATAATATTACGTTTGAAGAAGCAAAGAAGGCTTATGACAGTATTCACGAAAAGTAAATAAGGAGGGAAATCAATATGTTTGCATTTCAATGTTTTTTAATTGCATTGTTAACGACTTTTGCGGCATCCGGTTCAGCACCGATTGGTGGTTATCCGCTTAAATATATATTTCAACGTCCCTTTATAGGAGGTTTGCTCTGCGGATTGATTCTGGGTGATGTCAGAGAAGGGATTATTGTCGGGTGTGCAATGCAGCTTGTGTATATTGGGTATTTTCAGGTTGGTGGTGTTGGTTCCATGGATATGGGAATTATTTCATTTCCGTGTGTAGCTCTGGCGATTGCGGCAGATATTGATACTACAGCGGCAATTGCTCTGGCAACAGGGCTTGCGACTTTATTTACATCGGTGGACTATATTGTCCGGGCATTCTGTGCTGTATGTGGAAACTATATGGAAAAAGCAGCGAAAGAAGGAAAATGGACAGAATTCGGCTGGTTCTATGTAGGCTTTCCGACGATCTTCTATTTGTTAGAGCGTGGAGTTCCGAGCTTTTTGCTGATTTATTTTGGAACGGGTGCGGTAGATGCGGTTATGGGGCTGCTTCCTGCGGGCATTATTACTGCGTTTTCAGCGGTTGCAAAGTTCCTTCCGGCAATTGGTATGGCGGCGCTGATGGGATACCTGGTGGATGACATATGGGGAATTGTGTTTTTTCTGTTTGGTTTTGCCTGTTACGAATATCTTGGGCTATCCACAACTGGTATTATTTTTATCGCGGTTGTTGTGGCTTATTTGTATTATAGAACTATGGGGCGGACCCGTAAGGGCGAGACTGCCATTGATGACGAGGAGGAGATTATATGAACGAGATGAGGAAAACACCCCTTACAAAAAAAGAAATTAATCGCTTGTACATTCGCTATCTGTTGTTTGGTTGCCCGGGTGTTGACGCTATTTACATTCAGGGAAAAAGCTGGCCATGGTGGTTGCTTCCTTTCTTCCGTCTTTATTATACTGCGGACGAGGTTAAGGAAAATGTAGTGCGTCACTTTACATGGTACAATACAGAGCCGATTGCCGGTTCATTGATCTTTGGAATTGTTTTGGGTATGGAAGAGGAAAAGGCAATTTATGGAAATGTGGACCCGGAAACGATACTGGCGATCAAGTCCGGACTTATGGGACCGGTGGCCGGGATTGGAGACAGTTTGATTCAGGCAACGTTGATTCCGATTCTGATTACTCTTACTGTTGCGATAAGCGGTGAAAATGGAAGTATTATCGGTCCGTTATTTTACGTGATAGCGTTGCTGGCTATTATCCTGCCATTTGGCTATGTTCTTTATAAAAATGGCTATAATCTGGGTAAAGCATCGTTGAACTTCTTCAGTGAAAGTGGGATCAGCGATATTACAAAAGCAATTGCGGTGTTTGGATTGATTGTCGTTGGCTGTTTGTCGGCAAATCGTGTGAGTATTACTACCAAACTGTCTTTTCTTAGTGATGGAGAAAGTGTAATGCTGCAGGACATGATTGAGACTATTTTCCCGAATCTGTTAAGTTTGCTGATCATCATGTTCTTTTACTGGCTGATGAAAGTGAAGAAAGTAAAAATGCAGAATTTATTTTATATTACCATGGTGGCTGTTATCATTCTGTCTCTGGTTGGGGTTGTGTAAAACAGGGAGGTGAAGATATATTATGAAAGCCATATATCATATGGAGCCGGTTTTAGAATCATTTATCTGGGGAGGCAGAAAGATCATAGATAAATTTCATCTGAAAACTGACCTGGAAAATGTAGGAATCATGTATCATGTGATTGCAATTCCGGGGAAGCTGGATTGCCGGATAAAAGAAACAGGGGAATGTCTTTCGGACTTTTATCAGAGGCACAGGGAACTGTTTGGGTGCCGGTCGAGATATTTTCCCGTGAGGATGACAACTTCATGCGGAGAAGATAAAATGTCGTATCATCTGCACCCGGGCGATGATTATGCTTTTGCACATGAGGGAACCAGAGGAAAAATGACTGGCAGTGTAGCAATGGAGGAATCTGACCGTGTAAATGAGATATTATTTGGAAATAAGGCACAGACTCTGGATGAGTTCAAGCAGATGGTTGAAGCAGAAAACTGGGAAGATTTATTTGGAACAATTCATCAGAAAGAAGGAGATTTTCTTCATACACCGGCCGGTGTCATTCATGGTGGGGGCGGTGGAGGAAAGATGACGATGACCTTTTCAACAAATTCAGATATTACCTATCGGTTTTATGATTATGGGAGAAATGATCCGAGCCGGCATCTGCATCTGAAACAGGTTTATGACTGTGTAAATATACCAGAAGTTCCCCTTGCGACGATTCATCCAAAACCGATCGAGAGGGATGGGATTCGCATATACGATTTTTATGACAAAGAGGGCGAGTACACGGCGCAGAGATTGGATATCCATGGTGAGGGCAGTTATGAACGAAAAGAATTCTATTTCCTTTTTTGCAGCGAGGGGGGAGGAATAGCCGGAAATACGACGATTGATTCCGGAGAGACTGTTTTTGTACCAGCGCAGTGGGGACGGTTGAGCCTGGAAGGAAATATGCGATTGTATCTGATTTCGTATCGGGATAAATGCCAGGAGAGAACAAAAGATGATAGGGATTGAGACGGTAACCGGCTCTGTGTTTCCGGAAGATTTGGGCTTTGCTCTTATGCACGAACATTTGTATCTGGGAGACTGGAATAATCGCATGTCTGATCCGGAATGGTTTCAGCATGAGGAAGCACTGGAAATGATTGTTGGAGTCCTGAAGGACGCAAAAATGTCAGGAGTGAAAACGCTGGTCGATGTTACAACGCGCAATATGGGAAGAGATATTGATCTGATCAGAGAGGCGGCAGAGAAAACGGGAATACAGATTATTGCCTCGACCGGCGTTTATGTGGATGAATCGGGGTATTTTTCAAAAATATCGGAGGACAATTTGGCGAAAATGATTGTCCGGGAAGCGATGGAGGGTGTTGGAAAAGAGAAGATTCGTTGTGGTGTCATTAAATGCGGGACGGGAGAATGCGGGTTTACAGAAAATAATAAGAAATTGCTTCGTGCATGTGCACGTGCACAAAGAGAAACCGGTTTGCCGATTATTACACATTGCAGGCCTCAGGGAACGAGGCAGGGACTTTTTCAGCAGGATATTTTTGAAGAGCATGGCGTTGATCTTCAGAGAGTAGTTATCGGACATTATCGGAATGGCGATCCGATTGATTATGCGGAAAACGTGATGCGCCGGGGAAGTTATATTGCCATTGATCAGATGAATTTTAATGCTCATCAGCTTGAATACAATCTGAAATTAATTCCGGAGCTGATCAGGCGCGGATATGCGGATCGCCTGATACTTTCGCATGATGCCGTAATCTGCTATAACCATACACGATGGACAGACTGGGATCATAAAAGTTATATTAACTATGCGCCGAATTCTTTAAGTTACATGATTCGGGAGGTGATTCCGAAATTAATGGAGCGTGGAGTAACAAAAGAAGAGATTAACATGATTTTTATTAATAATCCAAGGCGGATTTTTTCCAGTGAATGGCAACAAGGAAAGGAATGTCAATGAAACAAAAAAGAGTTGTTATTATCGGCGCAGGAAGAAGCGGACGAGGAATGTTGGGAGAACTATATGATCGGGATGGTTATAAGATCACGTTTGCGGATATCCGTGACGAGCTGGTAGACGGACTGAGAAGACAGGGATATTATACTGTACAGATGACGGATTTGGAAAAAGGAGGATGCGAGGAGCGGAAAATAGAAAATTATGACGTAATTCATGTGAATCGTGAAAAGAAACAATATGTGGATCTTCTTGCAAGGACACAATTAATTTCCACAGCATTGTTGCCAAAGGATTTTGATTCGGTTATTGGAGATCTGGCAAAAGAGATCAGGAGAAGAAATGAAATAGGGATTCAGGAACGGCAGTTTATTACATTGGGAGCAAATTATGTGGGATTGTACGAATATTTTGACAGTCATTTGCGGGAACTTCTTTCCGACGAGGATCAAATCTATTTTGAGCGATATATCCGGCTGGTGTTGAGCATTGTGAATCGCAAAAATCTGTTGCCGGAAGAGACGGAACAAACAGAAGATGCTTTTCGTGTCATAGGTGATAATAAAAATGTCCTGAGGGTGGAAGACAGTGATGAATTGAGGAAATTTAAGGGACTTCCTTCCTTCTTTCACCCGGAAGAAAATCTGGGAGCAGCTATGGCGATTAAAATCTGGACAGGAAATCTTGTGCAGTGCTCGATGGCATTTGTTGGTTTGAAAAATGGACACACAGATACATATGCGGCTGCTTATGACAAAAATGCCGCCAGATATGCTTACTATGCTTCAGTAGAAGGTTATCGTGCAGTGGCGGTAGAATATGGATTGGAACCCAGAGATGACAGGCGTATGGTGACTATATTTCGGAACCCGGAGTTTTCTGACAGTCTGTATCGGATTGTGAGGGATCCGATACGCAAGATAGGAAGAAACGACAGGTTCATCGGTCCGGCATTGTGTTGCATGCGTCATGGAATTCTGCCGTATTATATTACAAAATGTCTGGCGTATGCATTTTTCTACAAAAATGACGAAGACCCTGAGTCAGTAGAAATGCAGAAACTGATCAAAAGGCATGGAATTGAAGAGGCAATAGGAAAATATTGCGGACTTCAGACAGACAGGACCGAAGAAAAAGTGGTGTATGATCTGATTTATGCAGCTTATTTGGACATTAAAAAAGAGGATCCGTTTGATGGATAAAAGATGAGGAAAAATGTATGAGAAAAAAGATGATTTTGGCATCACACGGAAGATTGGCAGAGGGAATTGTAAACGCAATGCAGATGGTGATCGGCGCTACAGGGGATTTACAGTATTTTGGCCTGATGCCAGGAGAAGATCCGGAGATGATTACGGAAGCAGTCGAAAGAATGTTAAAAGCGGAGCCGGAGAATCAGTACCTGATTCTGGTTGATATTCGGGGAGGGAGTGTTTCTAACAGTATAACGCGGTTGGCTGCTTATGAACAGGTGAAATTGATTCAGGGTATGAATCTTCCAGCGGTAATAGGACTTTATCTGACAGATGGGATATTGGATGATGACGCGATTGAAGAAATTTTAGTCGAGGCCAGGAACGGCTTGTGTATGATGGCGGAAGATCGGAGTTTAGACTGGGAGGATGAGGAAATTATTTAAAATACTACCATTTTTTTTCCGGATTCGCTATAATCAAACAAAAACAGTGGAGACTGACAAAGTATGGCAATTTCTTATTCGCAGAAACTAAAGACGATATTTGGTGATTTAACTTATTCAGAGGAAAAATTAGCACAGTATATTGATGATCATCGTGAAGAAATCAGGGATATTACGTCGCAACAGCTTGCAGATAAAGTGGGGATCGGACAGTCTACGGTTATTCGTTTTTCTCAGAAACTCGGATATGGAACCTTTAAAAAAATGATTGCGGATATTACCTCTGATCATCCGGATCAGTCGATTGATTTGGAGATTGATGAACACGAAGACACCAGGGCAACTAAGGAAAAACTCATGGTGCAATATGAGGCGATTCTTGATCGCACATTTTCACATAATACAGATGCCGATATAGATGAAGCGGTAGATTATCTGTTCAAAGCCAGAAAAATTATCTGTTGTGGATTTTCGGAGAGAAATATATATTTTATGCAGTACTTTGCTTACAGATTATCTTCGATAGGGATTGATGCCTACGCAAATACGAGCATGTCGATGATTTATGCACATCTTTATCAGTGCGAAGAAAACGATGCAATCGTGATTCTGTCTGAATCGGGTGAAACCAGAGATTTGATAAATTTCGCGAAAATTGCGAAACAGCGTGGCGTGAAGGTGATTTCCATCACCAGAGTTTCAAAAAATACGCTTCAGATGGAGGCGGATAAGAACTTAAAACTTGCTGATTATGGGTTGAGAACATTTTTACGCAACAGTATTATACGGATATCCGTTTTGTGTATTTTGGACATGCTGTTTTTAAATCTGGTGAAGCGTGATTTTGAGCGATACGAAAGAGAAGTTACCAGACTTCATTATGTAACAAAGCTGGATTATCGTGTTTAATTTAAAAAGATGTGCCTGTTTTCCGTCAAATGGAAAGCAGGCCTGTTTTTATTTACAGGCCGTTCTGACTGTTTGCCGTTCCGGGAAAGGGCCGCGTAAATTGTTGACTTTTATTTCCGGTTGTGCTAGTCTGTTGTTTTGCAGAGATTTTACAGGAGTTTTACAAAAGGGGATGAGATGAATGAAAGGACAGGGATTTCAGCTTTCGGCGTTGTTTTCGGATGAACGGAAGGACAATCGGATGTTTTCCAATCGAGCGCTCGCGGTACTGATCGCGCCGTTGATCGTGGAGCAGGTGCTGGCGATCACGGTAGGCATGGTGGATACTATGATGGTATCGAGCGCCGGGGAAGCAGCGACGTCCGGAGTATCACTGGTCGATATGATCAATAATCTGATGATCAATGTTTTCGCCGCGGTATCAACCGGCGGCGCAGTCGTGGCATCTCAGTATCTGGGTCATAAAGATGAAAAGAAAAGCTGTGAGTCGGCGCAGCAGCTGCTGCTGGTCACAGGGCTGATCTCGGTCGGCATCGCGGCGCTTACCATCATCTTCCGTAGAGGGATTCTGGAACTCCTGTACCACGGGGTGGAAGAGGATGTAATGAGAAATGCGCTGGTCTATTTCTGGCTTTCCGCGTTGTCCTACCCATTCCTTGCCGTGTATAATTCCTGCGCGGCGCTTTTCCGGTCGATGGAAAATTCCAAAATCTCGATGAAAGTTTCGATACTGATGAATCTGATGAATGCGTGCGGAAACGCGTTTTTTATCTTTGTCATGAAGTGGGGAGTAGCAGGAGCTGCTCTGGCCTCGTTGATTTCCCGCATGACTGCATGTCTGATTTTATGTTTCCGGTTGACCGACCGCAGCCTGCCGATCCATATCGGTGATGAGCCGTTTAGCTGGAACGGCGGGATGATCCGTCGGATCTTACATATCGGCATCCCCGGCGGTATTGAAAACAGTATCTTTCAGCTGGGGCGTGTGCTGGTAGTCAGCATTATCGCGACATTTGGCACTGTGCAGATTGCGGCAAATGCGGTCGCGAACAATCTGGACGGCATGGGGATCCTGCCCGGCCAGGCGATGAACCTGGCAATGATCACCGTGATCGGCCAGTGCGTCGGAGCGGGTGATTACGATCAGGTGAGATACTATGCGAAAAAGATGTTAAAGATCACATATGTGCTGCTTGGCGGCTGTTGTGTGCTGATCATCGCGACGATGCCGCTTACGATGCGGCTGTACGCACTTTCACAGGAAGCGCTGTCGCTGGCAGCGGTTCTGGTGACGATCCATGATGGATGCGCGATCCTGCTGTGGCCGCTTTCCTTTACACTGAGCAACGTGCTGAGAGCGTCGAACGACGTGCGGTATCCGATGATAGTGTCAATCTCTTCCATGATCCTGTTCCGGGTGTTATTGAGTTATGTGATTGGCGTGCGTCTGGGGATGGGAGCTATCGGCGTATGGATTGCAATGGTTATAGACTGGATTGCGCGCAGCATCTGCTTCGTCCTCCAGTACCGGAGTGGCGTGTGGAGACGCACGGCGGGGATTTGAAATGGAAAGTGTGCATAAAATAAGCCCTCGATGATATTGCATCGGGGGCTTTAAGAAAAATTCTGATAATAAAATATGATGTATTATTAATAATTGGCAAAACATTTGAAGAATTAAGTTAAAAATTCGCCAATTAAGTAGTCCCTGAGAAGAAAACATATCCGCAGAGGACATTTTTCGCGTCGGCACTTAACGAACCGGATGTTTTTCCGGTGAGTTTAGTACCGCTACGTGAAAACCTAAGCGCGAGCGGTCCTCGGAGGATATGTTTTCTTCTCAGGGACGGACCGCCCGCCAATAAATAATATTTAATAATATCTATAAGTATCTTATCTCCAATCAGTTCTCTCCGCGGTGCATAATCTCAATATACGCCTGAATCAGCGGAGCAACACCCTTCGCCTCGTTCTGGACGATCGGTTCCCTCATATAATATTCAAAGGTTCCCTCTCTCATCTGCTTATTGCCGAGTCCAGCTACCAGACAGATACCGTCGAGCTGTAACTCGCCATCTTTTTCCGACAGGTACTTGCGGCAGATGCCGTCAAACGCTTTTCTTCCATATTGATAATAAGACTCATCCAGATAACCCATTCTCACACTGCGCATGATCGCGTAAGCGAAGATCGCGGAGCCGGAAGTTTCCAGGTAGTTCGGCTTGATACCGCCGCGGTTGACGACCTGATACCACATGCCGTACTCCTCATCCTGATAGGGGATCATGGCGTCAATGAGTTCTTTGTAGATGCGGTTCAGTTCCTTCTTTTCCTTGCCGAGTTTATCATCCGGCATGACATCCATCGTATCGATCAGAGCCATCGCGTACCAGCCCAGCGCGCGCAGCCAGAAATTATCCGAGAGACCGGTTACCTTGTCACACCAGAACATCTGTCTGGAATCATCATAAGCGTGATAATAGAGACCGTTCCGGGTATCCCGCATGAGGTTATAGACATTCAGAAACTGATTATAGCTGTCTAGACAGTTGGCGCAGTCGTTAAACGTAACCTCATACTGCATATAGAAAGGCTGTGCCATATAGGTGCCGTCCAGCCAGATCTGGTTCGGGTAGATCAGCTTGTGCCAGAAATTGCCGGTCGAAGTACGCGGCTGGCCTTTCAGCTGACTGTATACGGTGTCGATGGCACGGCGGTATTTCTCTTTGCCGGTCAGTTCATAGAGATCAAAAAGAGTCTTGCCGGCGTTGACATTGTCGAGATTATACTCATAGGGATCATAGGACTGGATGGAGCCGTCGTCATTGACAAAATAATCAATAAAATTGTCGGCAAAGGTAAGATACTCTTCCTTTTTCGTCATATGATACAGCTCAAGGATCGCATGGATCATGAAGCCGTCCATATAGTTCCACGAGGGCTCGGCACCGGCTTTGATCTTCTCAATATTCCATATGGGCATCTGCGGGCTGCTCTTTTCCAGTAGCTGCTCGATATAGCGGTCTAAAATCTGCATAAACATCTTCTCCTTTTTTCTGAAAAATACCAACTGTGTCATTTTAATTTCAAACGTTTGCACCCTATTGAAATAATAGCACAAAATTGGCAGAAAAGAATTAGCCAAATGTAACAAATTAAAAAATCTCAAACTGAGCAAAATCACTAATTGACATCACTGGGCAAAGGTGTTATTATAAAAATATCTACAAAGTACGTGCAATAATGCTTCATGAGATACTGCTAAGGGGACAAGAAATGTAGCAGAGTTGCATAATATTTTTGAGTTTAGATGCAAACCTTTGCACCTGGATTCAGACCATTTTATAAGAAAGGGAGAATTTATTTATGAGGAAAAACGTTACGAAAGCAATTTCATTATCGCTGGCGTCTGTAATGGTGCTGTCCTTGGCAGCATGCGGCGGCAGCAGCAGTAGCAGCAGTGACAGTGGTTCGAGCTCAGGCGGCGCGGCAGCTCCGGCGGAGACCGAGGCGGGCGCTGAGGAGCCGGTAAGCCTGCGTTTCTCATGGTGGGGCGGCGACTCCAGACATGAGGCAACTGAGGCAGCGATTGCAAAGTTTGAGGAGAAGTATCCGTATATCACCATTGAGGCTGAGTACGGCGCATGGAACGGCTGGGAGGAAGCTCAGTCTATGAATATCCTTGGCGGCAGCGCGGCGGATGTGATGCAGATCAACTGGAACTGGATTGAGTCCTATTCCAACAACGGCGAGAACTTCCTGGATCTGAACGATTATTCGGATGTTCTGGATCTGACTCAGTTCCCGCAGTCTTCTCTCGATGCATGTGTAGCGGGCGGCAAGCAGGTGGCGGTTCCGATTTCTCTGACCGGACGTCTGTTCTACTGGAATAAGACCACGTTTGATGAGGTGGGCGCAGCTCTTCCGACGGATGAGGATTCCCTGCTGGCGGCAGGCGCAGCGTTCAAGGCTTATGACGACAGCTATTATCCGCTGGCGATGGGCGAGTATGACCGTGCGATCTTCCTGGTACATTATCTGGAGTCTAAGTACAACAAAGCATGGGTAGAAGACAATCAGCTCCAGTATTCAGTAGAAGAGATCCAGGAAGGTCTGGATTTCGTCTGCAAGCTGGAAGAAGAGCATGTAATGCCGACGATCGCGGTTCTGAGCGGTGATATGGCTGACTCCATCGATAAGAACGCAAAGTGGATCGATGGTAAGTACGCAGGTATCCTTGAGTGGGATTCTTCCGCTACCAAGTTCCAGCAGGCAATCGTAGAGTCCACCAACAAGCCGAATCAGGAATTTGTCATCGGCGATGACCTTGAGTTTGGCGATTACAAGGGCGGCTTTACCAAGATCTCCATGGCATTTGCGATCACCAAGAACTGCGCGCATCCGAAGGAAGCAGCGATGCTGATCAACTATATGCTGAATGATCCGGAAGGTGCTGAGATCTTGTCTACTGAGCGTGGTATTCCGTGTTCGGAGGCTGCAGTAGCGGTTCTGAATGAGAAGGGGCTGGGCGACGAGCTGGTTAAGGAAGCAAACGCACAGGCAATCGCAAACAACCCGTTCCAGCTGGATGAGAAGTTTGAGCATAACGATCTGAAGGCAAATCCGGACGGCGTTTACTACAAGGTATTCGGCAAGCTGAGCAGCGGCGATTATGACAGCGCGAAAGCGGCGGAAGCTCTGGTTGACGGTATCAATGAGTGCCTTGGCAACTAAGAAGGATTTGTTTGAGAAAAACTTGTTTTGACAGGTGACAGGAAGCCGCCGAAGTAAGTCTGGCGGCTTCCGTTAAATGCGCAGAGCCGGGCAGGGTATTTTGCGGCTGACGCCGCACCCGGCTCGCGCAGCGAGTATGAGGCAAAAAGCTGCCTCCTACTCGATCACAGATGAATTCGTTTGGAGAGGGATCTTATGGACATTAAAGAAGCTGTGAAAGATCAGGCAAATTATGCTGATATTGTAAGGTGGTTTTCGGCCGTGAAGGATCCGGATCCGGAACAGCTTGTGTTGCTGGTGGATACGATCAGCGAGATGTCAGATCAGATTTATGAGCATTACCGCGCGCTGTGCGATATGCTGAAAAATCACTTGCAGCGAATCAGACGGATCTGCCGGGAAAAGGGGTGCAGGGAAGCATTCCCGGAGGATTCGATGAGGGAGCAGCTGGCTTATGTGGTTTCGAGGGCGTGTGAGTTAAGGGCCGTCCTGCCGGAACGGTATGAGGAACTGCTCGGTGAATTAAACAAATAAAACAGGAGGGGAAACACACATGCAGGAAAAGAGTTTTAAAAAGACCCTGAGTGAGAACGTTGGCTTTTTCTTCATAATTCCGTGGCTGATCGGATTTTTACTGTTTAAGGTATATCCGTTTGCGTCATCGCTGTATTACAGCTTCACGAACTATGATCTGTTCTCCGGTATCTCTCAGACGGGTCTTATGAACTATCAGAAGATTTTTACGGACGAGGATATTGTCCGGGCTTTCCTGGTAACTTTTAAGTATGCGATTTTTGACGTACCGTTAAAGCTGGTATTTGCGTTGTTTATCGCCTACATTCTGAATTTCAAACTGAAGGGCGTGAACCTGTTCCGTACCGCTTACTATATTCCGTCGATTCTCGGTGGCTCTATCGCAATCGCGATTCTGTGGAGAGCAGTCTGGAATACCGAAGGTCTGGTAAATACCGTACTCGGTATGTTTGGAGTTCCGAATATTAACTGGATGGCTACGGCAAATGGCGCATTGTTTGTAATCGTATTGCTGCGTGTATGGCAGTTTGGTTCATCAATGGTTATTTTCCTGGCCGCTTTGAAAGGCGTATCGGTTGACCTTTATGAGGCGGCTTCCATCGATGGCGCGACCAAATGGACCCAGTTTTTCCAGATTACCGTACCACTGATCACACCGATCATTTTCTACAATCTGGTTACACAGCTTTGCCAGGCATTCCAGGAATTCAACGGACCGTTCCTGGTAACCAAGGGCGGACCGAACGGCGCTACGACCTTGATCTCCCTGTTGATCTATAACAACGCTTTCCTTCGTCATAAGATGGGTATGGCGAGTGCGCAGGCGTGGGTTCTGTTCATTATTACCGCTGTTATGACCGCAGTCGCATTTATCAGCCAGAACAGATGGGTTTACTATTCGGATGAAGATGGGAGGTAATCGGACATGACAAGAGAACAGAAAAATCAAATCAGTACCGTATTGCGTTATATTGTTCTGATCCTGGTCGGGATTATCATGGTCTATCCTCTGATCTGGATGGTAGGCGCTACTTTTAAGACCAACTCTGAGATCTTCACCAGCGCGTGGTTCTGGCCGAAGAATCCGGTATTTGACGGTTATAATGATGCGTTTAAGAGCTACGGCGGCAAGATCGACCTGATCAAGTCCATGATCAATACTTATAAGATCGTTATCCCGAAGGTTATCTTTACTCTGGTTTCCGCGACGATCACGGCTTATGGTTTTGCAAGATTTAATTTCAAGGGAAAAAATATTTTCTTCGCTCTGTTGATGTGTACGCTGTTCCTGCCGCAGGTAGTATTGAATGCGCCGCAGTACATCATGTTCAACAAGTGGGGATGGGTCGACAGCTATTTACCGTTGGTAATTCCGTCACTGTTTGCCTGTGATACATATTTTGTATTCATGCTGAACCAGTTCCTGCGCGGTATTCCGAGAGAGCTTGAGGAAGCAGCAAAGATTGATGGATGTAATGCGATCCAGACGCTCTGGTATGTCATCGTTCCGATGCTGAAGCCGTCGCTGGTTTCCTGCGCACTGTTCCAGTTCATGTGGACGTCTAACGACTTCCAGGGACCGTTGATCTATATTTCTACGATGACGAAATATACGAACTCCATTTACCTGCGTATGTCCATGGACGGTGATGTTGGTTTCCAGTGGAACCGAGTTCTGGCGATGTCACTGATTTCCATCATTCCTTCTCTGATCGTATTCTTTGCATCTCAGGATTCGTTCGTAGAAGGTATCGCAGCCGGCGGTGTCAAAGGCTGATGCCCGGTATGCTTGTATTGTTATTAAGATAAGAGCAGAGAAGAGGGCTTCTGTGAAACGAAGCCCTCTTTTTTCACAGGCAAAAGTAGGAAATTTTAATGGGAATTTCATTAGAATTACCATTGCTGATAAGTCGATTATATATGCCAACAAAGTAGTCTCTGCGGGGGAAGAATATCCGCAGAGGACATTTTTCACGTCGGTTCTTAGTGAGCCGGATGTTTTTCCGGCGAACTTAGCACCGTTACGTGAAAACCTAAGTGCGAACGGTCCTCGGAGGATATTCTTCCCCCGCAGAGACGGACTCTTCGCATATGACGAAAAGGGGGACCATTCATGCAGGTTAAAGTTGTCTTTAAGACCGCGAGAAGTGTGACCGTTGAGATACGGGACGGAGGAATTTATCATACGAACCGGGAATATGAGATTTATGTGAATGACAGTTTGTATGGAATGACGGAAAAGGTAATTACTAGTATCTACAATCTGAAACCGGCCAGCGAGTATACGATTCGTATCGGTGAGGTCGAAACCTTTGTGGAGACGGATCCAGAATTTATTACACTGAATGTCCGCGACTTCGGAGCCAAAGGAGACGGCGTGCAGAATGATACAGCTTACATTCAGGCAGCGATCATGGCGTGTCCGAAGGACAGCCGTGTGCTGATCCCGGAGGGAGAGTACAAGGTTACCAGTATTTTCCTGAAAGATGATCTGCGTCTGGAGATCGCGAAGGGTGCGGTCCTGTCAGGGATCACGGATCGGACACAATTCCCGGTTTTCCCGGGGATGATCCAGAGCTATGATGAGAAAAAGGAGTACAATCTTGGTTCCTGGGAGGGCAATCCGCTCCCGATGTTTACCGGCATCATTACCGGCGTTGAATGTCGCCACGTGGTGATATACGGAGAGGGAACGATCGACGGGAATGCCTCCGCGGATCCGGATAACTGGTGGTATGATGCGAAAAAGATGCGGATCGCATGGCGGCCCCGCATGATTTTCCTGAACCGGTGCAAAGATATTGTGGTACAGGGAATTACGGTGCAGAATAGTCCGAGCTGGAACGTTCATCCATATTTTTCTGAGAGGCTGCGGTTTGTCGATATGCAGATCCTCAATCCGGCCAATTCCCCGAATACCGATGGCCTGGATCCGGAGTCCTGCCGGGATGTGGACATCGTCGGCGTCTATTTCTCGCTTGGCGATGACTGCATCGCGATCAAGTCCGGGAAGATTTATATGGGACGTAAGTATAAAGTGCCCTGTCAGAAGATTGTGATCCATCAGTGCTGCATGAGAGATGGCCATGGTTCCATCACGTTGGGCAGTGAGATGGCAGGTGGTATTAAGGACGTAGTGGTGAAAAACTGCCGTTTCCTGAACACGGACCGCGGACTGCGGATCAAGTCGCGCAGAGGTCGGGGACAGGATGCTGTGATCGACCGGATTCATTTTGAAAATATTCTTATGGATGAGGTGAAGACTCCGTTTGTCATTAACTGCTTTTACAATTGCGATCCGGACGGATACTCCGAATATGTCTCATCTAAAGAGAGACTTCCTGTTGATGAGCGTACACCGGAGATCAAGGAACTGAGCTTTATGAATATTGAGGCGACGAACTGCCATGTAGCGGGAGCATATATGTACGGACTGCCTGAGATGAAGATCCGGAGAGTGATGATGGATAACGTTCATATCTATTTTGCCGATCAGGCTGAGGCGGGATACCCGGCGATGATGGAGGGAATGGATCTCTGCTGCAAGAAAGGTATCTATGCAGATAATATTAAGACGCTGGTTTTACATGATGTTTCCGTTAATGGGCAGATTGGAGAAACTTTTGAATTAAATCATATTGACAAGTTGGAAAAATGGATGTAACCTTAAATTTGTCCATTGTATTATTTGTTGTATTTATGTAACAGTTCGGAAAAATACAGGTAAACTTTCAATGACTTTTCCATTACGGCTTAAACGGTTCCTGTAGATCCATTCGAGTGAAAGAGGACACCCCCATGTCAGTCACTATCAAGGATATTGCGAAAAAAGCCGGTGTTTCTTATTCTACCGTTTCCCGCGCGCTCAACGGGATCGGCAGCGATAAGGGAGGCAGGAGTAAAAAAATCTTGCAAATTGCCCAGGAAATGGGATATGTGAAAAATCAGGCGGCAGTCAACCTGCAATCGTCACGTGCCGGCGTGCTGGGTCTGTATTTTTCTACGATTAGTAAGCTGACTTCTCCGTTTGTTCTTCACGATGTGATTACCGGCGTATACAGTGTCGTCGGGAGCAAGTACAACGTGGTGGTCAAGGGGATCGATATGCATGAGCCGGGAACGCTCAACCCCAGTCATTTTGACGGGATTGTTGTTCTGAGTCAGCTGGATGACGACCTGAAGTTTATCGAGGAAGTGATGTCAAAGCAGATCCCGGCGGTAGTGATCTGCCGCGAGGTTTTTATCGATAACATGGCGAATGTGACGACGGATGAGCGTCTCTCGATGAGCTGGGCCATGGACTATCTGCTGGAGCATGGACACCGCAATATCTGTGTGATTGAAGGAAATGCAGATCTGGATTCTACGAGACTGCGTCATAAGGGGTGGGAGGATTCTGTGCGCAGCCATGGGATTGATCCCTATGAGATCCCCTATGTTTACGGTAATTATCGTTATAACAGCGGGTATCGGGGGGCGATGGAGCTGCTGCATTATCAGCCGACAGCGATTCTGTGTTTTAATGATGAGATGGCGTTTGGCGCCAGACAGGCGATTGTCGACAGAGGATTATCGGTTCCGGATGATGTGTCTCTGATTGGATTTGACAACTGGGATATGTCCGCTTACGGAAATATGCGTCTGACGACAGTGGAACGCAGTATGAACGCACTGGCACGGGAAGGAACCAGGCGGCTGATTGCCAGGATCGAGGAGGGAATCGTTGATAATTCAAAAACTTTCCTGGATAACCGGCTGATTGAGCGTGAATCTGTTAAAGATTTAAGAAATGAAAGAAAACCTACAGAAAAAATTAAACGATAGGTCGTTGCCTGCATTTCCCTGGTTTGCTATACTTTGGGAAAGACTGAAAAAAAGGGAGACGGCTATGATTTTTCGACAGATGAATTGCCGGCGGTTCCTGGGAGTCCTGCTGGCAGTTTTCTTGTTATCAGTAAATGTTCTGACAGGTACGGCGTGGGCAGAAACTACTTCAAAATCCGGACAGACAGAAGAACTACGCGGTGTCTGGATCTCCTATCTGGACTGGGAGAAGCTGCCCTGGAGACAGGTCGCGTTTGAGGAAGCAGTGGATGAGATCCTGGATCGTTGCGTCGAATTAAAGATGAATGCTGTGTTTGTCCATGTCAGGGCGGACGCGGACGCGATGTATGAGTCGGATTATTTTCCTTGGTCGCGATTTATTACGGGTACACAGGGGGAAGCACCCGGGTATGATCCGCTTGCTTATTTTACGGACGCGGCTCATGAGAGAAATCTGGAGTTTCATGCCTGGATCAATCCTTATCGGGTCACTGGATATCACAACCGCTGGGAACAGGTTTCGGAAGATAATCCTGCCAAGCAATGGCTGTATGATAAGGATTCGTCGAATGACCGCTGGCTATTAAAACAGGGTGGGGAATATTATTTTAATCCTTCGGTTCCGGAAGTGAGACAGCTGATTATCGATGGTGTGACGGAGATCGTGGAGAATTATGATGTGGACGGCATCCATTTTGATGATTATTTTTATCCGTCTGTAGATAACGATAATCCGGACAAATGGTTTGACAAACCAGAGTATGAAGCGTCAGGAAGCACGAAAGATATCAGCGAATGGCGGAGAGATAATGTAAGCGCCTTGGTTCGGGGTGTTTACGCGGCGGTAAAAAAGGTCAATCGCCATGTACAGTTTGGTATCAGCCCGGAAGGTTATGTGGATGATCTGCGCAGTGATGAGCGTTTGTTTGTGGATATTGATACCTGGGTGTCGCAATCCGGTTATATTGATTATGTGATGCCGCAGATTTACTGGGGTTTTGAGGCTAAATTATCCGATGGGACGTTGGCACCGTATGCGTTTGAAAATAATCTGCAGACATGGATTGACCTGAAAAATCAGGGTAAGGTGAAACTTTACTTGGGATTGGCGATGTATAAAGCCGGTTCCGGCAGTAAGGATAACAATACCGTGCCCGAGTGGCTGCGCCGGAACGATATCATTGAACGTCAGGTGTTGGCTGGCCGGGAAAGCGGAGAGGTGTCCGGCTATTGTTTTTATTCGTACAGCTCCTTTCAGGAGGCCGAGAGCCGACAGGAAGTGGCTAATCTGATGAAAGTTTTTCAGTGAGGCTGATGAAGCCGCTCAGGATAAATTATGACAAAAAGGGGATTGTGATTTTATGAAAACACTGGAAGATTATGTAACCTGTATCCCGGATTTCCCGGAACCGGGGATTATGTTCCGGGATGTGACGTCCATCATCCAGGACGCGGATGGCCTGACATTGGCGATCGATAGTCTGCGGTCCATGCTGAAGGGTATCGACTATGATGTGATTGTGGGTCCGGAGTCCCGCGGATTTATCTTTGGGATGCCGGTTGCCTATGCCGAGAAGAAGCCGTTTATCCCGGTTCGCAAGAAGGGGAAACTCCCGCGGGAGACGATTTCTGCGAAATACGATCTTGAGTATGGTTCGGCGGAGATCGAGATGCACAGAGATGCGATTAAACCGGGGCAGAAGGTAGTCGTGATCGACGATCTGATCGCCACCGGCGGGACGATCAAAGCGATCACAGGTATGATCGAGCAGCTTGGCGGAGAGGTCGTCAAGATCTGCTTTATCATGGAACTCGCAGGTCTGAATGGGCGTAGTGTGCTGGAGGGATATCCGGTAGAATCAGCGATTGTTTATGAAGGGAAATAAATCTCATTTTTAAAATCACGGAAGGGACAACGATGATCGATTTTTCATCATTGTCCCTTCTGCTTTTAATCATAGCATATGAAAAAACTGCCGTTGGCAGGTTATATAGCGGGGGCATCAGGATATATCATCCTGCCAGATGTTATGATTTTCGACATCTGGCGGGATTTTTGTTCTGTAGGAAAGTACGTCCTGTTGCTGTTTCCCCTGATGTTTCAATCCGGATATCTGATATTGCCCAAACGGGAAAAATCTGTTATTCTATTCTCAATGTGTTTATATTGGAAAATATAACAGAATATCAGGCGGTATGATTATGATGAAAACAGCAGTTCTGGTGATCAGTTTTGGCACCAGTTATCAGGAAACAAGAGAGCGGACGATAGGAGCGATAGAGGCGGATATCCGGGCGGCGTTTCCGGGATATACATTTCGCAGGGCTTTTACGAGTCCGACGATCCGGCGCATCCTGCGGGAACGCGATGGGATAGAGATTGATGATGTGGAGACGGCGCTTACGCGGCTTGTCCGGGAAGGTTTTACTCATGTGCTGGTGCAGCCGACGCATGTGATCCGTGGATTTGAATATGACCGGATGATGGCGACCATCCGCAGGTTTCGGGATGAGTTTGCGGTATTTGTGTGCGGGGAACCGCTTCTGACAGATGAGGCGGACTACCGACGGGTCGTGGAAGTGATTGGTGAGGAATTTGCAAGTCGCCGGAATGCAAGGACAGATATCATCCTGATGGGGCATGGGACGGAGCATGTGGCGAATTTTTCGTATGAGCGGCTTCAGCGGGTTTTTCATGACGCCGGTTATCCGGATATTCAAATCGGTACCGTGGAGGCTTCCCCGACCTGTCAAAACATGCTGGAGATCGTGCGATCCCGCGGGAGGCGCAGGGTTATCCTGGCTCCGTTTCTTGTCGTGGCGGGGGATCATGCCCGCAACGATATGGCGGGAGACGGAGAGGACTCCTGGAAGTCCCGTTTGATCAGAGACGGTTGTGATGTCACCTGTGTTTTAAAAGGTCTGGGAGAATATGCCGGTATCCGTGAAATCTACGTTTCGCATGCGGTGCGTGCCTGGGAGAAAGGGCTGTCAGATCAAAAAGCAAAAAAGGACAAAAACGCGGAGTTTACGCGATATTCCGAAATGACCGAAACGAATGGGTTATTACAAAATGCGGGATCATCCGAAGATCCGGATCGGAATAGAGACGGAAGAGTAAGAGCGTGTGTGACAGCGGCCGGCAAATGGATTAACGGCATTCTCTATGGTATCGGAGTCGGCCCCGGCGATCCGGAATACCTGACACTCAAGGCGGTGCGCGTGATGCGGGAATGCGATATTATCATGACTCCCGGCGAGGATTACCGCAGCAGTATCGCCTGGCAGATTGCCCTGCGGGCATTGCCTGAGATCGAAAGAAAAGAATGTGTCGGAGTCCCTTTTCCGATGACCCGCGATCCACAGGTGAGAGAGCGTTCTCACAGGAATGCTGCGGATCGAGTCTGTCAGTATCTGAATGCGGGTAAGAACGTAGGCTTTCTGAATCTTGGCGATGTGACGCTATACGCGTCATATCTGTATGTTCATCAGATCGTAACGTCCCGCGGATATGAGACACGTCTGGTAAATAGCGTACTTTCATTTTGCGCGGCGGCTGCGGCTTTGAATCTGGGTCTTGCGGAGGGTGCGGAGCAGATTCATATCCTCTCACAGCCGGAGCAGATCAGGACGGGCTTACAGCTTCCCGGGACTAAGATTATCATGAAGATGGGAAAAAATATCGGAGAAGTGCAGCGTCTGCTCGCCGCGTCCGGTCAGCGTGTCTGGATGGTAGAAAACTGCGGGATGCCGGGAGAGCGGATTTGTGAAGGAGCAGAAAAGCTGGATAAACACGCCGGGTACTATACGATACTGATTGTGAAAGAATGACAGGGACAGAAAACTGATTTGTGGTAAACCGGATCAAGATTCATATGGATACAGAAAGAGGAACAAAAAGAATGGAGCAGGACAGTTCTGAGAAAAAAACACCGGTTCCGGGAAGTGATACGATTATCATAGCCGGCATCGGACCAGGGGGCGAGGGCTCAATCACGCGGGAGGTCTGGCGTGAACTGGAAGCGTGTGATATCATTATCGGGTATACCGTCTATACGGAACTGATGAAGCGGTATTTCCCGGATAAGGAATATCTCTCAACGCCGATGCGTCGAGAAGAAGAACGATGCCGTCTGGTTTTTGAGCAGGCAAGGACGGGAAAACGTGTCGTGATGGTGTGCAGCGGAGATGCCGGAGTCTATGGGATGGCGGGACTGATGATTTCGCTTTTGCCGGAGTATCCTGAGTGCGGGCTAAAGATCCTGAGCGGTGTGACTGCGGCGACAGCCGGAGCGGCTGTATTGGGAGCGCCGCTGATGCATGATTTTGCGGTGATCAGCCTGAGCGATCTGATGACGCCCTGGGAAAAGATCGAGAAGCGGCTGCGTGTGTCGGCAGAGGCGGATCTGGTGATCTGCCTGTATAATCCTGCCAGCCGCAGACGGGCGGATTATCTGAAACGGGCCTGTAACATCCTGCTGACAGTGATGGAGGCAAACCGGGTCTGCGGCGTCGTGCGGCAGATCAGCAGGGAGGAAGAACGGGCGGAGGTTATGACGTTGCAGGAACTGCGTGAGTATCCGGCAGACATGTTTACGACCGTGTATATCGGTAATTCTCAGACCAGAATCATCGACGGACGTATGGTAACTCCGCGGGGATATGCGGCGGAAAAGGTGGAGTAATCGGATCATGTAATACATCGGGAGAAAATATCTATGGAATCATTATACAGACAACAGTTAGATGTGATGCTTCGTGGCGTGCGCACGGCGGACGCGGCAAGCATGGAGCAAAGCCGCCGTCACTGGGATGGGATTGCCAAGCCAATCGGTGGTCTGGGAGAGATGGAGGAGCTGATTATTAAGATCGCCGGGATCCAGAGAACGCCGGAGGTCAGGATTGATAAGAAAGCACTGGTGATTTTCTGCGCGGACAATGGTGTCGTGGAGGAGGGTGTGACTCAGACAGACAGCAGCGTGACGGCGGTTGTGACTGATAATTTCGCCAAAGGCATTGCGAGTGTGAACCGCATGGCTGCTCTGGCAGATACAGATGTCTTTCCGGTTGATATCGGCGTATCGGGAGAGATTCATGAGACAGGCGTCTGGGACTGTAAGGTGGCAGCGGGGACGGAAAATTTCCTGAAGGGACCGGCGATGACGGCAGAGCAGGCGCTGGAGGCACTTCATACGGGGATCCGGATTGCCGGACAGATGAAAGATATGGGATATTGTCTGATTGCAGTCGGAGAGATGGGAATCGGTAATACGACGACGTCCGGCGCGGTGGCGGCGGCTATGCTGGGGCTTGGAGCCAAGGCAGTGGCAGGCCGGGGTGCCGGCCTTTCTACGGAGGGGCTGGCGCGCAAAACGGAGGTGATTCGTCAGGGGCTGGAAATCCACCATCCGGATCCGGAGGATCCGCTGGCGGTGCTTGCCTGTGTCGGCGGCTTCGATATCGGCGGGATTTGCGGACTGATGCTTGGCGGAGCCATCTATGGGATACCGGTTGTGATGGACGGGATGATCTCGGCGTCGGCGGCTCTTCTGGCAAAGAAGTTCTGCCCACTGGTAACGGATTATCTGCTGGCGTCTCATATGGGGAAGGAACCGGTCTGCAGACACGCAATGCAGGCACTGGGGCTGGAACCGGTCATTCATGCACGGATGGCGCTTGGCGAGGGGACGGGTGCGGTGATGCTCTTTCCGCTGCTGGAGATGACGCACGCGGTATATAAGGAAAACCCGACCTTTGAGGATATTCATATTGTGGCCTACGAGAGGATGGAGTAATTTTGGAAAATATGGGAAAAATAGTATTTATAGGGGCAGGGCCGGGAGCACCGGATCTTCTCACCATCCGGGCGAAAAGGCTGATCGATCAGGCGGATATCATCATCTATGCCGGTTCTCTGGTTAATCCGGAGATTTTATCGGACATCCGGCAGGACGCCGTGGTTTACAACAGCGCGACGATGACGCTGCCGGAGGTGATTGCTGTAATGGAGGCGGGAATCCGTGCAGGAAAACGTGTGGTTCGTGTGCATACCGGCGATCCGTCGATTTATGGTGCACACCGGGAACAGATGAGGGAACTGGATCATCTGGGAATTGGGTATGAGGTCGTGCCGGGCGTGAGTTCATTTCTGGCTGCAGCGGCCTCTTTGAATCGCGAATATACCCTGCCGGGAGTCAGCCAGACGGTTATCCTGACCCGGATGGAGGGCAGAACGGCGGTGCCGCAGGGCGAACAGATCGAAACTCTCGCTGCGCATCAGGCGTCGATGGTCATTTTTTTAAGTGTGAGCGAGATTGAGACGCTGTGCAGGAGACTGATGGATGGTGGGTATCCGGCAGATACTCCGGCGGCGGTCGTTTATAAGGCGTCCTGGGAGGATGAAAAGCGGGTGGCCGGTGACCTGAGTCATCTTGCACAAAAGGTGGCTGCGGCGGGGATCCGCAAAACTGCGCTCGTGATGGTGGGGCAGTTTCTGGGGGATGAGTTTGCCTGTTCCTGTCTTTATGATGAAGAGTTCAGCCACGGGTATCGGAAGGGCACTCTGAGACGTGTTTTAAAAGAGAATTCTTTGGAGACTGGTTCAGATGAAAAAACCATCACAGAGACAGAGCGAATCAAAAAGGATCAGAAAGAGAAAAGAGTCCGGGCAAAACGTATCATGATTCAGGGTACGATGTCGAATTCCGGAAAAAGTTTTCTCACAGCGGCGCTCTGCCGCATCTTTATGCAGGACGGCCTGCATGCGGCTCCGTTTAAGTCTCAGAATATGGCGCTTAATTCTTATATCACAGCGGATGGTCTTGAGATCGGGCGCGCGCAGGTAATGCAGGCGGAAGCGGCCGGTATCGAACCGACGGTGGATATGAATCCGATCCTGCTCAAACCCACGAGCCAGATGGGCAGCCAGGTGATTGTGCGGGGAGAGGTGATCGGAAATATGCGCGCAATGGAATATTACCGGAGAAAGCCGGAGATGATTCCGGTGATCCGGGAATCCTTTGACCGTCTGGCCGGGGAATACGATGTGATTGTACTGGAGGGGGCGGGAAGCCCGGCGGAGATTAATCTGCGGGAGAATGACATTGTTAATATGGGGATGGCTGAAATCGCGGAGGCGCCGGTGATCCTGGTGGCGGATATTGACCGGGGCGGAGTCTTTGCTTCCCTTTATGGGACGGTGGAATTGCTGAAACCAGAAGAGCGCGCACGGATCCGGGGACTGGTGATCAATAAATTCCGCGGCGACGGTAAGATTCTGGAACCGGGTCTGCGGATGATTGAAGAGAGACTGCACATCCCGGTGATCGGAGTGATCCCGATGGAGAAGATTGATCTGGAAGATGAGGACAGCCTGTCGTCGCGTCTGAGTGAGTCAGAGCGTGGGAAGGAAGCAGAAGAGGTGGTAGATATCGCAGTGATTCGCCTGCCTCACATTGCCAATTTTACGGATTACAATGTATTTGAGCGGATGGATGGCGTTTCGCTCCGTTATGTAGGAAGGAAAGATCTGCTGGGTCATCCGGATTGCATCCTGATTCCCGGGACGAAAAATACCATGGAAGATCTCAGATGGCTTCGTTCATCCGGCATTGAGGAAGAGATCCGTCGCCGGAATGATGAGGAGCAGACGCTGGTTATCGGGATCTGCGGCGGATATCAGATGCTCGGAGAGTGGCTGGAGGATCCTCTCGGTGTGGAGGGTGCGGCCGGAGAGGTGGCGCATGGCATGGGACTGCTGCCGTCGGTCACGGTATTTGAGGAGCAGAAGACCCGGACACGGATCAGGGGGAAGCTGACCGCGGAAGCGGCCGGCCGGCTGGATCCTGACAGCGGGGATTTTGAAGTAAGCGGTTATGAGATCCATATGGGGACAACGGATCTGGTCAGGCCGGAGGAAAGCTCTGCCGAAAGGAAAGCATTTCCGGTATTTCTCCTTGCGGACGGCAGAATGGACGGACTGGTGCGGGAGGACGGACTTGTTTTTGGCAGCTATCTGCATGGACTTTTCGACCATGAGGGTATGGCAGAGAAGCTGATTGGTCGCCTCGCTGACAAAAAAGGACTTTCTCTGGAAACTTCTCCGGAGAATGTCCATGATTACAAAAATTCCCAATATGATAAACTGGCCGATCTGGTGCGCCGTTCTCTCGATATGGACGCGGTTTACCGGATCCTCAGGGAAAGTGAACAGTAAAAGCAGTAATTTCGGTTACAGGAGTCAGGAGAAGGCAGATGGATCATAAGATAACGTGGGTGAAACCCGAGGAAATTGAAGCAAGGAGTATGGAACTGATCGAACAGGAAATGCCTTCAGGCTCCTGGTCTTGGGAGGAACGCCAGGTTGTCCGGCGTTGTATTCATACCTCCGCAGATTTTGACTATGCGAAGAACCTGTATTTCTCACAGGAGGCTGTGGAGCATGCGTTACAGGTCCTGAAAAAAGGCGGATTTACGATCGTTACGGACACGAATATGGCTGCGTCCGGGATCAATAAACGGGCGCTTGCGGCTTTGCATGGACAGGTTCGCTGCTTTATGGCAGATGCTGATGTCGACAGAGAGGCGAAAGAACGCGGGATTACCCGCGCTGCAGTCAGTATGGAGCACGCGGCCGCATTGTCCGGTCCCCTGATGATTGCGTCTGGAAACGCGCCGACCGCGTTAATCCGGCTGAATGAACTGATGGCTGCAGACAGGATCCATCCGGAGATCGTCATCGCCGTACCGGTTGGCTTTGTCAATGTGATCGAATCCAAAGAAGCCATTATCCGCTCCGGGGTCCCCTGTATCGTCGCGAGAGGGCGAAAGGGTGGCAGCAATATCGCCGCGGCGATCTGCAACGCGCTGATGTATCTGGTTACAGGTTACACGTCAGTTGGCTGACGTGTGGCCTGTAACTGTATCTGTGCGTAGAAAGAAGATAGGCTTGCAATTTATGACAAAAATATTTATAATCAGTCTTAACTGTTCATCGTTTGCGCAGTAAAGGTGGCATGATCTATGATAGATGAAACAACAGAGAAAAAAATGGATACCGAGCTGGAAAAACCAGATGACTTTACCAGGCCGGAGGTATTATACCAGGAGCTGATTGATAAGATCCGCCAGTATCATCCCTCGGATGATATTTCCATGATTGAGAAGGCGTATCAGGTGGCGAGGGACGCTCACAAGGATCAGCGACGCAAGTCGGGTGAACCGTATATTATCCATCCGCTTTGTGTCGCTATTATTCTTGCGGATCTGGAGATGGATAAAGAGACGATCATGGCGGGCATCCTTCATGATGTTGTGGAAGATACGTCCATGACGCTGGATGATGTGACGAAGATATTCGGCGCTGAGGTCGCCCTGCTGGTGGATGGCGTCACCAAGCTGACACAGCTGTCCTGGTCCATGGACAAGGTGGAGATTCAGGCGGAAAATCTCCGTAAGATGTTCCTTGCCATGTCAAAGGATATCCGGGTGGTTATCGTAAAACTGGCCGACCGCCTGCACAATATGCGCACTCTCCAGTATATGTCTCCGGCGAAGCAGAGAGATAAGGCAAAGGAAACGCTGGATATCTACGCTCCGATCGCGGACCGGCTGGGTATTTCCAAGATCAAGGTAGAACTGGATGATCTGACCTTAAAGTATCTGCATCCGGATGTTTATCAGGAATTATCGGAAAAGATTACGCTGACAAAAAGCGCGCGGGAATCTTTCGTGCAGGATATTGTCAGTGAAGTGAACGAGCATATGAAAGAGGCGGGCATCAAGGCTAAAGTAGACGGCCGGGTGAAGCACTTTTTCAGTATCTACCGTAAGATGGTCAATCAGGATAAGACACTGGATCAGATCTATGATCTGTTTGCGGTGCGCATTATCGTGGATACGGTGATGGACTGTTATGCGGCTCTGGGAGTAATCCATGAGATGTATAAGCCGATCCCCGGCCGTTTCAAGGATTACATCGCGATGCCCAAGCCCAATATGTACCAGTCTCTGCATACGACGCTGATCGGGACAAACGGACAGCCGTTTGAGATCCAGATCCGCACGTACGAGATGCACCGGACCGCAGAATACGGTATCGCCGCGCACTGGAAATATAAAGAGAGCGGGAGCGGCAAGATCGCCGCGGGAGATGAAGCGGCAAAGATGTCATGGCTGCGTCAGATCCTGGAGTGGCAGAATGATTCGTCTGATAGCAAAGAATTCTTAAGCCTGATCAAAAACGACCTGAATCTTTTTTCGGATACCGTATATTGTTTCACTCCGACGGGGGATGTTAAAAATCTGCCGAGTGGCTCCACACCGATTGATTTTGCCTATGCGGTACACAGCGCGGTAGGAAATAAGATGGTAGGGGCGCGTGTTAACGGCAAACTGGTCAATATTGATTATGTGATCCAGAACGGCGACCGTGTCGAGATCATTACTTCGCAGAATTCCAAGGGACCGAGCCGTGACTGGCTGGGTCTGGTCAAATCGACGCAGGCGAGAAATAAGATCAACCAGTGGTTTAAGAATGAATTAAAAGAAGACAATATCATCAAGGGCAAAGAGATGATTGACCGTTACTGTAAGGCCAAAGGCATCAACTTTGCCGAATTAAATAAACCTGAATTCCAGGAAAAGGTGATGACGCGCTACGCGTTTCGCGACTGGGATTCCGTGCTTGCGTCTGTGGGACACGGCGGCCTGAAGGAAGGTCAGGTCATCAACAAGATGCAGGAGGAATTAAAGAAAAAGCAAAAGAAAGACGTCACCGATAAGAAAGTGCTGGATGAACTGGAAAATATGTCCAGTAAGGCGCCGGTTGCAAAAAAATCAAAGAGCGGGATCGTGGTAAAGGGGATTCATGACGTGGCAGTCCGTTTCTCCAGGTGCTGCAGTCCGGTGCCGGGAGATGAGATTGTCGGCTTTATTACGCGTGGGCGCGGCGTGTCGATCCACCGCACAGACTGTATCAATATTATTAATCTGCCTGAGGATGAGAGAGTCCGTCTGATTGACGCGGAGTGGTCAAAGACGGAGGGGGATGCCTCCGGAGAACGGTATTCGACGGAGATTCAGATTTATGCGAATAACCGTATCGGTATGTTTGTGGATATCTCGAAGGTATTTACCGAGCGTCAGATCGATATCACGTCTTTGAATGTGCGGACAAATAAACAGGGAAAAGCAACGATTGTGATGACATTTGATATTCACGGCAAAGAGGAACTTGCCCAGCTAACTGAGAAGCTGCGTCAGATTGAAGGCGTGCTGGATATTGGCCGGACGGTGGGGTGAAACCGGATTGCGCTCCAGGCAGTGGCAGTGACGGAAAGGATGAACGATGAGCGATTTGCGAATACAAACATTGGTGCTGGGAGCAGTCAGCACCAATTGTTATGTCCTGTATCATAACCAGACGAAACAGGCAGTGATTGTAGATCCGGCGGATGATGCGGAACGGATTCGGAGAAAATGTGAGGAACTTGCGGTCAGACCGGAGGCGATCCTCCTGACGCACGGCCATTTTGACCATATTATGGCGGTAACTGAGATAAAGAAAATGTATGACTGTGAGATCTGGGCAGGATGGAAAGAAGAAAAGATGCTTTTGGATCCGTCGCTCAATCTTACGGGTTTTCAGGGGGTGAAGCAGGTCAGTATCCGCGCAGATCACCTGGTACATGATAATGATGTCATTTCGCTGATTGATATGGAGTGGACGGTGTTAGAAACTCCGGGACATACGGCCGGTTCCGTTTGCTACTATATCGAGTCGGAGGAGATTCTCATCAGCGGAGATACGCTCTTTGAGGGGAGCCTGGGACGGACAGACTTGCCGACCGGAAGTTCCTCAGAGATTGTTCGTTCGATTCGTGACCGTCTGCTGACATTGCCGGAGGACACGATGGTTTATCCGGGGCACGGAGATCCGACTGTGATAAAATATGAAAAGAAATACAATCCGGTTGCGGTTTATTATGGTCGTGGCGGAAGATAACAGGTATTTGAGATGATAGGGATTTTACTAAACGATGAGCGGTTTGAACAGGATATCCGGGAGCTTCTGATGGCTTTTTATCCGGGCCGGACTTTTTGCCATGAGGCAGAGCCTGAGATGGAATTTTCTGTTGAGGGTGTCTGGAATGAGGACAGAAGTGTTTTACGGCTTGGCTTTTCCGGGGAAGAGCCGGTGACTATCGAAGCAGTTCCGGATCAGCGTGTTGAGACCAAAAACCGCATTAAGCGCAGATTTTATGAGATGCTGACCGCGCGTACCCAAAGGACGCTGCCCTGGGGGAGTCTGACGGGGATCCGGCCGACCAAGATCGCTATGACAAAGCTGGATGAGGGCTGGGAGCCGCAAACCATTTTCCGGCATATGAAGGAATGTTATGAGTGCAGCGACGAAAAGGCAGCGCTCAGCGTAGAAATCGCCTGTCGTGAGCGGGAACTTCTCTCTTCGATTGATTATACGGATGGGTACAGTCTTTATGTAGGGATTCCCTTCTGTCCGACGACATGCCTGTACTGTTCTTTTACATCGTATCCGATCAGTCAGTGGAAGGATAAGATCAGTGATTATTTCACAGCTCTGTTTCGGGAATTGGATTATATCGCGGCAAAGAAACGTGGCTGTACGCTGAATACGGTTTATTTTGGAGGAGGGACGCCGACTTCTCTGCCCGCGGAGGATCTGGACCGGCTGCTGGCAAAAGTGAGGGGAACTTTTGATTTTACATCTGTGCGGGAGTTTACGGTAGAGGCGGGCCGCCCGGACAGCATTACGGAGGAAAAACTGCGTGTGTTGAAAAGGTACGGGGTCACGCGGATCTCGATCAATCCGCAGACGATGAAGCAGGCGACGCTGGATCTGATCGGGCGCAGGCATACCGTGCAGGAAGTAAAGGATAAATTCTGGCTGGCCAGAAGTCTGGGTTTTGATAATATCAATATGGATCTGATCTGCGGTTTGCCGGAGGAAGATCTGGACGATCTGCGGGACACGATGGAGCAGGTCCGCGAACTTGCCCCGGACAGCGTCACGGTTCATTCGCTTGCAATCAAACGCGCGGCCCGGCTGAATACAATGAAAGAGGTGTACCGGGATCTGAAGATTACGAATACCCAGGAGATGATCGATCTGACCGCTGCCTGTGCGCGTGGGATGGGTCTGGAACCTTATTATCTGTACCGGCAGAAAAATATGGCCGGTAATTTTGAAAATGTCGGTTATGCGGCGCCGGGGAAGGCGTGTCTGTATAACATTCTGATTATGGAAGAACGGCAGACGATTATCGGCTGCGGAGCGGGGACTTCGACAAAAAGGGTATTCGCGGGAGAGAGCAGGATCGAACGGGTAGAAAATGTCAAGAACGTGGAGCAGTATATTGCGCGTATCGATGAAATGATTGCGAGAAAAGAGAGTCTGCTGTAGCGCTGTTACAGTCTTGATATTTGTGGAAATTCGTGGTATCTTTGAGCATGGTAGCTGCACAGGGGAGCGAAGGAAAATCCGGCAGCATACCCGAATTATAGTAAACGACAAATAAATTTGCCGTTTACTATAATCCCTCCGGGAGGATGCGCACGATTTTTGAGAGGTAGAATCTGCATTTACATGCAGCAAAAATCGGCGCAGGAAACATCATAAGGAAAAGATTTATGACGTTTCCTATAAAAAGACAGAATAATGGAGAAACAAGAATCATGGCATTAAAAAAGAAACCTGTAACCGGAATGCGGGATGTACTTCCGGCAGAGATGAGGGTCCGCGAATATGTGATGAACCAGATCTGTGAGACCTATCAGAGTTTTGGATTTACTCAGATAGAGACTCCCTGTGTGGAACACATTGAGAATCTGACCAGCAAGCAGGGGGGAGACAATGAAAAGCTGATATTTAAAATATTAAAACGCGGAGAGAAGCTGAACCTGGAAGCGGCCCGGGAGGAAAATGATCTTGCTGACAGTGGTCTGCGGTATGATCTGACCTTGCCCCTTTCCCGCTATTATGCCAATAACACGTCACAGCTGCAGTCGCCGTTCAAGGCGCTTCAGATGGGGAGCGTATGGCGTGCGGATCGTCCTCAGAAGGGAAGATTTCGCCAGTTTACCCAGTGTGATATCGATATCCTTGGCGAGGCCGGAAGCATGGCGGAGATCGAACTGATCCTGGCAACGACGGCGGCTCTGGGGAAAATCTGCCCGAAAAACGCGTTTACTGTACGGATCAATGACCGCAGGATCTTAAAGGGGATGGCGCTTTACAGCGGGTTCCCGGAGGAATCGATGGATCAGGTCTTCATTACGCTGGACAAGATGGACAAGATCGGCGCGGACGGTGTGAAAGCGGAACTTCTGGAGCTGGGTTATGAGGCGGACAGCGTGGAGAAATACGTCAGTCTTCTGGCGGATACCGGCACGTCTGTTGCGGCTGTGCGTGCGCTTGGCGACAGACTGGACAGCGTGATGCCCAAAGCGGTAACGGAGAATCTTGCCGGCATCATGGACACGGTGACCGGAGTGGCCGAGACGGAATTTAAACTGGAATTTGATCCGACCTTAGTACGAGGAATGTCTTATTATACGGGAACGATTTTTGAGGTTTCGATGGAGGGCTTTGGTGGTTCGGTCGCCGGCGGAGGACGTTATGATGAGATGATCGGTAAGTTTACCGGTCAGAAAACTCCGGCCTGTGGGTTTTCCATTGGCTTTGAGCGTATCATCACGATCCTCATGGATCAGGGCGGTGTTGATGCCAGACAGGCGCCGAGGAAAGCTTATCTGATCGAAAAGGGGATGGATCACGAACGCCTGACCGGTATCATGAAGCAGGCGATGGAGGAACGGAAAGCGGGCTGCCAGATTCTGGTGTCTCAGATGAATAAAAATAAAAAATTCCAGAAGGATCAGCTGTCAAAGGATGGTTATACAGAATTTGTGGAATTTTACCGGGAAGCATTAAAATAGATCAATTGATTATTATTTATGGAAAAATGGTGTTGGGATCAAAATCTTGACCGAATTTAAGAAAGAAGGAAAACTACCATGCCAGAATCAATGCTGGGACTGAAACGGTCTCATCGGTGTACGGAACTTGGCACTGCCGATATCGGCCAGAAAGTGACTGTTATGGGCTGGGTGCAGAAAAACAGAAATAAGGGCGGAATCATCTTTGTAGATCTGAGAGACCGCTCCGGGATTCTGCAGATTATTTTTGAGGAAAAGGATTGTGGGACTGAGAGCTTCGCAAAAGCAGAAAAACTGAGAAGCGAGTTTGTTATCGCTGTCGTGGGACGGGTGGAAGCCCGTACCGGCGCGGTCAATCAGAATCTGGCAACCGGATCCATCGAGGTGCGCGCGGAGAGCCTGCGTATCCTCTCTGAGTCTGAGACACCGCCGTTCCCGATTGAAGAAAATTCAAAGACCAAAGAGGAACTTCGTCTGAAATACCGTTTCCTCGATCTGCGCCGGCCGGATCTGCAGAGAAATCTGATGCTTCGCAGTCGGATCGCGGTTCTGACCCGCCAGTTTCTTGCGGAGGAGGGATTTTTAGAGATTGAAACTCCTACCTTGATTAAGAGTACGCCGGAGGGCGCCCGCGATTATCTGGTGCCGAGCCGTGTACATCCGGGGTGTTTTTACGCGTTGCCGCAGTCCCCGCAGCTGTTCAAGCAGCTGCTGATGTGCGCGGGATACGACCGCTATTTTCAGCTTGCGAGATGTTACCGGGATGAGGATCTGAGGGCGGACCGGCAGCCGGAGTTTACCCAGATCGACATGGAGCTTTCCTTTGTAGATGTCGATGATGTGCTGGATGTCAATGAACGCCTGATTCATAAGCTGTTTAAGGAAATTTTAAATATTGAGATCCCGCTGCCGATACCGCGGATGACCTGGCAGGAAGCGATGGACCGTTATGGCTCCGATAAGCCGGATATTCGTTTTGGCATGGAACTTACCGACGTTTCCGAGGTGGTAAAAGGCAGTGAGTTTGTTGTGTTCCGTAATGCACTTGAGGCTGGCGGTACGGTGCGTGGAATCAACGCGAAGGGGCAGGGCGCGATGCCCCGCAAAAAGATCGACGCGCTGGTTGAGTTCGCGAAGGGATACGGAGCAAAGGGACTGGCTTATATTGCGATCCAGCCGGACGGCAGCCGCAAGTCTTCGTTTGCCAAATTTATGACGGAGGAAGAGATGACGGCCTTGATTGCCGCCATGGGCGGAGAGCCTGGAGATCTGCTGCTCTTTGCGGCAGATAAAAAGAAAGTTGTATGGGATGTGCTGGGCGCACTACGCGTGGAGCTTGCCGGTCAGCTTGGTCTGCTTAAGAAAGATGACTTCCGTTTCCTTTGGGTGACTGAATTCCCGCTGCTGGAATATTCCGAGGAACAGGGGCGTTTTGTGGCGATGCATCACCCATTTACGATGCCTATGGATGAGGACTGGCATCTGATCGACTCTGATCCGGGAGCTGTTCGCGCGAAAGCGTACGATATCGTGCTGAACGGTACGGAACTTGGCGGTGGTTCAGTTCGTATCCACCAGAGCGATATTCAGTCTAAGATGTTTGAAGTGCTGGGCTTTACACCGGAGAAGGCACAGGAACAGTTTGGATTCCTGCTGGAGGCGTTTAAGTACGGAGTTCCGCCTCATGCCGGTCTTGCCTACGGCCTTGACCGTGTGGCAATGCTGATGGGCGGCTGTGACAGTATTCGTGAAGTAATCGCATTTCCGAAGGTTAAGGATGCGTCCTGTCTGATGACGGAGGCGCCGTCACCGGTAGACGCAAAGCAGCTGGAGGAGCTGGGTATCGAGATTTCCGAAATTTAAAATGATGCGGTGGGAGTCTGATCTCTCACCGCTTTTTATCTTATAGGGAAGCTCATCCCAATCTTCTTTGTGAAATGTCTGTGAAAAGGTGGAAATCATGAAAGTGATTTGTTAAAATAGTCGCACAAGGAGGTTATTATTATGGAACAGCTGAAAATACTTATGGTCGATGATGAAGCCCGGATGCGTAAACTTGTAAAAGACTTTCTGACAGTGAAAGGATTCATTGTTCTGGAAGCGGAGAACGGCAAGCAGGCTGTCGACCTTTTTTTTAAAGATAAGGATATTACTCTGATTATTCTGGATGTTATGATGCCAAAGATGGATGGATGGGAGGTCTGCAAGACGATCCGCCAGTACTCAAAGGTGCCGATTATCATGCTGACGGCGCGTGGAGAGGAAAGAGATGAACTTCAGGGGTTTGACCTGGGGGTTGATGAATATATTTCCAAACCATTCAGTCCCAAGATTCTGGTGGCCCGGGTCGAGGCGATCCTCAGGCGAAGCCAGGTCTCGGTGACGGAGGCAACTGAGGTGGGTGGTATCCGTCTGGATAAGGCGGCGCATCAGGTTACCGTTGATGGGAAACCGATTGAGCTTAGTTTTAAGGAATTTGAGCTTCTGACCTATTTTATTGAAAATCAGGGGATCGCGTTGTCACGGGAGAAGATTCTCAACCATGTCTGGAATTATGATTATTTTGGCGACGCCCGTACGATTGACACGCATGTAAAGAAGCTGCGCAGCAAGATGGGAGAAAAGGGCGATTATATCAAGACCATATGGGGGATGGGCTATAAATTCGAGGTGACGGCATGAAACGGTCAATCAGAACCAGGATCATGCTGATCTTCATCGGGCTGGTGGCGGTGATGCTTCTGGCGATTCTGGCGGTGAATAACTGTTTTCTGGAAAATTATTACACGAACCAGAAGTTAAAGGTGATGGAACGCGCTTATGACGATATGAACGCGGCGATTATGGAACGGGTAAATAACGGCGAATCGATTGAAGATGTGCTCAGCCGGGAACTTACCCGTGAATGGGACCTCTGGAGCGAACTGGCTCCGCCGCAGAAGACGATCAAAAAGGGTGACCGGCCGGCTGCCGCTAATGAAGATGCTTTTGCGGAAGATTCTGTAGATGAAGATGTCCAGGAGGAACTGCAGGGATTTCTGATCAGTACCATTCGCGATTACAGCGAAAAAAATAATATCAAGATCATTTTGATTGACAGCTCAACCGGAAAGGTCATGCTGGATTTTGGGAGAGAAAGCGATTTTCTGGCACAAAAGCTTGTGAGATATATCCTGGGACAGGGCGACAACAGTGAAACGGTACTTGCCGAATATGATAATTATCAGATCATCAGAACCAACGATCCGCGATACAATGCCAGTTATCTGGAGGCATGGGGATATTTCTCTGATATGAACACACAGTTTATGATGCAGATGCCTCTGGCAAGTATTCGTGAAAGTGTGGGACTGGCAAATAAATTTACAAGTGGTGTCGGCATCGTAATTCTGGTTTTGGGCTGTGTGATCATGTATTTTGTGACGCGCCGCATGACGGAGCCAATCATGAAGCTGGCTACGCTTTCCGAGCGGATGTCTGAACTGGATTTTGACGTGCATTATGAAGGCAATGAGCTGGATGAGGTAGGAGTGCTGGGTCACAGTATGAATGTGCTCTCCGAGAAGTTAAAGGAGACTATCGGAGAACTGAAGGAGGCCAATATCCGGCTTCAGCATGATATCCAGGAGAAAATCGAGATTGACGATATGCGCAAGGAGTTTATTGCCAATGTGTCGCATGAGTTGAAAACGCCGATCGCGCTGATTCAGGGATATGCCGAGGGTCTGACCGAGGGTATGGCGGAGGATGAAGACAGCCGCAATTATTATTGTGAAGTTATCATGGATGAAGCCAACAAGATGAACAAGATGGTAAAGCAGCTGCTGACACTGACAGCCCTGGAATTTGGAAATGACACTCCCGTATTTGAGACATTTGATATTGCGGAGCTGATTCGCAGTCTGATCAATTCTGCTTCGATTCTGACACAGCAGAAAGAAGTGGAGGTGGAGGTCGTCTGTGAGGAGCCGGTTTATGTCTATGCGGATGAGTTTAAGATTGAGGAAGTTGTTATTAATTATTTTAATAATGCGCTGAATCATGTGAATGACGGGCGCAGGATCCGCTTTACGGTTGAGAAGATCGGAGACCTTGCGAGAGTCACGGTGTATAACACGGGCGAATCCATCCCGGAGGAATCCATCCCCAATCTGTGGACGAAATTTTATAAGGTAGATAAAGCAAGGACCCGGGAATATGGCGGCAGCGGGATTGGCCTGTCGATTGTCAGGGCGATTATGGATGCCCATCATCAGAGCTGTGGAGTACAGAATGTCGATGGCGGCGTTGAGTTCTGGTTTACTCTGGCGTTGGTGGATGAGGAAACCGTAAAAGAAATGGCAGATAAAGACAGCAGAACAGAATAATTGCAACGGATGGATTACGGCTGACAGGAGACAATGGCAGTTTCCGGTCGGCCGTATATTTTTGTTCCATAGCCTGCAAATAAAAAGTCAGCGGGGAAGTATATCTTATGGAATAGCCCCCTTTTATTGATAAAATAAATCTGGATTAGTAAACGAAAATTGTGACAGAAAGAAACATGGTTGTTCAGGAAAAAGAAAAATATGCTTGATAAAGGAGCCATCGGCTTTTATACTTTTGTCTAGTAAAGTGTTGTATGATTATCGTGATAGCAGAATCGCTCAGTTCCCATGTTTTTTAATATTAGAGACATATATGACAGGTGATCATGGTGGCTCAGGGGGATGGTCATGGGATCTGCTTCTGGCATAATTGCAAACTTGTTACAAAAAAGAAAGGAGATTAAGTATTATGAAAAAAAGTTTTAGGCTTCTGGCGCCGGTTTTAGCTCTTTCACTGGCTGCCGGTCTGCTGGCAGGCTGCGGTTCCGGATCTTCCTCTTCCTCAGGTGGCTCTTCTTCCGGAACAACGACAACCCAGGCGGCTGCAAGCGGTGATACGGCTGCTTCTACGGAGGGTGGCTCCAGCGGAAAGGACACACTTATCATTGCTACGGCAAATGAAACTCCGAGTGTTACATCCAATCTTCATAATGCGGTAGCCGGCGATTATATCAATAAGATGACTTATAACTGCCTGTTCTACATGGATGAGAATCAGGAAGTAAAAGAGGATCTGGCTGACAGTTATGAGATTGCCAGCGATACCGAGTGGATTATCCATCTGAAAGAGGGCGTGAAGTTCCATAACGGAGAAGAAATGACCGCAAAGGACGTTAAGGCTTCTCTGGATCTTTGCACAGAGTCTCCACAGGTTTCCCAGTATGCGGCAGGAGAAGTAGAGGTTGTTGATGACTACACGGTTAAGATCATCACAGATGGCCCGGATTCCGGACTGCTCGCAGCACTGACTCATCACGGCAATGCCATTCTTCCGGCAGATCTGATTGAGAGCGGTCATGATTTTAACAAGGAACCCATTGGTACCGGTCCTTATATTATGACGGCATGGAATAAGGGCGAGAGTCTCGAATTTGAAGCGTATGCGGATTACTTTAAGGGCGAGCCGGAGATTAAGAAAGTAACCTGGAAGATCATTCCGGAGGGCGCATCCCGGACGATGGCTCTGGAAGCCGGTGAGGTTGATCTGATCGTTGAGGTTGAGACCGCGGATATGAGCCGTCTTGCTGAGACAGATGGCGTAACCGTATATAATGCGGAGAGTACTTCTCAGAGCTGGATGATGATCAATAATGAGAGAGCTCCGTTCGACAATATCGATTTCCGCAGAGCGATTGCTTCCGCAATCGATAAGGATGCGATTGTGCAGGTTGCGTTAAACGGCGGCGGCAGCTCCTGTGATTCGATGACTCCTACAACCTTCCCTGGTACTACGGATGAGGGTGCTCCGACTTATGATGTGGAAAAGGCGAAGGAGTATCTGGCTGCTTCTGGATTAGATCCGGCAAACTGTGGCTTTAAGCTGATCTGCTCCGATGACAGAAAGCTGCGTGCCGGTCAGGTGGTACAGAGCTGCTTAAAGGAAAACCTTGGTATCGATATCGAGCTGGAGTCCATGGATCTGGCTACCTACCTTGATAAGACCGCGGAAGGTGATTATGATGCGGCAATTGGTGGATACACGGCAAATACCCTGCTGCAGTACGTACAGGGCGTATATCATTCCAGTTCGATCGGCGCTTCTAACAAGACCCGTACCAACGATCCGGAGATTGACGCTCTGATCGAAAAGGCGAAGGCTACGGTTGATCCGGAAGAAAACGTGGCAGTGCTTGAAGAACTCAGTAAGGCTCTGAATGAAAACTGCCCGCAGGTTCCGCTGTATATGACCAACAATATGCGCGCATATAATTCTGATATCACAGGCTTCAATCTGAACGCGGGAGGCAATACTCGTTACGAGCTGTTTGGATGGAACTGATAAGACGGGATTACGAACCGATTGTTGAATAAAGAACAGGCGAGGGGGTCAGATGCAGAAGGTTCCCTCTGTCTTATGGGAACGGGAAATCTGAATCTATTTGGATTTCCCGTTCTTATAATAAGAAAGTTTTTCAATATGCAGGAAGGAGAAATGCACAAGAGATGACCAAATTTATCATAAAACGTCTGTTAGCTCTGATCCCGGTTCTGATCGGCGTTACACTGCTGGTATTTTGTATTCTCGATCTCGCGCCGGGTGATCCCGCGAAAACGATTCTCGGCGAGGAGGCGAGCGTGGAGGCGATCGAGGCTTTGCGTGAGGAAATGGGACTGGATGACCCGCTGCTGGTCCGTTATGGCCGTTATATGGCCGGTCTGGTGCAGGGAGATCTGGGTACTTCTTATAAAACCGGCGATCCGGTGAGCGAGGAGGTGTGGGCACGTCTGCCCAATACGATTGTACTTGCTCTGACTTCTACAGTGGTTGCCATTATTCTCGCGCTTCCTCTGGGAGTATTGGCTGCGATTAAACAAAATACGTTATTTGACGGCATCAGTATGTTTATATCACTGATCGGTATATCTATGCCGGTGTTCTGGATGGGACTTCTTCTGATCCTTCTGTTCGCGGTTACGCTGGGATGGTTTCCTGTCTCCGGTGCGGATCAGGGCATACGAAGTCTGGTACTGCCTTCCATTGCCCTTGGATTTATGCATATGGCGTCAATCGCCCGTACGACGAGAAGCTCGATGCTGGAAACCATTCGTCAGGACTATATCCGTACTGTTCGGGCGAAGGGTCTGCCGGAGCGTGAGGTTATCACAGATCATGCGTTAAAAAATGCGCTGATTCCGACGATCACGGTCATTGGTATCCAGATCGGACAGATGCTGGGCGGTTCCGTATTGACGGAAAGCGTGTTTGCGTGGCCTGGCATTGGCCGTTATATGATTCAGTCGATCCAGGGACGTGATATCCCTTCTGTCATGGGCTGTATCATCATTTTCGCTATTGGCTTTGCGCTTGTCAATCTGCTGGTAGACCTGATCTACGGATTTGTTGATCCGCGTATCAAGGCACAGTACAAATAGAAAGGAGGAAAAGCCATGAACAAAGATGCTGGAAATACAACTGCCGATATCGGTTCGGAAAAGAAAAAAAGTCAGGTTCTGGAAGTCTGGAAACGTCTTTGCCGGAATAAAACAGCTGTTCTGGGCCTGATTATTGTGATTATGCTGGTTCTGATCGGAATATTTGCTCCGATCGTATTTGATTATGATACACAGGTGATTAAAACGGATTATGCCAATACATTACAGGGTCCTTCTGCACAGCACCCGTTTGGGACAGATGAGATGGGACGGGATATCCTGATCCGTGTGCTTTACGGAACGTCGACGTCTTTGTCGATTGGAGTTATTACGGTTATTATCTCCCTGGCGATTGGTCTGGTTCTGGGCTCTGCGTCAGGATATTTCGGCGGTAGGGTTGATATGGTTATCATGCGTATTATGGATATTTTTCTGGCGATACCGGGTACCCTCCTGGCGATATGTATCGTTGCGTCTCTGGGAAACTCGATTACCAACCTGATTATCGCGATGGCGGTTTCGTCCGTACCTAAATTTGCCCGTGTTGTCCGCGGCGCGGTCATGCCGGTGCGTGACGCGGAGTATGTGGAGGCTGCGCGGGCGATCGGGGCGAAAGACAGTACGATCATTTTCCATGATGTCCTGCCAAACAGTCTGGCGCCGATTATTGTCCAGACTACTCTGGAAGTAGCAAGTGTAATTTTGTCGATTGCCGGTCTTTCTTTCCTGGGACTTGGTATCCCGGCTCCCAGACCAGAGTGGGGGGCCATGCTGTCGTCCGCGCGTACATATATCCGTGATTACAGCTACATGTGCCTGTTCCCGGGACTTGCCATCATGATTACGATCCTTTCTCTGAATCTGCTGGGTGACGGACTTCGTGATGCGCTCGATCCCAGACTGCGTTAAGGAGGTGCCAGGATGAGCGAAGATAAAAAGAAGGAAAATACAGGAGCGGCAGCCGGAGAAAAGGATCTGACCGCTGAGATCAAAGACCTTGTAGTAGAGTTCCGCACCGATTACGGCGTGGTTCAGGCATTAAACGGGCTGGATCTGGAGATCGAGCGCGGACAGACGCTCGGTCTGGTGGGAGAGACCGGCGCCGGAAAGACGACGACGGGATTGTCGTTGCTAAAGCTGATCCAGTCTCCTCCGGGAGTTGTCGTATCCGGCAGCATCAAGGTTGACGGAAAGGACATCCTTTCCATGAGTGAGAAGGAAATGCATGATCTGCGAGGCAAAGTTGTCGCGATGATTTTCCAGGATCCGATGACGTCTCTGGATCCGGTAGTGACAGTGGAAAAGCAGATTGCTGAGGTTATCAAACTTCATGAAAAGGGCGGTGAGCAGGCGGCAATCAAGCGGGCAAGGGAGATGCTGGAGCTGGTTGGAATACCGGCAGCCCGTGGCATTGAATATCCGCATCAGTTCTCCGGCGGTATGAAGCAGCGTGTGGTAATCGCCATGGCTCTTGCCTGCAACCCGGAGCTCCTGATTGCCGATGAGCCGACGACAGCTCTTGACGTGACGATTCAGGCTCAGGTCCTTGAGATGATGAAGGAACTGAGAGAAAAATACAACACTTCAATGCTGATGATCACACATGATCTGGGAATCGTTGCTGAGATCTGTGATAAGGTTTCGGTTATTTACGCCGGGCATGTGATCGAGCACGGCACGTTGGAAGATATTTTCCGTGAGACGCGTCATCCATACACAGAAGGGTTGTTTAACTCCCTGCCAAATCTGGAGAATCGTCAGGCAGAGTTGAAGCCCATCCGTGGCCTGATGCCGGATCCCAGTAATCTGCCGAAGGGATGCGCTTTCTGCCCGCGGTGTGAGTATGCGATGGAGATCTGCAAGACGGAAAAACCGCAGCGTACGTATCGCAACGATACTCATTATGTGGAATGCCATCTGTACAATAAAGATAATATCGGTGAAAGGAAGGTGGGAACGCGATGAGTACACAGCCGTTGCTTGAAGTGAAAAATCTGAAGAAATATTTCCAGACACCCAAAGGGATGCTGCATGCAGTCGATGATGTCACCTTTTCTATTGATCATGGCAAGACACTCGGCGTTGTAGGCGAGTCCGGATGCGGAAAATCGACGACCGGTCGCGCGATTCTGCGTCTGCTGGAGCCGACTTCCGGAGAAGTGCTTTTTGAAGGACAGGATGTGCTGAAACTTTCCAAAGAACAGATGCGCAGGAAACGTACCGAGATGCAGATCATCTTCCAGGACCCGTTTTCCAGTCTGAATCCGCGCAAAACCGTGGGTCAGATCATTGCAGATCCACTGAAGATCAATAAAATCATCCGTGACCCGAACGCGCGTCTGGAGCGTGTGAAGGAGCTGATGGAGACAGTTGGACTTGCAAACCGGCTGATCAATACCTATCCTCACGAACTGGACGGCGGACGTCGTCAGAGAATCGGGATTGCCCGCGCGCTGGCGTTAAATCCCAAGTTCATTGTATGCGATGAGCCGGTATCGGCACTGGATGTATCGATTCAGGCACAGATTCTGAATCTGATGAAAGAACTGCAGAAGAAGATGGGACTGACTTATATGTTTATTACCCATGATCTGTCGGTCGTAAACCATTTTTCGGATGATATTGCCGTTATGTATCTGGGTAAACTGATTGAAATGGCACCGGCGGAGGAATTGTTTGCCCATCCGACACATCCCTATACGCAGGCACTGCTGTCGGCGATCCCGATCCCGTCTCTGGATAATCGGAGAGAAAGGATCCTTTTAAAGGGCGAGATTACGTCACCGATTGAACCGCCCGCGGCCTGCCGTTTTGCAAATCGTTGCGCTTACGCGACAGAAAAATGTCATGGAGCGGAGCCTCAGTTAAAAGAAGTCAGCCCGGGACATGTTGTATCGTGTTTCCTCAGCGAATGATCATTTTTGCCGGTCAGAGCGCAGTGTGTTCTGATCGGCTTTTTATGCGCAGGGCCGGGTAAGGAATTTTGCGGCTTATGCCGCACCCGTTCTACGCTCCGCTTCGGTCGTTGCTAAACGGTCCTGTGTGCCAGTGGCACACGTTAAGGACGGACCGAAACGGAGTGCAGATGCCACTGGCACACAGCAACCGAGCGGCGAGCAGGATGCGAAAAAACTGCCTCCTGCTCGATCACGGGGACGGATATGGAAATCAGGAGGATAAAAGATTGGAACCAATAAAGATCGAGAGCTTGTGCGACTTTCAGTTTGTCAGCCAGCCGGGATTTTCTCCGGATGGAACAAAGATCGCATTTGTCGTTTCTCGAGTGGACGAAGAAAAGAATGCCTATCAGGGCGATCTTTACGTTTATGACAGGGCGGAGAAAAAAACATTACGTCTTACAACCGCAGGGGATGTGAAAAGTTATGCCTGGACCGGAGATCAAAGTCTGATATTCCCGGCCGGCAGAGAGAAAAAGGATACAGGAACCTGCTTTTATGAGATTTTTCTGAATGGAGGCGAAGCCGGAAAAAGTTTTGAGCTCCCTGTCCGGACAGACAGCGTGTATTATGTGGGAGAGGATCGTTACCTTGTGACTGCCATGGAACAGATGGAAGGAAGCGAGGAGACAGATCCTGCCTGGGAGATCGTGGACGAGATACCGTTTTGGTTTAATGGAAAAGGATTTACCAACGGAAAGCGGAGAGGTCTGTATCTGTGGGATAAGAGGAGCGGAAAGCTGACAAAGATATCCGGAGATACCGAGGAGGTCAGTGAGTTTTCTGTCCGTGGGAGCCGCGTACTTTACCAGGCTTATCCGTGGCGTGATGTTCGCGGTGCCTGGCCGGGCGTATATCTCTACGATAGTGAAACGGGGGAGAAACGCTGCCTGCTGGAAAAGGATGTAAGGCGTACCGGACTTCTCTCTTTCTGGGCAGACGATGAAGCATTAATTACTTCAGCAGAAGATAATCCACATGGAAATTCGAAATATATGGATTTTTACAGGATGGATCTGAAAACCGGGGAGATGAGATTCCTGACTGGTTATGATTTTGGAAGCGGGAGCAGCAGCGTCGGGAGCGATGCGAGACTTGGCGGCGGAAGGACAGTGAAAACCGGGGACGGTGTCTGCTGGTTCGTGACTACGCACGGCCATTCCGCGTATCTGTATTCCATTAACCGGAGCGGAGATCTGGAAAGCGTTGTTACAAAAGAAGGTTCGTGCGACAGCTTTGATGTTGCTCCGGATGGAAGCGTTGTCTGCTGCGGTTTTTACGATAACCGGCTGGCGGAACTTTATCTGGATGGAGAACGGATCACGGATCGGAACGATATGGGACGGTGGCAGATATCGGTTCCGGAAGAATTAAGTTTTACGGCAAAAAATGGCAGCAAGATCACAGGTTGGATCATGAAACCAGCAGGATATGAGCAGGGAAAGAAATATCCGGCGATTTTAAATATTCATGGTGGTCCGAGGACAGTCTTTGGCACAGTGTTTCATCATGAGATGCAGATGTGGGCCTCAGAGGGGTATTTCGTTTTTTATACCAATCCGCATGGTTCGGATGGTTTTGGAACGGAATTTGGTGATATTAATGGCCGGTATGGTACAGTGGATTATGAGGATCTGATGGAATTTACCGATCATGTTCTGGAAAAAGAGCCGGATATTGATCCATCCAGAGTAGGAGTCACCGGCGGTTCCTACGGCGGATTTATGACAAACTGGATCATCGGTCATACCGATCGGTTTGCGGCTGCGGCTTCGCAGCGATCCATTGCCAACTGGATTTCGTTTGAACATATGTCCGATATCGGTCATACATTTACTAAGGATAATCAGGCAGTTTTTACAAAGGAGGATGCGGCGAAACTGTGGTTTCATTCACCCATTCGATATATAGGAAACTGCCACACGCCGACGCTGTTTGTTCACTCGGACGAGGATTACCGTTGTAACATGGCGGAAGGGATGCAGATGTTTGCGGCGCTCAAGATTCTGGGGGTGGAAACGCGTCTGTGCCTGCTTCATGGGGAAAATCATGAGTTATCGCGTTCCGGCAAACCAGGAAACCGGATTGTGCGGATGCGGGAGATTTTAAACTGGATGGACGTCCATTTGAAGGGCGACCGGGAAAGCGGGGTGGAATAAGGTGAACAGCAAAGAAACATTACCGGTTGTGAAGGAAGATCTGATGCAGTTCCGGTTCCTTTCAGAAGCAGTTCTTTCACCGGATGCTGCGAAGGTATGCTATATCGTGAAGCAGGCAGATGCCGAAGAAAACAGCTATCACAGTGCGCTCTGGATGACTGACCTTGCAGACCGGACGAACCGCCTCATGGCTGAGTGCGGCGGGGTAAGGACAGCCGTATGGCTGGATGCGGAGACGATCCTGTTTGCCTCTGACCGTGACGTACAGGGCAAAGAGGACACAAAAGAAACAAAGTTCTACTCGATTTCAGTAAAGGGCGGCGAGGCGGAAGGATATATGACTGTTCCGGGAAAGGCTGATAAAATCTTTTCTCTGGGAGAAGGCAGATGGCTTGTTGCGGAAACGGCGGATGATACGCCTGCAAAGAGACAGACCGAAGACAGCCGGGAAATGGCTGTGGAGGGAAAAGATTATCATATCTTTGATGAACTTCCGTTCCGGTTTAATGGAAAAGGTGTTGTCAATAAAAAACGTCCGGCTCTCTATATTTTCCGGGAGGGAGAAACTAAGATGGAGCGGATCACACCGGAATATTTTGAGACTATCTCCTGGGATGTATCTCCGGATCATCGACATGTGGCGTTTTGTGGTCCCTGTTATGACAGCATCCGTCCTACGGAATGGGGGATTCTTATCTATGATCTGGTAAACGGGACGATCCGGGAACTTTCCGGTGTTGGAAAGCATAATACGGATCATGTCTGCTTTACAGGAAATCACGAGCTGTTTTATGCAGGAATGACCAGGGAACGGATGGGAAAAAATCCGCGGTTTTACCGGTATGATCTGGAGAAAGATATTGTGACAGAGCTGCCTTTCCATGATATGATGATCGGAAATTCTGTGGGAAGCGATGCAAAGATGGGTGCAGGAAAGGCTATGGGCTGGCAGCAGGAGGACGGACTTCTGTACATGATTCGTACATCCTGGGGCGACTCTTCTCTGGCGGCTCTTGACCGGGAAGGCGCGATCACAGTCATCACAAGAGAGCCAGGGGCAGTCTGTGGTTTTGACATCAGGTATCCGCAGGAAGGCGGAAGACCGGTTTGTGTGATTACGGCTATGCGTGGCCAGCACCTGGCCGAGTTATACCAGGTTGATCTGGAGTCAGGCGTGGAGACCAGACTGACATTTTTTAATGATGAGTATCTGAAGTCTCATACGGTGCAGGAACCGCAATCATTCCGTTATATGGGAAAGAATGGGTATGAGATGGAGGCTTATGTGATCTGCCCGGCAGATTATGAGCCGGGTAAGAAGTATCCGGCAGTCTTTGAAATCCACGGAGGACCTAAGGGTGTTCTCGGAACCGCGTTTTTTCATGAATTTCAGTGCCTTGCCTCGATGGGATGCTTTGTATTTTACGGAAATCCCAGAGGTTCAGACGGGCGCGGAGAAAAATATGCGGATATCACGGAAGTATTTGGAACGGATGATTTCAATGATCTGATGGAGTTGTTTGATGAAGTCCTTTCCCGTTATCCGGATATCGATGAAACCCGCGTGGGCATCTGCGGAGGTTCGTATGGTGGTTTTATGTGCAACTGGATGGTGGGCCACACGGATCGTTTCGCGGCGGCAGTGTCGCAGCGTTCGATTTCTAATTACCTGACGAAATGCCTGTATACGGATATCGGATATTATGCGAACTGGCTGCAGATGGGCGCATATCCGTGGGAAGATTTTGATAAAATCTGGTCGATGTCGCCGTTGAAGGAGGCGCCATCCGCAAAGACACCGCTGTTGCTGTTACAGTCGGATGAAGATTACCGGTGCTGGCAGGGCGACGCCATCCAGATGTTTTCGGCGGTGAAAAGAGCCGGCGCAGATACGCGACTTGTCCTGTTCCATGGAGAAAACCATGAGCTTTCCCGGAGCGGAAAACCCCAAAACCGCATGAAACGGATGGAGGAATTAATGGGGTGGTTTGAAAAATATTTACACATAATAAAGGAGGAGTAAACAATGCTTTTGATTAAAAATGGCCGGATCCATGATCTGGTGTCTTCGGAGAGTTATGAGGGCGATATCCTCGTAAAAGACGGAAAGATCGCGCAGATCGGAGCGGACATCGCTGCGCCGGAGGGAGCAGAGATTGTTGATGCGTCCGGAAAAGACGTTTATCCGGGGTTTGTGGATGCTCACAGTCATCTTGGCCTGGACGGATATGGGATTGGTTACGAGGGACAGGACTATAATGAGATGAATGATATCTGTTGTCCACAGCTTCGCGGGATCGACAGTTTCAATCCCTTTGATCCGACAGTTTCCATGGCGGCGGCCGGCGGCGTAACCTGTGTTGGAACCGGTCCAGGGAGCGCGAATGTTCTGGGAGGTACTTTTTTTGCGGTGAAGACTACCGGAAGATGTGTGGACGATATGATTGTCCGCAATCCGATTGCCATGAAGTGTGCGTTCGGAGAGAACCCGAAACGCTGTTATAAAGAGAAAAATAACTCTGCCAGGATGTCTACGGCAGGTAAGCTGCGAGAGATGCTGTTACGGGCAAAGGATTATATGGAGCGTAAGGAAGCCGCCGGTGAGGATGTCCTGAAACGTCCGGCCTACGATATGAAGCTGGAGGCGCTGATTCCGGTTCTGAAAAAAGAGATTCCTCTTAAGGCTCATGCTCATCAGGCAAACGATCTGCTGACAGCAATCCGGATCGCGAAGGAGTTTGATGTCCGTATGACCCTGGAACACTGCACGGAGGGACACCTGATTGTTGATGAGATGGCAGCGTCCGGCTTCCCCTGTGCAGTAGGGCCAAGCCTTGGCCATGCCAGCAAATTTGAGTTGCAGAATAAGACCTGGAAGACACCGGGGATTCTCGCGGCTGCCGGCTGCCAGGTGTCCATCATCACTGATGCGCCGGTGATCCCGCAGCAGCATCTGCGGCTTTGTGCCGCGATGGCTGTCAGCGCCGGCATGGATCGCGCGGACGCTCTTAAGGCGATTACGATTAACCCGGCGAAGCATCTGGGTATTTCAGACCGTGTCGGTTCTCTGGAAGCAGGCAAAGACGCTGATATTCAGATTTATTCCGGCGATCCTCTCAACGGTGTGACCGCACCGGAACAGGTTTATATTGACGGCAGACGTGTAAACTGACGTTGCCGGACACCCAGACGGAGCTGTTTTTAATTCAGATAAGTTTTGATTCGATAAATTTTGATTTGTAAAAACAGATTGACAAATGAAAATAATAAGGGTAAAATCCCGTTTTCGACACTTTAAGATTAGAAAAGAGGTGCAATCCCTTATAAATAC
>JAJQAC010000030.1 GCA_021204025.1 Clostridiales bacterium | reverse complement strand
CAGGTTCCTGTAATATAGCTTATCGGAAGTTGCGTCAGCAACTGCCGATAAAAGGCGCATGCTTTTGCGCCGTAAATCTGATTATAGGGTTCTGCGAAGCAGGTTCCTGTAATATAGCTTATCGGAAGTTGCGTCAGCAACTGCCGATAAAAGGGGCGTTAGCCCCGTCCATCTGATTATGAGGTTCTGCGTAGCAGGTCCTCATAATATAGCTTATCGGAAGTCCCTGTCACCCGCCAAATATCCACATAATTGCCATCACGATTACCAACATCGGCAATATAGGGATCAGGATCGTCAGAATGCCGGTAAAAATCGCGAATACCAGCATCAACAGTCCGACCGCAACGACAATACCGAGCAGCTTCCAGTACCATTTATTCAGATCATAGTAGTGGATCGATGTCCGTGGTTCACCCTGACTATCTCCCGTCTCTTCAGAATATCCTCCGCTTTCTGCTTCGTATCCATCCATGTCCCCATATCCGAAACCACCGCGATAATTCTGAAATCCTCCGTTTCCTGCACCCGGAGTTGTATCAATGATCGTACGGGCAATCAGCCTGGGATCCCCCAGTTCCTCCAGGATCTCCTCCTCCTCTCGTCCCTTCTGCTTTTCATCGCGGATATAGCTATTGTAATACCGAAGATTTTCCCTCACAGACTCCGGTGGAATCTCTCCTGATAAGGAATCCTGTAATTTCTGTAAAAACTCTAACCTGTTCATAAAAACTCCTTTTGTCTATCGGTCTTTGTCCTCCTTTAAAGCCCCGCTTCGATAAGCGGCAATCAATTCACATAAATCCGAAATACGGTTCTTCAGTTCTTCTCCCTGATCCGTACTGCCGATCAGCACCCGATGACGCATTTTTTCTGTAATGGCCACTCTCGGTGTGTTTTCCCTGTCTGGATGAAACGGCATATGCTCCGCCAGCGCCAGATGATGAGAATTATAAATCAGCGTATATCCCGCGATCCCGGTTTTTTTCTGGTATGCTTTGGACAATCCGCCGTCAATTACATACAGCTTTCCATTTGCCTTAACCGGCGTTTCTCCATCCTTTATCTTTACCGGCACATGACCGTTAATAATATGCGATCCCTCTACCGGTAAACCAAATTCCTCCAGAATCTTATTACAGATCTCTTCCGTCTGGCTCAACTGATAATATGGATTCATATTTTCTTTATGGGTAGACTTCTCTTCCACAAAATAATTCTCAAAAGTTGTAATACGATCCTTGCCAAATACCGGCGACTTGGCTCCGCACCAAAGATACCACATGAAATCCCTGGCATCTGCCTTCTCCTTTTTATCATCAGAAAGAAAATATGCCTGATGAATAATCTCCTCGATCCGATCCATCAACGCTTTCCCCGCATACGCTTTTCCGTTAAACGTCATGCTTTCAAAACTGCCATCCTTACACATCGGAATACAGCCATGATACATCAGATTCCCATTGTAGCATTTATACATTGCTCCATTTGAATACAGGAATCGGATATGCCTGTGCAGCAGCACACTGTGCCGGAATGACAAAACCAGTGTATGAAGCAATTCCTCCTCCTCTGCCGTCAGTTTTAACGGTTGCTGCGGATCAATCGTCGGGAACGCGGTATCCAGCATCGGATACTCTTTACCGCCGATCGTTACGATACCTGTGTCATAATTTACATGCTCCAGCAACAAGCGATCGTCCATCCCATATTCCGGATGGCGGCGGATAATCTGCCCTTCTACTTTAAACTGAATCACTGCTATTGCCTTATGCATCTTAGCTGCGAGACCCGGATCTACCGCATCGTAAATATTTTCATCCAGAATTTTAGGGCGGAATCTCTCACAGGGATCCTCTCGATACACCCTTGCCGCAAACATCGATAACGGACGCAAATTGATCCCATAACCGTCCTCCAATACATCAAAACTATTATAGCTGATCGCAATTCTCAGCACATTACAGACACAGGCAGGATTGCCACAGGCGGCACCGATCCAGGAAACATCATGATTTCCCCACTGGATGTCCACGTCATGAAACTCCATCAGTTTTTCCATAATAATATCCGCGCGCGGACCGCGATCAAAAATATCTCCGATAATGTGCAGATTATCAATCGCCAGATTCTGGATCAGTTCACACAGCACGATTATGAACGTATCGGCAACCTGCGTGTCCGTAATCGCACGAATAATTTCCTCATAATACAGTCGCTTATTCTCATCATTATGATCTACATGCAACAACTCATCAATCACATATGCAAACTCCTTCGGCATTTTACTGCGCACCTTAGAACGAGTATATTTAGAAGAGGTCACCTTACAGATTTCTACCAGGCGATTAATCGTAATCCGCTGCCAGTCCACGGTATTACGCCCCTCACGCCCCATATTCTCCAGAACCTTTTCCGGATAATAAATCAGATTAGCTAATTCCACCTGTTCATTCTCCGGTATAATATAACCAAAGGTCTCCCTGATCTTTACGCGAATGGTCCCTGATGCACTGCGCAGCAAATGAATAAATGCATCATATTCGCCATGCAGATCGCTGAAAAAATATTCTGTTCCTTTCGGCAAACTGCTGATCGCCATCAGATTTATAATCTCACTCGACGCAGCCTTGATGTTGGGATACTGCGTCCCCAGCAAACGTAAATATGCCATATTATCTCTCATGATTTCTCTTCTCCTTAAATCCTGATCTAATTTTATTTTTTCACTCCGCACAAATACATCTCTTTTCTAATAGTATCATATATTAATGATGGGGTCAAAAGATATTTTGACACCATAAGGGAGGTATCGCAGCCATGATTCACTTTATCAGAAATAAATCCGATCATCCAATCTCTGCCTGCATCCTGCCGCCTGCCCTGCTCCTCATCCTGCTTACCATACTCCTCAGTGCCCGCTCCTGTTCTCGGTACCAGCCGTCCGCATCCTCACACTCTGCCGTCTCGGAATCTGCGGAAGATGCTAAAAAAGAAAATTCCGATTATATCCGATGGGTGGATTTTAGCATTACGGCAGAAGCGATGACGGATGCCCTCCACTATGATGTCAGGAGCTATGAAAATGCCCCGCACTATGACTGGATCGACCTGCTCGCCTGGCTTGGTGCCCGTTACGGCGGCGACTTCTCACAATATCAAAAAGCTGATATGGATACTCTCGTTCAGACACTTGCAGCCGGTACCTCTATGGAAGAGCTCGTACAGGATATGAAATATTTTCCCTACTACCGCGAAGCCTATGAAGCCGTCCTCGGCGGCATGGTCGGTGTCTATGAGATTCAGATCCCGGACGAAGCCTCCCAGGAGCCACTCTGGGTCACCAAATACGGACTGAAAGCCTTTTCGCCCATCGCCCTGTATTTTCCATACCAACATTATGATGATTTTGGTGCCTCACGCAGTTATGGTTTTAAACGGGAACATCTCGGACACGATCTGATGGGACAGGTCGGAACTCCTGTCATCGCTGTGGAATCCGGATATGTGGAAGCAATCGGTTGGAACCAATATGGCGGTTGGCGTCTCGGTATCCGAAGTTTTGATCAAAAGCGCTATTACTACTACGCCCACCTGCGAAAAAATTACCCCTATCACAAAAGTCTCCAGTTGGGAAGCTATGTCCAGGCCGGGGATGTGATCGGCTACCTCGGCCGCACAGGCTACAGCCGCACAGAAAATACCAATAATATCGAAGAACCTCATCTCCACTTTGGTCTTCAGCTCATCTTTGATGAATCTCAGAAAGACGGCAACAATGAAATCTGGATCGACTGTTACGAACTGACAAAATTTTTATATGCGAATCGCTCCGAAACGATACGAGATCCGGAAACCAAAGAATATTATCGCGTATGGCAAATGAAAGACCCCGTCATACCCGACGGGGCCGCTTCACAGTCAATCAACCACCCATAAAAGAAATAGTTTTCCTGATTACAGTCTAATCATTTTTCTTACTTCCATTTTCATCAAGAAAATATCCGTCCGGAGTGACTGTATTAGTAAGCAGCGCTCCGGTCTTTTCATCACAATAATATTCCATCCCGTCCCATTCAACCCAGCCTGTCAGCATATAACCATCTTCGTCAAAAAAATACCACTGATCATCAATATACTGCCAACCTTCTGTTGTATAGCTGCCATCCTCCATCTGATACCACCAGCCGGTCTCATTCTTCATCCATTCACCTTTCATCGGTCGGCTGAAAGAAATACCATTTCGGATCTCATTGGCTCTCTTTGAAGTGATGGTAACGGATTCTGTATCAAACCAGTCGCTCTTATTTTCCGGTTTCACCTTATTACATCCGCGTATTTTTACACTATAAGTCCCCGCGCGGTTCATATAGTCTTTCAGGTTATACTCCGTCCCCTCTACATTGATCTCTGTAGTTCCCACAATATTGCCGTTTCGGTAAACACGCAGATCATAGCTTCCCGCTCCCACCGCTTCGTCCCAGTAGATATATCCACTGTCCGTCAGAGTAACATTCTCCAGATCCGACACCTGTTCCTCCATCGGATCCAGCTTCACCTGAAGCGCAAGTGTCTGTGAGGAATCTTCCTTGGTAGCTTTTACATAAGTCGCACCGGTAAGTTTTACCGAACTGGCCTTTGTCAGTGAAAAATAATAATCCTCTGAAGCGCTTAAATATATGGTAATAACCGGAACTTCATCCAAACTCCACTCAAAACCGTCATTTTCAATTTCATAATAATCATAAGAATAATGCCCATTGCCAATGTCGATCTCAATATCTTCTTCCCCATAACGGGTCTCCGGTTGAATATTTGCCGTGATATCTACCTTCACAGACGTAATCTTCTTTTTCGTAGCCGTGTAAACAGGCATACACACAGACAATATACATACCACCGCAAAAGCAGGAATCCCCACCACGAATATTCTCTCTTTTATCTTATTAACAAAATCTGCCATCAAACTCCCCCTCGTTACCTGAAACCTTTTATCGCTTTTTCTTAAATTTAATCTAAACGATTTATCCACAACTGTCAAGCTCTGATAATTTTGTTAAGAAAAAAGTCCCAATATATAAAGAATTATCTTCTTAAATATCTTGGGACTTTTGTATTTTAGAATCAGTTACGTATCCTGGAATCTGTTACTTTGCATAATCAGTAGCACGGGATTCACGAATGACATTTACCTTGATCTGGCCTGGATATTCCAGTTTATTTTCGATCCGCTTGGAAATCTCGCGGGCCATCAAAATCATATCATCATCATTCACCTGTTCCGGTACTACCATAATCCGGACTTCGCGGCCAGCCTGAATCGCATACGACTTATCAACTCCCTTAAAGGAATTGGTAATATCTTCGAGTTGCTTCAGTCTGTTCGTATATGTTTCCAGAGTTTCCCGCCTTGCGCCAGGTCTTGCTGCGGATATTGTATCAGCCGCCTGAACAATACAGGCAATCAAACTCTGCGGTTCGACATCGCCATGATGAGATTCTACCGTATTTACAATGAGAGGAGATTCTTTGTATTTTCGACAAAGATCTGCGCCCAATTGCACATGAGAACCTTCCATATCATGGTCAATGGATTTTCCAATGTCATGTAATAAACCGGCACGTTTTGCCATACGGACATCGACTCCGACTTCAGCTGCGAGAAGACCCGACAACTGAGCTACCTCAACGGAATGACGAAGTGCGTTCTGTCCATAACTGGTTCTGAATTTCATTTTGCCGAGGAGTTTTATTAATTCCGGATGGATTCCGTGAACGCCTGCTTCCAATGCAGCCGCCTCTCCATCCTCGCGCATATTGGCCTCGACTTCCTTCTGTGCTTTCTCAACCATTTCTTCAATTCTGGCCGGATGAATTCGTCCGTCCACAATCAAACGCTCCAAAGCAATCCTTGCCACCTCACGGCGTACCGGATCAAATCCTGATAGAACTACTGCCTCCGGGGTATCGTCAATAATCAACTCTACACCTGTCATTGTTTCCAGGGTGCGAATATTGCGTCCCTCACGACCGATAATGCGGCCCTTCATTTCATCATTTGGAAGTTGAACGACCGAAACCGTACTCTCAGCTACATGATCGGCGGCACATCTCTGAATTGCCGTCACCACGTACTCTTTTGCTTTCTTATCCGCTTCTTCCTTTGCCTTGTTTTCGAGTTCCTTGATCATTCTGGCTGTATCATGCTTCACATCCTGCTCGACTGTTTTGAGAAGATAATCTTTCGCCTGCTCTGTTGTCAGGCCGGAAATTCTCTCAAGACTCCGGGTTTCCTCCTCCCGCAAAGATTCTACCTCCGCATGTTTGCGATTCAGATCTTCCTCACGGGCCGCCAGCATAGATTCCCGTTTTTCCATGTTTTCAGCTTTTTTATCCAGATTTTCTTCCTTATTCAGGACACGTCTTTCATAACGCTGAAGTTCCGCTCTTCGATCCCTGGTTTCTTTATCCAGCTCATTCTTAGTCTTAATCGACTCCTCCTTCGCTTCCAGGAGAGCTTCTCGCTTTTTTGTCTCTGCAGTCTTTAACGCTTCATCTATTATCTCCCTGGCTTTTTCTTCCGCAGTTCCGATCTTTGCCTCATATGTTTTTTTCCTATGAGCAATCGCAACTGACCAGGTAATAGGCGCCACAACAATCAGTGTAATCACCACTGCTATTATCGTTGACACAGGAGCACCTCCTTATTTAATTTTCATTGTACAAAGCAATACAATACTACAATTCTATACTCTTTTGTGCATAAAGTCAAGCGTTACGATTCACTGATTAGACAAATGAGCTAAAATCAGTCACTATTTTCTTTCCTGTTTTCTGTTTATTCTTCATTTTTTTCGGAAGGAACCGGCTTTTCATTGTTTTCAGGAGCAACCACATCACCCTGAAGTCCATAACGCTCACGCACCAGCTTTTCTACTTCTGCGCACACTGCCGGATTTTCCCGCAGATAGTTTTTCGCGTTTTCACGTCCCTGACCGATCTTGACACCCTGATAAGCATACCACGCGCCGCTCTTCTCGATAATATTTTCCTTTGCTGCCAGATCAATGATATCTCCCTCTTTGGAAATTCCCTGACCAAACATAATGTCAAACTCTGCTTCGCGGAACGGTGGCGCAATCTTATTTTTTGCCACCTTAACGCGAACATGGTTGCCGATCACCTGGCCTCCCTGCTTTAACGACTCTGTGCGGCGGATATCAAGACGTACGGAAGCGTAAAATTTCAGCGCACGGCCTCCGGTCGTCGTTTCTGGATTCCCATACATAACGCCGACTTTCTCGCGGAGCTGATTGATAAAAATCACGATGCAGTTAGACTTGCTGATTACAGCCGTCAGTTTACGCAGAGCCTGTGACATCAGACGAGCCTGCAACCCTACATGGGCGTCTCCCATATCTCCCTCGATCTCTGCTTTCGGCACCAACGCTGCCACCGAATCGACAATCACGATATCCACCGCGCCGGAACGCACCATCGTCTCCGTAATCTCCAGTGCCTGCTCGCCGTTATCTGGCTGAGAAATGTAAAGGTTGTCAATATCAACCCCGATATTTTTCGCATAAACCGGATCCAACGCATGTTCCGCATCAATGAAACCAGCGATCCCGCCGCGTTTCTGGACCTCCGCGACCATATGCAGCGCAACGGTTGTCTTACCACTGGACTCCGGTCCATAAATTTCTATAATTCTTCCCTTTGGGACTCCCCCAAGCCCCAGCGCAATATCAAGGCTGAGCGAACCGGTCGGAACCGTCTCTACATTCATATTGGCTTTGGAATCACCCAGCCTCATCACCGAGCCTTTCCCATAAGCTTTTTCAATCTGAGTAATGGCTACGTCAAGTGCCTTTAATTTATCATCCTGATTCATCTTAAATATCCCTCCAACCGCAAAAACGAACAAATGTTCTTTTTAATCATAGTATATTCCCGTTAAAATGTCAACACAAAATTATCCGGAAATCATCATTCATTACCTGGGAAACTCCGGTGAAGCACCGGCTGACAGACAGAATCGTCCGCGATATATTTACTATAACACAGCTTCCAAAATCATGTCAATACAAAGTATTTCAAAAATGCGAAAATAAAGGGATGCGCTGACAGCTGTCCGCTGCAACGCAATCCCTTTCTCAGAACTATTCTTTATACATTCGCCTTTGCTTCTTTTGCCGCCAGAATCTGTTTGGTCAGTTCCGGAACAATCTTATTCAGATCACCTACGATACCATAGGTTGCAATCTCGAAGATCGGCGCGGTCTCATCCTTGTTAATCGCGATGATCACATCAGACTCTTCCATACCTGCCGCATGCTGAATCGCACCTGAAATACCGATTGCGAAATACAGCTGCGGACGAACAGTCTTACCAGTCTGTCCAACCTGCAGATCTTTTGGTTTCCAGCCGCTGTCAACAACTGCACGTGAGCAGCTTACTTCACCGCCGATCGCCGCTGCCAGATCCTCAAGAATCTTGAAGTTTTCTGCACTGCCGACTCCGCGGCCACCGGATACCAGGATCTTGGCGTTCTGAATATCTACCGATTCGCTGACGGACTTCACAATATCAAGAATCTCTACATATTTATGATCCGGAGTAAATCCAGGATTAAATTCAATGACCTCTGCCTTTGCGCCCGGAATCCTATCGATCGCCTGCATTACGCCGGGACGCACAGTCGCCATCTGAGGACGGTTATCCGGACACGCGATCGTAGCGATCGTATTGCCGCCGAATGCCGGACGAGTCATCAGCAGCTGATTGTGCTTCTGAGTCTTACCCGGCGTTGGGGTCATCGGAAAATCGCCAATATCCAGCTTGGTGCAGTCTGCGGTCAGGCCGGTTTTAACACGGGCAGAAACGCGCGGAGCAAGATCACGTCCGATTGCCGTAGCGCCTACCAATACGATCTCCGGCTTAAACTCATTAATCACAGAAGCAAGTGCATGAGCATAAGGCTCCGTACGATACTCTTTTAATTCCGGATCATCTACTACGATTACCTTATCTGCGCCGTAAGCTGCCAGCTCATCCGCCAGGCCCTTTACATCGGAACCGATCAGGACTGCTCCTACTTCAGTATCCAGATCCGCCGCAAGACTTTTTGCTTTTCCGAGCAGTTCAAAAGCGATGCTGCCCAATTTATTATCTACCTGCTGCGCATAGATATATACGCCCTTGTATTCTTCTAAAGCCATTCTATTCACCACTTTTCCTTTTTATTAAATGATATGTCTCTCGGTTAACTTGTCCATGATATAGGTCACCGCTTCTCCCGCATCCAGAGTTACCGGCGGGTTAGTTGCGTTGCGAACCTTGTCAGAAGCTTTCGCAATCTTGGTCGGGGAACCGGCAAGACCAATATTAGCGTCATCCAGATCCTTTAAATCATTTCTTCCCCAGACAGTGATCTCTGCGTCATACGCATCAAAGATTCCGCCCGGAGTCATGTAACGCGGTTCATTTAACTCAGAAAGAGCAGTGATCAGACACGGCATCTTCACTTTCAGCACATGATAGCGATCATCGAACTGACGCTGCACAATCACATAATCTCCATCAATCTTAATATCCTGCGCATAAGATACCACCGGGATATCCAGATGCTCGGAAATCTGCGGGCCAACCTGTGCCGTATCACCATCAATCGCCTGACGTCCGGTAATGATCAGATCATATTCCAGGTTGCGGATCGCTGCCGCGATCGTGCTGGAAGTCGCCCAGGTGTCCGCGCCACCCAGTACACGATCGGTAACAAGAATACCCTTATCCGCACCCATCGCCAGCGCTTCTCTCAGAACTTCATCTGCTTTCGGAAGACCCATCGTAACTACGGTTACTTCCGCGCCATACTCATCTTTTAATCTCAGCGCTGCTTCCAGACCGGCCTTATCATCCGGATTCATAATCGCGAGCATCGCGCCTCTGTCCAACGTACCATCCGGGTTGAATTTCACTCCACCCTTGGTATCCGGTACCTGTTTTATACAAACAACAATCTTCACAACAAGTCCTCCTTATTTATTTCAGAATGTTTCCGGAAATAACCATACGCTGAACTTCAGAAGTTCCCTCGTAGATCTCCGTAATCTTGGCATCTCTCATCATACGCTCAACTTCATACTCTCTGATATAGCCATAACCGCCGTGCAGCTGAACCGCTTTCGTGGTTACGTCCATAGCGGTCTGAGCCGCATACAGCTTCGCCATAGCCGCCTCGACACTGTAGGTTTTCTGAGTTGCCTTTGCCATGGCTGCCTTGTAAACCAACATCTTCGCAGCTTCTACCTCTGTTGCCATCTCCGCGAGCTGGAACTGCGTATTCTGGAACTGACCGATCGTACGGCCAAACTGTTTTCTCTCTTTGACATAAGCAATCGTTCTCTCCAGAGCGCCTTCCGCAATGCCCAAAGCCTGCGAAGCGATACCGATACGGCCGCCGTCCAGAGTATGCATCGCGATACCGAAGCCCTTACCCTTCATGCCAAGCATATTTTCCTTCGGAATACGGCAGTCGGTAAAGATCAGCTCATAAGTGGCAGAACCACGGATACCCATCTTCTTCTCTTTTGTACCGAATGTAAAGCCCGGAGTTCCTTTCTCAACGATAAATGCTGAAATCTCCTTAGACTTTCTGCCACGTTTTTCGACAACACCGGTAACTGCGATGATAATATAAACGTCTGCATAGCTGCCGTTCGTAATAAAGCACTTGGAACCATTGAGTACCCACTCGTCGCCATCCAGGACAGCCTTCGTCTGCTGACCCTGAGCGTCTGTACCTGCGCCCGGCTCAGTCAGTCCAAATGCACCCAGTTTTCTGCCGGAGGCCAGATCCGGAACATATTTCCGCTTCTGCTCCTCAGTACCGTACATCATAATCGGATCAATGCAAAGAGAACTGTGCGCAGACACGACAACAGCAGTTGTAGCGCAAACCTTCGCGAGTTCCTCCACGCAAAGGGTATAGGTCAGCGGATCGCAGCCCTGTCCGCCATATTCTTTCGGTACCGCGATTCCCATAAATCCAGCCTTTGCCATCTTCTTTACAGTCTCTGCCGGGAACTGTTCTTTTTCATCTGTCTCCTGCGCCAGAGGCTTTACTTCTGTCTCAGCAAAATTGCGGAACAGGCTCTGAGCCATCAGATGCTTCTTTGATAAACTAAAATCCATTTTGATTCCTCCATTTTTTCATGACTTTTCTCATGACAACCGCCCCGAAAAATTATCCGGGGCAGATTTGATCTTATTTTACTTTCTATAATCGTAGAATCCCTGACCGCTCTTAATGCCGAGCTTACCGCCACGTACCATCTTTCTTAACAGCGGATGCGGACGATATTTAGAGTCACCAGTCTCATTATACAGAACTTCCATAATTGCCAGACATACATCCAGGCCAACCAGATCGCCCAGAGCCAGCGGTCCCATCGGATGGTTCGCGCCCAGCTTCATTGCTGTGTCAATACCCTCTACCGATGCTACTCCATCTGCATAGATACCAACCGCCTCATTGATCATCGGGATCAGGATACGGTTTACAACAAAGCCTGCAGCTTCCTCAACCTGTACCGGAGTCTTACCGATCTCAACTGCGATTGCCTTGATCTTCTCAACCAGTTCCTCCGGCGTGTTCAGGCCGGCAATTACTTCAATCAGCTTCATCACCGGAGCCGGATTGAAGAAATGCATTCCGATTACAGGACGATCCAGACCCGCACCGATCTCTGTAATAGACAGAGAAGATGTGTTGGTAGCAAAGATACAATCCGGCTTACAGATTGCCTGCAGTTCCTTAAAGGTCTGTTTCTTAATCTCCATGTTCTCAATAGCAGCTTCCACAACCATATCGCAATCCGTGCAGATATCCTTAACGCCCGTTGTAATCTTGTTAAGAACCGCATCTGCCGCTTCCTGAGTCATTTTACCCTTTGCAATTCTTTTCTCAAAACCCTTTGCAATCTTTTTCTTTCCGTTTGCAGCAAATTCTTCATTAATATCACAAAGAACTACTTCATAGCCTTCGGTCTGCGCAAATGCCTGAGCGATACCGGAACCCATGGTTCCCGCGCCGATAATTCCTACTTTCATCGTAAACTCTCCTCTTTTAAATTTTTTATTGATCATGCCTGATACCGGTTTTACACCCGTTATTCTGCTATTCAAAATGGTTACCATCAGTTATTGGTAAAGGTTTTTTCTTTTCTCTTCTCAAGGAACGCGCCCATACCTTCCTTCTGGTCATGTGTCTCAAAGCAGTCGCCAAACAGTTTTTCCTCAATGACAATTGCCTGATCCATATCTACCTGAAGGCCCTCGTTGATCGCTTTTTTGCAGTTACGGACCGCAATCGGAGCATTTTTCGCTATACCAGCAGCCATCTTCTTTGCCGCCGGAAGGAGTTCTTCCTGCGTATAAACCGCATTTACAAGACCAATCCGGTAAGCCTCGTCAGCTTTGATATTTCTGGCGGTATAAATCAGCTGCTTCGCCATACCCGGGCTTACCAGGCGGGCCAGCCTCTGGGTTCCACCAAATCCCGGTGTAATGCCAAGACCGACCTCCGGCTGACCAAACACCGCGTTATCCGAGCAGATGCGGATGTCACAGCTCATAGAGAGCTCACAACCGCCACCCAGTGCAAATCCATTGATTGCCGCTATGACCGGAAGTGGGAAAGTCTCCAGCTTGCGGAAAATGTCGTTGCCCTTTTTTCCGAATGCTTCGCCTTCAGCCTTAGTCAGAGTGCTCATCTCGCCGATATCGGCGCCCGCAACAAACGACTTCTCACCTGCGCCGGTCAGAATCAGGCAGCGGATCGCATCCTGATCTACCGCCTCCAGCGTCGCATCCAGTTCTTCAAGCACCTTGCTGTTCAGCGCATTCAGCGCCTTCGGACGATTGATCGTAATGATACCAACCTGTCCTTCTACTTCATAGGTAATGAAATCCATAATCATTCTCCCTTAATCTCTTTCTACGATCGTTGCACAGCCCATGCCACCACCGATGCACAGCGTCGCCAGACCCTTCTTGGCGTCACGTTTCTGCATCTCATACAGCAAGGTTACCAGAATACGGCAACCGGAAGCTCCTACCGGATGTCCGAGCGCGATAGCACCGCCATTTACATTAACTTTATCCATATCAAACTCAAGGTCATGAGCAACAGCCAGAGACTGTGCCGCAAATGCCTCATTTGCCTCGATCAGATCCATATCCGCTACAGTCAGACCAGTCTTCTCCATAACCTTCTTAGTCGCAGCAACCGGACCGACACCCATGATAGACGGATCTACACCACCCAGCGCACCGGCTACCCAGGTAGCCATCGGAGTTACACCCAGTTCTTTGGCTTTTTCTTCACTCATTACCACGATCGCTGCCGCACCGTCATTAATACCTGACGAGTTGCCTGCAGTTACGATACCGTCCTTCTTGAAAGCCGGACGAAGTTTCGAAATACCCTCAGCAGTCGTACCCGGGCGCGGACCCTCATCCGTATCAAAGATAACGGTTGTCTTCTTCTGCTTCACTTCAACCGGCACGATCTCATCTTTGAATCTGCCCGACTCAATAGCCGCACACGCCTTCTGCTGGCTGGAGGCTGCAAACTCATCCAGCTGCTCTCTGGTCAGACCCCACTGCTCAGCTACGTTCTCTGCAGTAATACCCATATGATAATCATTGAATACATCCCAAAGTGCATCGTTTACCATCGTATCAACCATCGGCGCATTGCCCATGCGATAACCGTAACGAGCATTCTTCAGTGCATACGGAGCCATGGACATATTTTCCATACCGCCTGCAACAACGATATCCGCATCACCTGCAATGATCATCTGTGCAGCCATATTCACACAGTTCAGACCAGAACCACAGACTACATTGACTGTAACCGCCGGAGTCTCAACCGGGATGCCGGCTTTCAGGGATGCCTGACGAGCCACGTTCTGTCCCAAACCTGCCTGAATGACACAACCCATGTAAACATGATCAACCTGCTCCGGTGCCACACCTGCGCGATTTAATGCTTCTTTGATCGCAATAGAGCCGAGAACCGGTGCCGGGGTTGTGCTCAATGCTCCACCCATCTTACCGATCGCGGTACGGCAAGCGCCTGCTAAAACAACTTTCTTTGCCATTTTGTTTTCCTCCTTAGGCTTAAAATAATATAATGGTATTGTTATCCAAGTTTCTCCAGCTTCTTCAATCCGAGGACTTCATGCTTTTTATTAAACGCATCAATAACCTCCGGCATCACAAATTTCGTGATATCCTCACCATAATAGGCAACCTCTTTTACGATCGTGGAGCTTAAAAAAGCGTACTCAAGGCTGGTCGTAAAAAACATCGTGTCAATATCCGGCGCAATCATATGATTCGTCTGCGCAATCTGCATCTCGTACTCAAAATCTGTTACCGCCCGAAGTCCGCGGATAATCAGATGCGCTTCATTTTCTCTCGCAAAGTTTACGGTCATACCTTCGAATTTTTTGACCCTGACATTTGGGAGATCCTTTGTTACCTGCTCAATCATCTCTACCCTCTCCTCCAGAGTAAAAAATGACGTCTTGGCAGAATTGACAAGTACACCGATAATCAGTTCATCAACAACCTTCGCAGCTCGTCGGATAATATCCAGGTGTCCGAGTGTAACCGGATCAAAACTTCCTGGATAAACAGCCTTAATCATCTGTATTGCCCTCCTCAGTGTTGAAAGCTTCTATCGTCACTATACTACTAAACATCTAGTTTGTCAAACATTTATCAATATTTTTTGTGATTTTTTTATTATACAAAAGTACCCTCGAAAACAAGAGTTCTCGAGGGTACTTTTTTCAGATCTTATTGCTTCTCTTCCAGATATTCATTTTCTCTGCTTCTTTAATTAATTCATCTCTGAACTGCGGATGAGCCACTGATATAATCGCCTCACATTTCTGCCATACAGACAATCCCTTCAGATTCACCTTGCCGTATTCCGTTACAAGATAATGAACATTTGCCCGCGTATCTGTCACAACGGAACCCGGGTGAAGCGTCGGAAGAATACGGGAACGCATCTGGCCGTCTTTTGTCTTAAAAGTAGACGAACAACAAATGAAACTCTTGCCGCCCTTTGACAAATACGCGCCCAATACGAAATCGAGCTGACCGCCTGCGCCGCTGATTTGTTTTATGCCTGACGATTCTGCGCTGATCTGACCATATAAGTCTACATCTACCGTGTTATTAATCGACATAAAATTGTCAAGAGCAGATATGGACCGGATATCATTGGTATAACTAACCGGAGCGCTCATACACTCAGGATTATTATTAATATAATCATAAAGTTTTTTCGTACCTGCTCCAAAAGCGTAGACCTGGCGTCCCTTATCAATGCTCTTGCGAGCTCCGGTAATCTTGCCTGCTGCCGCAATATCTACAAATGCGTCAACATACATCTCCGTATGAACGCCCAGATCCTTCAGATCAGACTTTGCGATCAAAGACCCGACTGCATTCGGCATACCGCCGATCCCCAGCTGCAGACACGCTCCGTCCGGGATTTCCTCTACAATCAATTTTGCGACGGCCTCATCGACTTCCGTTGCTGCCGCACCGCCACCCATCTCAGCAATCGAAGGATTGTCACCCTCAACAATCATATCCACCTGAGAAATATGGATACCGTGCTCAAAACCTCCCAGACACATTGGCATATTTTTATTAACTTCTACAATTACGATCTTTGATGTCTCGCAGCAAGCCGCCATATGAGATGCATTTGGACCAAAATTAAAATACCCATGTTCATCCATCGGAGTTACCTGAAAGACGGCGACATCCGGTTTCGTCGCAGACTCTCTGTAATATCTTGGAAGCTCAGAATAACGAATCGGTGCATAAAATGCAAAGCCCTGCGTGATCGCCTTTCGCTCAATCCCGCCCATATGCCAGGAATTCCATGTAAGATGCTCAGCCGGATTTTCAATCTTAAAAATCTCCGGAGCCCACATCAAAATACCACCACGAAAATTAACATCTGTCAACTCTGACATTCTCTTTGCGATCGCAGCGTCCACTGCAACCGGCGTTCCTGTCGCCCAGCCGTAATCTACCCAGTCTCCGGACTTTACAACCGCAGCCGCGGTATCCGCAGAGACCAGTTTTTCTGCGTACATTTTTTTTAAGTCCATATTGCTCCTCTTTTCCCTTTCAATCTCAGACTCAAGTTTATTCTGAAGTGTGAATTTATCAGCACCTCTTACTTTTCTTTCCTGTTTAGTCTAACATTTAACAATCTTTTTGTCAACGTCCGAAGCAGTCCCCACAAAAGATACAAAGAAAATACCCCGTGCTGTGATGGGGCACGGGGCTGACTTTTCTTTAAATTTTATAATCAAAAAGGATGGCTGTTTAACTGTCTTTAGTATAACATGGATTATTCTGGATTGTTTGAATGATCTTTAAATAGATTATGAAGAAATTCTTAATTCCACCAGGATTTCAAAAGTCCTGCTTAACGCAAAAAAGGAACCACATCACTGTAGTTCCTTCAGAGGCGCGAACCGGATTTGAACCGGTGATCAGGGTGTTGCAGACCCACGCCTTACCACTTGGCTATCGCGCCAAAATAAATAAACAACTAAATGACCCCAACGAGATTCGAACTCGTGTTACCGCCGTGAAAGGGCGATGTCTTAACCGCTTGACCATGG
>JAJQAC010000018.1 GCA_021204025.1 Clostridiales bacterium | reverse complement strand
GCCTCTTACTCGCCGCGTCGGTTGCTATGTGCCAGTGGCATCTACACTTCGTTTCAGTCGGTTCTTAACGTGTGCCACCGGCACACAGAACCGTTTAGCAACGACCGAAGCGAATCGTAGAACGGGTTTTCGGCATCAGCCGCAAAAATTCCTTACCCGGCCCTGCGCATAAAACGGGGCCGGCCTCATGACCGGTCCCCTCTTCTTTTGTAAGTGTAATGTTTCCGAACGTCATCCTGTCCTGCAGCCCTGCACGGAAACGCTTTCGCTGAATTATACTTCCTTGATCTTCAAAACTACTTTCTTAACCGGAGAACACTCTCCGTTTGCCGCCTTCGGCTTATGACCATCTGTCGGGAAGAAAATCATGAAATCTCCCTCCACACAGGCACATGCCACAGACGCTTCCGGCTCTTCATAAAATGTGATATCGCTCTTCTCATTGTACGGATTCTTTTCCTTCAGATCCCCACGGCGCGCATATCCGAGTACTTCTTTGCCTTTTACGACATACTGAATATCTGTATAATTGTCATGGGTCTCAAAAGATCTCTTTTCCCACGGCTCTGTCTCGTACTCCTGAACCATCGCGTACACGTCTCTGCCGTCGATCTCATACGTAGCGACCGGAAGAGACGCCAGATCATTTTCCTGCAGCCAGGCAATTGCCTTAGCATAACGATCGCCGATACCCAGATTCTTATAAAGATTCAAATTTGCAGCCTGATCCAAAATCATAACAGTTTCTCCTTTACTTTACCCGTGTAATAAATAGTGATGACTGTGAAGCAGTCATGTCCGCTTCGTGATAATAATTAACTCTCTCCTCTTATCTCAGCTCGGTAGTCGGAATATTATCCATGTCGTCAAACTCCATGTTTTCTCCGCCCATCGCCCAGATAAACGTATAATTACTCGTACCGGCGCCCGCATGAATACTCCAGGACGGGCTGATCACCGCCTGTTCATTCAGCATTACGATATGACGGGTTTCTTTGCCCTCACCCATCATATGAAAAACAACGTTGTTTTCCGGAATCTCAAAATACATGTAGATCTCCATCCGTCTCTCATGAGTATGGGCAGGCATTGTATTCCACACACTGCCCGGCTCCAGAACTGTCATACCCATGGAAAGCTGACACGTCTCCAGCACATCCGGATGAATAAACTGATTGATCGTGCGCTTATTGGATGTTTCCATCGCCCCGACCGTTCTCTTCGCCGCCTTTGCGATCGGGATGTAGGTTGTCTTACAGGACTTGTGCGCCGGCGCGCTCACCATATAAAACTTCGCCGGTTTCGCCGGATCTGCACTGGCAAACGTCACATTTTTAGTACCCTTGGTTATGTATACACAATCCTTATACCCCATCGAAAAGGTCTCATTGTCCGCGACAATTGTACCGGCTCCGCCGATATTAAAGATCCCAATCTCTCTTCTCTCGAGGAAATAATGGGTGCCGAAATTTGCCCATATATCAATCCCTTTATCGATCGGAACCACCTCATTCACCGGCATACATCCCAGTGTCACCATGCGGTCAACATGAGAATACACAGCTACTACCTCATCCGAAACATACAGATTTTCGATCAGAAATTCTTTTCTGGTCTCCTCTGTGGTATAACGCTTAAAATCTTTCTGGTTAGCGGAATACCGAATATCCATCGTCCTTACCTCCATTTGCTTCGTTTCGATTATTTCAGATCCCCCCGGACTCTGTTATCATTCATTATAATCTTTTTTTCCCAATATGGCAAGGAAGAATCCATATTATGAGAACCTGCTACGCAGAACCCTATAATCAGATTTACGGCGCAAAAGTATGCACTTTTTATCGGCAGATGCTGATGCAACTTTCGATAAGTTATATTATGGGAACCTGCTAACACAGAACCCCATAATCAGATTTGCGGCGCAAAAGCATGCGCCTTTTATCGAAAGTTCCTGACGGAGCTTCCGATAAGTTATATTACATATGCCAGCAAAGTAGTCTCTGCGGGGGAAGAATATCCGCAGAGGACATTTTTCACGTCGGCACTTAACGAACCGGATGCTTTTCCGGTGAGTTTATGCCTTAGTATCCATATAACGTGCCAGTGACACGTTATATGGAGTACCGCTACGTGAAAACCTAAGTGCGAACGGTCCTCGGAGGATATTCTTCCCCCGCAGAGACAGACTCTTCGTATATAACATAACTCCTGATAGGTTATTGGCTTTCTTTTCTCATCGGCTGCAAAACGTTACGATTAATCCTGGATATAAAGAACGTACAGCATGCCACCGAAGCTAGTTCAGCGATCGGCCACGCGAACCATACATACGAGACCACTCCGCTGCGAGAAAGGATATACACCAGCGGAACCAGAAATATCATCTGACGGCATATCGAAACCATCATACTGTAAATTCCGTTTCCCATGGCCTGAAAATAAGACGACGCAATCACGCTGAATCCTGCCATCAGGAAATGAAAACTGATTGTCCGCAATGCCGGGACACCGATCCCCATCATCTCTTCCGACGCACTGAACAACATCATCAGTTCTTCCGGCATAAACTGCATCAGACCAAAGGCAATCAGCATGATTATCTCCGCATACAACACTCCGCATTTTACCGTCTTTGTGATCCGATCCGGCTTTCTCGCTCCGTAATTATACGCAATGATCGGCACCATGCCGTTATTCAGACCAAAGACCGGCATAAACGCAAAGCTCTGAAGTTTATAGTACACACCGAAAACTGCTACTGCCGTAGACGAAAATACAACCAGTATCTTATTCACACTGAACGTCATCACCGACCCAATCGCTACCATAAGCACCGACGGAACACCGATATAAAGAATATTGGCAATCGACCGCAGTTTTGGCCGGAATTCTTTCAGACTGATCTGAATCTCTTTATTGACCCGGAAATTAAATGTAATCGCAAGAATCGCCGCCAGAATCTGCCCCGCCACTGTGGCATAGGCAGCCCCGGCAATTCCCATTTTTGGAGCTCCAAAAAGGCCGAAAATCAGGATCGGATCAAGAATGATATTCGTAATCGCTCCGCTTCCCTGCGTAATCATCGTATAAAAGGTCTTTCCTGTTGACTGCAGGAGTCTCTCAAAAATAACTTCCATAAAAATGCCAAAACTGAAACACATTACTACTGACAGATAATCATGCCCATAATCCGCAATTGCGTCGCTCGCCCCCTGCAGAACAAAAAATCCCCTCGCGATAGTCTGTCCAAGCACCAGAAAAATCACGAATCCGCACAGGCAGAGAAATATCCCGTGCATTGCCATCTGATTTGCTTCCCGGTATTTCTTCTCACCCAGATTGCGCGAGAGCAACGCATTGGTACCGACTCCCAGGCCGGTTCCCAGGCCGATCAGCAGGTTCTGCATCGGAAAGGCCATGGAGACCGCCGTCAGAGCTTCCTCCGATATCCTTGCCACAAAGATACTGTCAACAACATTATAGAGCGCCTGTACCAGCATGGAAACCATCATCGGCAGAGCCATGGTGATCAGCAGGCGATTGACGGGCATGACGCCCATCTTGTTTTCTGATGCGTTAGTCTGTTTGTCACTCATTGTTTTTCATCTCCTCAAGTTCTTTTAATCATGCGCTTTCCACATTTCCTGCAGGTAATCTCAATCTTTCCCCTTCCCTTCGGAACGCGGATGATCGCTCCACATTTGCAGCGATAAAAGCGACTGGTATCGCGCTCTTTGATCCTGAGTTTCCATAATTTTACGTAGCCGCGCGGCTTTTGCATCAGCCGTTCATAATGATAGAGTTCGCGCTGCCGTGCCCGGAAATTTTTGGAACACAGACGAAAGACGGAATAAAATACCAGCACAAAAGCAATGCCATAAAGCATCCGCAAAGGTCTGAAAATCGAAAGTATCATCAGAATCATACCCGCTCTCGTCAGATGATCGGACAACTGATCAGAACCATACTGACCATAGCGCCCCTGCATCCAGGCGATCAGTTTCCATCTTGTTTTATCCCACCAGGACCGCATCTTATTCCTCCTTCATTCTTATCTAACCGGACGCCACGAAAGGGAAAAGCCTGTAGTTTCACACTACCTGAGCCCACAATCGCCTCCTGCATTTACAATCTGTGCTTCTTACTCGATGGATCTTCCCTCCAGATAATATCGTTTTTCCTGCGCATGCCCCATGGAAAAGGTTTTCCTCGGCAGCGCACCATCCGCGATCACTCCGCGGAACAACTGGCTTTTTTCCATCGCCGGCAGTAAAAAGCCGATCGAGTTTTCTGCTTTTGCCAGTTCCCTCAATGTATCATCTCCGTGAATATAATCGATCTTCCCCGGATGATCTTTCAGATATTCATCAAGGAATCCCTGCAGAACCCCAACCGCAAGCTCGCTTTTCGCACGATCAAGAGTAATCATGCCGCTCTCATTCCCTATGTACCAGCGTACCGGATAACCGCCATCCGCACAGCAATCAGACTTCAGCTGAGCAAGCAGCGCACCGGCATCTGTGCCGGTCACAATCCGGTGAATCGGTTCAAAAACCAGGGAATCATCATGAATATTTTCCAGCTCAACCAACGCGTAACGAGCCGGGTGCCTGGACAGATCCTCTCCCGGATGAGCCTCCTTCAATTCCTCATAACAGGCCTTTGCCGTCGCCAGCGAGTGATTGCCGTCACCCATGGCAAAAAGCATCGGCACACCTTCCAGATCCTGATATTTATCTCCGATTGAGGCTGCATATCCCGTCAGCCGTCCGTCAAATGCAGCCTTGCTTTCCGCGTCCAGCAACCAACCCGCGATATGTCCGCCATCCTCCATCAGATCAAAATCATACAGCTTTGTCAGCGTATCCTTAATCTCCGCTACCGGTTCGATCAAAACCCGTTCCGAATCATCACACAAAAGCAGGATATGAGGAAATTCCATCGACGCGCCACGCCGGATCCGCATCCTGGGCGGAATCCGCTCCAGCACGGTCTCCTCCGTAGAACGGATCAGGGAATCGGATCCTTTATGATAATCAAAGGCCTCCAGATCGATCTTTCCGATCACTCCCCTGCGGATGCTCCCGTTTTGCAGGGTGCGCTCCACATAGATCATCGAGTCTCTGTAGGTTTCCAATATTCCCGTTTTCTCATATTTCCGCATGGTTTCCCGAATCCGCGCAATTTTCTCCTCTTCATCCGGAGAGCCCAGCTCCGCCTCCGGTAAGATCAGATTCACTGTGGACGGATATTCCCCGACATATTCCCGCACCCGCTTCCAATACTCCGGCTGAGAGGTAAACTGGTCGCAGGCAATTACTGCCCAGGTCTCATATGGCGCTTCCCTGGGCAGCAGAATATCCGCAGCTGAAAAAACTGACATAACAGGTCTCCCTTCTTCATCTCTTCCTGTTTTCTTTCACAGGAAGGATTTTCTCTCTGTAACAAAATCATATAGTCATTTACTTTAACATGAATAGAGCGTTTACGCAAGATGCGTTTTCACTTCTATTTCAGGAACCCATTTTTTCAACCTGCTCCAGCATCCTTTCATGCCAGCTGCTCACAATATACATAAGCCCCATAACCATCTCCAGAAAGGGAAATAAAAGCAAAACCAGCACGCCGACCAGCACCCCGAAGATTTTCTTTCCCGGGACGTGAATCTTAAAAAGCAGCAGAACCGCGATAAAACCAAAGCAAATCAGATACACATAGCCAAATATCCCGGCAGTCATCAGTATCTGCTGCAGCAGCGTATTTTCCATTGGACGCAAAAGAGTGCTGTTGTAACCAAAAAACGCCGCTAAAGCGACATATCCTGTCCATTTTGGCGGATGATAGGAGAATACCGGTCTGAGCCTGCTCACCGGGAAACGAAGTCGCCGCAGGATCAGCAGGCTGACCTCATATACAATAAATCCCTGTATCACACCAAGAATAATCATGGAAATCACGATCATCTGCTTCAGATAATCTGACGACAGGAGTCCTTCCGGCAGCGCTATCCCCGCCTGCTCAAACGCGGAATTCATGATCGTCTGCATCTCGGCCGCTTCCTGATTGAGATCAAATCCAAAAAGGAAGCCCAGCACAACCGTATTCAGCAGATTCATGACCGCCGAAAGGAGCATCACCGCAAATAATGTCTTAATCGTATCAACCCTGTGATAGAGGCAACCTCCAAAAATCAGACCGATAAACGCCTGCGACACCGCGTAAAAAATCGTAGTAAAATTACCAAACAACAGGGAAAGCAACGACATCGCCGCAAAAACGGCCGTCCCGCTCTTCATACCATACATAGCCGCGTAAGCGACCATCGGAATCGGATACAGGTAAAGAAAAACCTCCTCCAGGAGATTTCCCGTCTGCCGGTTTAATAAAAGCATCACCCCAAAAATTGCGGTGACCATCGCGCCTGTTGTGATCTTAAGGGATTTCTGATTCATAAGCTGCCAACTTCCTTTCGCGGTTCTGCGATCGAGCAGGAGGCGGTTTTTAGCCTCGTACTCGCCGTGCCGGTTGCTGTGTGCCAGTGGCATCTACACTCCGTTTCGGTCGGTCCTTGACGTGTGCCACTGGCACACAGGACCGTTTAGCAACGACCGAAGCGGAGCGTAGACCGGATGCAGCGTCAGCTGCAAAATTTCCATATCCGCCCGTGTGCATAGAACAGACATGTCCGCTCACGCGGACATGTCTCAAAATCAAATATGGATTGTTACGAATCACTCATCTTTCGGCAGACTCTACATATACTCATGCATGGACTCCGCTACCAGCTTGCTGTGAGCGACTGCCTCGACAACCGTACGCGCACCGGCAACCACATCGCCGGATGCAAAGATCCCCGGCCGGCTTGTATGTCCGGTCTCATCCGCCCGGAGCAGTCCCCTCTGATTCGTCTCCAGACCTTCCGTTGTACTGACAATCTGGTTTAACGGGCCCTGGCTGATCGAGATGATGATGCTGTCCGCCGGATACAGCTTCGCAGAATCCGGCACATCGGTAAATGTCCCCTTCTCTTCATCCTCGATAACATTCTTAAAGATCACGCCCTCGTCCACAATCTCTACCGGAGCTTTATTATACTCAAACTGGACGCCCTCCAGCTGCGCATAGCTGAACTCGTGCTCGCTGGCCGCCACCTTCTTCGTAATCGAGAAACAAGTCAGATAACGGACTCCATTGCGCAGAGCAGTTCTCGCTACATCCATCGCAGCATTTCCCGCACCGATCACGATCACCCGTTCTCCCAGATGATAACTGTCCGGATTGCTCAGATAGTTAATCCCGAAATGGACGTTGCCAAAGGTTTCGCCCTTGATATGGAGCGCGTTCGGCTTCCAGACGCCCGTCCCCACAAAGATCGCTTTATAACCGTCACGGAACATATCGTCGATCCCGATCGAACCGCCGATATTTACATTGGGACGGAACCGGATCCCCTTCAATTCCAGATGACGGTACTGAAAATCGTCCAGCACGGTTTTTGGCAGACGAAACTCCGGGATGCCATAACGCAGAACGCCGCCGATCTTATCCTTGCTCTCAAAGATCGTCACCTCATACCCATATCTGGCCAGAATCACAGCGATCGTCAGCCCTGCAGGGCCGGATCCCACAATAGCTACCTTCATGCCATTCGATTCTTTGGGTCCTCCGGACATCTTTGAGGCATAATAGGTAGAAATATAGTTTTCAATCATTGAGAAATGAACCGGCGCCCCCTTCCGGCCCAGAACGCAGTGCCCCTCGCACTGATTTTCATGGTTGCAGATCAGACTGCAGACCGTCGTCAGCGGATTGTTCTCAAAGAGCATCCAACCGGCCTCATCCAGATTATTCTCTTTCAGAAGTTTGATCACCTGCGGGATCGGCGTCGATACCGGACAGCCCTTCTGACACTGTGGAACCTTGCACCCCAGACAACGGTTCGCTTCATCGATTACATGTAATGCCATGATAAAATACCTCCTGCTTCATCCTCTCGTGAATTTCCTCCATAAGCAGCTTTCCCGGACAGATACACCCCAAACCGCCCTGACTTTCCTCTTGGGAGAAATCCCGAGACCCATTCCTGTATGCGTTTGCAGATATAGTCTAACACATATTTGAAAATAATGCCAGCTTTAATAAATTTCCTCAATGATTGCCAAAAAAAAGCCACAATCCCTCTTAGAATTACGGCTCTTCCACACTGATGCAAAAATATTTTTTTAGAACTTCCCAGCCTGCGCCGCTTCCTCTACGGAAACAGCCACAGCAACCGTCATACCTACCATCGGGTTGTTGCCCGCGCCGATCAGACCCATCATCTCTACGTGAGCCGGAACGGAAGAAGATCCTGCGAACTGTGCGTCGCTGTGCATACGACCCAGAGTATCGGTCATACCATAGGAAGCCGGGCCTGCAGCCATATTATCCGGATGCAGAGTACGGCCGGTACCGCCGCCGGATGCTACGGAGAAGTATTTCTTACCCGCCTCAAGGCGCTCCTTCTTATAAGTACCTGCTACCGGATGCTGGAAACGGGTCGGGTTCGTGGAGTTACCAGTGATGGATACGTCCACGTTCTCTTTCCACATGATCGCAACACCCTCAGGAACACTGTTTGCGCCATAGCAGTTTACCTTTGCACGAAGGCCGGTGGAGTACGACTTGCGGAATACTTCCTTTACTTCGTTTGTATAAGGATTGTACTCTGTCTCAACGAAAGTGAATCCGTTAATACGTGCGATGATCTGAGCAGCGTCTTTGCCAAGACCATTCAGAATTACACGCAGCTGTTTCTGACGAACCTTGTTTGCTTTCTCAGCGATACCGATCGCGCCCTCCGCAGCAGCAAAAGATTCATGGCCTGCCAGGAATGCGAAGCACTCGGTCTCCTCTTCCAGCAGCATCTTGCCCAGATTGCCGTGTCCCAGACCAACCTTACGGGTGTCCGCTACCGAACCAGGGATGCAGAAGGACTGAAGGCCCTCGCCAATTGCAGCAGCAGCGTCTGCAGCCTTACGGCAGTTCTTCTTGATCGCGATTGCTGCGCCAACTGTGTAAGCCCATTTCGCATTTTCAAAACAGATCGGCTGGATCCCTTCTACCATCTTATAAACATCAAGGCCGGCGTCCTTGGTGATCTTCTCAGCTTCTTCGATCGAAGCAATGCCATAGCTGTTTAAAACCGCATCAATCTGTTTGATACGTCTCTCATATGATTCAAATAATGCCATGATTGAAATTCCTCCTGATTATCCTTTACTCCTGTCTCGGGTCAATGATCTTAACTGCATCTGCTACACGACCATACTGTCCTTTTGCCTTCTCCCAGGCTGTGTTCGGGTCGTCGCCTTTCTTAATAAAGTCAGTCATCTTGCCCAGGTTTACGAACTGATAACCGATGATCTTGTCCTCGTCGTCCAGAGCAATTCCAGTTACATAGCCTTCTGCCATCTCCAGATAGCGCGGGCCTTTCTTGAGGGTGCCATACATCGTGCCAACCTGGGAGCGAAGTCCCTTGCCCAGATCTTCAAGACCGGCGCCGATAGCAAGTCCATCCTCAGAGAACGCACTCTGGCTTCTGCCGTAAACAATCTGCAGGAAGAGTTCTCTCATGGCAGTATTGATCGCGTCACATACCAGGTCAGTGTTCAGTGCCTCCAGAATCGTCAGGCCCTGCAGAATCTCTGCCGCCATAGCCGCAGAATGCGTCATGCCCGAGCATCCGATCGTCTCAACCAGAGCCTCCTGAATGATACCTTCCTTAACATTCAGCGTCAGCTTGCAGGCTCCCTGCTGAGGCGCACACCAGCCGATACCATGAGTCAGACCGGAAATATCCTTTACTTCCTTTGCCTGGATCCACTTGGCTTCTTCCGGAATGGGAGCTGCGCCGTGATGCACGCCTTGAGCTACCGGGCACATCATCTCAACTTCATGTGAATAAATCATGTTAAAACTCCTTTCAACTATGTATGATTGAGAATCTCATGCAACTGTCCTGAAACGTACAATTCATTTCCAATCGATTCTGTGCGATCAGATACCGAATCCAAAGACGTCTCCTGAACAGTAACAATTTTTATTAAAACGGGATGTCTTTGACCGGGTATCAATGTATCAAATGCTATCCGAAGAAAACATGCCGCTATTGATCATATTTTCTCACAAACTCCCGGATTCGTCCAGTGTTTTTTGTATTTTAAATGATAAATAATACTCGAGCAGGAGACAGATTTTCGCCTCCTGCTCGCCGCGCGGGCCGGGTGCGGCATCAGCCGCAAAAATTCCTTACCCGGCCCTGTGCATACATAAAACAAAGGCAGAATGCTTTCGAACATCCTGCCCTTATCTTTTTTCAATGATGCCAGTGCACTTTCTTTGTTTGATTACTTATTGCTCAGATATTCATGAATCCCCGCCGCTGCCTTCTTGCCGGCCTCCATCGCAAGGATTACTGTTGCTGCGCCGGTCACCGCGTCGCCGCCGGCGAAGACACCCTCACGGGAAGTCTGACCGTTGGATTCCTCTGCCACGATACATTTGCGACGGTTCGTTTCCAGACCCTCCGTCGTCGATGAAATCAGCGGATTCGGAGAAGTTCCCAGAGACATAATCACCGTATCCACTTCAATCGTATAATCAGAACCCGGCACCTCCACCGGTCTTCTTCTGCCGGAAGCGTCCGGTTCACCGAGCTCCATCTTGCGGATTACCATGCCTTTGACCCAGCCTTTCTCATCTGAAAGGATTTCAACCGGATTGCGCAGGAGATCAAAGACGATGCCCTCTTCCTTTGCATGATGGACTTCTTCCGCACGGGCCGGAAGTTCTGCTTCGCTCCTGCGATATACCACATGAACCTCAGCGCCCAGACGGAGCGCGGTTCTCGCGGCATCCATTGCTACGTTGCCGCCGCCGACAACAGCTACCTTTTTACCAGCCACAATCGGAGTATCATAATCGTCGCGGAACGCTTTCATCAGATTATTGCGGGTCAGGTATTCATTCGCGGAAAATACCCCATTGGCATTTTCTCCCGGAATTCCCATAAATTTGGGAAGTCCCGCTCCGGAACCGATAAATACTGCCTCAAAACCCTCATCATCCATCAGCTCATCAATCGTCACCGACTTGCCAATAATCACATCTGTCTCAATCTTAACTCCCAGTTTCTTAACATTTTCAATCTCCGGATGTACGACACCCTGCTTTGGCAGACGGAATTCCGGAATACCGTAAATCAATACGCCGCCTGGTTCGTGAAGTGCCTCAAAGATCGTAACGTCATAACCCATCTTTGCCAGATCACCCGCACAGGTCAGCCCAGCAGGACCCGAACCAATCACCGCGACCTTATGTCCATTCTTAACCTCAGCGGCCTTTGGTACAAAACCATTTTCCCGTGACCAGTCGGCGACAAACCGCTCCAGCTTGCCGATCGAAATCGGTTCTCCTTTCATGCCGCGGACACACTGACCCTCACACTGGCTCTCCTGCGGACAGACACGCCCACAGACGGCCGGAAGTGCGGATGCCTGCGCAATTACCTCCGCCGCTCCTTCGATATTACCCTCCTGCACTTCCTTAATAAATGCCGGGATATTAATCGACACCGGACAGCCACTTACACATCTTGCATTCTTACACTTTAAACAGCGGGAAGCCTCCTCATGAGCCTCCTGCGCGTTATAACCATAGCAAACCTCTTCAAAGTTCGTCGCGCGAACCTTTGGATCCTGTTCCCGGACCGGTACTTTCTTCATTACATCCATCGCTATACATTCCTCCATCATTTTCCTGTTATCTCGCTCAGGACGGCGCCTGCTGACGCGCCGTTCCGGATTCTCTTCCTTTAATGACACTGCCCGCAGCCGCCGTGATGCGTATCCCCCTCACGCTCTCTTAACATCGCGCGTCCTTCTTCCGTCTTATAGATCTGCTGACGTTTCATGGCTTCATCAAAGTTTACCAGATGCCCGTCAAATTCAGGGCCGTCAACACAGGCAAATTTCACCTCACTGCCTACACTCAGACGGCAGGCCCCGCACATTCCGGTGCCATCTACCATAACCGGGTTCATGCTAACGATCGTCGGGATCCCCAGCTCCTTTGTTAACAGGCAGGCAAACTTCATCATAATCATCGGACCGATCACGACGCACATATCGTACTGCTTGCCTTCTTTTTGTACCAGATCCTTCATTACATCCGTAACCATGCCTTTGCGGACATAAGAGCCATCGTCTGTTGTAATGTAAAGATTACCGGCGACCTCCCGCATCGGCTTCTCCAGGATCAGCAGATCCTTGTTTTTTGCCCCGACAACAACATCCACGTCAATCCCATGTGCTTTCATCCACTTAACCTGGGGATAAACCGGAGCTGTGCCAACACCTCCCGCTACAAAGAGATAACGGCGTTTCTTCACCTCTTCTATCGGTTCCTTCACAAACTCAGAGGGATTGCCCAGTGGTCCTACAAAGTCCTGGAAGCTGTCGCCTGCCTGCAGGGTACTCATCCGCAGTGTAGACGCCCCTACAATCTGAAATACGATAGTAACCACTCCCGTCTCCCGATTGTAATCGCAGATAGTCAGCGGGATACGCTCGCCTCTTTCATCCATCTTTACAATCACAAACTCACCCGGCTGACAGGATCTCGCTACCCGCGGCGCCTCCACATCCATGAGGAATATATTTTCCGCCAGTTTTTCCGCTTTGATTATTCGATACATTGTTATCCTCCTATTTTTACCCTGTAACCCCTGCTTCCTCTGAAACGACCATATTCAGTGCAAATACGTCAGGGCGCATATCTTGTTTATTGTAACATATGTTATTTTCTTCTTACAAGCTGAAAATTGTGGTTTTCCCGCAATTCCTTTCGATTTTTTCTGATCTCACAACCCAGTGCAAAAAGAAATCCGTTTTTCTGTCATCGCTCCGTCATCCGGCGCTCTCTTCCGTCCCGATAATCAGTTCCCTCGCATACGGCAGTCCCTCGATCCATTCGCAGAACGTGTGCCATTCCGCAAGTTTATGATTTCTTCTCGCATAGTAAATATTAACCAGCGTCTCGTAATTCAGCGTACAGGTGCGCATCTGATGATAGCTGGACGGCAGAAGCTGGATCATATCGTACCAGTCCTCTTTCTTTTTACCGTTTTCCATATACTTTAAGCGAATCTTTTCCAGCTCATCCACTACCGTCTGCATAAAATCCAGTGTTTCCGGCGTCATATGATCATGACTGAAATCATCGATCGAAAAAGGCCGACTGTGGATTTTGTGCATGGTACTCGTTGAATTTGCCACTGTGGCGACCTTATACGTATCATATTCTTTCCACCAGTAAATCGGAGCCGTGATATCTACGCTGACAAAAATCTGACGGATAAATTTGCGGTGATCGCTTCCTGCCCGTCGCAAACGTCCCGCCAGTCCCAGATCATTTTCTCCCAGAATATAATTTCCCTCTTCATCATAATAACTATCCATACGGTCCCAGCTGTTTAAGGGGTTACGGGCTCCCCGCATGGCATTTTCCAGATTCATCACACTAGTCCGTTCCAGAATGATCAAAGTAATTTCCTTCCTTCCCAAAATGATTCCCAAACATTTTCAGTCAAAATCCAGTTTTCACTCTCTCCTGTCTTTTTACGCCGCATTTTCCATTTACAACGGTATAGCGTCATCTGATCAGAATTCCCATTAAAAGGATCACAATCGGAATCGTCACCAGCGAAAAAATCGTTGTCAGGGTAAAAAGCTCTGTCGCGTAATTGCTGTCCTTATCATACTGCAATGCCATCATCGTACCCATGGCTCCCGCCGGACACGCAATTGCCACCAGGAGTGTTGTGATAAACAGAGAGTTCACAGGGATAAATTTCAAAATCAGGATACTGACAAAGGGAACCAGCAGCAGCTTTAAAAAGCAGACATAGTAAGAACGCGGACGCTTTAACGCACCGATCAGATCACTCTCCATCAGATTACAACCGGCCACCAGCATCGCAACCGCCGTGTTCATATCTCCCACCAGATCAAGCGGATTGGCAATCACAGACGGCAAATGGATCCTGCCCACAAAACAGATGATACCCAGACCAATCGCAATCGTCGCAGGCTGTACAAAATTTTTCAGCACTGTCCTGATGTCCGTTGTTCCGCACATCGTCGCCAGACCATGCGACCAGATCATCAGGTTATAAATGGTGATATAAGCCGTCATATAAAAAACGCCTTCTTTCCCCACGATCGCGTTGATCAGCGGGATCCCGATAAATCCACAGTTGGAATAAATCGCAGAGATACGCTCAATCTCGACATTGCCGTTTTTCCCTTTTGGCAGAGCCAGATTAACCACGAGTATTGACCACACATAACTGAGCAGCGACAGCCCCAGCATCAAGATCAGCCCCTGCAAACGCTCCGGCTCAAAATCAATCTGATACGACATAAAAATCAACGCCGGAGAAATCACTTTTAAAAGCAGGCTCGACAGATGCTTGTTGGAAGCGCTGTCCAGAATTCCTGTTTTAAACGCCAGTGCGCCGATCAGCAAAATCACAAACATTTCGCAGATCTTCCCCATTGTAATTAACGCCAGCTCCATAAACTCGTCCTCCTTTAAACTGGTTTCTGCTTTTGTAAATCTTGTTCTTTCGTTGAAAAATGATATAATAGCTGCATGATGACCCATTCAATAACAGCCTGTTTTTACACCATGTCCAGAAAAACCGCAAGCCGGATCCTCTTTCTTGCCGGCCTGGCTCTCGCCATCGGTGAACTTTATAAACAGATTTTTTTAACTGTTTTTATCAACCACGGAAACTACGACTGGTGGTATTTTCCCTTTCAGCTATGCAGCGTACCCATGTACCTGTGTCTGATCCAGTATCCTCTTCGCAGTACCAGACTCCGGACCGTAATCTGTACATTCATGAGAGATTTTCACATCATGAGCGGCATCGCCGCTCTGGCTGTTCCGGCTGGATTTTCACATATCCACTGGTCTCTGACTCTGCACGGATACTGCTGGCATATCCTGCTGATCCTGATCGGGCTTTTCTGTCATGCAGCCGGACTTACGGATAACAGCCGGCAGGGATATCTGCACTCGCTCCCGCTCTTTGTGCTTTGCTGTGGTATCGCCACTGCCGTCAATCTGCTCGCACCCGGTCATGGAACTGCTGATATGTTTTATATCTCTCCCTATCATCCGAGTGTACAACCGATCGTACATGAACTTGCTCTCACGATCGGCATACTTCCCGCAAATCTTCTTTATCTTGCGGCTATCTGTCTGGGAGCGGCACTGACTCATGCCCTGTTTGCCATAGCCAGGCTTCCCCTTTCCTGTCGGAAATAACCAATCAGAGCGTAAACCGGATGCGGCGTCAGCTGCAAAGTTTCCACATCCACCCGGACGCTTAATACAACCGGGTGCTTACATTGCGGCCGCCAGCTTACGCGCCAGTTTACGGCGCGCCATCAGATAACAGACCACATGCGCCAGAAAAGTAATCACCCAGGTCACCGGATACGACAGATACAGGATGTCAAGTGTATGAATCACCTGAAAGATCGTAAAGATCCAGACAACCCTCATCAGACAGGCGCCAGTCAGAGATACGATCATCGGCATGACGGAATATCCCATCCCACGGATCCCGCCTACCATCGTGTCCATCAGCCCGCAGAGGAAATAAACAGAACAAAGGTATTTGAGACGCAGCATTCCATATTCTATCACTCTCAGATCAGAAGAATAAACCCGTAAGAGCTGTCGTCCCATCAGATATGCGCCTCCTCCCAACACAACTCCGATCAGCGTCACGAGACCCAGACAATAAATCAGGATCTTTGTCATACGGCCGTATTTTCGAGCCCCGTAATTCTGACTTGAGAAGCTTAATGTCGTCTGATATACTCCATTCATAGCGTTATAGACAAAACCCTCGATATTCGACGCAGCCGTACTTCCCGCCATCGCTGTCGAGCCAAACGAATTGATCGAAGACTGAATCAGCACATTCGATATGGAAAAGACAATGCCCTGAAGCCCTGCCGGTATTCCCACATGAGCAATCAGAGCCGCCTTCTGCGGTACGATACGCAGCTTTTTCATATCCACACGATACGGACCATCCGTGTGTGTCAGGCACCGGATGATCAGCGTTGCGGAAACATACTGCGAAATCGACGTCGCCAGACCAACGCCCGCCACGCCCATATGACAGCCAATCACAAAAAAGAGATTCAGAGACACATTTAATATCCCCGCCGCAATCAGATAATACAATGGTCGCTTCGTATCTCCGACCGCCCGCAGGATAGCGCTGCCAAAATTGTAAACGATCGTGGCCGGCATCCCCAGAAAATACATTTTCATATAAATTGCCGAAAGCGGCAGCACGTTATCCGGAGTTCCCATCAACGTAAGTATCGGTCCGGACAGACATTCCCCTACGGCCAGAAGGATAAATCCTCCCACAACCGCCATCATCATAGCCGTCTGCACCGTATCCTCCAGATCCCGGTACTTCTGCGCACCATAAGTCTGAGCTACCAGAACATTCGCGCCAACCGAAAGCCCGATAAACAGATTGATCAGCAGATTAATCAGTGATGTCGTAGAACCCACAGCCGCCAGCGATTCGCTTCCCGCAAAATGACCGACAACAATGACGTCCGCCGCGTTAAAAAGGAGCTGAAGAATCCCGGAGAGAATCACCGGAATTGAAAAAATGACAAGTTTGGAAAAAACAGGTCCGTTACACATGTCCATCTCATAAGTCTTGTGAACCGCATTCATCTTCAGTTATACCATTCCTTCTAAAATAAAATATACCCCTGATAAAATATAGCCCCCTGTAAAATATAGCCCTCTGTAAAATATAGCCCCCTGCACACGATCAACTGTCCTGCACGACTTTCCCGACAGCTCCCGATACAATCTCCACGATATATTAACACCAGAAACCGTTTTTTGCTATAGGAATTTAAAAAAATATATTTGAATTTGAGCACTTTACGAGCCAAAAATCCTGTTGTATAATAATGACAACATTATAATCTCAGGAGGAAAGTTCCATGTTAAAAATCAACAGCACCATGAAACAGAAAGAAATTCAGGCTTTATTTGACGGCAAAGAATACAAAGGCGTCACCTTCCATTTTCAGAAAAAGCAGGGGATGTCCCTGATCTTTGATCTGGAAGGCGCAGAAGGCAAATCTGCTGATGAGCTCAAGGGCATCGTCAAAAGCGAGATGAAGAATGATCCCATGCTCAAGGTTCTTATGATTACTGTTGATGTGAAATAATAATGCCAATACATTCGTTTTCCCGATGATATAACATGAAATCGTTTCAATTTCACTCTGGTTTTCATAAAAACCGGGGGCAAAGAATCCTGCTTTGCGGGATTCTTTTTTTCTACCTTCTACCATAAATATACGATTTGTCTTCCGTATATTGCCGAATCATTCGATATGCTTCCATCAGCTTCGCCTCGCTCACCGCGCAGTTCGCCGGACTCGTCGACGGCAGCCGGATCCCATCCAGTCCGACAGACGCCCTGCAGTAACGGTTATACAGATCCATCGCCCGCGTTCCCGTACAAAAAACTGCCCGGATCGGAGCCGCCTGAATCACCTGCTTCAGATCATTGGGAACCGCATCCCGGATACTGGCGTCCGAAGCACCCCGGATCCTGCAGCTCGCCAGCACATCCCACAGCGCGATATGATGCCGCAGCACAAACGCTCTCCTGTCCTCCACGGTAACTGGTTCCTCTTCTTCCCATACCGCCGACAATATCTTCCAGAACCGGTTTCTCGGATGTCCATAATAAAATCCCTGCTCTCTCGACTTCGGGGACGGAATCGTCCCCAGCACCAGCACGCGGCTTGTCTCATCATACACCGGGCCAAACTCATGGAATACAACACAAGATTCTGCATGAGTATCCCTTTTCCCTCTTTCTGTTACTTTTTCCTGCACATTTTCCATCTTGTGTTTCTCCTGCTTTAACTTTTTTCAAGAATTCCATCAAAGGCATCTACATCTGCTTCCTCACAATCAGATACTCGTCCCCCTGCCGGTAATAAGGACACTCATAAAAGCGGTCCTGCATAAATCTGGCCATCTCATCTTCGTCCAGATCCATATCGCAAACATAGCACTCATAGTCCTCATCATACTCATAATAAAGGCAACTCTCACAATTCGACTTCATTTTTTTCATCCTTTCCGTAGTCATTTCCCAGTTTAACATAAATCACGGAGAAATTCTTTCAAATATTTTACACAAAATACTACCGTTTTTCCAAAAATCGTGTTACAATTTGCATATAAACAATTTTTCAGGAGGAACTATTATGGCAAAAGAAATGATAGCAATGCTTCTTGCCGGCGGCCAGGGGTCCCGCCTTTATGCTTTGACCCAGAAGCTGGCAAAACCAGCAGTTCCTTTTGGCGGAAAATATCGTATCATCGATTTTCCGTTATCGAACTGCGTCAACTCCGGCATTGATACTGTAGGCATCCTGACTCAGTATCAGCCTCTGGTACTCAACGAGTACATCGGCAACGGCCAGCCATGGGATCTCGACCGTCTGCATGGCGGCGTCCACGTACTTCCGCCGTATCAGCAGGCATCCGGCTCAGACTGGTACAAAGGAACTGCTAACGCAATCTATCAGAACATTTCCTTTATTGATCGTTACAATCCGGAGTATGTCATCATCCTTTCGGGTGACCAGATCTGCAAACAGGATTACAGCGATTTCCTGCGTTTCCACAAGGAAAAGAACGCTGAGTTCTCCGTAGCGGTTATGGAAGTTCCGTGGGAGGATGCATCCCGTTTTGGTTTGATGGTAGCAGATGAAAACGATAAGATCACGGAATTCCAGGAGAAGCCGAAGAATCCGAAATCCAATCTTGCCTCCATGGGTATCTACATCTTCAACTGGGATATCCTGAAGAAATATCTGGAAGAGGATGAAGCGGATCCGAATTCTGAAAATGACTTCGGCAACAATATCATCCCGAACCTCTTAAAAGACGGCCGCAGAATGTACGCATACCACTTCAGCGGATACTGGAAGGATGTGGGAACCATCGCATCCCTGTGGGAAGCCAATATGGAAGTGCTTGATCCGGAAAACAGCGGCATCAACCTCTTTGAAGAGGGCTGGAAGATTTACAGCCGCAACAGCGGCATGACCGCACACCGCATCGGCGCAGAAGCTGTTGTAACCGATTCCATGATTACCGATGGCTGCCGTGTATCCGGCGAAGTCATCCACTCGATCCTCTTTGCCGGCGTTACCGTCGAAGCAGGCGCAGTTGTCGAAGACGCCGTTGTTATGGGCGGCACCACCATCAAGGCGGGCGCAGTTGTCAAACACTGCATCATCGCTGAGAACGTCACCATCGAGGAGAACGCAATCGTCGGCGCGATGCCAAGCGGCTCTGAGAAGGGCGTAGCTACCGTCGGATCCGGCGTTACGGTCGGTGCGGGCGCCAAGGTTGGCCCAACTGCCATGGTAAGAGAAAATGTAGAAAAGGATGGTGAAGCATAATGATCAACTCCAACGCAAACGCTCTGGGTATTATTTTCCCAAACAGTTATGATGCTTTAGTTCCGGAACTGGTTACTGAGCGTCTTATGGCTTCCATTCCCTTTGCAAGCCGTTACCGCCTGGTGGACTTTATCCTTTCCAGTATGGTAAACAGCGGAATTGACAATATCTCCCTGATCGTACGGAAGAACTATCACTCTCTGATGGATCATCTTGGTTCCGGACGCGAGTGGGATCTGACCTGTAAAAACGGCGGTCTGAACATCGTTCCTCCTTTCGCCGAGAAATCCGTAAAGGTCTATAACGGCCGGATCGAAGCTCTGGCCAGCATTCTTGAATTCCTGTCCAGCCAGAAGGAAGAATACGTAGTCATGGCTGACACGAATATCGCAGTCAACTTTGATTTTAAGAAGCTGATCAACGCGCACACCGCGAGCGGCGCCGATGTTACAGTTGTCTACGATGAAGAGGAGATTCCGGAAAGCGCAATCGAAAACCAGTCCAACAACAAAGGACTTTATTACACCTTCGATATCGCTGATGGCCGCGTAAATGAGATTAAGGTCAACTCAAAGGAAACCGGTGTTCAGAACTTCTCCATGAATATCTACATCCTGTCCCGTAAGCTGCTGGTACAGCAGATCCGTGACGCTTATGTCCGCGGCTATGTTTACTTTGAGCGCGACATTCTGGCTCCCAATCTGGACAAGCTGAATGTACAGGCATACAAGTATGACGGCTATATGGCAAGGATCAGTGATCTCCAGAGTTATTTCCATCAGAACATGAAACTTCTCGATGAGAAGAATCTGGACGCTCTCTTCTCCGGCGAGACCATCTATACCAAGGTACGCGACGACAACCCGACCCGTTACATCAAAGGCGCAAAGGCTGTCAACTGCATGGTAGCCGACGGCTGTGTAATCGAAGGTGAGATTGAGAACTGTGTTCTCTCCCGTGGCGTCAAAGTCGCCAAAGGCGCAAAGGTTAAAAACTGCATCCTGATGCAGGATACCGTAGTCGGCGAGGGTGCAACCGCAGAGTACATCATCACTGACAAGAATGTTACAATCAGTGCCAACAAAGAGATCAAGGGCACCGATACTTTCCCGGTATATATCGCGAAGAAACAGACGGTTTAAGTTTCCCGATCAGAACAAAGAATTTCGCAAAGCGAAATTCTCCGCCTGCGGCGGGTCGCGACAGCGACATCTTCCTTTCCGCCGCAGTGCGATCCGTCGGAGACTTTTTATCTTACAGGACGAACTTTCCTGTAAGATAAATAAGAATCCTGCAAAGCAGGATTCTCCGCCTGACAGATTACCCCCGCTTCCTGATGAAGCGGGGGTAATCTCATCTCAGAAACAATTTCCGGCTGATCAAAGTGATATCTCTCTCTGCATGGTAAGGGAATAAATAATTTTTTCTTTCACCGGCATCTGCATACACTGCGTCAGCGCGCGGGCATAATACTCCAACTGAATATGATAATGATCAATCAGCACCTGTGGATCTCTGATACGGTCTGTCTTATAATCCACAATGACCAGTTCCTCATTTTCTTCAAACCAGGCATCAATAATGCCCTGAACTACAACCAGTTCACCCGTATCATAATCTCCCATTTCACAGGCGGGTACACCCATAACAAACTGTTGCTCTTTATGAAGGCTGCCCTTTTCAGCCGCAGCTGTCATCCGTCTCCCGATATCTGACTGCAGAAACCGCCAGATAACACCGGCATCCACAAGATTATAAATTTCCTTCGTAATTTTCCTTCCTTCTATCAGATCCGTCAGGCAATCCGCAACATCCTCACCAGAATGCATCTGTTCAAATGGGAGCAGCTGCAGCACCCGATGGTATGCCGTACCCCGTGTTGCACCGTAACCGTTATCGTTCTGCCATGCTGTTCCTTCGCACTCTGTCGTTCGAACGCTCTCCGCTTCATCCTCCATCTGTCCCTGCTGTTTCAGTTCCGAGACAGACAGCTTTGCCGGCAACCGGGCCTCTGTTTCATAAGAATAACTACAGTTCAGACGTTTTTCCAGTCTTTGATAACTCTCTTTGCCAATATCGACCGCGGCAGCTTCTTCCTCCAGAGATCTGCGGGAAACCTGCAGTCCGATCTGACGTTCCAGCTCCCTGTCAATCAGATCCTCTACCCGCGTCTGCGACACCTGCAAAACCTTCGCTCCGCCGCCAAGGCTCATAATCAGCCAGTCCAGAAAAGATCCCGCCGAGGCAAGGATCGTATAGGGAATCTGTCCATCCGACAACGGGATACGCCCAGGACCATACCTCTCCATCGTCTTTTCCAGATAGCGGTCTGTCCCTGTCATAATCAGTTTTTCCTTCGCCCTGGTCATCGCGACATACAGGACTCTCAGTTCCTCACCCAGGCTGTCCATCTCCTGCTTTCTGCGCATCGCATTCTTTTTTAAGGTCGAACCTTTCAGACGGTATTCCAGGTTCAGATAATCCGCACTGATTCCCAGTTCCGGGTCGATGAGTACCCGGCTGTAGCTGTCCTGCCGGTTAAATTTTTTCCCCAGTCCGGCTACCAGTACAATCGGAAATTCCAGACCCTTACTCTTATGGATCGTCATAATCCGAACCGTATCTTCATCCTCTCCCAGCACCGACGCTTCTCCAAAATCCGTATCATATTTTTTCAGATTTTCCATGTAACGAATAAAATGAAAAAGTCCCCGATAACTGGTTTTTTCATAATCAGATGCCTTTTCCACCAGCATATCCAGATTAGCACGACGCGTCTGTCCGGCCGGCATCGCGGATACATAATGATAATACCCGGTTCTCTCATAAATCCGGTATATCAACTCGTGGATCGGCAGATAAACCACAGCTTTCCGCATTTCAGTCAGAAGTTCCGAAAAATTTTTCAGCTTATCAAGAATTTTCTGATCCACATCCTCATCCCTGCGCTCCATAAAAAACTTCATCGCCGCCCACGTTCCCCGATCAGCTTCCTTATCCGCCGAGTTCCGGTAAACAGATACCATATTCGCCATTTCTTCATCCGTAAGCCCGACGATCGGAGAATGCAGGACCGCAGCCAGAGGGATATCCTGCATCGGATTATCAATGACGGACAGGAAACTCAGTACAGTCTCCACCTCAATCGTATGAAAGTATCCTGTCCGTGACTCTGCATACGCAGGAATATTTTCATTGAGCAGGACAGAAAGCAGCGTCTCTGTCCAGCCGAGCGAACTTCTTAACAGAATCACGATATCATGATACTGTGCAGTCCGATATTCTCCGCCCTTACCCAGATTTTTATCCCAGATCTTAAGTCCTTTCTCCGGATCTGTCAATTCCCGGATCTTACGTGCGATCAGCCGTGCCTCGATCTCTTTGGCAGTATATTCCGCTGCTTCTTCCTCCAGTTCCTCCAGAACCTTTACTCCGGTATCCACCAGCAGAAGCTCCGGGTCATAAGAAACCGTTCCGGCCTCCCTTTCTGACGGCGCAAAGACTGCTCCCGGATACAGCGCGGTTTTTTCCGTATAACGGATACTGCCAAGATTTGGATTCATGATCCGGTAAAAGACATCATTCACTCCGTCCAGCACCTCCCGGCGGCTCCGGAAATTCTGATCCAGTTCAATCTTTCTGCCGGCTCCTGTCCCCTGCTCCGTATAGGACTCGTATTTTTCCAGAAAGAGCTCCGGCCGCGCAAGCCGAAACCGGTAGATGCTCTGCTTGACATCTCCTACCATAAAAATGTCCGGCCGACCGAACCGCTCCGCGGACAACGCGCGGATCAGAGCCTCCTGCACCAGATTACTGTCCTGATACTCATCAATCAGAATTTCCTCAAACTGCCGGCTCAGTTCATCCGCAGCCTCTGTATAGCAAAACCTGCCGTCCTCCATAACAGGCAGCCCATTTTCCTCACGGATCAAAACTCTCAGTGCTTCATGTTCGAGATCATGGAAATCTACCAGATTGCGCTCCCGCTTTTTTCCCTGGTAACGCAGAGTAAACTGCTCTGCCAGTTCCAGCAGCATCCGGATCGGCGCCCCGGTTTCTTTCATCTGCCGCTTCATTTCTTCCGGTGTATCATAGGCATAAAGTTCCTGCATCTTTTTTACTGTTTTCTTGGCCCGGTCCCGGCTGTTGGTCACGTAAGACTTTACCGCCGCATCCACCTCCTTTGACCGCACCCGGGCAAGAGTCGGCCAGCGAAACGACGACAGTCTGACATACATTTCTTCGAACGTCGAAGACTCTGCCAGTTCCTTAAGCCCGGTAAAATCCTCGCGAAGCATCGACGCATAGGCACACAGGACTTCATCCGACTCACAGATCCGGAAGGCATCTTTTAACTGAGCAGAGCATTCACCCGCCTGCCCGCGGATATCGTCGCAGATAAAACGCATCCACTGCGCGCTTTCCGTATCTTTGTCGAGTTCCTCTCTGCACTGCGCGAACCAGAGAGCCGGATATGGATTGCTCTGGGCAAATGTATATACTTTCCGGATATAATCCTCGATCTGTGCGTCACTTTTCCCTGTCGCGTAGCCATCGACAAAATTCAGGAAATCTTCTCCTCCCTGCTCATAGTAATCCTCCAAAAGCTCCTGCATGACATCCTGCCCCAGCAGCATCAGTTCTCCTTCGTCGCCCACACGAAACGATGGATCCAGATCCAGCCGGTCAAAATATGAGCGGATCAGGTTCAGGCAAAAGCTGTCAATCGTTGTAATCTGCGCGTAATGTACCAGAGAAGCCTGCATCTGAAGATGTTCATTGTCCGGCATTTCTTCCAGTTTTTTCTCAATTGCCTCACGGATCCTCTCCCGCATCTCTGCCGCCGCCGCACGGATAAACGTCATGATCAGCATCCGGTCGATATCCACCGGATGCTCCTCGTCCGTCACCATCCGGATAATCCGTTCCACCAGCACCGCTGTCTTACCGCTGCCGGCCGCCGCGCTCACCAGCAGATTGCCTCCCCTGTGTCCAATCACCTGCGACTGCCGCTCTGTCCACTTTACCGACATATTTCTTCCCAAATCCTTTCCGGCTTCATTTTTCTCAGTGTCTTAAACTCATACCCCGGATTTTTCCTGTCAAATCCACAGACCGCATGGTAAGGGCAGAAGTCGCAGGCTGTGCGTGCCCCCTGCTTCACCGGAGCCGCCTCGATCTCACCGGAAAGGATCCCTCTGCCACTTTCTTTTACCTTCTCTCTGACATATTTTTTCAGCCGTTCCATGCGTTCTCTGCTTGCCACGGAAGATTTTCCCTCTACAACAGCTTCGTTTTTCAGGACAACGGGAATGACATCCGACGCTGTCTCAATCGAGCGATCCATATGCCGGATCACCTCCAGTTCTGAATTGACCAGTCCATTCATCTTAAGCTGCCGCAGGATCTCCCGTTCGATCTCGCTCCGGTCATATTGCCCATCCAGATCCGGAGCAATGGTTTCTTTTGCCACAACCGGATCGCTGATATTATAATAAAAGATGCCAGCCGGAACGATTTCCCTGCCCCGGAATCTGCGTCCTGTCATCTCCATCACCGCATCCATGTAGACAACCAGCTGCAGCTGCAGCCCATAATACAGCGCCTGCAGATCAAATGTGGTACTACCCGACTTATAATCGATAATCTTGACATAAACACACTCCGGTGTCTCACATAGATCAAGACGGTCAATCCGTCCCCTCAGACGAAGCTCTTCCTCCTGCGAAAGCGGGATCCGCATTGCCTCCAGCTGATCTCCTGCTGAAAAGGTAACTTCAAATCCCACCGGGGTAAAATCCCCTTTCTGCAGCTGCTTTTGTAATGCCCACACGGTTCTCTGCGTGATGGTTTCCACCCGGCGTGCCAGAAATTCATTGCGGGAGGAACTCGCGAGAATCCTGTTGTCATACTCTTCCGTCACCTGCTTTACTACACCGTGAACCAGTTCCGTTCGGTTTTCATCCGTGAGAGTCTGCCAATCCAGCCCTTCCTCCCCTGCCTTTTGAAAGCATCGCTCAATGGAATCATGAAAAAGATTACCCAAGTCTGCCGCACGAATCTCAAACCGCGTCCGCTCCGTAAGCTCCAGACCATATTGCAGAAAATGCGCGTAAGCGCAGGATGCGTACTGTTCCAACCGTGTTACACTTCCATAAATCACCTTGCCATACAAAGCCTGAGCTGCCGCACGGCCGATCCCCCGCTTCTCATGACTGCCAAAAGCTGCATCCTCCAATCGTCTGAATTCCGCTCTGGTGTCCGGCGCAGACTGAAACCATCTCACTAAAACCGGAAGTTCGTCTCTCATGCTCCGGTTATCTCTGTCCGGACCCGTCTTTGCCGGTAATATCGTCATTTTCCGGTTTTCCCGATACTCTCTCAGCCCCTCTGCCAGCATCCTCCTCGCTTCCTCAGGAGAATAAACTTCTGCCCTCTCTGTATTATTTTCTGTCAGAGTACATACTGATACCCGAGCGTTCGGAAACATCCGTTGAAGATCCCCGATCAGATAAGACGCCCGCCGGCTCTTCCCATCCGCGCCAACAGCGCAATAAGACAAAATCAGCTTTTCTGTCGGCTTGCCCATCATCCGATACAGGAAAAACCTCTGGCGGAAACTGTCCTCCCGCGCTGTGGGCGCAAGCTCCATTTCATGCGCCCCGAAAAATTCCCGTTCCTGATCCGTAAAGAGGCTCCCTCCTTCATTTCTGGAAGGCACAATTCCATCATTGATACCAATAAAAAACAGTGCGCGGACATGCGCCAGACGCGTACGCATAATATCTCCCATCACTACACGGTCAACCGTCGCCGGGATTACCCCGACTGAGATCTCACCAAACCCTGCATCCAGAATCTCCGCGAATTCACGCTTTTCCGTTTTTTCTTCTCCCAGAAGCTCCGCAAGCCTGTTCAACAATTCAGATACCACACCGTAAATCTGCCCATACTCTGAGGCCAGACGCAATTCTCCTCTTTTTTCAAAATATTGCTGAAAATCTCCCAGTTTCTTTTCTGCGTTCAGATCTTCCAGCAGACGTGTCACCGCCCCCGCAAGCGTGCCGACTGTTCGCTCCGGGTCGTCAAACGCCTCCTGCAAGGCAAACAGAGGCGCTGTCACAGCGTCTTTCCATGTGTTTAATTCTTCCAGATTACAGTGTTCTCCGCCGCGGTATGTCCTGTTCCAGGTTTCATTCCAGCGTTTTCTTCCCCGGATGCCCAGTGCCAGTACATAATTTTCCGCACGATCCGTCATCTCCCCGTCCTCCGCTGTCAATCCGCACCGCAGATATCGAAACACGCTTTCATAAGAAAAATCCCGGTACATAATCTCCAGCGCCGCGCGGATCAGCTCCACCAGCGGATGATCCAGCATCGTCTTTTTATCATCCAGGAAACAGGGAATATTGTTTTGTTCAAACTGATGCTGAAGCTCTCTACCATATCCTGCAAGGTCGCCCGTCACGACCGCAATATCACGATAACGATATCCCTGCTCTTTGACCAGTATCTGGATCCGGTGAACCAGCCCCGCCACTTCGTCTGCCGGATTTACCGCCTGGTTAAATTCGATTCCCCCCGTCGCCTCGCCGCGATATTCTCTTCTTTGGTAACGAAACAGATTGCGCTCCAGGAATTCAAGCTCCGCCGCGCGATGCCCGTCCGATGTCAGCCAGATATCCGGCAGCAGTGGGATCCGGTTCTTTTTTGCTGATTTTAATAACCGGCACACAATTTCGCTGCTCATCGCGAACAGATTCTGCATTCCCAACGGACGATCTACCGGCACAGACCGATCTGCGGTCACTGTTACAATTACCTGTCTGGAATGGATCATAAAAAGTTCCAGCAGGCGATATTGTACCGGCATAAATCCCGCAAATCCGTCCAGAGCAATCACACTCTCAGAGATCAGCTCCGATTGCGGCAGCACACGGCATAATACGTCCAGAATCTCTTCTGTTGTGATATAATGACCGTCAATATAGTCCCGGAAAGTACGAAAAATCCCGGCAAACTCAATCAGCTTCTGCTTTAAAAGCGGGTTCGCCGCCTCCGGCGCCATCCGTTCCAGATCCTCCGGTGTGATGCCGTACTGATAGAACTCCGAGATCGTCGTCTTTAACCGGCCGATAAATCCTGTCTGTCCCAGGTGTCTCCGATAAAATACCAGGTCCTTTCTGCACAAAGATACGACCTTGCGCAGAACCATCGATTTCCCCATATCATCAAGAACGGTAAGTGTTTCTATCGCCGTCTCCTCAAAAATCCGATACGCCAGCCGTTGAAAACTGACAATATCGATATTCATCGTACTGTGCCGGGGATGACGCGAAACAATATCTTTCTGCGTCTGCATCGTAAACTGTTCCGGCACAATCATAAAAATTTTCTGTTCCGGATGCCGGATCGAATTCTCAATAACCCGATCATACAGACAGGTTGTCTTTCCCGATCCGGCTCCTCCCAAAATCAGCTGTAAGGACATGGCAGCTTCCCCCTGCTTTATTCTCGCATTCGACAATCCTGCTTAAGCCATGCTGTGCATGTGACACGATGCCATCTCCGTTATCGGTCAGGACTCTCACAGCCGGTCAGGACTCTTCCTTTCTTATCATAGCATAAATCCACCATCCTGAGAATAGATTATAATAAACACGATCGGAGGTTCCCCATGAGTTCCAAAACAAAAATCGTTGTACTGCGAATGAAAGAAATCATCTACACAGCTATCTTCCTTGGCCTTGGTATTCTGCTGGTGTTGCTTCTCATCATCATGTTCCGCCCAAAGAAAGACGCTCCCGTATCCTCTGAGGTACTTTACATACCCGGGATCTACACTTCCACGCTGACGCTGGGATCACAGGAAATCAATGTGGAGGTTTCCGTGGACGCGGACCGGATCAACGCCATCACCATGACCCCTCTGACCGATTCGGTGGAAACCATGTACCCTCTGATCGCACCTTCCCTTTCTCTCCTGGCAGAGCAGATCTGTTCGGCCCAGTCAACCGCAGACCTTTCCTGGCCCGAAGAATCCCATTACACATCGCAGGTGCTGGTGCAGGCGATTCAACATGCGTTGGATAAGGCCGCTGTACGATAATATTTCACAGGACGCACTTCCCAATGAAACAAAAAATCTCACCAGGCGTTGCCATACTTCAGCGTCTGATGAGATTTTACCAGGTCAGAACCTGATCTTATATTCCTTTTGTTTTCGCTGCCGCAGGCGCGTCGGTTGCTGCGGGGTCAGCCACTGTCATCGGTTCGTCCGCTTCTGCCGGGTTTCCTGCCGCTGTCAAATCATCCGCCGCGCCGGAACTATCCCTCACTGCAGAATCATCCGCCACCGGATCCACAAGTCCTTTCTCTCTGCGGAAGATCTCCATAAATTCCTTCCCGGTGATCGTTTCCTGCTGGATCAGGAAATCCGCAATCTTATCCATCACTGCGCGATTCTCTGACAGAAGCGCTTTTGCCTTATCATAAGCCTCCTTCAGAATCCGCATCACCTCCTGATCGACCTCAGCGGCCGTTGCCTCGCCGCAGTCCATCACCATCCGTCCGGTCAGGTACATATCCTGCTGTCTGGAAAGACCCATCAACCCAAACTTCTCTGACATACCATACTGCGTTACCATTGCTCTTGCCAGCTTTGTCGCCTGCTCGATATCGTTGGCCGCTCCGGTCGTCACAGAGTGAAATACGATCTCCTCCGCCGCCCTGCCTGCCAGATAACCGACCAGCATCGCCTCGATCTCTTCCTTTGAATTCAGATATTTTTCTTCTTCGGGCACCTGCATAACATAGCCAAGCGCGCCCATTGTCCGCGGAACAATCGTAATCTTCTGCACCGGTTCCGAGTTCTTCTGCAAAGCCGATACCAGCGCATGTCCCACCTCATGGTAGGAAACGATCCGGCGTTCTTCTTTACTGAGAACCCGGTCTTTCTTCTCCTTACCGACCAGCACGACCTCGACAGCATCAAAAAGATCTTTCTGACAGACAGCACGACGATTATTTTTAACGGCAAGGATTGCTGCCTCATTAATCATATTCGCCAGGTCAGAACCCGCCGCTCCCGATGTCGCCAGCGCGATCGCATCCAGATCCACCGTATCATCCAGCGAGACATTTTTTGCGTGAACCTTCAGGATTGCCACACGGCCCTTAAGGTCCGGCTTATTGACAATTACACGCCGGTCGAAACGCCCTGGCCGCAAAAGAGCCGGATCCAGCACCTCCGGCCGGTTCGTCGCTCCCAGGATCAGCAGCCCACGGGACGAATCGATACCATCCATCTCAGAAAGAAGCTGGTTTAACGTCTGCTGCTGCTCAGACTCTCCGCCGCCCCCATAACTGCTCCTGCTGCGCCCGATGGAATCAATCTCATCGATGAATATAATACAGGGCGAGGTCGCCTGCGCCTGTTTAAACAGATCCCTCACGCGGGAAGCGCCGACGCCGACATACATCTCCATAAAATCCGATCCTGACAGGAAATAGAACGGTACCTTGGCCTCTCCCGCCACTGCCTTCGCAAGCAGAGTTTTTCCGGTGCCAGGAGGTCCCACGAGCAGCGCGCCCTTCGGAAGTTTTGCCCCGATATGCGTATATTTCCCGGGATTCTGCAGGAAATCCACCAGCTCGATCAGAGACTCTTTCGCCTCATCTTCACCTGCCACATCCGCAAACGTAACTCCGGTTTCCTTCTGCATATACATCTTCGCTGTGCTCTTTCCCACACCCATGATGCCGCCGCCCATGCGCTTCATCATAAAATTCATAAACACAAAAATGCAGACAAACGGGATAATCAGGCTCAGAATCTCCGTCAGCATCGAACTGTCCTGATGCTCCCGGATAATCTCTACATCATGCTCCAGAAAGCGTTCAATCAGATCATAATCTCCCTCAATCCGCATGACATAATAACCCTTCAGCGGATTCTTCGCGGCCTCACTCTTATACTCCAGAGAAATTTCGGAATTTTTTACAACCACACTTTCAATCAGATCCGCGTTGACATCAGCGACAAACTGATCATAGGATATCTCCTCCCGCTGCTCATGATCCATTACATTTTTCATCATAAAAACCGCAGACAGCGTGATAGCTGCCGCAATCAGCATCATAACAACCTGATTACCCGACCCTTTATTCTGTCCGCCCTCACCCTGTGGATGATTCTTATTATCCATCTTATTATCTTACTCCTGAAAACTTATTGTCCGGATGAAAACTTTTTGTACTGTTAAGATTTATCGTACTGCCGGCGCATGCGCCATTTTCCCCATTCATGATTATACTGTCTGACTGATGATAAATCAAGCGCACAATTCAAAAAGCCGGCTTTTTATCTAAAATCGCTTCTCAAAAGCCTTCTCAGGATGCGAATGAAAATTTTTCAAAAAGTTCTGGATTTATCCTTTAGTGGGTTGTATAATTAACAGGTTATTTGTGTCTGTTTGAACTGATATTTTTTCACAAATCCTTAAGGAGGTTTTTCATCATGCCAGTAAAGTACGTATTTGTCACCGGCGGTGTCGTTTCCGGTCTGGGAAAAGGCATTACGGCAGCGTCACTTGGGCGTCTTCTGAAAGCCCGCGGTTATCATGTAACCATGCAGAAATTTGATCCTTACATCAATATCGATCCCGGTACGATGAATCCGGTGCAGCACGGCGAAGTTTTCGTCACGGACGATGGCGCTGAGACCGATCTGGATCTGGGCCATTATGAGAGATTTATTGATGAAAGCCTGACCAAGAACTCCAACGTCACGACAGGAAAAGTATACTGGAGCGTTCTCCACAAAGAGCGCCGCGGCGATTTTGGCGGCGGCACCGTCCAGGTAATCCCCCACATTACCAACGAGATCAAAAGCCGTTTTCACCGCAACTTTTCTACCAGTGATACGGAGATCGCGATTATTGAAGTCGGCGGTACCGTCGGCGATATCGAAAGCCAGCCGTTCCTCGAAGCGATCCGTCAGTTTCAGCATGAAGTCGGTCACGAAAACGCGATTCTGATCCACGTCACTCTGATCCCCTACCTCAAAGCCTCCGGTGAGTTAAAAACCAAACCGACTCAGGCCAGCGTCAAGGATCTGCAGGGAATGGGCATCTGGCCGGACATCATTGTCTGTCGCAGCGAATATCCGCTCGACAATGCGTTGCGCAGCAAAATCGCCCTCTTCTGCAACGTTCCGAAGGAGCGTGTCCTGCAAAATCTCGATGCGGAGGTTCTCTATGAAGTTCCACTTATGATGGAGCAGGAACATCTGGCACAGGTCGCCTGCGAATGTCTGCAGCTTGACTGTCCGGAGCCGGATCTGGCTGAGTGGACTGCGATGATCGACACCTGGAAGCATCCTCAGCGCGAAGTAACCATCGCGCTGGTCGGCAAATACACTCAGCTGCACGACGCCTATATTTCTGTTGTTGAAGCATTAAAACACGGCGGCGTTGCCAACCACGCAAAAGTAAATATCAAATGGATCGACTCCGAAAAGGTTACTCCGGATAATGCTGACGAGCTTCTCGGCGATGTGAGCGGCATTCTGGTCCCCGGAGGCTTTGGTGACCGCGGCATCAATGGCAAGATCGACGCTATCCGCTACGCAAGGGAACATCAGATCCCGTTCCTTGGTCTCTGTCTTGGCTTGCAGCTTGCCATCGTTGAATTTGCCAGAGACGTCGTCGGTTATGAGGATGCCCACAGCGTCGAACTCAACCCGTCAACCACCCATCCGGTCATCCATCTGATGCCGGAACAGGACGGTATTACGGATATTGGCGGCACTCTCCGTCTCGGCTCCTATCCCTGTGTACTCGACCCCGAGTCTCTCTCCTACCGTCTCTATGGAACAGAACAGATCGAGGAACGTCACCGTCATCGCTACGAAGTCAACAATGATTACCGCAAGGCTCTTGAGACGCACGGTATGCGCCTAGCCGGTCTCTCTCCGGACAAACGCATTGTAGAGATGATTGAGATACCGGAACATCCGTGGTTTGTCGCCACTCAGGCGCATCCGGAATTCAAGTCGCGGCCGAACCGTCCGCATCCGCTCTTTAAAGGATTTATTGAGGCAGCACTGAAACAGGTACAGACAGTTGATTAAACGATATTTCAGACTGCCTTTCGTCTTACAGGACGTATTTCTGTAAAACACAGAACCAAAAGCACGATTATCTCACACACGCTGATTAAGCGGTCTGATAATCGTGCTTTTATCTGTCAACGATTCTGTTTTTCCAAATCTTTAAACCGACATTTTCCTGACAATATACTCATATATCAAGTCTGCCGTCTCCACTTCTCCGATGGAGCTGTCAATACTGAGGTGGTAGCTGTGCGTGTCGCTCCATTCCTTTCCGGATATGTTCTTATAATACGCAGCTCTGGCATTGTCCGAGCGGGCGATGCTCTTATACGCGGCGGTCTCCGTATCTCCGTACATTTCCATTACCTTATTGACACGATATTTCTTTGGCGCATGGATAAATACGCTGATCACGTTTTCCCGGCCACGCAGCACATAATCGGCCGCTCTTCCCACGATCACGCAGGCTCCCGCGTCCGCGATCATCTTGATCGCCTTATCCTGCGCCGTGATCGCGGACTGGATCACATTTGTACTAAGATAAAGCGTCTTCATAACTGCGTTTTCATCAGAATTGATATCGGAGATAAATTCCTTTGCCAGACCACTTTCCTGCGCTGCGAGAGCTACCATCTCCTTATAATAACAGGGAACGCCGAGTTTTTCCGCCACCAGCTGCCCGACCCGTTTCCCGGCTGAACCATGTTCACGCGAAATGGTAATAACGGTTCCCTGATGAGAAGGCTGCACAAGCATCGGAGCCGTCTCCGGCTGATTCCCGGCCCCGCTTTCCTGACGGCACAGTTCCTGCCAGAGACGGATCATAACCAACGCGGTAATTGCCATAGCGATGATATCCGCCATCGGTGCCGCCCAGAAAATACCCGTCACTCCAAGCATCAGAGGAGCGACCAGAGAGATCACGATCAACAGTGCGTCACGCAACAGCGACAACGGCGCGGATGTCTTTGCGTGTCCGATGGACTGCAGGAAGATCGCGCACACCTTCTGCACACAGGTAAATACGATAAGCGACAGATAGATTCGCAGGCACTGCACCGCAAACTGTGTATACAACTCACTGTCCGTACCGAACAGATTGATAAAGAAATGCGGGATCGCCTCAAACAGCACGGTACAGATCAGACAGATGATAATCGTCCATTTCAGGATCAGACGCAGGAGTTCTTTCACTCTGCCATACAATTTTGCTCCATAGTTAAACCCAACGATTGGCTGCGCTCCGGCCGCGATTCCGATCGCAATATTCAATACAATCTGGAAAAGTTTCATAATCACGACAAATGCCGCCAACGGGATATCCGCCCCATAAACGGACTGCGCGCCGTATTTTACCAGCAGAATATTGTTAATGACAGTAATCACTACGATCGACAGCTGTGTAAACAGACTGGAGGTCCCCAGTGCCATCTCTCGTTTCAGCAGAGCCCCCTCCGGTCGGAAAGACGCGGGCGATAAGCGGAACGTCTTTCCTCTGGTAAGATAAAATGCGCAGATTGAAAAACTGACAAACTGTCCCAGGATCGTCGCGTAAGCTGCGCCGCGAATCCCCATTCCCAGCACAAAGATCGCTACGGGATCCCCGATGATATTAATAACCGCGCCAACCAGCATCGCACCCATCGCATAGCGCGGACTGCCATCCGCACGGATCACAGAAGCCAGTGTATTCTGCACCATCGCCAACGGCATCATAGCATAAATGATAAATCTATAATTATGAGCAAGCGTCAGATTGGCATCTGTCGCTCCGATCATCATCAGCAGCCGGTCGCCCAGTCCATAACTGATCGCAATGATGATAAGCCCGGAAAGGAACGAGCCAAGGATACTGTTCGCAACATATTTGGGAATATCTTCCGTTTCATTGCGTCCCAGCGCCATACTTAAGGCAGCCGCCGCGCCGTCTCCAAAGAACAGCGACATGCCCCACCCGATCACCGTGATCGGGAAAATCACTCCGGTGGCCGCGTTTCCCAGATATCCGACGCCGTTTCCGACAAAGATCTGATCCACGATGTTATAAAGGCAAGAAATCACCAGCGAGCAGATGCACGGGATGGCAAATTGCGCCAGTAATTTACTGACCTTTTCAGTTGCAAGATAATGATTGTTTTCCATTGATGTCCTCCTGTTTTACGGACAAAAAAAGCACATGTAGACATACATGTACTGTTATTTTCTCTTTCATAACTTACATGTATCGCATCTGTACCGTAATCAGATTTACGCGCCGTGCGCTACATGTGTCGTTATTGCCCTTATTTGGTTCTTGTATACTGTATCACAAAAGGACGAATAATTTCAACAGGCGATTTTCATAAAAATATGCGCCTGAAACGTGGCGCATATTTTTCCAATATTCATAAATCTCCCAATAAAGTTTTTTATAACAAAGAATTTCCAATCATTCTGTTTTTCCATAAATCATCCAGAGTAAAAATTTATTTCCGTATCCTCTCCTGGTTTTTAATTAAATATAGATGACAATTTTTCTTTCTTTCGCTATAATGAAAAAGGCTTCATAATCAAACCACAGATACAGCTACCACTTCAAGGAGGATTCCCATGTATAAAATCATTGCCTGCGACCTGGACGAGACTCTGCTCAACAGTGAGCGCAAGGTTTCTCAGAAAAATATCGAAGCAGTCGCCAAAGCCCGCGCGCTTGGCGTCAAATTTGTCCTCGCAACCGGGCGCGGCTACCGCACAGTCGGCGGCACTCTGACCGAACTTGGACTGAATGATCTGCCGGGAGAATATGTCATTTCTTTTAACGGCGGAGCCATCACGGAAAACAAAGACAGCCGCCTGCTTCGCCTGGAAGGACTGGATTTTGCCAAAGCGGACGAGCTCTACCGGCGCGGTCTGGATTATAACGTATGCATCCACGCCTATACCAGAGACGACGTATACGCTTACAATCTGGTCGAAGACGAACTTCGATATGTCAAAGGACGCATGCCGATGATTGAAACCTCAGAACGTTCTCTGGACTTTCTCAAAGGTCAGGATATCGTAAAGATCCTTTATATGAATACGGACTATCAATATCTGAAAAGGATCCAGTCTGACCTGTCAGATCTTACTACGGATATCGACGTCAGTTTTTCCAGCAACCGCTACATCGAATTTAACCGTCAGGGCGTAAATAAAGGCAACGGTCTCCTCGCTCTCGCCGATATGCTTGGCGTGAAACGCGAAGAAACCATCGCCATCGGGGATAATTTCAATGATCTCTCCATGATCCAGGCCGCCGGTCTCGGCATTGGCGTGCAGAATACCGCCGAAGATATGAAACCACTCTGCGATGTCATCACGAACGCCACCAATGATGAAGACGCCATCGCGGAAGTGATCGAAAGGTTTATCTTGTAAGATCCAGCTTCTAAACGAGCAGGTAGATTCTCACCAGTCTGTCAGTGCCGATTATCAAGTCCCTGTATCTCTCGTTTAATATTATTCAAACAAAGGACAGACCGTGTCCAGCAAAAGCCGGAAATTTTTATTTCATACTCTTTCCACTAAAAAAGCGGGCATCTCTGCCCGCTTTCTTTTCTCTCATATCAATCAGTCTGTCAGCAATCAGTCACCCAGAGCCTTCTTAACCTGAGCGATAACCTTCTTACCGTTCATGGTGCCATAAGCCTGCATCTCGATATCCTGAACGATCACGCCGTCGCCAACTTCGCCCTGTACCTGCTTCTTAGCGAAACGAACCTGCGGGCCAAGGAGGATGATATCAGCATCCTTGTGATCCTTAGCGGTAGCTACCGGATATGCAGCGATGTCGGTCTCATAACCTTCATCAGCCGCCGCCTGTTTCATCTTGCTAACCAGTAAGCTGGTGGACATACCTGCTGCACACAGTAAAACGATCTTTCTCATAATAATCAATTTCCTTTCTTTATACTTTTTCTAAACTGCAACAATCCCAGGCGGTCTATTCTCCATATTCCACTACAATCCAATAACCGCCCTGAATGGTTACGTCTTACTTAAAATAACGATACGATCTCCGAATTATTTCGTCTTCAGAATCGCTACCAGCTGCTTCACCAGATCAAGGCAAAGCATTGCGGTCATCAGATGATCCTGAGAATGAACAACCAGAAGGCTCACATTGATACCCTCTCCGTTCAGTTCCTTCTGAATCAGTTCTGTCTGAATCTCATGAGCGTCCAGAAGAACCTTATCTGCCTCGGCAAGTTTTGCTTCCGCATCTTCAAATTTGCCATCTTTCGCATCGGACAGAGCTTCCAGAGCAAGGCTTCTTGCGTTTCCGCTGTTTACCACGAGAGTCATTACCTGCATCTCATCCATAGGTCTCATTTCCTCCTAAATATTTATTGTACTACAAAATGATACGCAAAATAAACCATGTATACGATGATCATAAAAGTCCAGCAGTACTTTTCCGACTTATAAAATGTCGTCTCCTTTGACCACACGCGATAGAGGCCGTAAGGCGGTAAAAATACAATCCAGAAATAGGTGATAAAACGCCATTTGGAAAAGACAGTTTTAAATCGCTCCCAGTCTCCGGTATCTTTGTTCAGTTCATCCATCAGCGCCTGGTTGCGTTCACTCATATTTTCTTTTTTAACAAGACGAAAATCCCTCATCTTGGATTTTTTCTTTGTGGACTTAGAGCTCAATGTAACACCTCGTCAAATAAATATTATACCAATTAATCTTCTTCTGCCGGAGCCTGGCTGTTTGCAGCGATTACAAATGGTGTATAGATCACAGCAGCTACCAGAATAACCACCAGCTGGGTAATTGCAGCGCCCACACTGCCGCCGGAAGACAGGAACGCCATCAGAACCGGAGGCGTCGTCCACGGCGCGTTTACAACCATCCGTCCGCAGAAACCGGCTGCTGTCGCAAAGTAACCGATCAGGTTAGATGCCAGCGGAGCCAGACAGAACGGAATCGCCAGTAACGGGTTCATAACGATCGGGAGACCAAAGGTCAGCGGCTCATTGATATTGAAAATTCCGCAGGGGATCGCCAGTTTTGCGATTGCGCGGTAATCCTCTCTCTTGGAGAAGAGCATAATCGCGATCAGCAGTCCGCCGGTAACGCCGGCACCGGTAATCGTACCGAAGCAGCTCATAAACGGTGTGTTAATGATCGTCGGGATCTCAGACAGACCGGCTGCATAAGCCGCTTCATTCTCAGCAAATGCCGCCAGCATAAACGGCTCATAGATACCTTTCAGCGTCTGACTACCATGAATACCAAACAGCCACAGGATGTTGGTCATCAGAATCAAGATGCAGTAGCCCTGCCATGAACCCATAACGCCGGCCAGAGGCGTCTGGATGAACCGGATGATGGCTGCCGGCACGGTCATACCGGTAACGGATGTGAAGAGCAGACCAAAACCGGATACGATAAATACGGTCAGACAGCACGGGAACAGGATACTGAAAGAACCTGCCACGTTCGACGGAACGGAGTCCGGCATATGGATCTCCAGTTTGCCGCTCAGAACCAGACGGCAGTAAATCTCAGTTGAAACCAGTGCACTCAACATGGCAACGAACAGACCCTGTGCATTGGTAACGGAAGCAGCAAGTCCGGATACGGTACCCTCCAGAACCTCGCCGGAAGCAGCCGTTGCGGACCACGGGATCACATTAGCCACCAGAGAAATATAGCAGGCGATTGCAGTAACCGGCACGGACCAGTCAGCCTTGCCCAGCATATTCTGGGAAAGTTCCATGGAAATCAGAATACAGGCGCCGATTGCCAGCATCGACATGGAACCGTAGTTTGCCGCTGTAAACATCGGGTCCAGCGCATGCAGGAAGCTGAGTCCCGGAATGTTTGCCAGGCTCAGGTAACCCGGAGTGGTGCTGCAGACTACGCTGGAAAACAGGGTACAGAACGAGCCTACGATAATGATAGGTAACAGAGTGGTGAAACCATTCTTAATGGCGGAGATATGTCTCTGGGACTGAATCTTCATCGCTACGCTAAGAAAGGCATTCATGATACTTTCACCCATAATGGTATTCCTCCTAAACTTTTCTTTTCCGGACGCGCGTGTTCGTCCGGCTACGTATAACTTATAACATTATCTTAACACTCCTCTTACTCAAACTCCATGCCTGGTTTTTCCGCTTCTAATGCGGAAAAATATTTCCATTTATTTCTGCCGGTACAGATTTTTTTCTGGTTGATCTGCTCATTCATCCTGCGTATTTTCCTGTATATTTTGTCGGATTCGCAAATATCGCCCGGCCACATTTTCTTCATTTATGGAAATACTGCTTATTCACATTCACAAAACAAGTCATTGAATTTTTTCCGGTTATTTACTATAATAAATAGTGAAAAAAATAACTGCAACGTGAAAACAGTTATCAGGCAAATTATTAAGTCAGGAGGCTATCACAATGGGAAAGAAACGATTTCCGGAAGGATTCTTATGGGGCGGCGCTACCGCGGCCAACCAGTTCGAGGGCGGCTGGAACGAAGGCGGCAAAGGCTGGTCTGTATCTGATTGCGCGCGCGCGCATTTTAACACTGACGTAACCAATTATGCAGCTCATAACAAGGTAACCACCGCTGACATCGAAGAGGCTCTGGCTCATCCGGAAGATGAAGTGAATTACCCGAAACGCCACGGCAGCGATTTCTATCATCACTACAAAGAGGATATCGCACTTCTTGGTGAGATGGGCTTTAAGGTATTCCGCATGTCCATCGCCTGGTCCCGTATCTTCCCGAACGGCGACGACGCAGAGCCCAATGAGGAGGGTCTGCAGTTCTATGACAATGTTTTTGATGAATTAAAAAAACACAACATCGAGCCGCTGGTAACCATGTCCCACTATGAACCGCCGTTAAATGTGGTCCTTAACTACGACGGCTGGTATTCCCGTGAACTGATCGGAATGTTTACCCGTTTTGTCGACGTGATCACAAAGCGCTATAAAGACAAAGTCAAATACTGGCTGACCTTCAATGAGGTAGACTCGATGATCCGCCACCCCTATACAACCGGCGGCCTGATCGAGGATCGTTTCCCGGGCAAGAACTTTGAGGAAGTGATCTTCCAGGCAATGCATCATCAGTTTGTCGCGTCTGCTCTGGCAACGAAAATCTGTCATGAGAATATTCCCGGCTCCATGGTCGGCTGCATGCTCACCAAGCTGACCTATTATCCGTATACCTGCAAACCAGAGGACGTCCTGGAAGCACAGCAGATGATGCGCAGTACTTACTGCTACAGTGATACTCAGGTATTTGGCGAATATCCCGCTTATCTGCTCTCCTGCTTTAAGAATAAAGGAATCAACATTAAGAAAGAAACCGGCGACGACGAGATCATGAAAGCATACCCGGTCGATTTCGTTTCCTTCTCTTATTATATGTCTTCCTGCGCGGCCGCTTCGACCGAAGGACTGGACACCACCGCAGGCAACACTATCACGGCAGTCAAGAACCCTTACCTCAAATCCTCCGATTGGGGCTGGCAGATTGACCCAACCGGCCTGCGCGTCTCCATGGTAGACCTGTACGACCGTTACCGCAAGCCACTCTTTATCGTCGAGAACGGTCTGGGCGCCAAAGACGTCCTGAACGCAGACGGAACCATCGACGACCAGTACCGTATCGATTACTTCAAGGTGCATTTCCAGGCGATGCTCGATGCGATCGTTGAAGACGGCGTTGAATGTCTCGGCTATACCTCATGGGCCTGCATCGACCTGATCAGCGAATCCACCAAGCAGATGTCCAAGCGTTACGGCTTCATCTATGTAGATGCTGACGATCTGGGCAACGGTACTTATAACCGTTATCGCAAGAAATCCTTTGACTGGTATAAGAAAGTCATTGCGACCAACGGCGAGTGCCTGTATGACGAGGAATAATCCGGTAACTCAATGATATCCAAAAAGCCACCTTCCGGCTCATTGCCGGAGGTGGCTTTCTTTTCAATCCGGTTAACCTTCCTCCTCGTCGACCCGGCTTTCTTCTCTTCCCAGAAGCCGGCAAAGAGTCTCATAATCCTGTCCCCGGAGCAATTCCTTCATACTGCTCTCATCCATCAGCAGCCGGGCAGTCACCTGGTAAAATTTCTGCACATCGTAATTTTTTACATTTGCCACGGAAACCAGGAAAATCGCCTGTACCAGACTCGATGGGTCATCCTCAATCCACAGAACCGGCCGGTCAAGAAGCGCGACACAGACAAACGGACGCTCGCTCATAATTTCAAGCGGATGTGGCATTGCGGCAAGATTGCCAAAAGCAGTTCTCGCAATTTCTTCCCGTGCGCAGACGGACGGAAACAGATTCTCACCGGCGTAGCCATGCTCTCTGACATAGTCGCACATAATCCGGAGTGCTTCCTTCTTCGAGCGAAAATCTCTGTGCGTCAGGAAAAGCTCTTCCCGGTAGATTTCCCTGATCGTATGGTCATAACTCCCCCGCAGCGCCCTGCGGACCGCCGACATATGAGAACTCTTAAGGAAATATTTAATCTCCTGCACTGGCACCGGCACTTTCATCGGGATCGGCACAGTCGTAAAAATATAATCAATATCACTGAAATCATAACTCCCGAGCTGTCCGATGTCGCACACGTCGATCCAGTTGATATATGAGCCAAACTCGGTCTGGTAACGGTACCGCAGCAGCTGTGAACTGCTCTGTCCCGACGCACAGACCAGCAGGATATTTTTCTTCGCGATTTCGGTCCGTTTACGTTCCAGCGCCAGAGCGAATAATAACGCAATATACCCGATCTCATCCTCTCTCACTACCGTATGATACTTGTGGTTTAATACCATACAGGCTGTAGTAGCCATCGTAAACGCCAGCGCATACTGCTGCCGGATCTCTGTCAGCAGAGGATTCGAGATACGCATTCCATGCTGCAGGCGCACGATCATCGGTACCAGATGGCGTCGGAGCATGACTGCCAGTTCCAGATCTGAAGAAAAATCAAAGCGAAATGCCGAATACACAGAACTCAACATGCATTCAATCAGCTCGTCGATCTCTTCGCTGACAACTACATAATCTCCCTGGCTGTCCTCTGGCAGCACATCCTGCAGCGTTTTCTTTGCCTCCAGGTGAAGCGCGACTGATTCAATCTCGCCATCCAAAACCCGGAACGGATAGCGCTCTGCGATCGCAGAAAGGATATCCCCTGCCATCTGCCAGGAGATCGGATCCGTGATCCTGACGGATTCACCTTCGCTATTTTCAATATAATGTCCCGCCAGCATTCGTCTGACTGCGATTTCAATATGAAGCACCAGATCCTGATAAGCGATATTGGCGATAATATAAGGATAACGGGAAAGACAATCATGGATGCAATCCTCAATCCACTGTTTTTTTTCGTTCTGACCGTGTTCCTCCCACAACTGCCATGCGGGCGCCTGCCTCGTCCGGGAGATTTCCGCAATACAAAGCCTGCGGTCAAATTCACTTCCCTCCACCTTAAGGCCATGATTCGGCTTTCTACTTAACGTCAGACGATATTCTCCCAGCAGCGATTCTACTTCTTTCAGATTACCGGTCAGAGTTTTCTTTGATATATAAAGCAGGTCGCTCAGATCATCCAGTCGGACGTACTCATCCTCTTTCAACAGATAATCGGTCAGATAGGCCACTCTCTCTCCGGATGAATTAGGGACTACCGTATGCTGTCGCTCCCGATCCCAGAGCATTTCCTCAAATTCGCGGCGTTTCTTTGCATCACCGGCTATCATACGATATCCGACCCCGTGCTTGGATTCCACCACAATGTCATAGGAGGAAAGAACACTGTTCAGATTTTTCATCTGGTTTCTCACTGTCCTGCTGCTCACATGCAATGTCTGAGCTATCGTCTCTGCCGTTATGTATTCACCATCCAAAAGCATACTGTAAAGACCCATGATCTCCCGGTTCGTCATAAGCACTTCCCGTCCTTTACCCTGCTGTTCCACTCCCGGATATAAGGATTGTGGACAAACGAATAAACCAGCTGCGCCGTCATCACACACCAGATCACCGGCTCGCACAGGATAACCGCTGCATAAGCAAAGCGCGGAATCAAAATCACAACAAATAAGATTTTCCCCACTAATTCAATTACACTGGATACCAACGGAAGCAGCTTCTGTCCAAGCCCCTGCAGGGCATTGCGCGTGGAACCAAGCCACCCCAGTACCGCGTAAAAAGGCGAGCAAAACCGCAGATAATTCACGGCATTTTCCAACACAACCGGTTCACTCGAACCAGAAACCACCCGCACCAGCATCGGGGAAAATACCCACGTAACTGCCGTAATCAGTACTGTCACGACCACAGAATACAGATAAACAACCTTCGTCGCCCGGATAATACGATCTCCTCGGTCAGCTCCCCGGTTCTGCGACACAAATGTCGAAAATGCCATCGACATCGCACTGACCGGCATAATACTGAATAAATAGAGTTTTCTCGCCGCCGTATGACCGGCAATCGTCAAATAACCGAGCCCGTTGATCCCATACTGCAGAATCACAGAACCTGCCGAGACAATACTGCTCATAAAACCCATTGAGAATCCCTGGCCAAGCATTTCGCAATACAACCCGCTATCTACCGCAAAGTCTTTTTTCTCCGGCACCAGAATCCGGCTTTTCCGCGCGATATAGACGATGCAAAGTGCGACTGAAATCCCCTGTGCGATTACCGTTGCGATAGCTGCGCCCCGCACTCCCATGTTCAGCTTCGTAATAAAGAAAATATCAAGTACGATATTAACGCAGGAAGAAAATACCAGAAAAATCAACGGCATAAAACTGTTTCCTACTGCCCTCAACAGGCCCGCGCACAGATTATAAGCAAACATGACGATAATAAAACGTGTGATCGTCACGATATAACTGTAGGCCTCATCAATGATTTCAACTGGGGTATTTAACAGCTGAAGCAGCGGATATAAAAAGATCTGCGCAAATACAGTAAGGACAGCGGAAACCGCAATCCCGATAACTACAGACGTCGCTACCGAACGTTTCAGAAGTTCCCGGTCACCGGATCCATAGCTTCTGGCCGTGACAATCGCCAGCCCATTTCCAATCCCCAGGCCAAATCCAACCAAAAGGTCATAAATCGGCGTACATACTCCAATCGCTGCAAGCGACACATCCCCCAGAAAATTTCCCACAATCAGCGTATCCATCGTGTTATAAAGCTGCTGGAAAATATTGGATCCCAAAATCGGCAACGCAAAAATAATCAGGGATCCAAGGATCGGACCATTGATCATGTCAACCGCTCCGGATCTCGTCCTTGTCTGGCTCTGAGTTTGATTCATCTTTCTTATCTCCTGTCTGTCTTAATGTCTCGAAAATGAATAGATCCTGCCATATTTATCCGGTTTCTAATACTATAACTTATCAAAAATTTCAATTTATTGCGAAGTGTCCGTCTCTGCGGGGGAAGAATATCCGCAGAGACTACTTTGTTGGCATATATAAACTTATCGAAAGTTACATCAATAACTGCCAATAAAAGAGGCGATTCTCTTCAGTCATAAGTTTCTGCACAGCAGGTTCCTATAATACCTTACCCCTAACTCTATGACGTGTCACCGACACGTCATAGAGTATACCGCCACGTGTAAACGCGCTCACAGGCAGATCGCTCGCCGATAACAAGGCTTCTCAATTGTCGGACAGCTTAATAACCCAGATCCTCTCCATTTGAAGCGATCACTTTCTTATACCAGTAGAAGGAATCTTTGCGGTAACGATCGAGCGTCTTTAAGTCAAATTCCTCTCTGTCCACATAGATAAATCCATACCGCTTAACCATGCCCTCATGCGTAGAGATCAGATCAATCGCCGACCACGGGCAATAACCCATCATCTCGGCGCCGTCGCTGATCGCAAGGCGGATCTGCTCGATGTGCTTTGCCAGATACTCGATCCGGTACGGATCATGTACCTTGCCATCCTCAGTCAGCTTATCATAAGCGCCGAGGCCATTTTCCGTCACGATCATAGGCAGACGGTAGCGGGAATACATCTCACGGATCGTCGCACGGAAACCGATCGGATCGATCTCCCAGCCAAACTCGGTCGTCGGCAGATTCGGATTGCGAAAGCCCTTGTAGAAACCGGCTTCTCCGCGCGCTGTCTGCTGATCCGCGCCGGGATCGATCTCTTCTGTACCGTCGCTGGCTTCAACCGTACCGGTATTATAATAGTTAAATCCGATAAAGTCCGGATGTCCGTTCTTCAAAGCCTCTGCATCGCCCGGCGCAAACTCCGGAACTGCGTCATTTTCTTCCAGATAAGCCCAGACCAGGTTATTATATACACCATATACCGCCATATCCAGATACAGCCAGTTGCGGATCGCATTGTAGTTCTGCGCCGCGATTACATCCTCCGGCTTGCAGCTGACCGCATATACCAGTGAGATATTAGGGGCCGGACCGATCTTGGCGTTCGGCAGCATCTCATGACAGAGCGCCATCGCCTTCGCCTGCGCCACCAGCATATGGTGATTCTGCTGATAAGTCTCCTTTAATACATTCGTGCAGCCCTCCGGGATCATCAGTGTACCGATCACCGGTCCCACCAGCGTCAGCATATTCTGCTCATTGATTGTCAGCCAGTATTTGACACGATCTCCGAAATTCTCAAACATCACCTTCGCGAAATTCAAAAACCAGTCTACCGACTCACGGTTTGACCAGGAACCACGTTGATCCAGCGCCGCCGGCATATCAAAATGAAACATCGTAACAAGGGGCTCAATACCGTATTTCAGACATTCATTAATCACGTTGTTGTAATACTCAATACCCTTCGGATTGACTTCACCGGTACCTTCCGGCAGGATACGCGACCAGGAAATGGAGAAACGGTAGGTCTTAAATCCCATCTCAGCCATCAGCGCGATATCCTCTTTGTATCTGTGATACTGGTCAGCACAGACCGTAAGGTCAGATGTCCCCGCCGGCACTTCCTTCACGTCCTGGCACGACGGTCCCTTGCCGTCTTCCAGATTCGCTCCCTCCACCTGATAAGCGGAAGTGCTGGCGCCCCAGAGGAAGTTCTTCGGAAACGGTTTTAATGTTTTGTGCAGCATAACTAATTCCCTCCAAATTTTTTATACGATAATCATATCATTTTTCTATCTTATTGAAAAGGTTATTTTTCTTATCACACCATGAAAAAACGTGTTTGAAAATCCTTATTGAAAATCCATTTTCAAAATGCTATACTTGACTGAATTGAAATCAGGAGGACATTCCCATGAGTAATGAAGCAATCGAAAACTGTACCCATGACTGTGGTACCTGCGGAGCCAGCTGCAGTGCCCGCACCCAGGATAAATCAGATTTTCTGGAACCATTAAACGCAAGAAGCTCCGTCAAAAAGGTCATTGGCGTTGTGAGCGGCAAGGGCGGCGTAGGCAAATCTCTCGTCACCTCTCTGCTGGCCGTCAAAATGAACAGTCTCGGCAAACGCACCGCGATTCTGGACGCGGATATCACCGGCCCGTCGATCCCCAAGGCTTTTGGGCTGGATAACACCGGACTCGGCGTTACACCGGATCAGCTTATGATCCCGGCGGTCACTTCAACCGGCATCCAGGTGGTATCTTCCAATCTGCTGCTTGAACAGGAAACCGATCCCGTGATCTGGAGAGGACCAGTCATCGCCGGAGCAGTCAAGCAGTTCTGGAATGAAGTACTCTGGAAAGACATCGACTTTATGTTCGTCGACATGCCCCCGGGAACCGGTGACGTGCCGCTGACTGTCTTTCAGTCTCTGCCGGTAGACGGCATCGTTATCGTCACCTCACCGCAGGAGCTCGTTTCCATGATCGTTACCAAGGCTGTCAATATGGCCACAAAAATGGATATCCCGATCCTCGGCCTGATCGAGAACATGAGTTATCTGTCCTGCCCGGACTGCGGCAAGAGGATCTCCGTATTCGGAGAAAGCCACATCGATGAGATCGCCGAAAGCCACGGGCTGGAAGTGCTCGCCCGCATCCCGATCGACCCTCAGGTCGCCGCGTGTGTCGATGAAGGCACTGTCGAGTATGTCGAGAAAGACTGGATGGATACTGCGGCTCAGAGACTGTTGACGCTCTAATATTATAAGCTGCTGTATGGGACAAGCGTATATCACTGAGAGGGAAGAGTTAGTTAAAATCGATCACTTTTTGCAGGAATTTTATATTCTGACTTTACTTTCTGCAGCCCCTGTAGTATAAATAGCTTATATCCAATCAAACAAAATATCAGCAGAGTAGGACTGCACGCGTTAAGTGCCGGCTGGACGGGGAGTTGCCAGCCGGACGAAAAGGAATGATCAGGATGAAACCGGTCAATCTCCTTGCGGTGCGCAGCCCGCATCCCGCTGCAAAGAAGATTTGATCAATCTCCTTTGTCGGTCGAGGATCTGCAAAGGAGGTTATTTTTTATGAACCGTTCATCTGCGCTCGTCCATTCCTTTCATGAATTTCGCAATGTCCGCACTCTGACAGTGGCGGCAATGTTTGCCGCAGTCTCCATCGTCCTGGGATATCTGACGCTTGAAATCGGTCCCTATATCAAGGTCGGCTTTTCCACCATATCCAATCAGTTTGTCTATCTGCTCTTTGGCCCTGCCGTCGGCGCTTTCTTCGGCGGAGCGCTGGATGTCATGAAATATGTCATCAAACCCACGGGACCGTATTTTCCTGGATTTACGATCAGCGCTGCTCTTGCCGGCTTTTTCTATGGTTCCATCCTTTACCGACACGCTGTGTCGTTAAAAAGGATCCTCGCTGCGGAACTGCTGGTCAACGTCATCTGCAATATGCTTCTCGGCACTCTCTGGCTCACCATGCTTTACGGCAAAGGTTTTTTTGCGCTGTTCCCCATGCGGGTCTTCAAAAACCTTATCATGTGGCCGGTCAACTCCATGCTCTTTTATTCGGTCGCAAAGGTTATGGAAACTTCCGGCATCTTTCATCTGATCAAACCAGAATAACAGCATAAACTGCAAAAACCTTTCCCGGCTCCGTAATCAGCCGAAAAAACTCCTTACGCAGCCCTGTTCATGCAAAATCCCCATGGAAATCAGTAAATCTCCATGGGGACTTTTATTATATAGCATTAATGTCTTTATCAACCGATATATCCGTTTATCGCGGATATTATTTGTTCCGGTCAAATGGTTCCCTCTATATTATTATTCTCACGCCAGGTTAGTATATCCCATCAGACAGCGGTCTACTTCCTTCGCCACATTTCGTCCTTCGCGGATCGCCCAGACAACCAGTGACTGACCGCGGTGCATGTCTCCGGCGGTAAATACATTCTCGACGTTCGTCGCGTAATGTCCCTCTTCGGTCGCCACGTTAGTGCGTGCGTTTAACTCTACGCCAAACGCGTCAGCGACATAGGACTGCGCGCCCAGAAAGCCTGCCGCAATCAGGACCAGGTCTGCCGGTGCCTCCCACTCGCTTCCCTCGATCGGCACCATCATCATCCTCCCGGTTTCCGGATTCTTCTGAGACTCCAGCTTAACCAGGATGACCTTGCAGACTTTCCCCGTCTCATCCTTGATAAATTCTTTTACTGTGGTCTGATAGATCCGCGGGTCATGACCAAAGACAGCGATTGCTTCCTCCTGACCGTAGTCCGTCTTGCAGACTCTCGGCCATTCCGGCCAGGCGTTGTTTTCCGCGCGCTGATCCGGCAGCTTCGGCATCATCTCCAGCTGCGTCACTGACGCGCATCCCAGGCGGATGGACGTACCAACACAATCATTTCCTGTATCACCGCCGCCGATCACAATCACATGCTTATCCTTTGCCGGGATAAACAAACCATCCTCAAAATTGGAATTTAACAGGCTCTTTGTCGTCGCTTTCAGAAAATCGACTGCGAAATAGATCCCCTGCGCATCCCTTCCCGGTGCCTGAATGTCTCTCGGGTTTGACGCGCCGCAGGCAAGGATCACGCTGTCAAAATTGCGGCGGATCTTCCCGGCCTTATAATTCTCTCCCACATTCGCGCCGGTAACAAAGGTAACCCCTTCCTGCTTCATGATATTGATCTTGCGCTCAATCACCTGTTTTTCCAGCTTCATATTGGGGATGCCATACATCAGAAGACCTCCCACACGGTCCTCCCGTTCAAACACAGTGACATTATGTCCGCGCTTATTCAGCTGATCCGCGGCGGCAAGCCCTGACGGACCCGAACCGATCACTGCGATTTTTTTATCCGTGCGCATGGACGGCGGATTCGCCTTCGCGTAACCGGTCTCATAAGCATGTTCGATAATCGCGCGTTCATTTTCTTTGATACTTACCGGATCTCCGTGCAGACCGCAGGTACAGGCCGCCTCACAGGGAGCCGGACAGACGCGGCTGGTAAATTCCGGAAAACTGTTGGTCTTTTTCAGCCGGTTATACGCCTGCTCCCAGTTCCCGATATAGATCAGATCATTCCATTCCGGTGTCAGATTGTTAAGCGGGCAGCCGGATACCATACCGCCAATTACCATGCCGGACTGGCAGAACGGCACACCGCACTCCATGCAGCGCGCGCCCTGGATCTTCTGCTCCTCCTCGCTGAGCGGAGTATGAAACTCATTAAAATTCTTTATTCTCTCCAGAGGAGCGGCTGCTTCACTGGCAACTCTTTCATATTCCAAAAATCCTGTTGGCTTTCCCATAATCTCTCCTCCTTACTTTCCCTTATTCGCATAAAACGCTTCGATCTGAGCCTGCTCTGAGCTTAATCCCTTTTCTTCCATCTGCACGATGATATTCATCATGCGGCTGTAATCATACGGTACAATCTTCTTAAAGCTCGGCAGGTACTCGGAGAAATGATCCAGGATGTGTTTTCCCCGTTCGGAGTTTGTATATGCCACATGCTCCTGTATGATCTCCTTGAGTTCAAGGACGTCATATTTATCCGTCACCTCAGTCATTGCAACGAGAGATTTATTGACCTTACGGTAAAGATCTCTCTTCTCATCCAGTACATAAGCGATACCGCCGCTCATACCTGCTGCGAAGTTCTTACCAACCTCTCCCAGGATCACCGCGCAGCCTCCAGTCATGTATTCGCAGCCGTGATCTCCGACTCCCTCAACGACTGCTGTTGCTCCGGAATTGCGAACGCAGAACCGCTCGCCTGCGATACCGTTGATAAATGCCTTGCCGCTCGTCGCGCCGTAGAGAGCGACATTCCCGATAATGATATTTTCCTCCGCCTTAAACTGAACTCCTTTCGGCGGATATACAATCAGTTTACCGCCGGACAGTCCCTTACCGAAATAGTCATTGCTGTCGCCCACCAGCTCCAATGTCAATCCACGCGGGATAAACGCACCGAAGCTCTGACCGCCATAGCCATTGCAGCGGATGGTAAACGTATCCTCCGGCAGTCCGTCCGGATACTGTCTCGTAATCTCCGATCCAAAGATCGTTCCCATCGTGCGGTCCGTATTCGAGACATCGATCTCAAGGCTTCTCTTCTGCCCGGATGTAAGCGCCGACTTCAGTTTCTTCAGCAAAATCCTTTCGTCAACGGTCTGATCCAGATGGAAGTCATATTCCAGCTTGTCATGGTACCCTCTGAGTGGCTGTCCTTCATAAGGATTACCGAGGATACCGGACAGATCCACCTTTGCCGCGCGGGCCGTCCCAATATCCTCTTTTCTCTTCAGAAGATCGGTGCGTCCCACGAGCTCGTCGATCGTACGGACACCGAGCTTCGCCATATATTCACGCATTTCCTGCGCAATGAAATTCATAAAATTAACCACATACTCCGGTTTGCCCTTAAAACGTTTCCGCAGCTCCGGATTCTGAGTAGCCACACCGACCGGACAGGTGTCCAGATTGCAGACCCGCATCATCACGCATCCCATGGTGACCAAAGGCGCAGTCGCAAAGCCAAACTCCTCCGCTCCCAGCATACACGCGATCACAACGTCACGACCGGTCATCAGCTTACCGTCAGTTTCCAGAATCACCTTATCACGCAGACCATTCATGATCAGGGTCTGATGAGTCTCCGAAATGCCCAGTTCCCATGGCAGACCCGCATTATAAATAGAATTTCTCGGTGCCGCGCCGGTACCTCCGTCATAACCAGATACCAGGATCACCTGCGCTCCTGCTTTTGCCACACCGGCCGCAACCGTACCAACGCCAGCCTCTGATACCAGCTTGACGGAAATCCTCGCACGGGTATTGGAATTCTTCAGATCATAGATCAGCTGTGCCAGATCCTCGATTGAATAGATGTCATGATGCGGAGGCGGAGAGATCAATGTCACACCCGTCGTCGAGTGACGGGTCTTGGCAACCCACGGATATACCTTACCACCGGGAAGCTGTCCGCCCTCGCCCGGTTTTGCCCCCTGTGCCATCTTGATCTGGATCTCCTGCGCACTTACCAGATAGCGTGAGGTCACACCGAATCTTCCGGACGCCACCTGCTTGATCGCCGAACAACGGTTATTCTTTTTGGGCTGCTTCGGATCAAGACGCTCCAGACTCTCACCGCCTTCACCGGTATTAGACTTACCGTTAATCCGGTTCATCGCGATCGCCAGGCACTCATGCGCTTCCTGCGAGATCGAGCCATAAGACATCGCTCCGGTCTTAAACCGCTTCACAATGGATTCGACACTCTCAACCTCTTCGATCGGTATCCCGCCGTCCGGATCGTAATTAAAGTCCATCAGGCTGCGCAGATTGATCGTCTGTCCTTCCTCATTCAGCGCGTGTGTATATTCCTTGAAAATCTGATAGTTGCCGGTCCAGGCAGCCTGCTGCAACAGATGAATTGTCTTCGGATTATAGAGATGCTCCTCCTGTCCCGCGCGCTCCTTGTGGCTGCCTACGCTCTCCAACGTCAGATCCACATCCAGTCCCAGAGGATCAAACGCCGTCGAATGCAGCGTATCCACATCGCTCGCGATATCCTCCAACGTCACGCCGCCCACTCGGCTCACCGTGTTGGTAAAATATTTATCCACTACCTCCTTTGAAATACCGATTGCCTCAAAGATCTGCGCTCCCTGATAAGACTGAATCGTGGAAATACCCATCTTGGAAGCGATTTTTACAATTCCATGCAACACAGCATCGTTGTAATCGTGCACTGCCGCATAATAATCCTTATCCAGCATGCCGGTTTCGATCATGTACCGGATCGACTCCTGCGCCAGATATGGATTAATCGCGCTGGCGCCATAACCAAGCAGCATCGCAAAATGATGTACCTCTCTTGGCTCGCCGCTCTCCAGAATCAGCGCCATCGCGGTTCGCTTCTTGGTCTGCACCAGATGCTGCTCCAGCGCGGAAACTGCCAGAAGCGACGGAATCGGCACACGGCTCTCGTCGATATCCCGGTCAGACAGGATGATAATATTCGCTCCATCCCGATGCGCACGGTCAACCTCCAGGAAAAGCCGGTCAATCGCCTTTTCCAGAGATGTATTCTTATAATAAGTAATCGGAATCGTCTCCACCTTAAATCCCGGCTGCTTCATATATTTAATCCGCATCAGATCTGTATTGGTAAGAATCGGATTTTCCACCTTCAGGATCTTGCAGTTCTCCGGCTTATCCTCAAGGATATTTCCCTCTTCTCCGACATATACGGTCGTTGAGGTTACGATCTCCTCACGGATAGCATCGATCGGCGGGTTCGTCACCTGCGCAAACCGCTGTTTAAAGTAATTAAAGAGCGGCTGATGCTGCTTTGACAACACTGCCAGCGGACTGTCAGCGCCCATCGCAGATACTGCCTCCGCCCCGTTTAACGCCATCGGCAGGATCATCGTCTTATACTGCTCATAAGTATAACCATAGGTTTTCTGCAGCTTGCTCCGGCGTCCCTTATCCATCGGCGCGATACCCTTATTGGGGATCGGAAGATCCTTTAACTCGACCAGATTAGCATCCAGCCACTCTCCGTATGGATGCCGCGAAGCATAATACTCTTTCAGATCCTCATCTTTAATCAGTTCTCCCCTGACCGTATCCACCAGAAGCATCCTGCCCGGATACTGGCGTTCCTTTTTAATTACATGAGACTGCTCGATATCAATTGCTCCGACCTCGGACGCAAGAATCACCTGGTCATCGTCCGTAATATAATACCGGGACGGACGCAGACCGTTGCGGTCCAGCACCGCTCCCAGCACGTCGCCGTCACTGAATACGATCGATGCCGGACCGTCCCAGGGCTCCATCATGGTGGCATAATAGCGATAAAAATCCTTCACCTTGCGGGACATAAATTTATCATGCTCCCAGGGCGCCGGAAGCATCACCATGACCGCCATCGGCAGATCCATTCCGCTCATCATCATAAATTCCAGCGCATTATCCAGCATCGCCGAGTCTGAACCGTCCTGATTGATGATCGGCAGGATCTTGGACATCTCTGATTTGAGGGCGCTGGACTCTGTCGTTTCCTCGCGTGCCAGCATCTTATCGACATTTCCACGAATCGTATTAATCTCTCCGTTATGCACGATGAGACGATTCGGATGAGCACGCATCCAGCTGGGATTGGTATTGGTGCTGAACCGGGAATGGATCATCGCAATCGCCGTCTCATAGTCCTCATCCTGCAAATCCTCAAAGAAGAGGCGCAGTTCCTTAACAAGAAACATTCCTTTATATACAATCGTTCGGCTGCTCATCGATACCACATAAGTATTATCGTTAGATTGTTCAAACACACGGCGGACAACATAAAGCTTGCGGTCAAAATCAAGTCCGCATGCTACCTTCTTCGGTTTTCCGATAAATCCCTGTACGATATAAGGCATTTTTTCCACTGCCTTCGTACCGATATATTCCGGATGAATCGGAAGATCCCGCCAGCCAAGAAAAGTCAGACCCTCTTTCTTGACGATAATTTCAAACATCTTTTTTACCTGGTTTCTTGCCAGAACATCCTGCGGGAAAAAGAACATGCCGATTCCATACTCTCTCTCTCCGCCCAGTTTAATCCCCAGCGGTTCTGTAACCTTCTTAAAAAATTTATGAGAAATCTGCATCAGGATACCAACGCCGTCGCCGGTCTTCCCCTCTGCGTCCTTCCCTGCCCGATGCTCCAGATGCTCCACAATATGAAGCGCCTGTTCCAGAGTCCTGTGACTTTTCCGCCCTTTAATATCGACAACTGCGCCGATACCACAGTTGTCATGTTCAAACCTGGGATCATAAAGAGCCGGAATTCTCTGTTCTTTATCCATACATTTTCCTCCTCATCAGACAGCCGGTTTTCCATTATCTGTCATGCATACAACGGATGCCCTGCAGGCTGCATCCCTGCGCCGTTCGCTCCGCTGCAAAAAAATACAGATATCTTCGGAGATTTGCCCCTTGGATACCTGCTTTGGTCACATTGATTCGCTATTGAATTTCTGCGTTCTCAACGATCATACAACATTTTTTTTCATTTGTAAATATAGTCATTTTGCAAAGTTGTCAGATAATTAGTTTTTATCGTTTTATTTATAAAAATGTCTGTCATTTCTTTCAATTTTTTGACTATTATTCCCTTATCGGAAACATTTTCTCTCTGAGTAAGCAAAAAACTTAATAAAATAAAGTTTATAAAACAAAGAATTTCGCAAAGCGAAATTCTCCGCCTGCGGCGAATCGCGACAGCGACATCTTCCTTTCCGCCGCAGTGCGATCCGTCGGAGACTTTTTATCTTACAAGACGAATTTCCTGTAAGATAAAAATAAGGAACGTCACCTGACGCTCCCTGAGTGCGCAATATCAAAAATTACATCTCGCCCAATCCACTCTCGATTGCCTGGCTGATCGTAGCCATAGCCTCTGCCTCATCCTCGCCATCGCAGATCAACGTGATCTCGGTGCCGGATTTAATGCCTGCCGCCATAACATTCAATACGCTCTTCGCAATGATCTTTTTCTCACCGGTCTGGATAATAACATCACATTTGAACTTCATAGCAGTCTGGGATAATACTCCCGCTGGTCTCAAATGCAGGCCCGATGGATTTACAACTTTCAGATTTTTACTAAGCATGGCACATTCTCCTTTATAGTTTAAGATAAAATTTTTCCGTTCCGTACGTTTTGTATGAACCCTATAGGTAGAATTTTAGTACATTTTATGCAAAGTGTCAAGTCATTAAACCATTCTCCCGACGTTTTTTTGTTACATATATTACCATGACACAAAGCCAGTTTTATCAGACCTTGTAAATCCGCCTGATCATGTCAACTCCCTCTCGCATTCTCCTATATCTTATCCGTTCTCATCGAGAATATACATCCGCAGTAATTCTGACGGTAAAGTCCATATTCCGCGGATAACTCCACCGACCGCTTATAACCGTTTTTCTTTTTAAAATCCGACGGCAGACAGGCTACCTGATAAATCTCACCCAGTTCCTCTCCGATCTCGTTGAGCTTTGCCGCGTTTTTAAGCGGACTGATCGTAAGCGTTGTCGTAAAGTAATCATATCCGCCCTCCGCAGCCATTCTGGCAGTCTCTTCAAGGCGCAGGCGATAACAGCCAAAACAACGCTCACCGCCCTCCGGCAGCTGCTCCATTCCGCGCGCCATTGCCAGAAACCTCCACGGCTCATATGCGCCCACTTCCAGCCGCACCGGATTTTTTACCGGTAACTGCTCCAGCAGTCTTCTCAACTCTTCCACCCGTTTCTGATACTCACTTTCCGGTGAAATATTAGGGTTATAATAAAAGACGGTAATCGCAAAATATTCTGACAGATATTCAAGGCAGTAGCTGCTACAGGGCGCACAGCACGCATGCAGCAAGAGCCGGGGTGTCCGGCTCTCCTTTTGAATCCTCTGTATGATTTTATCCAGTTCTTTCTGAAAATTTCTCTGATTCATCTTTTTTACAGGAAATCCCGGATCCGCTTACTTCTCACCGGATTACGCAGCTTACGCAGTGCTTTCGCCTCAATCTGACGAATCCGTTCACGAGTCACGTTAAATTCCTTTCCAACCTCTTCCAGTGTACGCGGATGACCATCCTCCAGTCCAAAACGAAGTACAATCACCTGTCTCTCACGCTCTTTCAGGTCGCCAAGTAGCGTGTCGATATGTTCTCTCAGCATCACAGATTCGACATTTCCCTCTGGTGTCAGCACATTATTGTCCGCGACAAAATCTCCCAGATTGGAATCATCTTCTTCACCAATCGGTGTTTCCAGAGAGGCAGGCTCTCTGGCGATCTGCATGATCTCCATAACCTTGTCCTCTGACATTTCCAGCGCCTCAGCCAGTTCTGTTACCGACGGCTCATATCCCAGTTCCAGCGTCAGTTTACGCTGCATTTTGGACATTTTATTAATCGTTTCAACCATATGCACCGGAACACGGATCGTGCGCGCCTGATCCGCCAGCGCGCGGGTCACCGACTGACGAATCCACCAAGTAGCATATGTACTCAGCTTATAACCCTTTGTATAATCAAATTTCTCAACGCCTTTAATAAGGCCAAGATTTCCTTCCTGAACCAGATCCAGAAAACTCATGCCGCGGCCCGTATAGCGCTTCGCGATACTCACCACAAGGCGCAGATTCGCCTCAATCAGACGTTCCTTAGCGTGTTCATCACCCTCGGTCTTCTTCTTAGCCAGAATCAATTCTTCCTCAGAAGTCAAAAGCGGCACAGTACCTATCTCTTTCAGGTACATACGCACCGGATCTTCCGTGCCTATCCCCTCAAGCAGATCTACCGCTTCCAGATCCACGTCTTCGGATTCCTTTAAAAAGCTGTCATCCAGATCGATATCATCGTCATCATCCATTGCAAGCGCGTCATCTGTTAACGTATTTTCATCAATAACAGGGCCGACATCGATATGCTTTTCTTCCAGATAAGCATAGATGTGTTCCATCTGTTCAGGGGTAAGATTATCGCCTGTAAAAAAATCGTTGACTTCGGTGATGTCAAGCACATTGTGCTTCTTCCTGGCTGCTTCCACCAGTTTATTCAGCTTTTCCTCAAAATTATCTTTTTCCACTGTAACACCCTTTCTAAGACAAAGCGACCGTCGTCTTTGCTTCCAAAAAGTCTACGCAATTTATTATTATATAACAGTTTTCATCATTTTTCAACAGCTTATTTCACCCGATCAGTTCTGCATATTTTTGAAACGCGTTTGGCAGCGCATATTTTTGCTTTATTTCTATTTTATCCACCGCAATCCAATGATCCGGAATCGGTCCATGAATGCAAACCTGGTAACCGGTCATATGCCATTCAATATGAGAAAAGATATGCTTTGCCTCTGGCAGCTTTTCTACCGAAAGCACCATGTCCGGCCGGATAAAAAACGCTTCCGCAAGTTTCTCTTCTTCTAAATGTCCGGGTACATTAGGCAGCTCATACAGAGACGCTAAAAGCCCCTGATCCGGTCTTTTATGCAATGCTATTCTGCCTTCTGACTCCAGAATACATACCGTGATCTTTTCAATTTTCCGTTTTTTCTGCGTCATTTTTATCGGAATCTCTCCCGTCAGTCCACGCATACTGGCCAGACAGCAAAAGGCAAGCGGACACTGCTCGCAGTGCGGCGCCCCATTCGGAATACAGATCAGCTCTCCAACTTCAAACAATCCCTGATTAAAATGACTTGCGTGATCCTGTGGAATAATCTGCCGGATGATATCCTCCCACTTTTTCTTTGTTGACTGTTTTGCGATATCGTCATGCCCTGCCGTAAGCCTCGAAAATATTCTGAGAACATTTCCGTCTACCGCAGGTTCCGGACGACCAAACGCGATCGAAGCTATCGCTCCGGCCGTGTAGCTGCCGATTCCGGAGAGCTTTTGCAGTTTTTCACGTTCATCCGGTAGGCGACCGCCATACTCCGTCATCACTGTCTGCGCAGCTTTCTTTAAATTTCTGGCACGATTATAGTAGCCCAATCCCTACCACAGCTTCATCAACCTGTCATCTTCCACAGCTGCTAAGTCTGCGACATCAGGAAGCTCCGACAGGAATCGCTCATAATACGGCTTTACCGCCTCGATTCTTGTCTGCTGCAGCATAATCTCCGAGATCCAGACCTGATATGGTGTCGGATCCTCTCTCCATGGCAGGATTCTGGCATGCGACTCGTACCAGCTCACCAGAGGTTCTGCGATCGGGAGAAGATAATGCGCTGCATCCTCTGCGTTCATTGATTCCTCATAATCGAATTCTTTATCATTCCGATTCCTGCTATTGTCTAAATTGTCCATTTTTACCTGTTTTATACGTTTATCCCATGTCCGTTTAACGCCGACCGAAGCGAAAGCAGCGTCAGCTGCATAATTTTCATATCCGCCCGCGCGTATAAGGTAAAAGAGAATACCGCTATGCAGTATTCTCCCCTGATCTGATTCTTCTCAGCTAAAAGTATATCATCTTCAACCGGCCATCACACATATCCGTATACCCCTCTGACAGAGACTTCACCAGAGGTTACCTTCCGTACCTCGCCGTCCTCAAGTTCCACAATCAGTTCTCCTGTCGGGGTAATCCCATGTGAAATCCCCACATAGTCCTCAGAATAGCCAAGAACCCTCACCTGGTTCTCCACATTGACCAGTCTTCGTTGATAATCATCCTGCAGGAGGCTTAAATCCATCTTCTGTAAAAAGGCATCATACCGTTCTTCCCAGTGTCTCAGTACCGCATCGATCAGCTTCACCCTGTTTACAGATTCCTCCAGACACAACTCCAGCGAAGTCGCGGTTTCCCGGATCTCTGACGGGAATTCCCTGATACCCACATTGATCCCTATGCCCACCACGATATACTGTATCGTGTCCATATCTGAACTCATCTCCGTAAGGATCCCGCAGACCTTTTTACCATCGATTACCAGATCATTCGGCCATTTAATCCCACAGTCAAGACCCGTTGTTTCATAAATGCCGTCTGCGACAGCAAGCGCCGTTACCAGTGTCACCATCGACGCGCTTTCCGGCTGAAACTGCGGGCGGAGTAAAAAACTCATCCACACTCCGCTGCCCTCAGCCGACAGCCAGCTACGGCCCCGTCTGCCTTTGCCGGCATTCTGCTGATCTGCGACCACCAAAGTCCCTTTGCCGGCTCCCTGTTCGGCCAGCCGACGAATCTGATTATTACTCGAATCTGTCTCTTCCATAAAAACAAGATGATGTCCCAGCCACCTTGTCTTCAAAGCACTTACAATTCCGGTCCCGGAATAAATATCCTCTTTCTTCACCAGACGATATCCACGGTTACGGACAGCTTCGATCTCGTACCCTTCCTCCTGAAGCTGCCGGACCGCCTTCCATACTGCAGTCCTTGATACATGGAAATAATCGCAAAGAGTCTGACCCGACAGATAGTCCTGCGCCTCCGTCAGCATTTTTAAAATTTCTGCTTTCACAAACTCACCTCATTATGTCCAGAGACTTACAGCACTTACCACACCAACCACAAAAAGAATTACAGCCGATGCGCACAGCAGGATGCCCCCTCCCAGCCTGCGTCTGCCTCTTTCGACGGTGTGCAGGCGCACCCAGCCATTCACGCCATTTAATAAAGCTGCCAGCCAGAATATAACCGGAAAAAGGATCTGATTGTCGTCCGGGTAGGAAAAGACTAAAATCGCACAAACTACCACCAGAATTCCCACCACTATATGCAAAAGATCCAGCATCAGCGCTGTACTGCGCGGGTTATGTCTTTTATCCGGCATAAACAGTCCCCTGTTCTCCCAGCGTAGCGACCATTACCGCCTTGATCGTATGCATACGGTTCTCTGCCTCATCAAATACTTTCGACTGCGCGGATTCAAATACCTCATCCGTAACTTCCATATCTTTGATTCCGAAACGTTCTCCCATCTCTTTACCGATCTTTGTCCTGAGATCATGAAACGACGGCAGACAATGCAGGAAAATCGCCTTTTCTCCCGCCATCTTCATTACCTCTGCGGTTACCTTATAGGGAGTCAGCTCACGGATTCTCTGCTCCCAGACTTCATCCGGCTCGCCCATTGACACCCAGACATCCGTGCAGACCACATCTGCTCCACGCACTGCTTCTTCAATGCTGCCGGTCAATGTAATCGTTGCACCGGAGGTCTTTGCGTATTCTTCACATTCCTTTACAAGTTCCTGATTCGGGAAATAGTTATTGGGAGCACAGGCCACAAAATCCAGGCCCAGCTTCGCGCAGGTCACCATATAGGAATTTCCCATGTTATAGCGCGCATCACCGAGATAAACCAGCTTAAGTCCTTTTAATGTTCCAAAATGTTCCCGGATCGTCAGCATGTCCGCCAGCATCTGTGTCGGATGGTACTCATTCGTCAGGCCATTCCAAACCGGCACTCCCGCGTATTTTGCCAGTTCTTCTACAATCTCCTGACCGAAGCCACGGTACTCAATCCCCTCATAAATCCGCCCCAGCACTCTCGCAGTATCCGCGATACTTTCTTTTTTCCCAATCTGAGAACTGGACGGTTCCAGATAGGTAGTCCCCATGCCCATATCGTGAGCGGCCACCTCAAAAGAACAGCGGGTGCGTGTACTGCTCTTTTCAAAAATCAGCGCCACATTTTTTCCATGATAATGATCAACCGGAATACCTGCTTTCTTCTTCCTCTTTAGCTCAGCGGCAAGATCCAGCAAATATGTGATCTCCTCCGGTGTAAAATCTTTCAGTGTCAGAAAATTCCTTCCCTTTAAATCCATGTTATTCCCTGCCTCCATCTTCTTTCGCGACCTCCTGAACTGACTTTACCAGGCCGGCAATGCCCTGAATATCAGAAGGTATAATAATTTTTGTTGCTTTTCCATCAGCTGCCGCCGCAAATGCTTCCAGACTCTTCAATTGCAGCACGGCAGCATCTGCCCCTGCTTCCTTCAGATAACGAATCCCGTCTGCGTTTGCCTGCTGAACCTTAAGGATCGCTTCCGCTTCCCCTTCCGCCTCGCGGATCCTTTTTTCCTTTTCCGCCTCCGCATGCAGAATCGCGGCCTGTTTATCCGCTTCCGCATCCAGGATCACAGACTCCTTTTTTCCTTCCGCAACCAGAATCGTCGATTTCTTTTCACCCTCTGCGCGAAGAATTGCCTCACGACGCTCACGTTCTGCTTTCATCTGCTTCTCCATCGCATCTTGAATTGCGGCAGGCGGAATGATATTTTTTAGTTCCACGCGATTAATCTTAATTCCCCACGGATCAGTAGCTACATCCAGAGACGCCCGCATCCTTGTGTTAATCGTCTCCCTCGAAGTTAACGTCTGGTCCAGTTCCAGGTCACCGATAATATTACGCAGCGTTGTTGCGGTCAGATTCTCAATCGCCATGATGGGATTTTCCACTCCATACGCGAAAAGTTTCGGATCGGTAATCTGAAAAAAGACTACCGTATCAATCCGCATGGTTACATTATCTTTTGTAATCACCGGCTGCGGCGCAAAATCAACTACCTGCTCCTTTAAAATAACCCGCTTCGCAACACGATCTATCAATGGCACCATAAAATGAACCCCTACAGACCAGGTTCCCAGATACGCGCCCAGACGTTCCACAACGAGCGCCTGCGCCTGTGGCACAATCCGCACACAAGACGACAGCAGTATCAATACAACCAGAATCAATACCAGAAAAAATAATAAACCAACCATGTTATTTCCCTCCATTTCCGGATTTCCAGTGGTCTTAAAACAGATGAAAACTCAATGCTCCTGTTCTGCTTTCCCGCAGACGATCAGCTTTACGCCCCGAATCTCACGGATCACAACAATCGTGCCTGGTTCAAAGATCTCGTCCTCTGCCCATGCGCGGGCCATCCATTCCTGTCCTCCTACCACAGCCGTCCCCATACCGAGGTGATTATCAATCTTCTCAATCACTCTCGCGGTCTGACCCACCAGACTCTCAACATTGGTTTTCACCGTAGAGTTATTGACGAACCGGGCCGCAAACGGGCGGGTAAAAAAGAGAAGCAGAAAGGAAACTGCCAGAAATCCCACAAGCTGAATCTCTACAGGCAGACCCAGAAGCGACAAAACAAAACCTGCCACAGCTCCTCCGGCAAACCAGACCGTTGTCAGCGCCAGGGTAAATACCTCAATTCCTGTCAGGATTACAAAAGCAATCAGCCAGTAAACCGGCATCATCTATCAGCCTCCTTCTGTACTGTACCATCATACACGATTTTTCCCTGCTTTACAATCGGCTTTCTGTTAAAAGCGTCTCATCATTTTAATATCACACCTGATATGTCCGACCATCTGTCGTCACATCTTCCGGCGTCTCTGTCTGGCAGCCTCAAACATCAACACCGAAGACGCAACCGCAGCATTCAGGGACTCGACTTTGCCCAACATCGGTATCTTCAGACGCACATCCGCCAGAGACGCGGCTTCCTCCGTCAGACCGCCTGCCTCATTACCGATCATAAAAGCAGACGGACCTGTATAATCCTCCTCATCGTAACTTTCACTTCCCTTTAAATGGGCCGCAAAAACTCTCACGCCCTGCGATTTTAAAGATAAAACCGACTGCTTCCAGTCATCCGCATAGATAAAAGGGACACGAAAGACAGAGCCCATTGTCGCTCGTATCACCTTTGGATTGTAAATATCGGCGGTTTCTCTGTCCATCAGAATACCAGTTACGCCCGCTCCCTCTCCCGCGCGAATAATCGTCCCCAGATTTCCCGGATCCTGAAGGCGCTCAATTGCCAGAATCAGCGCCGGTTTCCCTGAGTCCGGCATCAGATCCTGCAGCGAGTAATGAGACTGTTTTACCAGCGCCAGAATTCCCTGCGGCGTCTGCGTATCCGAAAGCGCCCGGAAGACTTCATCCGTCACCAGTTCCGTATGCGCAATCCCGTAGAAAGTCTCCGCCGGTGCCTGCCTGGCAAAGCTTTCTGACATATAAATCGCGCAAATCCTGTCTTTGGGAATCTCCCGGCATATCCGAAGTCCCTCTGCAACAAAAAGGTCCTCCTCTCTCCTGGTTTTTGCTTTTTTTAACAGTGAATTTACCTGTTTTACCTGTTTGTTAGACGTGCTGCTGATCACTCTGTTTTTGCTCCTGTCATCCGGTTCGTCGGCCGGCTTCTTATCTTTCATTTCTTTCATTTTATATGATATCCGCTTTTTTATTCAGCTCTATCCATGATTTTCTCCAGATCATCCATCCAGATCCTGCGTGCTGCATCACTTGGCATACGCAGATCCCCTCGCGGTGAAACCGCGACAGAACCTACCTTAGGCCCATCCGGCAGACAGGAACGCTTGAACTGCTGGGCGAAAAACCGACGATAAAAAACCGTCAGCCATTTCAGGATCGTCCCGGCATCATACTCACCGTCAAACGCGATTACAGCCATCCGGTAAATCTTCGAAGGCATATATCCGAACCTCAGAATATGATAGAGGAAGAAATCATGCAGTTCATACGGTCCCACCAGATCTTCCGTCTTTTGTGAGATCACTCCGTCTTCCGGCGGCAATAATTCCGGACTCACCGGCGTATCCAGCACATCCAGAAGCACTTCGGCAAGCTCACCCTCACAAATATCGGCGTAATATCTCACGAGATGGCGTACCAGAGTCTTTGGCACAGACACATTTACACCATACATCGACATATGATCGCCGTTGTAGGTCGCCCAGCCAAGCGCCAGCTCTGACATATCTCCTGTTCCGATAACCAACCCGCCTGTCTGGTTCGCCAGATCCATCAGAACCTGCGTGCGTTCACGCGCCTGTCCGTTTTCGTAGGTCACATCATGAACCGACGGATCATGACCGATATCGGAAAAATGCTGCAACACGGCTTCCCGGATATCTACTTCGGTCAGGGAAGCGCCCAGCTTCTCCGCCATCCGGCAAGCGTTGTGATATGTGCGATCCGTTGTACCAAAACACGGCATTGTCACCGCATGGATCTGATCTCTCGGTAATCCCAGCAGATCAAAAGACTTTGCTGACACCAGCAGCGCAAGCGTTGAATCCAGTCCGCCGGATATCCCGATTACGACATGCTTCGTACCTGTGTGTTCCAGACGCTTTTTCAATCCCATCGCCTGTATGGTAAAGATCTCCTCGCACCGCCGGCTTCTCTCGGTCATATCATGAGGCACAAAGGGACGGTTATCAATCACGCGAAGCAGCTCTCTGCGCTGTGCTTCCTCCATCGCCTTTGTATCAAAGGAAAAATCGACCGTCAGATATCCTTCCTTGTCCGCTGCCGGATATGTCGTCGTCCTGCGGCGCTCACTGTTTAACCGTTCAAGATCCAGATCCGCGTAAATCGTTTCCGGTTTAAAACGTGCGGACACCGCCAGCGTAGTGCCATTTTCAGCGATGATATTATGCCCGCCAAACACCAGATCCTGCGTGGATTCGCCCTCTCCGGCGTTCGCATACACATATCCGCAGATCAGCCGTGCCGACTGTCCTCCAATTAACTGCTTGCGGTAAGTGTCCTTGCCTACCACCTCATCGCTTGCCGAACAGTTCACGATTACCGTCGCGCCCGCAAGCGCGTGACGGATACTTGGCGGGTTAGGAACCCATACATCTTCACAGATCTCTCCCGCGATAACCAGCTCAGGACATTCCCTCATCCGGAATAACAGATTTGTCCCCAGTGGCACTTTGCCGCCCTCCCAGTCTGCCGCTACCGGATCAGCCATGCCTGGCGTATAATGTCTTCTTTCATAAAACTCAGAATAATTCGGCAGACTTGTCTTTGTCACAAGCCCCAGCAGCTTACCGTCACATACTGCCGCCGCCACATTATATAACTTTCCCTCATGCGGCCATGGAAGTCCGACAAAGATCAGCATCGATCTGCCTGCCGTAAATTTCACAATACGAGCCAGCTGCTCCTTCGCGCTCCGCAACAGCGGAAGCTGCAGAAAGAGATCGTTGCAGGTGTAACCGGTCAGACAAAGCTCCGGAAAAACCATAAGTCCCGCTCCACGGGCTGTTCCTTCCTCAATCAGTGCACAGATCTGCTCCGCATTATATACCGGATCCGCCACTTTAATCTTTGGCGTCGCCGCCGCCACACGAAAATAACCGTCAATCATGATATTGTCTCCTGATATGTCTCAAGTCGATCAAATGATAAAAGCAAAATTCTTCAAATGAATTATAGTATAACATAGGGAATCATAAAAATAAACCCCGAAGTTTTTCTCCATATCTGGAATAAAATGTTCAAATTCCGGACATTTCCGTGCTATAATGTAATTCATGTCCGAAAACATTTGCGATAACACAGGAGGATATCATGATTAAAAATATAGTATTTGACATGGGTAAGGTTCTCGTGGGATATGACGCCCAACGGGTGCTCGGACACTTTATCGACTCCGAAGAGGACCGGTATCTGGTCGGTCTGGTGCTTTTTTCCTCAGGAGAGTGGACATTGTTAGACACGGGAGTCCTCTCGCACCGGCAGGCTCTCGCTCAGATTTGCGGACGCCTTCCCCAGCGGCTTCATGAAGCTGCCGCATTTTGTCTGGCCAACTGGCAGGATTACAATATGTGGCCGATGACTGAGATGGAATCTCTGATCCGAAAACTGAAAGCGAAGGGATACCGGCTCTATATCTGTTCTAACGCTTCATCACGTCTTCTGGACTGTTATAAAAAGGTGATCCCCGCCGTAGATTGTTTTGACGGGATTCTTTTCTCTGCTGAAGTGAAATGTATCAAACCGCAAAAAGAAATCTACCAGCATCTGTTTGAACGATTTCAATTAGAACCGTCGGAATGTTTCTTCATCGACGATCTGCAGCTCAATATTGACGGTGCCCGCGCCTGCGGCATGGACGGGTACTGTTTTGCAGACGGAAATCCTGCGAATCTGGAAGCGGTGTTAGAGTCGCTGAATCGCAATGATATCTGAATGAGTAAGTTTCCATATTCCCTGCAATCGAATAGGAGGCAGCTTTTTCACATCCTACTCGCTCGCCGCGTGATCTGCGTCCGGCATCAGCCGGAAAAACTCCTTACACAACCTTCCGATCGAGTAGGAGGCGGCTTTTTCGCCTCATATTCGCTGCGCGAGCCGGGTGCGGCATCAGCCGCAAAAATTCCTTACCCGGCTCTGCGCATACAAAAGGCATATGACTTCCACTGAACCAGCAAAAAGTCATATGCCTTCTCCATACATAAACACCACATAAAATACAATTTCAATGATTCCATCAATCAGCCGGAATCGAAAACGGCATCCTTACATCAACCCCGGAATCAGCATCGGCACATATACAATCAGGAAGAAAATCGCAATCAGACCCAGCAAATAGGGAATTACTGACTTCGCAATCTTCTCAATCGGCAAACCGGTTATTCCGGATGCGACAAACAGATTGATTGCCACCGGCGGTGTGATCATACCGATCGCGATGCCCACGACAAACACGATGCCAAAATGCACCAGACTGATCCCCAGTTCCTTGACAAGCGGCAAAAATACCGGCGTCAGGATAATAATCGCGGATGAAGTTTCCATAAAGATTCCCGCGATCAGGACAATGATGGAAATCAGCAGCATGATAATATAAGGGTTGGTCGACAGGCTCAGCACCGCTCCGGAAACCGCCTCCGGGATCTTCCAGTTTGCCAGCACCCAGCCAAACGGGCCGCTGCACGAAATAATAATCATGATGACTGCCGAAGTCTTGGCGCTGCCCTTCATGATCTCAAAGAGCTGTTTCGGACTCATATCCCGATAGATAAAGATCGATACCAGAATTGCGTAAATAACAGCCACATCCGCAGCCTCTGACGGAGTAAAGTATCCGGAGAAAATACCCCCCAGGATAATCACCGGCATCAGGATGCCCCAGATCGCCTTAAAAAAGGTCTTTGCAACATTTTTGATGGAGAAAGCGGTTCCTTTCGGATAATTAAATCTTCTCGCTTCAACCAGAGCGATAATAATCAGGATACCGCCCATCAGAATTCCGGGGATAAAACCATTTTTAAATAAAGTATTTACGCTCTCCTCCGCGATAACCGCGTAAAGCACCATCGGAACCGACGGCGGGATAACCATGCCGATCGTGCCGGCAGCCGCAATCAGTGCCGCTGACCTTGCCTCATCATATCCACGTTTCTTTAACTCCGGAATCAGCGTAGCGCCGACCGCCGCGGTCGTAGCCGCGCCAGAACCGGAAATCGCCGCAAAGAACATGCCTGCCAGAACCGACACAATGGACAGGCCTCCTTTAATCGTACCTAACACCGCCTCCGCAAATTCCACCAGCACCTTGGAAACGGTTCCTTTCGCCATCAGATCACCGGCAAAAATGAAAAACGGCACCGCAATCAGTGAGAAAGAATCTGCAGATGCGAACATACGCTGGACGATCATCAACAGCTGCACATTTCCCTTTACCAGAACCGCGACAGAAGAAAGCACAATGGAAAATGCCACCGGAACGCCCATCAGCAGAAGGACGATAAATGATAGAAACAGAATCGGAGCCATCTATGCTTCCTCCCTTCCCGAAAAATTCTTCATAATCTGCAAAACCGCATCCAGCGCGTGAACCGCCATCACGGTTGCGCCGATCGGAATACAGGTATAAACATAACGCATTGGCAGACGAAGCGCCGGAGACAGCTGATTGCCCTGCTTTCCGAAGTACAGAATGCCATACCGCAGAATCAGCATGAAGAGAATGATGCATAACACATGCACTACGATCTCCAGTATCTTCCCCATCCGGTCCGGAAGCGCATCATGAACCAAAGTAATCGAAATATGACCCGCGTGCTTGTATACGCAACCGGCTCCAAGAAGCGTAGACCAGATCAGCAGATACCGGGTGGCTTCCTCACTCCACGAAAGTGAAGTGAAGAAAAGCCGACACACAATCTGAGCTCCTGTGATAATCACCATTGCGCCAAGCATTACTACTATTATAATTTCCATTATCTTATCCAAAGCGTCACTCAGCTTATGGATCCCATCAATTAATACCAAGAATCTCAGACTCCTTTCTGATCTTATCAACTCCCGTGTCTGATTACTGCAGGCCCGCAAGCTGTTCCTGGATTCTTGCTACATAATCCGCATACTCGCTGTACTGGTCATAAACCGGCTGCACTGCTTCCTTAAAGGAATCCATATCCGGATCCTCGACAACTTCCATGCCGTTATCCTTCATCGCCTGAAGCTGATCACTCTCCTGAGCCGCAACCCATGCTCTCTCATATTCCGCTGCTTCCTGAGCTGCATCCAGGAAAATCTGCTGCGTGTCCGCATCCAGAGTATCAAAGATATCCTTGCTCATCGTAATGATCGCGGTAGAATAAGAATGACGATCCAGCGTTACATATTTCTGAGACTCCCACAGGCTGTAGGAATAAATTACGTTAATCGGGTTCTCCTGACCGTCTACGGTACCCTGCTGCAAGGCAGTCAGCGCATCTGCCCATGCCATCGGAGTCGCATTCACACCAAGCGCTTTAAAGCTGGCAGTATAAACGTCATTCTCCATGATACGGATCGTCAATCCCTCAAGGTCAGAAGCCTTCTCAATCGGTCTTACACTGTTAGTCAGGTTACGGAAACCACGCTCTGCATAAGCCAGTCCCTTCAAGCTGGAATCTTCCAGCGTGTCTAACAGTTCACGACCAATCTCCCCGTCCAGGACCGCATAAGCTTCCTCATTGCTGGAGAAAAGATATGGCATATCCAGAACGCCCATCGCGGATGAGAAATTGATAAATGGTCCGCTCGTAATGATACCCATATCCAGAGTACCCATCTGCATGCTCTCAAGCATGTCTCTTTCTCCGCCCAGCGTACCGTTCGGATAAATTTCAATTGCGTAAGCGCCGTCAGTGTTTGCAGCCACCAGTTCCGCGAACTTCTCAGCCGCCACCTGGAAACTATCCTGCTCATTCACAGTCGTACCCAGTTTGAATACTGTCGCGTCCGCCGGGATCTCCGCTGCCGCTTCTGTCTCTTCCGCTGCTTCGCTTTCCTCAGCTGCTGCCTCGGTCTCTGCTGCCGCTGTCGTACTTGTCGTGGAACCAGATGATCCACATCCGGTCATGCCGGCAGCCATCACTGCAGCCAGCGCCAATGCCACAACCTGCATGTTCTTTCTCATAATAAGCTCCTCCTTAAAATAAATAATGTAATGGTAATATTGTCAATCACCGCTTAATTGCGGCAAATAAGACCAGAAACAAAATTTCCTTTCGTGTCCATGTGCATAAGGCAAAAAAAAGGCCCTTATCTCTTAAAGAGACAAAAGCCCTCTTACTTCTGCGGTACCACTCTTTTTGCTGCCATATGCAGCCACTCAATCTCATCGCCTGTCTATGATTCAATGAGGGACACGATAACGGATGTCCTCCGTTCTGCCCTACTCAGGACTCCTTTGTCCCTTCAGGCAAAATGCTCAAAGGGGATTTTCCTGAAAATCCGGCAGCCCTGTCACACCAACCCAGGGCTCTCTGACTGTCTCATAATCAGTACTCTTCCTTATCAACACATTTCTCTTCAATTATCTATCTTACTTATCTATCTCTCGTTTTTATTGCGAAACCATTCAACATTTCAAATTTCTGAAACGCATCGCAACCGAAAACGAAACCTAGCTAAGTATACCTCTCATAAAATCATTTGTCAATAGCCCGCTCACACAAAATCGTTAAATTACCTGCACTGAATTTATCAATTTCTGCAAATTTAAAAAAACGCCGTCACAATGCTGAATAGCCAAATGCGTTAACAAGAGCATCCAGTTTTTCCTTTTTCTTGCACAGTTCACAGTCTCTGTAATCATAAGTACGATAATTCGGAAGATCCTTCTTACCAAATACGCAGCGAATCGGCGTACCATTCACTTCATCCACATCGCTGAATACTGCAGATACCTCCTGAAGAATACCGCCATAATAATCAATCGTCTCTATCACTTTATTGACGGATTTACCGGTTGTCACGGAAGAGAACAACGCCAGGATATTCTTATTGCGAATCATCGGCACCAGGTTATCGCGAAAAATCAGCTGACTGTTTGTATTAAACTCCGGGTGTACAACATAGATCGTCTTATGGCGGTTCGTCGATAAAAAACCGCTCCGGGTCAGTTCTTCAGCCAGAAAGGCACCAATGACATCCGTTCCCTCCATGCACACAATCGTGTCCACCGGTTTATGATACAGATACAGGTGTGCCAATGCCTTGGCCGCCTCCTGCGCCTCGCTGATCCTCGTCTTCAGCGTAGTCATATCCAGATAATAATTGATGTGAGAATGGTTTGTAGCAAAATGTCCCGGAATCACGCGCAACTGTACATTTGTACCGGTCGTTCCAATCTTGATATACCTTGACTCCATAAGTAAACCCCCTTCATTAAGATATCGCGCAATGCTGATGGCTCTATTTTACCAAAAAAATACGGTTCTCACAAGCTCTGTTTCCTGAACTTTTCATTAATTTTCAGACAGTTAGCACAATTCTTTTCGAACCACATCATAGATATCTCCCCGTCGGTTTTTCAGGCAAGGCAGTTCCCGACGTACTTGATCCAGATAATCCAGATCGATCTCCGCCATCACAACACAGGCCGATTCCTGAGCGCGGGCAATGACAGTACCCCATGGATCAACTACCATGCTGGAGCCAAAAGACAGCGATTTCCCCCTCTTTTTCCCATATTGTCCCGGAGCCACTATATAACAGGTATTCTCCACTGCACGCGTACGCAAAATAACCTCCCAGTGATCTTTTCCGGTCTGCATCTGAAAATTGGCCGGAGTAAAAATCACCTGACACCCATTCATCGCCATATATCGATAAAGCTCCGGAAAACGGATATCATAACAAATCGAAAATCCCAGTCTTCCCAGTTCCGTATCTGCCATAACGATATCCGTCCCAGCCTGCGTCCGGTTGGATTCCCGGACCTCACTGCCATCCGGAAGTGTGATATCAAACATATGCAGCTTACGGTATCTCACGACCTCCCTTCCATATGGATCCAAAAGAACCGTTGTATTAAAGTTCTTTTCCCCATCTGGATTTTTTTCGCTAATCGAGCCACAGTGAATCCAGATTCCATGTTTCCTCGCCTTCTCCGCCATCCGGCTGATTGTTGGTCCTCCCGGAATCTTCTCCGGTTCACGTGGTTCACTGCCGATATAATTAAAAACTTCCGGAAATGCAACAATCCTTGCACCCTTTGCCGCAGCTTCATCAATATAACGACACGCCGCTTCCATATTTTCCTCATAATTATCCCGGGTATCCATCTGGATAACGCCGATCCTGTATTTTCTGATCATGATCTGCCTGTCCTCATTTTCACTTTTTGTCTTATCATTACTATCGATTGTACGCAATCAAGCAGGACGATTTTCCTCTGCGCATAATGAAAGGGATATCAACTTTCTCGTCGTTGATATCCCTTTTAAAATATTGCATCCATTGGATCATCCTCACTATTCTGTTTTTTGGTTCCATCTATGTAAATGGTTTGTTTTGATTTTTTTAACGATCTCTTTCTTGATCTCTGTATCGGATTTTATCTTTTCACTTAACGGTTCCACTGCCGTCTCCGATTTTTCGAACCTTTCGAAATTTATTTTTTATTTGTGACCCGATCCCGATCTCATTTGATCCAACCCGGTCATTTAATCATCTTAGATCCTGTATTCAGTTTTTAATTTTGCCCTTTTTCCTTTCGCTTTTATCTGGATTTCTCCTGACCTTCTGATTCCCTTTTGGAATCATCCACTTACCTGTTCATTGGACTGCTCCTCCTTGTTTATTCTTTCTGTCTCTTGAAATTCTCCTTTTTTATGATTTCTTCACCTCTTTTTCTTATTTTTTCTCTCTTTTTTTATTGTCTTTATGATATCACATTCATTTTATCTTGTCAACCTCTTTTTTCGGATTTTTTGATTTTATTTTTTGTTTAATTCTTTTTAGTCGTTTTATTTTCCTTGAATATTCTGATATTTTACAAAATTTACCGATATTATAAAGCAAGTCAAATTACCATAAACGTGCTGCAAACGGCTATACGGACTGCGTATTTACACGCAAGGACGTACAGACATCTGGCAACCAAGCCGGTATAAACAAGCAGGACAATAGCCCGCATTGCGAACGACCCAGGCTGCCTTCTCTTGCCGTTGTACGGCAATTCACCTTGTACTGGCAGCAGCTGTGGGATAAGTGAGATAGAAAATCTTTGGTTTTCGTAATCAAACTTTTGCACAACTGCACCTAACCGCGGAGCATCTGATTTTCATGCGTCGAACTTCGTCCATATGACCTGCCAGTGACACGTCATATGGACTACTACATAAAAATTATTTCCTGATAGCTAATACTGACAATACTATGACTTTGTCATAATCCGCTTTCTTTTTAATTCATTCAGACTCGCAAATATCGCATAAACCGCAGCAAAGATTTCTGATAGCCAAAATGCGTACCAGCAATATTCTACTCCAAACTGATGCGACAGAAAATAAACACCGGGAACCAGCAATATCACCTGTCGAAGAGCCGTTCCCATCATATTCACCAGCCCGTTCCCCAAGCCGGACATCGAATACCCCAATATCATGGTAACAGATGCAAATACAAAGGTAACCGAAATCGTCCGCAACGCCGGAACTCCCAGCCCTAGCATCGCCTCGCTTGCGGAAAAAATCCGCAGAAGCTGTGATGGCACCAGACAGAATACAACTGTCATAACCAACGATATCATGATCGCGGCGGGAAGCATCGTCTTTAATAATTCCAGAATCCGCCCAGGCTTTTTGGCTCCATAATTATAGCCAACTATGGGAATCGCCGCCTGACCGAGACCATTCATCGGCATAAACAGGAAATTCTGCAGCTTATAATAGATTCCAAAGAACGCCACCGCTGTCGGTGAAAAGGAAATCAGGATCGCGTTTACTGCGCTCACCATCACACTGCCGAGCGCCTGGGTAATGATTGTCGGCAGACCAACCCGGTAAATCTGTAACAGCGTACCCTTATCCGGATGATAACCGGTCAATTTCACTTTCACAGTCGGATTATGAACCGTATTCAGCATCACCGCCACTGCAGCGGATACCCACTGCCCGATCACCGTTGCTGTCGCAGCTCCCCATACTCCGGTTGCCGGCAAACCAAACAGACCAAAGATCAGAATCGGATCGAGAATCAGATTCGTCACAGCCCCGGCCACCAGGGAAAGCATACTGTCAAACGTATTTCCCACTGACTGCAAAAAGCGTTGAAACATCGTCCCTACAAACGTTCCCGCACAGAATAGCATGCAGATACGCAGGTACTGTCCACATAATGCTCCGATCACCTCGTCATCGGTAAATACATTAACAAAGAGACCGGTACCGAATATTCCCAGTACCATAAAAACCAGCATACCGGCCAGCGCCAGCATCAGACCGGTTGTCGCGATATTGGTCGTCTTCTCATATTTTTTTTCGCCGATACTGCGCGATAACAGCGCATTAATTCCCACACTGGTACCGACGGATACTGCAATCATCAATAACTGAACGGAAAATGCAAGAGAAACCGCAGTCAGTGCGTTTTCCCCGACCCTCGCCACAAAGATACTGTCCACAATGTTATAAAGCGACTGTACCAGCAAAGATACCATCAGCGGCAGGGACATATTTAGTACCAGGCCAGGCATCGGCATGGTTCCCATCTTATTATTTTGTTCCATAGTTAACCTCCATCCTTAAAACTGTGACCAATCAGGCAGAATGATTTTCCCTGCAAACTCTTTCAGCGCCCTTATCAAACAAAGAATACTCATTGGCGCATTCTGCCCGGAAATCTTTTTGTTCCATAAGACGCACTTCCTATGGAGCAAAAAAAATGCGCAAGCCCTGAGGTTTGCACATTTTCTATGGTCGCTTCCTGTTGTTTATCTTACACGATTCCGGACAATTTTGCAATTACTTTTTCAGCATTACTTTTTTATCGCATTACTTTTTCTTAGCGAGTTAAATTCGATGTTCCAAATGCCCGCAAATAAAGGCTTGCAAAACCTACGAA
>JAJQAC010000038.1 GCA_021204025.1 Clostridiales bacterium | reverse complement strand
CTGGGAAGCTCTGCTGACAGCGCGGATTCCGGCAGATTCCTGACCGAGTAATCTGTATTGGAAATGAAAAGAGAGGGATATGCCGCGCAACGCGCGGCATACTTTTTATGCGCACGGGCGGATATGGAGATTTTGCAGCTGACGCTGCATCTGCCCGGCGCAGCGAGTAGGAGGCGAAAAAGCCGCCTCCTGCTCGATCACAATTTCCAATTATCCTGAAAGAGGAAGGGGGACTGACCTTGTCCAGACGACAGAGCGCGGAACTTGAGCGCAAAAAATTTTTTTCTGATCCGATTCTGATCAGCATGATTGTAGTTCTGCTGGTCTTTTTATCATTATTTATTTTATATCCGCTGCTGATGCTGCTGATCGACAGCGTGTACTCAGAGGGAAGGATCACAGCGGATGTATTTAAGCGGGTTCTGAGCATGGAGCGCTTCCGGCAGGCATTTAAAAATACCCTTGTGCTGGGTATCATTGTCGGATTTGCGTCGACGGCGATCGGGCTGCTTTTCGCATACGTGGAGGTCTATGTGAAGCTGAAGACAAAGATTCTGGAAAAGTTGTTCGGTCTGGTCTCGATGCTTCCGGTGGTTTCGCCTCCGTTTGTGTTATCGCTGTCCATGATCATGCTGTTTGGGCGCAGCGGACTGATCACACGGTCGCTGCTGCACATCTATGATTCGAATGTATATGGATTAAAGGGCATCGCGATTGTGCAGACAATGACATTCTTTCCGGTCTGCTATCTGATGTTAAAAGGACTGTTAAAGAATATCGATCCCTCCCTGGAGGAAGCGACCCGCGATATGGGAGCGACCCGCTGGAAGGTATTTACGAGCGTAACGTTCCCCCTGTTGCTTCCGGGCCTGGGAAATGCATTTCTGGTGACCTTTATCGAGTCTGTCGCGGACTTTGCCAATCCGATGCTGATTGGAGGTTCTTATGATACACTGGCGACGACGATCTATCTGCAGGTAACGGGAGCCTATGACTCGACGGGCGCAGCGGCGATGTCAGTGGTACTGTTGTCTCTGACGGTGGTATTGTTCCTGATCCAGAAATATTATCTGGAGAAAAAGACGGCGGCGACGCTGACCGGCAAGGCTTCCCGGCAGCGGATGCTGATCGAGGATGCCAGCGTGACGGTTCCGCTGACAATTTTCTGCGGTCTGGTGGCGGCCTTTGTCCTTCTCCTTTATATTATGGTTCCTTTTGGAGCGCTGTTTACCCTGTGGGGACGGGATTACAGCCTGAGCCTGAAATGGTTCCAGTATATGCTTAAGACGAGCGGCCTGAAGGCATTTAAAGATTCCTTTGTCCTTTCCCTGATTGCGTCGCCGCTGACCGCATTCCTCTCGATGGTCATTTCCTACCTAGTAGTGAAGAAGACATTTAAGCTGAAAGGCTTCATCGAATTTGTGTCCATGCTGGCGATGGCGGTACCCGGCACTGTGCTTGGTATCGGTTATATCCGCGGTTACGCGAACGGCCTCTTCCGCACCGGTCTGATGAGCGGTCTGTACGGAACCGGGCTGATCCTGATCATTGTATTCATCGTGCGAAGCCTGCCGACCGGCACGCGAAGCGGCATCTCGGCACTGCGCCAGATCGATAAGTCGATCGAAGAATCGGCTTATGATATGGGCGCAAATTCCGCCTATGTCTTTATGACCGTGACGTTGCCGCTGATCAAGGATTCGTTTTTCAGCGGACTGGTTACCGCTTTTGTCCGCAGCATTACGGCAATCTCGGCCATCATCCTGCTGGTAACGCCCGATTTCCTGCTGATTACCTGCCAGATCAATGAACAGGCGGAGAAGGGCAACTACGGCGTCGCCTGCGCCTATGCCACGGTACTGATTGCGATTACCTATGGAGCGGTGCTGGTGATGAATACGCTGATTAAATTTTTCGGTGTGAGCCGCAAGATCAAAGAGGAGGAGTGATCAGATGGATAAAAAGAAAAAAGGCGTTCGCCTGGAGCATATTTCTAAAATTTACAATGACCCCAAGACCGGAAAGGAGTTCTACGCGGTTCAGAACGCGAATCTGGACATCGAGCCGGGCACCTTTGTCACTTTGCTGGGGCCTTCCGGCTGCGGCAAGACGACAATCCTGCGCATGATCGCGGGATTTGAGAGCCCGGATGAGGGCGAGGTATACATGGATGACGAGGCAATCAACAGCCTGACGCCCAACAAGCGCGATACGGCGATGGTATTTCAGAGTTATGCGCTGTTGCCGCATTATAACGTATTTGACAATGTGGCTTATGGGTTAAAGATTCGCAAGCTGCCGAAAGATGAGATCCGGGAAAAGGTTCTGGATATCCTGAAACTGGTGGAGATGGAGGGGATGGAGTCCCGCATGACCAACCAGCTCTCCGGTGGTCAGCAGCAGCGCGTGGCTCTGGCGCGGGCACTGGTACTGGAGCCGGGGGTATTGCTTTTTGACGAGCCATTGAGCAATCTGGACGCAAAGCTGCGCGTGACAATGCGGACCGAGATCCGCAAGATCCAGCAGAAGGTCGGTATCACCGCGATCTACGTGACTCACGATCAGTCCGAAGCGATGAGCATCTCCGATAAGATCATCATCATGAGCCGCGGTAAGGTCGAGCAGATCGGGACGCCGCGTGAGATCTATTACCATCCACATTCCAGATTTGTCGCGGATTTCATCGGCGAGGCCAACTTCCTTGACTGTCAGGTGGTAAACGTCTCCGGTGATACGGCAAAGATCCGCGTGGCCGGCGAGGAGATCGAGGTAGCTAATTACGTTGGCGCGAAAGCCGGTGACACCGTGGCGCTGGTCATCCGCCCGGAGGCGGCTAAACTTTCCGACAATGGCGTGATCCAGGGCACCGTTACTCTGTCAACCTTTATGGGCGCTTATCAGTATTATCAGATGAGCGTCGGCGATATGGAAGTACAGATCACCGACTATCACCCGGTCAACCGCCGCGTCTATGAGGCCGGCGAGAAGGCATATCTGGACTTTGATCCGGCGGGGGTTTATATCCTGTAGGATGTATAGTTTCCCGGTTAATTAGTGAACGATGTTACTGGTTGATGGTGAGTATTTATGGATGCATGTCACACGTCAGCCAGCAGGCATTGATGACAGACATAAACAAAATGCTTGAATCCATATAGTGGAAACGATATAATATGGAAGCGGGAGTGGAAAATTCGTCTGTCATAAATCGGGAGGTAGTTTCATGCGTAAGGCGATACACCGGGGATTGTATGAACATCAAAAATCATCCATTGATTATATTATTTCGAAAATGAATCACTCAACATCTCCGTGGATTGAAAAAGTGATTTTATTTGGCAGCTGCGCAACAAAGAAGAACCGCTTCGACAGTGATGTAGATGTTCTGTTTGTTACAAATGATCGATACAGAGAATACAAAGACCAGATGCTCGATATCAAAAGGGAATTAATCGGTCTTTCCGATGACAGATATGCCGAAGTGGATCCTAAATTCTTATCGGAAGCATATGTTGCTGAGGGGGAAACGACTTTTTTGCAGAATGTAAAAAATGAGGGAGTTATCTTATGGACACGAAATCATACTTAAGTTTTGCCGAAAACGATTACGAATTCTTTAAAGAGATTATAAAGGGTGAACTTGTATATAACGCGCTTCCCTCGATTGCTCAGAATGCATGCGAGAAATATCTGAAAGATCTGATTGACAGATTTTTCGTGCCGGAGAACAATCACGAATTGAATGAAAAAACAAGTATCATGAGAACTCATTCATTGTCTAAATTGTTGAAATTCCTCGAAAAACAGATGGATCTGGAAATTTCAGATGAGTTTAAGGATAACATCGAAAAGGGGGATGGCTATTATTTTTCAACCAGATATCCGGGGGATAACAGTATCGAAGTAGATATGCGTGATATTAGAAAGGCAGATACTGCTTTGGAATACACCAGGATGTTACATCAGAAAATCGAACAGTTATATGTTGAAGATGAACACGACGATGATCATGAGCAGGAGAGATGTCCATAAAGTAGTCCCTGAGAGGAAAGAATATCTTCTCTCTCAGGGACGGCCTTTTTATCAATAACCTTATATAACCTTAATTCATCTACACTTCCTGCAATTCCAGCCGCGGCACGGCCACCATCGAGTAATTAGTATGATAAATGACAAATCCTGGTGCGCCTCCCGCGGCTTTTTTTACATGTTTGCGTTGAATATAATCGATCTCAACCTTCTCTGACGCGCGGCCCTTTGAGTAATAGGCGGCGAGAGAAGCCGCTTCCTCAAAGACCCGGTCCGGGAGTTCCCTTCCTTCGGTCTTAACGATGACATGAGAACCGGGGATACCCTTGGCATGAAACCACCAGTCGCCGCCATCTGCGATTTTAAAGGTGACTTCTTCATTCTGATAATTATTTTTGCCGACATAGATATGGAAGCCGTCACTGGAAAGATAGTGATAGGGGCGGCTGGTGATCTTCGGCTTTTTGCTTCCCGCAGGACGCTTGCGGATAAATCCATACTCCATCAGTTCTTCCCGGATCTGGGTGAGTTCTTCCTCTTTGACCGCGATATCGAGGGAGGTACTGATCGATTCGAGGTGGTCGATCACCCGGCGGGTCTCCTGGATCTGCTCATTCATGGCTTCGTTGGTTCGCTTGAGCTTATTATAGCGGGCGAAATATTTCTGTGAATTTTCCTGAGCGGAGAGCTTTGTATCCAAAGGGATACGGATCTCCTGACCGGTGTAATAATTCAGACAGCGAAGTTCTTTCTCACCGCCGGACAGTTCATAGCCGTAGGTATTGATGAGCTCGCCCCAGACTTTATACTGGTCACGTTTCTCTGTGTCTTTGAGCTGTTTGAGTTGCAGGTCATATTTTTTGTAATTGCGCTCGAGATCAGTCTGGATGATTTTGCGCAGATCGGCGGACTTCTGACGGATGCGGGTCAGGATACTTTTCTGCGCATAATACTGTTCCAGAAGTTCACTGATGCTGGGGAAAACGACCGCTTTGCGGGATTCGCCTTCCAGACAGGTCAGCGGGAGAGAGGCGTATTCTTCCGGTTCCTCATCCCGGTATATGATGTTTGGCGTGAAACGGGCATTCCGGACATCGTCCATCATCAGGGAAAACATATGATAGAGGTGCGTCAGTTCCGTGCCGGAGTACGTATTTGCGGAAATGTCGCCGTCCAGAGAAGCCATATGGCACAGCTCTGTCGCCATGATGGGACTGATGCCGGTGAGTTGCTGATACAGTGCTTTTTGCAGAGGTGCGGGGGCGGAACCGATTCGTGTGATAAAATCTTCTTCCGTAACAGTAAAGGAATCTGCCTTTTCTGTTGTCTGCGGGATAAAGTAGGTGCGCCCGGGCAGAACCTCGCGCACAGAACTGATCTGGGATGAGATATGCTTAATGCTGTCGAGGATGATGCCGTCCTCCCGGCAGAATATGATATTGCTGTGCTTTCCCATCAGCTCTACGATCAGTCGTTTGCGGCGGGTGTCGCCCATCTCGTCCAGATGTTCGATCTCAAATTCGATGACACGCTCCAGACCAGGCTGGCTTACACGGACGATACGCCCGGAGCCGATATGCTTGCGCAGCAACATACAGAAATTCGGCGCCGTGAGGGGCGCCGTCTTATTATGTGAAGTAAAATAAACCAGCGGCAGGCTGGCGCTGGCAGACAGGGAAACCCGGTACTGTTCCCGGCCGTTTTTTATTGTAAAGAGAAGCTCATCCTTCTCCGGCTGCGCGATCTTATTGATCTTGCCGCCGGTGAGCTTCTCTGACAGGTCGTGTGTCAGATTTGCAATTACGATTCCGTCAAGTGCCATAAAAATCACTCCCAACTTTCATGCGTGGTGGTGCGCCGCGTCAGCGGCGCATGTCCGTTTTTCGACAGGATAACTATAGCAGAATCACGGTATTTTTACAAGTCGGCAAAATGAGTTTAAAGTTGCGGGGATAAGGGGGACGAGAGTGTCCGGATAAAAGGTAAAGCAGGAAAGGCAAAGTACGATGTACTCTGTATTTCCTGCTTTTTATTTGTTTCAAAGTGAGTCCTGGGAAACTCATTCTGCGAAATCCTTTGTTTCTATGGAGTCTGAAGAGAACCGTCCGGATTACGGGTCTGAGTCCATAGAGTCACCGGATGATCACAGGAGTAGCGGGCTGCGGCTTTTTCATCGATATCTACGCCGAGTCCCGGTTTGTCGGATACGTAAACGTAACCGTTATCATATTCAGGCATACCGGTAAAGACTTCGTACAACGCATCTGCGGTATCATCGGTCTTATTCTGCTGCAGGAACTGATAGGACTTGATGCCGCTCCATTCCTGGAGTCCAAAGTTAGGAATCGCAAGGTCAATATGGATAATTGCGGCGGCGCCTACCGGGGACAGATCCGGCGGACAGTGCCAGCAGGTCTGCACACCGAACTGATTGGCAAAGGCAGCCATGCGTAATGCCGGAGTGATGCCTCCGATGTCGGATAAATGAGAACGCAGGTAGTCGACACTGTGTTCAATCACAGCATTGTGCCATTCATTGGTGTTTACATAAAGCTCACCATGGCTGAGAGGCGTCGTGCAGTAATTATGGATCTCGCGAAGCCAGCTTACATTCTCCGGAGATACGACATCTTCCAGGAAGAAGAGGCGATAAGGATCCAGAGAATGGCAGAACTCTCTGGCCTGAGCAGGGCTGATCCGTTCATGGACATCGTGGACAAATTCGATTTCGTCTCCTAATTGTACACGAAGCTCTTCAAACATCTTTACCGTGTTGCGCATATAAAGATTGGAGTCAATATAAGTACCGATGTTGGCATTTTTGGCCGCGCCCGGGCAGGCAGTTCCATATTCCGTACCGCCGTAAGCACCCATCTGACAGCGGATATATTTAAGACCAATGCTCTGATAACCTTTAATATCTTCAATTAATTCGTGAATATCGCGGCCGTCGGCATGACGGTACACGGGTATGCCGTCCCGCATTTTTCCGCCAAACAGTTCATACAGAGGCATGCCGGCCATCTTTCCTTTGATATCCCACAGTGCCATATTGACGCCGGAGATTGCATTGTTTTCGATAGGGCCTGATCTCCAGTAAGCATTCTGGTGCATCAACTGCCAGAGATCCGATATGCGGTTGACCTCTCTGCCGATCAGGAGAGGAGCGATGTAAGTTTCAATTAAATGTTTGACGGTTGCCGTTCGATAACAAAAAGTGGCGCAACCGAGACCATAAAGACCGTCAACGTTTGTCTCAATTTTTACAACAAGCAGATTGATACCGCCGGGAGCTGTTTCAATTGCGCGGACTGAGCGAATCTGAGTAGCCATGATAGAGACCTCCTTGTCATACATGATGATGAATAATAAGCTGTAATACAAGATAAATTATAATGAAGAAGTCGAAAAAAAGCAATAATTGAAAGAAATATTTTCCCCATATTTAAAAAACTGGCATTTTGCATAAGAAACGGGAGGAAAAACTGTTAAAATAGTAGAAAACCTTCTTTTTTGAAATTGAATATTGACATTTATTTGTGATGTTTTTATAATAAGCCTAGCTGTAATACAAGTTAACAGGCAAGCCTAAAGCGGTACGACAAGTACAGGTTCTTGAGGAGGAACGGTAAAAACTACTGAAATTTTACAATCATGATTTTATGGAAGGGAGAAAAGTAACATGAAAAAGAAACTAGCATTATTAATGGCAGCTGCTGTGACCATGAGTTCCCTTACGGGATGTCTCAACAATACGTCGACCACAAATGCGACGACTGCGGCAGCGACCACAGCTGCGGAAACACAGGAAGCAAAAGATGAGGAAAGCGGTGAGACAGAAGCAGTAGCTGAGGCTGAGGAACTGACATATGAGTTTAACGCAGATAATATCGGTGAGCACACGTTTTCTCTGTCGACGACGGCAACCTCGGGGAGCGCTCTGTCAGACGTAGCACACTATCTGGCTGACCGGGCGAATGAACTTTCCGGCAGGAAGATCACAATCAATGTATTTGAGGGTTCTTCGCTGGGCAGCGAGGCACAGAATCTTGAGGCGCTTACTGCGGGAACACTGGATATGGCGATTATCGCAGTTGAGTTCTATGTAAATTCGATTCCACAGGTAGGAGCGCTGATTCTTCCTTATATGTATGAGGATTATGATCAGGTGCAGACGGTCCTGGAAGGAGAAGCCGGCGAATATGCTTCCCAGCAGTTCCTGGATGTAGCTAAGGTAAAAAATCTGGGCTATTACGTGATGGCTTTCCGCAATATGTATATGACAAAAGCAATCAATACCGTTGATGACCTTGCGGGAGTAAAGATTCGTGTCCCGGAGTCTTCTCTTTATGTAGATACTTTCAAGATGCTGGGAGCAGCGCCGACGCCTCTTGCGATGGGCGAGGTTTATACAGCAATTGATACCGGCGTTGTCAGCGGACTTGAGAATACTCCGGATGCCTGCCTGAATAATTCGTTCTTTGAGGTGGCGCCATATTTTAATATGACCAATCATCTGAACGCTCCGACGACGTTCTCCATGTCTGCAAAGGTATTCGACGGTCTGAATGAGGATGAGCAGAATCTGCTGCTGCAGGCGGGTCTGGACGCGTCTCATTTTGGTCTGGAAACAACGAAAACAACTGATGAGCAGTATCGTGAACAGCTGAAGGAAAAAGGTATGGAGTTTGTTGAGTCTGATGTGGAATCGATGAGAGCGAAGATCGATTATAACGCTTATGATTTTATGGATTCCGAAGAAGCCAAGACACTGTTTGATCTGGTGCAGCAGTCGTTGAACTAAGATGTTCTGAGAAACGGGCAGGCGGCTTTCTTGCCTGCCCTGGATTTTCAGATTATTATTTCGGAAAGGGGTAAAGGTTTGCCATGCTGGCACAGTTAAAAAAACTTACAGAGCTGATCAATAAGCTGCTGATGGGAGTGATTGTCGTTCTCTTCCTGTTGATGTTTGGCATTACGAATTTAAATGTGATCATGCGCTATTTTTTCAACAGTCCGATTGTAATTTCTGTTGAAATGGGGCGATACTGTTTTGTATCTTTGATCTTTCTGGGCGCTATCTTTACAACAAAGGAAGATAAACATATCCATGTGGACTTTTTTACCGGACTTTTCCCGGAAGCTGTACAGAATGTGATTGAGCAGATCGGTCGTATCTTTATGGGGATTTTTTTTGCGATTGTGACGTATGAGACATGCAGGATGGCGATTGCCAACGTCAACATCAAGTCATCTGCGATGCAGATTCCGATGGCTGTTCCATACTTTATCATGGCATTCGGATGCGCGGGTATTACCCTGGAGTCATTGATCAATTTTGTACTTTATGCGAAGGGATTGAAAAAGAAAAATAAAAATACGGAGGAGGATCTGCTGTCATGACAATTTTATTTGTTTCCTTTTTTGCCATGCTGCTGGTTGGCATACCAGTGGCGGCGGTTATGGGTATCTCCTCGATGTTGTATTTGATGAGCCAGGGAATGGATGTTCTGACGATACCTCAGCGTATGTTTGCGGGAGTGGATTCTTTCTCGCTCATGGCAATCCCTCTGTATATTTTTGCCGGAGAAATTATGAACCGCTGTGGGATTACCCGAAGAATTTTTAATTTCGCTTCGGAAATTGTAGGCTTTCTGGCCGGCGGCCTGGCTCTGGTCAATGTGCTTGCGTCCACCATGTTTGCGGGTATTTCCGGTTCTACATCGGCGGATGTGGCTTCTCTCGGCGTTATGGAGATCAGTGGTATGACGGAGGTGGGATACAGCCGCTCTTATGCGACGGCGATTACCTGCGCTTCCGCGACGATCGGTTCCATCATTCCGCCATCGATTCTGATGGTGCTTTATTCTTCCATTACGGGTATTTCCTGTGGCAAACTGTTCATTGCCGGCGTGGTGCCCGGACTGATGGTATGTGTGTCACAGATGCTGTACTGCTATTATAAGGCAAAGACAGATCCGGAACACTGTGATGGAAATTACCGGCCGAAATTCAATCTGAAAAGATTACTGGTTGCTGCGGCAGACGCGATTCCGGCTCTGATCATGCCGGGTATCATTATCGGCGGGACGCTCAGCGGAGTTTTTACCGCCACAGAAGCGGGAGCGGTTGCCGGCCTGTACGGAGTTCTGATCGGTGTATTTTATTATCATGAATTCCATTTCAGCGATCTTACCGATACGGTAAAATCAACAGCTTTTATGGTAGGGCAGAGCTCCCTGATCTTTTCGTCAACCAGCGCGTTCAGTTATTGCATTGCCATTCTTCAGGTGCCGAACAAGCTCAGTATCTTTATTGCGGGGCTGACGAGTAATCCTTATATCATCATGTTGCTTATGATCTTCGCGATGATGATTATCGGCTGCTTTATGGATACAACGCCGGCTGCGATCATCATGGTGCCGATCTTCCAGCCGTTAGCGGCGAGCTTTGGTTTTGACAGTATTCACTTTGGTATGGTAATGGTTCTTACCTTTATTTTTGGCGGGATTACACCTCCGGTAGGAGCAACGCTTTTTATCGCAAGTTCAGTGGGAGGAGTCTCTCTGGCAAAACTGGTAAAGGATATGTGGCCGCTGATTTTGCTGTTCTTTATTGTAATGATGCTGGTAGCCTATATTCCGCAGCTTACAACGACACTGCCAATGCTGGTGTCCTGATTTTTCCTGAAACAGTTCAAATGGGAAAATACTTGCGGATATAGAAAACAACAGGTATACTAATAAAAAAGATATCTGAAAATAAAAGGTTTGGAAATTGAGGTTTTTGCGTATGGGATTTAGCGGAGTCAACGTAACCGAACAGGTTATGAAATATATCAAAGGGAAACTGGCAACCGGTACCTGGAAGGTCGGAAGTAAACTTCCGTCTGAAAATGAACTTTGCGTTGAGTTTGGGTGCAGCCGGACAAGTATTCGGGCAGCGATCCAGAAATATAATGTCCTCGGTGTCCTGGAAACACAGAGGGGAAAAGGCACCTTTGTCCGGTCGGTAGAACCTGTATTATCCGCATTGGGAACCGATTCGCCCACATTGGGAGAAATGGGAGATAAATCGGCGATCAGCATAGACATTGAAACATTTCGGAAATGGCGGCAGGTTCGTCGATATATCGAACCGCAGATTATTTACGATGTGGCCGGAAAGGCGTCGTCGGAACTGATCGAACAGCTGAAAAATATCAACCGGGAACAGTTTGAAGCAGTGGGAAATCAGGAACTGTTTATTCAGAAGGAAGTTGAGTTCCATATGACGCTGGTCCGTTTCCTGGATAATGCCTTTCTGATCGATATTATGCGCGGCCTGTTTTCCATTCACGAGCTACTGGTTCTGGCAAATGATGAATTTGGGTATACGAGCGGTGTATGTGATCATATGCAGATGACTGACGCAATCGAACACCATGACGCAGAGAGAGCTTCCAGGTTAATGGCGGTTCATCAGGAAGATTTCCTGGAGTCTCAGGTTGCTTCCGGGAAGACTTCATGATGAAAGAATGGGAGCCATATGTGGACTCGTAACAAATAAGATAAGACAGACGATCATGTCGGCGATCCGTATGATTTTACGGGTTGCCGGCAGTTCCTTTTTACAGGAAAATAAAATTTGGTTTTTCATGGGATTTTACTTGACATTTAAGAAGATCATTGTATAATAAACATGTTGTGAAAACAACTCAGGAAAGCAGGTATCCACCTCACCTCGGCACAATCGCGTGACCCTGGTTCATAACAGAGAGACATGGACGGATATTGTCCGTTGTGTACTTATGAGGATGGATAGATTTGTATCTATTCATTTTTTTATGCGCTATCAGAAAGCCGCATAGGGAATTTGGTGGGACTGATCGGAAGCAGTGAAACATGAATCAGATTTTTGACAAATGGAGGTGTACAACGATTAGTGATTTAATGGTTAACGAACAGATCCGTGACAGAGAAGTTCGTTTGATTGGGGAGAATGGAGAGCAGCTTGGTATTATGTCTTCCAGAGATGCTTACAAGATGGCGCAGGAGGCGGAACTGGATCTGGTAAAGATCGCTCCGAACGCGAAACCGCCTGTATGTAAGATTATCGACTATGGAAAATATCGTTACGAAATGGCCAGAAAAGAGAAGGATGCCAGGAAGAAGCAGAGGATCATTGAGGTCAAAGAAGTTCGCCTGACTCCGAATATCGACACAAATGACCTGAATACCAAGGTAAGCGCGGCGCGCAAGTTCCTGGAAAAGGGCGATAAGGTAAAAGTGTCGCTTTGTTTCCGCGGCCGTGAGATGGCTCATATGTCAAAGTCGAGGTATATTCTTGATGATTTTGCAGAGACGTTGAAGGATATTGCGGTCATCGACAAACCGTCAAAGGTGGAGGGAAGAAGCCTGGTTATGTTTTTAACTGCGAAGAAGTAAAAGATCAGAAGTAAAGATCAATGTAAATTAAGGAGGAAGGAATCATGCCTAAATTAAAAACCAAGAGAGCGGCTGCAAAGCGTTTCAAACTGACCGGTACCGGTAAGCTGAAAAGAAATAAAGCATATAAATCTCATATTCTGACTAAGAAATCCCCGAAGAGAAAGAGAAATCTCAGAAAGAGTACGGTCACTGATATCACAAACGAGAAAGTAATGAAGAAGATTCTGCCGTATCTGTAGGATTGATCAGGAAAGAAGGAGGAAAAACGCAATGGCAAGAATTAAAGGCGGTTTAAACGCAAAAAAGAGACATAAGAGAGTGCTGAAGCTGGCAAAGGGTTACAGAGGAGCACGTTCCAAACAGTATAGAATCGCAAAACAGTCCGTAATGAGAGCACTTACCAGCTCTTACGCCGGACGTAAGCAGAGAAAGAGACAGTTCCGTGCACTTTGGATTGCCCGGATCAACGCGGCAGCCCGGATCAACGGCCTTTCTTATTCGAAGTTTATGTATGGTCTGAAGCTGGCTGAGGTTGATCTGAACCGCAAGATCCTGGCGGATATGGCTGTCAATGACGCAGAGGGATTTGCAAAGCTGGCTGAGCTGGCAAAGGCAAAACTGGCTTAATAATATTGCGGTACACACATTTGTGTATCGGATAAAGTGATAATGATTGTTCTCGCACCTGCATTTGCAATCTCGTCTTTCCTGACTGAGATTGCAGGCAGGTGTTTATTTAGTTCTTTTTATCTTTCGCTTTTTTTAACAATTTGTACTTCACACCCTAATGCATTTACCATATTAACAAATAATTTTAATGACGGGCTGTGCTGACCACTTTCTAATCGTGAAATAGCTTGCTGTTTATTTCCGGTCATGGCTGCAATTTGGTTTTGAGATATGTGTTGTTCTTTGCGAATAGTAACTAAACGATTGATTAATTCTTTTTCGTATTCAGCTGCAATAAATGTTTGCGCCGGCATATTTATTTTTTGTGTGAGTGGGATGTTTCCTTGCTCCATTTCAATTGCCTCTAAGAGACTTTGTTGCATATCTTCGCAGAATCCCATATCATTCCTCCTTTAATATCTCAACCAACTTCTTTAAACGTTCTATTCATATCAATTTTATTTTCCCTTTCATTTAAAAATACAACATATTTGTTGTATTGTCAAGAAACAATTGATGAAAAGCATACAGCTAACACTGTTAAAATTTTGGATTTCATGAGAATTTGTCCTGATGTGATTCAAGATTTTAAAGATAGAAATAAAATAAAAAATCTACGAAACATCCGGTCTCGTAGACATATTAAAATCAAAATGCGGAAGATGGGACTTGAACCCACACGACGTAACCGCCACTAGATCCTTAGTCTAGCCTGTCTGCCAATTCCAGCACTTCCGCGAACTCATTTAATATAACACATTTTTACTGTTTGTGCAAGTCTTTTTTTCTCAAATTACGGGACTTTTAACCACTTTTAACGATATCAACTGGGACACTTAACGATGAATGATTAGTTCCTCGCAATTGTCAAAGATCCGGATCGAAAAAGTCACTGGAAAAATGTGATGACAGGCACTATAATAGGACATTAGTGGAAATGATACGAACAGAAACGGCGTCGAGGAAAGAGAGGCGAAAAATATGACAGAAAAGATGGCGGGTATGTCGGAACAGACAATATCGGAAGATGAGCTTGATCAAGTGAGAGAAGAATCTTATACTGTGGCCTGCCAGCTTCTTAGCGAGGCGAAACTGGCGGTGGGAGACATCCTGGTGGTTGGTTGTTCTACCAGTGAGATAGCGGGTAATCGGATCGGCCGATATTCAAGCCCGGAGATCGGACAGGCAGTATGGGAAGGGATCAGCCGGGCGGCAGATGAAGAAAGAATCTGTCTGGCGGCGCAGTGCTGCGAACATTTGAACCGGGCGCTGATTGTGGAAAGGAAGACGGCGAGAGTTTATGGGCTTGAGGAGGTCTGTGTCGTTCCGCGGCCAAAGGCGGGCGGATCGTTTGCAACAGCGGCGTGGAATGCCTTCCGGGAGCCGACGGCGGTAGAACATATCCGTGCCCATGCGGGGATTGATATCGGAGATACGCTGATCGGAATGCATCTGAGGGACGTGGCTGTACCGGTACGGATTGAGCAGAGATTCATCGGTGAGGCGAGAGTCGTCTGCGCCAGGACAAGGCCGAAGCTGATCGGCGGAGAACGCGCCGTTTACAGATAAAATGATAAACCGATTAAGGAGATAATTTTATGATACAGATAAAAGATGCTTATTTTACACCATCCGAGGATATCCGACGGCTGCACGTCTGGCTGCCGGACGGGTATGATGAGAGCGATGAGCGCTATCCGGTGATGTATATGTTCGACGGACATAATCTGTTTTCTGACAGCGAAGCTACTTACGGTACATGCTGGGGATTGAGAGATTTCTTCCTGCGCTGGCCGAAGCCGATGATCTGCGTGGGGATCGAGTGCAGCCACAGGGGACGGGAAAGGCTGAGAGAATATTGTCCTTATGATTGTCAGGATGGATTTCTCGGCAGTTTTCATGGGACAGGGGAGAAAACCCTGGAATGGATGGTGAACACCCTGAAGCCGGAGATTGACCGGACCTATCGTACTTATTCCTTCCGGGAGGCCACGGGCATCGGGGGCAGCAGTATGGGCGGGCTGATGAGTCTGTATGGGGTGACCCGTTACAACCGGATCTTTTCGAAAGCAGCCTGTTTATCCAGCGCCATAACGCCGTTTCAGGAGCAGCTTCTGAGTGATATCCGTGATACACCGTCAGATCCGGATACACGGGTATATCTCAGCTGGGGAGAAGAGGAAGGCCGCTGGCAGTCGGAAAAAGACAGGGACAGCTTTGACACCACCGTTGCCCGCTGCAACCGGGCCATGGAAGCCGCCATGCGCGATAAAGGGATAATCACGGAACTGTTTATGCAGAAGGACGGCGGTCACTGTGAGGCAGATTGGGCAAAGCAGGTGGAGCGGTTCATGGATTTTTTGTGGCGGTCCTGATGTAGTCGGACGGAGAAATGAAACAGCGACTATAGAATACTGACGGTTTTCAGAAAGGATAATCAGGGGTCATGATATTATTTGAGAGCGATTATACGGAGGGCGCGCATCCGGAGGTACTGAAACGGCTGGCAGAGACCAATCTGGAGCAGTTATCCGGCTATGGCAACGATAAATACGCAGAATCTGCGAAGGAGAAAATCCGCGCCGCCTGTCATTGTCCAGATGCGGATATTTTCTTCCTGGTTGGAGGAACGCAGACGAATCAGACAGTGATTGACGCCATGCTGCAGAATTATGAGGGGGTCATCGCAGCAGATACCGGGCATGTAAGTGTCCACGAAGCAGGAGCGATTGAGTACACCGGACACAAGGTGCTGCCAATTCCGCATGTAAATGGGAAACTGGAAGCAAAGGCGGTTCGCCGTTACCTGGAACTGTTCTATGCGGATGGGAATCATGAGCATATGGTCTTCCCGGGAATGGTTTATATCTCACATCCAACGGAATTTGGCACTTTATATACAAAACAGGAGTTAAAGGCGCTTTCGCAGGTGTGCCGGGAATATCAGCTGCCGCTGTATCTGGACGGAGCCCGGCTGGGATACGGGTTGATGAGCTGTGATACGGACGTCACGCTGCCGGATGTCGCGGAGTGTTGCGATGTCTTTTATATCGGCGGGACGAAAGTGGAAGCGCTTTGCGGCGAGGCTGTGGTATTTACGAAGCACAATATGCCGAAACATTTTCTGACGACGGTAAAGCAGCACGGTGCCCTGCTGGCAAAAGGGCGTCTGCTGAGCATACAGTTTGACGCGCTGTTCACCGATGACCTGTATCTGAAAATCAGCCGGCATGCCATAGAGATGGCGGAGCTTTTAAAGCAGGGAATCGCAGAGAAAGGCTATCAGTTCCTGCTGGATTCTCCGACGAATCAGCAACTGGTGATACTGGACAATGAGACGATGCGGGAGTTGGCAAAATCGGTTTCCTTCAGTTTCTGGGAAATTGTCGATGAGGATCATACCGCGGTGCGTTTCGCGACAAGCTGGGCGACGAAAGAAGAAGACGTCCGGGAACTGCTGCGGTTGCTGGACGGCAGATTCTGATTTCTAGAGACGGGGGGTGCGGACATTTTCTTGGATTAGCGGCTTAGCTAGTTCAGATTTATGTCCGCACCCCCAGGCGATTTCCACAATCGCACATTATTTTCGACACGAAATAAAAACGGCTGCGTGCTATTCTTCATAATGGTACTTGCAGGAATAAATAATCAGATTCTGGTTACTGTCCATATTATAGGTTAATCGGTGCTCATCCGTAATCCGCCGACTGCACATTTTCCGGTATCTTAAAGGTTCCGGTTTTCCGATCCCTTTGAGCGGTCTATTCCGGTCAATATTCTTAATCAGGTCATTGATCCGTTTGACCATTTTCCTGTCTTCCGTTTGCCATTCGGTATATTGTTTCCATGCAGTGAGAGTAAATACGACATTCATTTATTCGTATGCCTCCAGCTCTGCAATGGTTTTGACAATAAAACCGCCAGAAGCGGCTTCTTCCATTGACTGGTCAAGCATAGCCAGATATTCCGCGTTTCTTTTAGCTTTCAGCATTTCATTATATTCATTCTCGGATATCATCACGATGTTTTCGTTTTTCGGCCTGGATATAATCAGGGTTTCGCCATGGAATACTTTGTCGCATAAATTCTTAAAATTATCTCTGACGTCCATACTTATATTCCGCCTTTCTGCGAAAGGCACCAATGGGGCTATGAAACCCG
>JAJQAC010000057.1 GCA_021204025.1 Clostridiales bacterium | reverse complement strand
CTAAGTGCCGACGTGAAAAATGTCCTCTGCGGATATTCTTTCCTCTCAGGGACTACTTTACTGGCAGAAGATATGTGTTTTCTTCAGATGTTATCTGCAATCCTGAAACAGACCACTGTCCGAAGTGACACGTTGGTATAAACGGTTTCTCAAAAATCTGATTTCCGATGTTCTAAAATCCGCTCGTAATCTTCTATATAGTCCACCTCGGCCCAGAAGCGTCCACGGATATCCCGGACGTAGATGTCGCGTCTGGCGCTCAGTTCATAGAGCACATTTTCCCACCAGACGGAATGCTGCTGGTTTGCGATCATCTCGTCCATCTTTGTGAGGAATTCGGGTACAAAGGTGCGGTTAAAACGGGCGATGCCGATGTATTCTCCTGTGATGTCATCGCCTTCCAGTTCTTTTCCGTATTTTATGAGGACTTCGTTTTCGTAATAAAATTTATAGTCTGCGGTTTCTTTGCGTGTCTCGTCGGAGAACATCACCGGACTGCGGGTTTCCGCCAGAAGCTCTTCCAGCAGGTCTCCATCAATGTAAACGTCGCCGTTCATGATCATCATATCCTGCTGCGCATTGAAAAAGTCCCGCGCGAACCAGGCTGACGCGATGCTGTTCGTTACATCATAGAATGGATTTACGTAATAGGTTACATCCAGTCCCGCCAGAACCTCACGGACTGCTTCCTGCCGGTATCCCAGCACAATACCGACGTCCCGGATCTCATATTTCTGCAACAGTCTGACTGTATGACGGATCAGGCGTTCTCCGCCGATATCTACGGTGCATTTCGGCATCCCGGACAGATACCGGGAGATGCGGGTTCCGCGCCCGGCAGCTAATATCAGTACCTTCACAAGAGTCCTCTCCTTTGCATATCCGAAAACGCGTCCAACAACTTCTGGTTGTCTGCTTTTGTCAGGTGTCCCATATGTCCGACACGAAAGACCTGATCCGCCTGATCTCCGCCATTCGGGCAGACGTAGATGTCATATTCATCCTTAAGCGTCAGAAACACAGAATACGCCGATGTGTTCAGCGGATGCAGCGGTGTTACCGCATTAGAAAGGCGGGCTGAAGTTATCTCCAAAGGAAGCCCTTCTATCCCTCTGCGGAAATGCGCCGCAAGCTCAGATGTCCGGGCAAATTCGCTTTCGACGCCGCGTTTCGTAATATCCTCCAGTCTTGCATGAAGCTGGATCAGCACGCTCACCGCAGGGGTAAATGGAGTCTGCCCCCGTTCTCCATTCTTCAGGCAGTCTTTCAGGTCAAAATACATCGACTCAATCTCATTTTCTTCGACTCGGCGAACGGCCCGCGCATTCAGTGTGATGACCGAGAGTCCCGGCGGCAGCGCCAGACATTTCTGGGAACCGGTTAATACCACATCGATCCCCTGTTTCTCCATAAAAAGCGGATCCGCCAGGAAGGAACTGACCGCATCACACGCCAGCAGGCAGCCGTTTTTATGGCAGAATCTACTGATCAGATCGATATCGTAGCTTACACCGGAAGATGTTTCCAGCAGATTGACCAGAAAACCGGTATATCCCTGCCCGTCATACGGAGCCAGGTCTGCCTCAGTCAGTGTCTGTCCGAACGGGAGGCAGATCTCTGTACAGGGGATCCGGTGAATCCGGCACAGCTTTGCGAAGCGCGCGCCGAAGCTCCCGCCGTTCACTACCAGGACATGATCCCGCGAGGTAAATACATTCCAGACAACCGCTTCCATCGCCGCGGTTCCGGAACCAGTCAAAAACAGTACACGACTGCCGTTCCCGGCACCCATGCACTGTCTCATCATTTCTTCATTTTCTTTCATTATCGCGGAAAACTCCGCCGTGCGAAAGTATGGAATCTGCTCCGCGCCCAGCCGCAGGATCTTATCCTCCATCATCACCGGCCCAACGGCAAAATTCAGCATGGCAGTTCCTCCTTATTTTTTATCTTTTCCAAATCGAAGCCGATACGGATAATGTGTCTTGCGTCTGTCCTCCGGCGGTAACTGCATGAAATCGCCGTACTGCTCCGTCAGGCGTTCTTCCAGATTATTGGGGAAATACAACTGCAGATTTTCAAATGGAAGTCTGCGTAACGGATAGAGCTTATTCACATCAAATACATTCCAATAAGGACTGGTATCCGGAAGGAACGCGATCCTTCTTGTCTTTTTTCCTTCATATCTGCAGCATACCCGGTCGCAGCGGTCACGCAGCCGGCCCGGGGATATCCGCAGCAACCGGAGCACTACATGTACAAGCCTGCAAATCAATAAAATCATCCGGGCCTTCCAACCGGTCTGAAACAGATACGGTTCCGGCATACAACGCAGGATCAGAAGTTTACTCCAGAACCACGCTTCCCATGACTGAACTTCATAAGCCAGACGGTTATCTGCTACCGGATCCAGCACATAGATGTCAAGGAAGATCCCGCAGGGGCACTTCGCGCCCTTCATCGCATGCTCGATAAAGCTCGTCCCGCGGCGCATCAGGCGGGTTGTCATCAGTGGGTAACGACGATCCGTCCAGGCATTCAGCACACGATAACGGTCTCCCAGCTTCTCTTTCGCCAGCCGGACAAACTGATCAAAACTTTGCCTCGGCATAGCCACATCGATATCATCATCCCACGGGATAAACCCCTGATGGCGGATTGCCCCGATCCCTGTGCCTGCGATGCCAAAATACACCAGGCCATGGCGATCGCACAAATCCATAAAATCTTTTAAAATTTCAAGTTCCGCAGACTGAAGTTGTTTTAATACCTCAGGCTCGTAAAATTTCGGCATAACAAATAATCTCTTCTATCGTGATTTCCGTAACTTCTTTCTAGAATACCATAATTACAAATAATTGTAAACTTGATTCAAAGTTTTGATACAAAGCTTTCATCGATATAAGACTTTCATTGATACAAAACTTTCATTGACACAAAACTTTCATTCAAAATTTTGATTCAAAGTTTTGATACCCGGATTGTATCAGTTTCAGTTTTTCCGAGTGACTCAGGCGTTTCACCTCCCACTCGCGGCGCATGGCCTCCTGTCGGGTTGCGAACTCTTCATAGTATACCAGTGTTACCGGTCTGTGGCTCCTCGTATATTTTCCTCCCTTTCCCGCGTTGTGTGTACGGACACGTTCGGCAAGATGATTGGTCCAGCCACAATACAGACTGCCGTCCGCGCAGCGAAGCAGGTAGGTATAGTTTCCGGTTCTCAGTTCTTGCGTATGATCTTCCAATCGTTTTTCCTCCGGACCTGCAATATCTATCATTATATCCGGTTTTTTCCGGTTGTACAAACTTTTTTCTGATATTATCATACTCCTGATTTCTTCCCGGTACAGGTTACACGTCAGCCAACTGACGTGCAACCTGTAACAGCGGCGCCCACATTTAAAGTCGTCTGCGACGAGGTGGGCGCTGCTTTGGCTCCATTACGTACTTGGCCCATGCTTTACGTTCACAAGATCCTTCTCAAACTATGTAGGAGCCGCCTCATGCCTGCAGGACGTGTCGCAGCTCCCAGGTCACCCTGATCTATTTCAAGCACCAGCCAGATGCGGTACACTTCATAATATTCTTTATCTGACTCTTTGGTGACTATCGTCCGGCTTCTTTTACCAGGATCAGGCTGTCGCCCGGATGCACAGTTTCGGACGGCAGGTTATTGGTCGTGATAATCGCGTCCATCGTGGTGTGAAAGCGCTTCGCAATATCCCACAGAAGGTCACCCGGCTGGACCACATAACCGACAATTCCCGGTATTGCCTGCCATTTTGTGATATCTAACGGAAGTATTTCTGCTTTTAAGACAATCGTGCAGCGTTCCGGCTCAAGCACCAGGAGTTCCAGCGTAATCACAGATCTTACCTCTGCCGTATCGCCTCCGGTCAGCGCGACTGTCAGCTGCTCCAGTCCGGTTTCCAGATGCCAGATACTGTCGGCACAGATTCCCGGCACCTCCGCTTCATAATGAAACGGAACCATCTCTGTCGTGGACTGAATCGGCTGTCGGTCATTATCAGTCAGGTACAGAATCTGCAGTTCCAATACTCCGTCTATTGAGAGGATGTCTTGGCCAGGCACAGCTTCATCGATCCTGGCAATACCGGAGCTATGGCAAACCTGCAGGATCCGCTCGCCGCGATCCAGCGAAATCTTTTCGGCAATCCGGCATTTCCCGGTATTTCGCGTCAGAATCCGATCAAACTGTGCCTCGCCGGTCTCCAGTTCGACCTCCCGGTTCGCGGCATACAGATCTTCCACAATTGCAAGCTCCTGTTCTTCGTACAGACGGACGTCCAGTTCCACAACCGCGTCGATACCCAGTTCTCGCATCTCACCGTCATAATCCGGCCTAGCTTCCAGTTCTTTATGAATCAGGCATACGGAAATGGCCGGAATCATTTCAGCAGTTGCTCCCTGCATCTCGACTTCCCCTGTAAAAGGAAGGCTCTGTTCGATCCACTGAACCAGATTCGGATCCCCTTCCCCTTCATAGATCACAAATATCAGCAAAGAGCCCTCCAGATGAATGCTGCCGTCCAATGGCCGTACCGTTACTCCGGTCAGGCGCATCTCCGTCCACAGGATCCGGTCGATGGCAGGCTTAGTGCCTGATAAAGAGATTTCTTCTTTCACACGGTAAGTATCTTTACGGCGAAGCGCGATTGCCGCGACGCTTCTTTCCTTTTTCCGGATCTCGATCTGCGGAGCCATTTTATCAGAAGCATTCACCCCGCCTGCGGCAATATCAACTGCTGCCTCACTGTCAAAAAGTGTTTCCACCCGGATCTCCAGTGTGATAATTGCCTTGATACTGAGTTTGCGGGAATGGATGATATCTGCATGAAGATCCTCCAGCCTGCCATGTACGCTGACGTAATCCTTTTCTTCCAGATCCGGAACGTTAACAGAATCTTCAAACGGAAGCATACCGCCAAGTGTCTGCATCCCGCCTTCTTCTTTCCGGTAAAGGATATGGAAATCCAGGCGTCCGCGCAGGGACAGTTTTTCGCTCTGAACCTTCGCCGGTTCCAGTTGAATCTCTCCTGAACTTAAAATCACCTGCGCGATATCGCTCATCGTATCCGGCACAATGAAATCATCATCCAGCGTCACCTGCGTACTTACCTGTTTTTTCCAGCGATTCATATGGATATTCTGTTTTTCCAGTTCCAATATCATAATCCCACCTCTGCCTTTCCCAATCCTCTTTGCTACTGGAAAATCACCGGATTTTCCAGATATTCTGTTCTCACGGTGATGTAGGGATATGATTTCTCCACACCGGTTTCCTCTCCCTTTTCCGGTCCTTTTAGTTCCGTATCGATCACAATCGAATTTTCTGTCAGATACAGCTCATTCACACAGATACTATATCCTCCTGTTATTTGTTCCCCATATCCAATGACTATGTACAGCCCCTGATCGTTACTGTATGTCAGTTTAAACGGCGCGGCTTTCTTCTCTGTAATCAGCTCTGCCAGTTCCTGCGGCAGATCCGTCTCCCCGACCACCGTAAAATCCAGATCCCGCACTTTATCCTGCGCTGTGCTGTTCACACTGCATGCCGTCAGCATCCGGACAAGGCATACCCAGGCCAGAAGTGCCAGCGTCAGAAATATCTTCCCGTTTCCGAACTTTCTCATAAACTGCCTCCCACTCCGTTTTTATTAGCAGTTTATGCGGGAATGTAGGGAATCATTCCTATCTTCAAAGTTCCTTACCCGGCCCTGTGATCGAGCAGGAGGCAGCTTTTTCGCATCCTGCTCGCCGCGCCGGGCGGATGCAGCGTCAGCTGCAAAATTTCCGCATCCGCCCGTGTGCACAAAATAAGCACCCAAACCGTTATGGCTCAGGTGCTTATCTTAATGTCTAAATTCTTTCAAAACTATAGCAGACTTTCTCCTTTCTAAGTTTTTACAATCGAACGTTTGTATGATTACCTTTTTGATTACTCTGCCATTTCCGACACCTCGAAAATGGCTTAAAATCAACGTTTTCAAGTGGAGCTGCGGGGAGTCGAACCCCGGTCCGAAAATCAATTCCCTGTTCTTCTACTATCATAGTCTGCTGTTTGACATTCCCTCCGCCGTACGGGAACAGACACTCTTACGGTTTCAGTAGCTTCATGATACGCCCATATACGCAAAGCTTAGCATATGTCGTTTCTCACATCGTCGATGCCAGGCTCCCGGCGTGTGAGTGCGCCGGGTCTGACAGCAGCCCTTAGGCTGCGTATGCTAAATTATCTTCAGCGTTTAATTTTAATTTTGCCATTTAACGCATCGCATGCGGATAGCTTCACCAGCTTCATGACCCCCGTCGAAACCAGTACAACCCCTTAAAACAAGCTGTGCATAACAGGAACTTTTCGTTTCCTGTTATCATTTTAATCAGGTCTGCTCCGGTTGTCAACCGGGCAGACCCAATTGTAAGAAAATGGTAAATTTCCGGACTTACATGAAATTCTAAACATTACAGGATCTTGCGGATCCAGCCCTCCGGCGCCTCGATGGTACCCATCTGAATACCGGTCAGTGTATCATAAAGTTTCTTTGTGATCGGTCCCATCTCTTCCATACCGCTGGCAAAGCAGATCTCCTGATCATGAGCAACAACCTTGCCAACCGGAGAAATAACCGCCGCTGTGCCGCACAGACCACATTCTACAAAGTCAGGCAGCTCCGCAAACTTCACCGGCCTCTGAGTTACTTTCAGGCCCAGATAATGTTCAGCAACATAAACCAGCGAACGTCTGGTGATCGACGGAAGGATCGAATTGGACTTCGGAGTTACAATCTCGCCGTCCTTCGTCACGAACAGGAAGTTCGCGCCGCCGGTTTCCTCGACATAAGTTCTGGTCGCCGGATCCAGGAACATATTCTCATCAAAGCCGTTGCTGTGAGCAATGATATTGGCATGAAGGCTCATCGCGTAATTCAATCCTGCCTTGATATGGCCGCTGCCATGAGGAGCCGCACGGTCAAAGTCACTCACGCAGATCGTCAGCGGACGAGCGCCGCCCTTAAAGTACGGGCCCACCGGCGTACAGAACATACGGAACTGGTACTCATCTGCAGGCTTAACGCCGATAACCGGTCCTGACGCAAACATATACGGACGAATATACAGCGTAGCCCCACTTCCATACGGCGGCACCCAAGCTGCGTTCTCACTGACAACCAGATCAATCGCCTCCAGGAATCTCTCCTTCGGGAACTGCGGCATCTCCAGCCACGCCGCGGAATCCATCATACGCTCCGCGTTCATATCCGGCCGGAAGGTTACGATACTGCCGTCAACCGTTGTATACGCTTTCAGTCCCTCAAAGCACTCCTGGCAATACTGAAGAATGCCCGCGCACTCGTTGATCACTACGTTAGAATCCGAGGTCATCACGCCCTCGCCCCATTTACCGTCTTTGTAATTTGCCACATAGCGTTTGTCTGTCACAATATACGAAAATCCCATATTGCTCCAGTCAAGATTTTTCTTCTCCATCTTTGGCTCCTCCATCCTTTTTGTAATATCGATAAACGTTTATCCGCTTCCTAAACGCTTACCAAATCCGTTGTCACCAATTATAGTCTTATCTCTTTGTAAAATCAATGCCGCAATTCAAAAATTTTGCATAATCATTCGGGACAATGGCATACCCGACCGGAAATCTCACCGCAGAGTCTGCTTATAATCCCGCTCCACTTCTCGTTTCTGATCCTTCTTTGCCAGCGCCTCACGCTTGTCGTAGAGCTTCTTGCCCCGTGCCAGGCCGATCTCCACCTTGACCAGACTGCCTTTCAGATACACCTGCAGCGGAACCAGCGCATACCCCTTTTCCCTGACTTTTCCGAACAGCTTATCGATCTCCCGACGGTGCATCAGCAGTTTCCGGGAGCGCAGAGGATCTTTATTAAATATATTTCCCTTTTCATAGGGGTTAATATGCATCCCATGGATCCAGACCTCTCCCTGCTCGATGCGTACGAACGCTTCCTTGATGCTGCACTGTCCCATACGGATCGACTTTACCTCCGTACCAAACAGCTCGATGCCGCATTCATATTTTTCATCTATAAAATAATCATGGTAAGCCTTTTTATTGTTAGCTACCAGTTTGATCGTATCCTTCACTTGTCTTCTCCTTGCTTAACCGACCCTTCCGCTTCACAATCACCACTCGACCTCGGGGACAAATTCAACCGTTCGTGTCAGCCGGTCCGCACCGCTCACCATTACCCGGACTTTCTGTCCCAGCTTATAAGTTTTCCCGCTCATCTCTCCGCGAAGCTCCAGATGTTCTTCATCAAAGATGTAATAATCTCCCCGAAGCTCATTCACCCGCACTAACCCCTCGACCGTACTGGGAAGTTCCACATAAAATCCCCAGTTTGCCACACCGGAGACAACTCCTTCAAACACCTCTCCGATATGGCCGGACATATATTCACATTTTTTCAGTTTCGTCGTCTCACGCTCGGCTTCCTCCGCGCGGCGCTCCGTCGATGACGCCTGCGCTGATACACCGGTCAGAATCTTATCATAATGGGCAATGCGGTCTTCTGTCAGTTTCCCATGCAGACTCTCCCGGATAATCCTGTGTATCTGAAGATCCGGATAACGCCGGATCGGCGACGTAAAATGAGTATAATATCGCGCAGCCAGTCCAAAATGTCCGCTGCATACCGGCGTATACTTTGCCTGCTTCATCGAACGTAAAGCCAGACGGGTAATCAACGCCTCCTCCGGTGTCCCTTCGATCTTTGTCAGCAGCTTCTGTATCTCCTTGGGATAAACCTCACCGTTCTGCATGTGAATCGAATAACCAAAATTATTGATCAGAATCGCGAAGCGCCGGATCTTCTCCGGGTCCGGATTTTCATGCGTCCGATATACAAAAGGGAGCTCCCGCCAGAAATACTCCTCCGCTACTGTCTCGTTGGCCGCCAGCATAAAGTCCTCGATCAGCTTCGTCGCAGCGTTTCGCTCATATGGCCGGATATCCACCGGATGTCCCTGGGAATCCAGGATGATCTTTGTCTCCGGAAAGTCAAAATCAATGGATCCGCGTATCTTCCGACGCTCCCGCAGGATATCCGATAACTTCTTCATCAGCATAAATAGATCGACAAACTCCGAATATTCCCTCATGATCGTCTCATCATGATCGGTGATTATCGCGTTTACTGCCGTGTATGTCATCCGGCGGTCCACACAGATCACAGATTCGGTGATCTCATGGCCGACGATCCGCCCCTGGCTGTCGATATCCATGATGCAGCTGAGCGCCAGCCGGTCCACCCCGGCATTTAAGGAACAGATCCCATTGGACAGTTTATGCGGCAGCATCGGGATCACGCGGTCTGTCAGATACACACTGGTACCCCGCCTTAACGCCTCTGTGTCCAGAGGACTGCCCTCTTTTACATAATGAGACACGTCCGCGATATGCACTCCCAGCTGATACCCTTCCGGAGTCCGCGTAAGCGTCACAGCATCATCCAGATCTCTCGCATCCTCGCCGTCAATCGTCACTGTCGGCAGCGCCCGCAGATCCCTGCGCCCGGCCATTTCCTCTGCGGATACCGTCTCCGGCAGTCCGGCAGTCTCCTGCATCACTTCCTCCGGATATGCCTCCGGCAGCCCATATGCGCGGACAATCGAAAGGATATCCACTCCCGGATCATTCACATGGCCCAGAATCTCGATAATCTCTCCCTGCGGATTGCGCCTTTCACTGCCATATTCCGTGATCCGGGCCACAACCTTGTGCCCATTCACCGCCCCCAGATCCTTTCCCTGAGGGATAAACAGATCCTGCCGCAGCTTCTGGTTGTCCGGGATGACAAATCCATAGGATTTGTTCTTCTGATAATAGCCGACCACTGTCTCATTGACACGTTCCAGGATCCGCAGCACTTCTCCCTCCGCCCTGCGTCCGGTCCTGGACGGCGAAACTGCCACCATCACCTTATCTCCATGCATCGCCGATCCGGTCTTCTCCGCCGGAATAAAGATATCCTCCGCCCGGCCTTCCACCGTCACAAACCCAAAGCCTTTCGCCGTACCTGAAAAAGTCCCCGCCAGATGCAGGATCTCCGGTTTTCCATACTTTCCGCGTCTGGACAGTTCGATCCTGCCTTCCGCCACCAGCGCATCCAGGACTTCCTTCAGCTCATCGCGCTGCTCCTGCGGGATATCCAGGAGTACCGAAAGCTCCTTGATCTTCATCGGAGAATACAGCGGATCCTGCATGATCTTAAACAGTTTTTCTTTTCTCTCTTTTAATAATTCTTCCGTCATAAAACTCCTTACCCGGCTCTGTGATCGAGTAGGAGGCGGCTTTTTCGCCTCATACTCGCTGCGCCGGGCGGATGCAGCGTCAACTGCAAAATTTCCATATCCGCCCGTGTGCATAAAAAGCACCCCTGTCGCCAGGAGTGCCTTCTCTTCCGTATATTTACAGTATGTTCAGCGCAACCGCAAGTACTACAAATAATACTGCCGCCGCTTTGGTAAACCTCTCCAGGTTTCCTTCCATCGAACGACCTTTATTTTTTCCCCAGTAAGAATCAGCCATGCCACCGATGGAACCCAGTCCGGCCGATTTCCCCTCCTGAAGCAATACGATCACGGTCAATGCAACACACAAGATCACAAATATTACGGATAAAATGATTTTCAGCATCCGAATGCACCTCCTGATAGTCAAACAAAGTAATCATACCATAGCAAGTCTGAAAACGCAAGCGATAAATCCGGATTCTTTGCCGGTTTTCGGATTTTCATGCCGGCTATTCCCGCAGACGGATGCCCATACCTTCCAGTCCGTTCAGGATCTTTCTCATGACCACGGTAATTTCCTCATCAGTCAGCGTATGATCCTTGGCACGGAAGCTCACGGAGTACGCTACAGACTTAAAGCCCTCCTCGATCTGCTCGCCCTCATAGATATCAAACAGTCTGCAGCTTTCCATCATCTTTCCGCTTCGCAACGTGATCATATCTTCGATCTGACCAACCAGGATATTTTTCGGCACGACCATACTGAGGTCACGGGAAACTGCCGGATATTTCGCGATGCCGGTAAATTTATGCTCGAAGCTTACAAACGGCATGATCCGCGGCATATCGATCACTGCCACATAGGTACGCTCGCCCAGTCGGTAGTTATCTGCTACCTCCGGATGGATCTCACCCAGATAGCCCACCGTGGTCTTTTCATAACAGATCTCCGCCTTTCTGCCCGGATGCAGATACGGATGCCCACAGTCCGGATTATAGCGCACTTTCTTCTTCATCCCCAGTTTTTCAAAGATTTCCTCTACCGCTCCCTTCATCGTGAAGAAATCTCCCTCGCCGTAAAATCCCAGTACAAACTGCATCCGTTCGTCCGGGAGCTCCGTCAGAGGAAGCGCCTTCGGCAGATAGGTATTGGCCAGCTCATAAATCTTTACATTTTTATTGCGGCGGTTATAGTTGGTCGCCAGTGAAGTCAGCATGCCGTTTAACGGAGTGGTTCTCATGATGCTGAAATCCTCGCCCAGCGGATTGGCAATCGGGATGGCCCGGCGCAGGCTGCTGTCCTCCGGAATCAGCAGCTTCTGGAATACCTTCGGACTCTCAAATGAATAAGTCATACTCTCGCTGAATCCATAAAATTCCGCAAACCGGCGTACCACGGTTTCGACCCTCAGTTTTTCAGAAAGACGGCCCATCGTTGACTCCCCTTTCGGAAGCGTCGTCGGGATCTTATCGTACCCATAAAATCTCGCTACTTCCTCCGCGAGATCAGCAAGACAATGGATATCCTGACGGAAGCTCGGAGCGATCACTTCCTGCGTCTCCTCGTCAAATCCCAGATCCAGCATCCGGAAATATCCCTTCATCGTATCCGCGTCGATCGCGGTTCCCAGCAGCCCGTTGATCCGGTCCGCATCAAATTTCACTCTCGACTCCCCGCGCTTTACCGGATAGATATCGATCATACCGCCGACGACCTCTCCCGCTCCCAGCTCTTCAATCAGCTGGCAGGCACGGTTGATCGCCTCCTCGGCATTATTGGGATCCAGTCCCTTCTCATATTTACCGGACGCGTCGGTTCTCAGACCCAGACGCTTTGCGGAAAGGCGGATATTTGTGCCGTCAAAGCATGCGCATTCAAAGACCATACTCTGGACAGAATCCGTGATCTTGGAATTTTCTCCTCCCATAATACCGGCAATGCCGACTTCCTTTTCTCCGTCGTTGATCATGAGAATATCCGAATCCATTTTGCGGATCTGGCCATCTAGCGTCTGAAATTCATCCCCGTCCTTTGCGCGCTTCACCACGATCTTATGCCCGGCCAGCAGATCATAATCAAATGCGTGCATCGGCTGACCATATTCTTCCATAATATAATTTGTAATATCCACGATGTTGTTGATCGGACGGATACCGCTCACCGCCAGGCGTCTCTGCATCCATTTCGGCGAGGGAGCCAGATGGATATTTTTAACCATTCTCGCGCAATAACGCGGGCACAGATCCGGATCCTCCACCTGTACTTCCAGATAATCATGAATATCTTCGTTATTTCCTGTCGGTGTTACTACCGGCGGACAGAATTTCTTTCCAAACGTCGCAGCCGCCTCACGCGCGATACCGATGATGCTGTAGCAATCGACACGATTGGATGTGATCTCGTACTCAAACACCACATCATGCATCCCCAGCGCCTCAATCGCGTCCATACCGACTTCTACATCCTCGTCGAAAATATAAATGCCAAACTCCGGCGCCTCCGGATACATATCCCGCGACGAACCCAGCTCCTCGATGGAACACATCATACCGCAGGATTCCACTCCGCGCAGCTTGCCTTTTTTGATCTTAATCCCTTCTTCCGGGAGCGGACCGCCGTCGTGACCGCCGGCTACTTTTCCACCGTCCAGAACAACCGGTACCTTATCTCCCTCCTTCACATTGGGAGCGCCTGTCACGATCTGAATCATCTCTGTCCCGATGTCCACGCTGCAGATAATCAGTTTATCCGCGTCCGGATGACGGCGGATCTCTTTGATCTGCCCGACAACGATCTTGTCCAGATTTTTATCCGGGCAAAGATAGCCTTCTACCTTCGTTCCGGTCAGCGTCATCGCGTCTGTGTATTCCTGCGCAGTCACATCCAGATCCGGAACATATGCTTTAATCCATGACAATGTTGTATTCATATTCGATATTCTCCTTTTCTCTGTATGCTATGGCAGATTAAAACTGCTTCAGGAAACGAATGTCATTTTCATACATCAGTCTCATATCGTCAATCTCATGCTTCAGCAACGCGATACGCTCCAGCCCTACGCCAAACGCGAAACCGGTATAGGTCTCCGGATCGATTCCGCACATCTCAAATACATGCGGGTGTACCATACCACAGCCCAGGATCTCGATCCATCCGGAACCCTTGCAGAAACGGCAACCGGCTCCTTTGCACTTAAAGCAGCTTACATCCATCTCGGCGCTCGGCTCTGTAAACGGGAAATGATGCGGGCGGAACTTAACCTTTGTATCTTCGCCAAAAACCTGTCTCGCAAACTCGGCAAGCGTCCCCTTCAGGTCCGCGAACGTGATATTTTTATCAACAACCAGTCCTTCTACCTGATGGAAAGACGGAGAATGTGTCGCGTCTACCTCGTCGGAGCGGAAAACCCGTCCCGGTGAAATCATGCGGATCGGGAGTTTCCCCTGCTCCATGACACGCGCCTGCACCGGAGAAGTCTGCGTCCGCAGAACAATATCCTTATTGATGTAGAATGTATCCTGCTCATCCTTCGCCGGATGATTCGGCGGGATATTCAGCTTGGTGAAGTTATATTCGTCATATTCAATCTCCGGACCCTCGACCACTTCATAACCCATGCCCACGAAAATCTTTTCCAGTTCTTCCAGCGTTACCGTATTCGGATGGCTGTGACCTGCTTCTATCTTCTTTGCCGGCAGTGTGACGTCGATCACTTCACGTTGCAACTGCAGCTCTCTGGCCTTTTTTGCCATCTGGTCACGGACCTCATTTAACCTGTTTTCAATCTTTTCACGCGTCTCATTTACCATCTGTCCTACCTTCGGACGATCCTCCGGCGCAACATCCTTCATGCCTTTTAAAACGCGGGTCAGTTCGCCCTTTTTCCCCAGATAGGCCACCCGGATCTCATTCAGACTGTCCAGAGTATCCACAGCCTCCAGCCTGCTCAGCGCTTCCGCCCTGATCTGTTCTAATTTTTCTTTCATGACTTCCATCCTTTCCTGTAAGAATCGAGCAGGAGGCGGCTTTTTCGCCTCATACTCGCCGCGCGGGCCGGGTGCGGCATCAGCCGCAAAATTCCTTACCAGGCCCTGTGCATAAAAAAAGGTCCCCTGCCTGCAAAGGCAAAGGGACGAATTGATCGCGGTACCACCCTGATTCCTGCAAAGCGAGAATCACTTCGCAGACACTTCTTATGCGTAACGTGCATGTCACGTCATCATCTACCTGACACAGCGTTCAGATCTTTCACGCCTCTGTCCTCTTAACGATGCAGCTCCGGTGCGAACTTCGACAAACTATCGGAACCGAAAGCGGCTTTCAGCCGATGGCCGCTTCTCTCTGACGGTAAATAGTCCGCTACTTAACACTTTCTCAGCCTTTTTCTTTTACAACCAGTTAATAATTTTAAACGATAACGGTTGAAAATGCAAGTGTAAATTTGTGTCTATTCACGTTTTAAAGAAAGATCCGTTACAGGTCACATCCATGCCACGCACCACGCTGCGTGGCATGGTCCAAGTATGTAATGGAGTCAAAGATCCCACATCCGTTTTCCTCTTCCGGTATTTTCAGGCGGTCTCAAGCAAATTCGTCATGCTTCGCAGACTGATTGCCAGGGTAGACGTATTATGGAGAAGCGCTGACGCGGAAGGCGTCAGGATCCCCGCTACTCCCAGCAGAATCAGCATCAGATTAAAACTGATAACAAAGCGATAATTTGCCCCGATCCTGCCCATCAGGCGATCACTGATCCTCTTTAATGTCACCAGTTCACGGAGATCATCCGCAGAAATCGTGATGTCCGCGATCTCCCTGGCGATCTCGGCGCCTTCGCTCACCGCGATACCAACATCGGCGGCGGACAGGGCCGGCGAATCATTGATCCCATCTCCGATCATGATCACCCTGCGTCCGGCGGCCTTTTCTTTCTCTACAAAAGCGGCTTTGTCTTCCGGAAGGACCTCGGAGTAATATTCATCCACGCCTACCTGTGCCGCAATCGCTCTCGCAGTCCGCTCACTGTCTCCTGTCATCATAACCAGTTTCGCAATCCCTGCGCCATGCAGCGCCTCGATCACGGCGCACGCCTCTTCGCGAAGCGGATCTTCGATACAGATAACAGCTGCAAGACGTCCCCCTACGGCAAGATGCAGATAAGAATAATTCTCCGGCAAAGTCCGGAACTTCTCTTCTTCTCCTTCCGGAATCACGCATTGCTCATCTTCAAAGACAAAATGATAACTGCCGATGACGACCCTGTCTTCGCCAATATATGTAGCGATCCCATGTGCCACGATATACTCCACCCGCGAATGCATTTCCTCATGCACGAGTCCCCTGCGGACAGACTCTCTCACTACGGCATTTGCCACCGAATGCGGGAAATGTTCCTCCAGACAAGCTGCGACACGAAGCATGTCATTTTCTTCCCATTGTTCAAAGGTCACGATCTGCGCGACCTCCGGCTGTGCTTTTGTAAGCGTGCCGGTCTTATCAAAAACGATCGTATCAGCGTCTGCAACCGCTTCAAGGAATTTACCGCCCTTGACCGTAATATGATGAAGCTGCGCCTCCCGGATTGCGGACAGCACCGCTAACGGCATCGCAAGTTTCAGCGCACAGGAAAAATCAACCATCAGGATCGATAGCGCCCTGGTTGTATTTCGCGTAATCAGCCACGTAAGCAGAGTACCTCCCAGGCTCCACGGCACCAATGCGTCCGCCAGAGTTGCAGCTTTGCCCTCCAGTGTGGATTTCAGCTTTTCCGACTCTTCGATCATCCGCACAACGCGCTCATACCTGGTTGCACCGACTGTCTGTTTCACCTGGATACAGAGTTTCCCTTCCTCAATGGCTGTTCCGGCATAGACATAACTCCCCACGGTTTTTCGGACCGGAACAGACTCTCCCGTCATAGACGCCTGATTTACCATCGCCTCGCCATCCGACACGATACCGTCCAACGGGATCATATTTCCGACATGAATGATAATCCGGTCGTCTTTCTGAATCTCTCCGACATCGACAAAAGACTCTCCCTCATCGGTCTTTTTCCATACTTTTGTTACATTCAGAGACATACTGTGCGCCAGATCCGAGACGGATTTCTTGTGCGTCCACTCCTCCAGCAGTTCACCGACTCCCAGCAGGAACATGATCGAACTCGCCGTATCAAAATCAGCCCGCAGGATAGATACCGTAACTGCCGTCGCATCGAGCACTTCTACCTCTAACCGTCCTCGTCTGAGCACCTGAAGTCCGCGCCGGATATAGCGGACAGCAGTAAGCACGGTCCACGCGGCACGCGCAACGGACGGGAGAAAGATTTTTTTTCCGAAGTGAATCAGAGCCCGGCAAATCAGTTTTTCTTTAAATTCTGCATTCAGCTCCCGCGTCCGGCCATCGGCAATTACGCCTGCCGGAGGGACGTCCTGTTCGGAAATACGGCTGATCCTCTCAAGGATATCTCTCCTGCCTCCGGAATACCAGATCACCGCATCCGCGGTTCTCTCATAAATTTTTGCAGAACTGACGCCCGGCAGTCCGGCCAGTACCGCCGCCAGTTCATCCGCCCGCGTGAATGTCAGACGTTTCCGGCAGAAGTGGATCCGCAGACGTCCCCGCATCTCATGTTTGATTACAAATTTCATTCGACTGTTTCGCCTTCGCTCTGATCTTCGATAACTTCTTCTACGGCGACCCGTCTCTCATTGATTTCCTTTGCTTCCGCCATAATGTCCTCTGCGTTTTCCTGAATATTACTTGCCGTTGTCATCACACAGTCCTTCGCGCGCAGTCCTGCCGCCAGACAATTGACATAACACTTCTTTGCGTCCGAGCTTCCCAGTATTTTCATTCCGGCCGTTCCAAAAAGGACGCCGCCTGCAAACAACGCAACTTTCTTCATATGATCAAAACTAAAATTCATCCTGTTTCCTCCTCGTTCTTGTGTGAACAATCCGTTTTATTGTTTCCTGATGGATCCATTTATTTATGTAATATAATAGCAAAAATGTATACGGTTAGACAAGCGCAATCTTTCATTTATTTTGACGCTGTTCGGGTCTTCGACAGTTGAATTGAATTCAAATCCTCTCAAAGCCTTGATTCAG
>JAJQAC010000085.1 GCA_021204025.1 Clostridiales bacterium | reverse complement strand
CTGAATCAAGGCTTTGAGAGGATTTGAATTCAATTCAACTGTCGAAGACCCGAACCACTGCTCTTCTGAGCCAAAAATCATCTTCCTGATGACTCATCTGTCCCATTCCAGACACTTTACCAGATACATCTCATAATAGCACGGCTGCCGCCAGTCTGTCAAAGATATTCTTTTCGATCTGACCTCAAAAAGTATCTTTCTTTTCCTTCGCGGCTCTTAAAATATTCGTGTATTGTAAACAGGCGTTCACCTGTGTTATGATATCAGGGAAATTATCAGGATAATAACAGCTCATATCAAAAATCATAACAGCCAAGGAGCACAACAATGGATTTAACCCAATTTCAATGGACAAGAGAACCAAAAGAATTTCGCATTTCAGAAGGTAAGATTGAAATCACGACAAAACCTCATACAGACTTATGGCAGCGAACCTATTACCATTTCCAAAATGATAACGCACCTGTCTTTCAAATGGAAACCGAAGAAAAATATTTTAGTTTTGTAGTAAAAACCGATTTTGAAGAAAGTCATCACCGATTTGACCAGTGTGGGGTAGTTATGTACCTTGACTGTGAAAACTGGCTCAAGGCTTCAATTGAATACGAAAACGAAGAGTTTCAGCACCTCGGAAGTGTTGTGACAAATCATGGCTACTCCGACTGGGCCACGACAGAAATTCCTGCTAATATAAAATCCATGTGGTACCGGCTTAGCCGGCGGGAGGACGACTACTGTATCGAATGCTCCGAAGACGGCGTTCGATTCCGGCAGATGAGAATCTGCCATATGTATCGGGGTAATGGTAAAATACGGTTTGGAATCTACGCATGTTCACCGGAAGATTCATCCTTTCAGGCGATCTTTTCAGGAATGAATCTGACCGAATGTATGTGGAAGTCTCACGACGGACAGCAGCCGGACGAATCCCTCCGCCAATCATAACACGCATTCGATTAATAATTTCGTATACTCCGACTGCGGATTTCTGATTACTTTATCCACCAACCCCTCCTCCGCAACCCTTCCCTCGTGCATAACCAGCAACCGGTCACAGAAGGACTGTACGAGAGCGAGATTATGACTGATGAACAGACAGGACAGTCCCTGTTCCTTTTTTAATCGTTTTAAGAGTTCCATAATCTCCATCTGTACCGTCACATCCAGTGCGGATGTCGCCTCATCACAGATCAGAATCCGCGGCTGCACTGCCAGCGCCCTGGCGATCGCGGCACGCTGGCACTCTCCCCCGCTCACCTCGTGGGGATAGCGCCCCGCATATTCTTCCGGCAGCTCACACTGCCGCAAGAGGGCAATCACTCTTTGCCTGATCTCAGCCCGCGGCAAACCACGGTTGCGGAGACTTTCTCCGATCCCGTCACCCAGCGTCCTGCGAGGGTCAAAGGAGCTTACCGGATCCTGAAATACCATCTGGATATCATGGTAGATACCGCGCAGGGCACGCCCCCGCATATGGGTGATATCCTCTCCGGATAGAAAAATCGTTCCCTGCGCCGGATCAAGCAGCCGCATTACCACTCTTGCCAGCGTACTTTTCCCACTGCCGGATTCTCCCGCAATTCCGAGAGTTTCCCCCGCATAAAGAGAAAAAGACACATGATCCAGCGCCGTAAATGGCGGTTTCCCTTTTGCCGGAAAGGTCACTGTCAGATCCTTCCCTTCTAATATTATCTCCATTTATGTCCTCCTCAGTCTTGGAACCGCGGATAGCAACCGTCTGGTGTATGCGTTTTGTGGATTTTGCAACACACTCTTCGCCTCGCCATATTCCATCACTCTTCCATCTTTTAGTACCAGAATCGTATCCGCCATGGCAGATACTACGCCGATATCGTGCGTCACCAGGATAATCGCCGTACCAAACAGTTCCCGCATCTGAAGCATTTCACGGACAACCTGCCGCTGAACCGCGACATCCAGCGCGCTGGTCGGCTCATCTGCCAGCAGGACAGATGGCTCCATCAACATGGCAATGGCGATGCCGACACGCTGGTTCATGCCTCCGGATAATTCGAACGGATAACTCTTCCATAGCCGCTCTCCGTCCTTAAATTTCAGCTTTTCGAAAAGAGTCAGCGCCTTCTCTCTGGCCAGACCTCTGGATATACGCCCATGGGCAGCCATGCTTTCATAGATCTGATCACCAATGGCACGAACCGGACATAACGAGGCTTCCACATTCTGGAAGATCATGCCGATTTCTGCCCCTCGAATTTTACGCATCGCGCTTTCACTCAGAGCCAGGATGTTTTGCCCCCGATACAGCAGCTTTCCTCCTGTCATCACGCCATTTTCACCGAGAAGTCCCAGCGCCGCTTTTAAAAGCGTACTTTTCCCGCTGCCGGATTCCCCCACGATCCCAAGAATCTCCGACGGATGCAGCGAGAAATTTACATCATGGATCACCGCCCGCTCTCCGAACAAAACCTCTACCGATTCATATTGCAGTAATGCTTCCATACCCGCCTATCCTCAGCTAACCGGCGCCAGATCCGCCGTAATCTCATAAAAATCACAGGGATGCGCCGTCAGCCCGGATACCGAAGCCCGGCTCACCATACTCATTTTCAGATGAGAACAGAATACAAAGGCGTGATCATCCAGGATGACCTGCTGCATCTGCACCGCCAGCTCCGCCCGACGGCCGACGTCAAATGTCGCCGCCAGTTCCCTCTCCAGTTGTTCCAGTTTCTCACTGTGATAAGAACCGTTGTTCGCAAAAGATGTATCCAGACAATGTGTCGTAAAGAAATATTCCGGATCCCCAGTCGGCGCCATCACCATTGCGCTGGCATAGACGTCCCACGCGCCCGGATCCACGCGAAGACTGTTATGATCTGCGGTACAATTGATAACAACCTCCACGCCAATCTCCTTTAACGTGGCCTGCGCGGACTCTGCCAGAAGGGGAAGTTCCTGACGGCTGGGATACGTCAGCCAGCGAACTCTCAGTTTTACTCCCTCTTTTTCCCGATATCCATCCCCGTCACTGTCCATCCATCCCGCAGCGTCCAGGACCGCCTTCGCTCCATCCGGGTCGTACTTTTCCGTCGTCACCTTGTCTCCACCAAAAGAATAACTGTCCGGATAGACGCCCACGGCGGCATAGCCATTGCCCTGCAGAAGCGTATTGACAAATCCTTCCTTATCAATCCCCATGGCGATAGCCTGCCGCACTGCATCATCCGCTGTCACAGCGCTCTGCTCATTCATCTCCAGAAAGAAAGCACGGCTTGTCGCGCAGCTGGAAATGTTGTAATCATCATTTTGAAAGAGCACATAACTGGCATAAGGCAGACCATAGGCGGCGTCAATCTCGCCGGACTGCAACGCCAGCGTCAAAGTATCGCCGTCAGAGATCGTGCGTATTGCAATGGAATCATACCCCGGCGTCCCATTCCAGTAATTTTCATTTTTTTTCAGTTCCAGACGTTCGCCCGATACCAGCGACACGACAATATAAGGGCCGGTACCGGCGACAATCCCGTCATCCGTGATCCCTGCCTGCATGTCGATGATACATCCATACGGATCCGACAGATAATTTAAAAAAGCCGGCTTTGGCTCAGACGTTGTAATCGTGACAACCTGTCCATTCGCCTCAATCGCCTCAATGCTCAGGTCACCTCTGGCACGGTCATGCGTTTCGACCAGGTGCTCCAGACACTCCCTCACTGCCTCTCCATCCATCTTTCTCCCACTTGAAAACGTGACGTCATCGCGCAGGGTGATCACCCAGGTCCGCTCATCCGGATTTTCATAGCCGACCGCCAGCCAGGGTTCCATCTCCATCGAGTCCGAATAATGAAACAGAGTTTCCCCGATCCCATAACGGATACACGCCCAGCCAGAATAGGCACGGTGCGGATTCACATCCGGTTCCTCATTCTCCGGGTTAAAGGTTGTGTCGCCAAATATAAACGTTTTCTCTGCCCCGGTATCTGCGATCTCATCCCCGACGCTTCCGTTGCCACTGGTATTTCCGGAACACCCCAGAAGACTTCCCGATATCAGACACAGCGCCAGTAGCAATACAAGAACGGCTCTTCTACCTCTCATGACGCCCCTCCTTTCCTCTCTCCATTCGGCTGTTGACATAAATTATGATAAAAACTCTGCCTGTCATCACACTGGCTTCTCCTGCTCAATTTTTATAAATATTTCGTGGATCAAGATAATCCCGAACCGCATCCCCGAGCAGATTAAAGATAGCCACCGCCACAAAGATGGCGGCGCCCGGACCGATCACCACCCACGGATACGTCTGCAGCATACTGCGCCCGTTGCTCATCATACTGCCAAGTTCCGCTACAGGCGGCTGCGCTCCCAAACCAAGATAAGAAAGACCTGCCAGTTCCATCATCATCGTACCGATATCCAGCATAGACGTCACCAGGATCGGCCCCGCTATATTTGGCAGAATATGCCGCCAGATGATCCGCCATGCGGTATCTCCGGCGATCCTGGCCGCCGCGATGTACGACATATTTATCTGCGCAAGGGTCTGACTCCTTGCGATACGGGCGTATCTGGGCCAGCTGATAACCGCCAGCGCGATGATCGCATTTGTCAGCCCACCCTGCAAAATAGCGGCAATTCCCAATGCAAATACCAGTCCGGGAAATGCCAGGCATATATCCGAGATGCGCATAATCAACGAATCCACAAACCCGCCCCAGTATCCACAGACCACACCGATCACGGTCCCGGTAAACGTGATCATCCCAATCAGAGCAAGCGTTGCCAGAACGCTGGTACGCAGACCCACCAGGATCCGGGATAACATATCCCTGCCATACAGATCGGTTCCTGCCGGATGTAAAAAAGTCGGTTCCTGCAGAGAGATATTGTAGTCCTGTGCATTTGGGTCATAGGGACACAGATACGCCGCAAAGATGACAATCAGCATCAGTAACGCCGCAAGCACTGCAAAAAATACAAGCCTGTTCCGGATACGATCCCTTTTTCCCTTTGGCCTGCGGGTCGGGATATTTTTCTCCTCTGTCACAGTTCCATCCCTCCCAGACGTATCCTCGGATCCAGCAGGCGGTAAGAAAGATCGGTAACCAGATTAATCACGACATAAATGATCGCCATCCACATCACATATGCCTGGATCATCGGATAATCCCGCATTTGAATTGCGTCGACTGCCAGCTTTCCCACCCCATCCCAGAGAAAAATCGACTCCACAATGGCCGTGCCGCCCAGCAGGCTGCCGATAGACAGCGTGAGAAGCGTCAGAATCGTAACCATCGATGACCGCAGCACACTCCGGATCAGCGTAACGGAAAAATGTACGCCTCTTGCCTTAGCCCCTAATACATACTCCTTACTCAATTCATCCAGCACCGCCGCCCGCACCTGCCGCAGATACTTCGTAGACATAGCGATCGCAAGAGTCAGCGCCGGCATCGCCACACTCCTCCCATTGACACCGTCCGATATCACAGGAAGCAGGTTCCATCGAATCGCCAGAACATACATCAGTAACAGCGCCACAAAAAAGTTTGGCAGGCTGTTCCCCAGAAAACTGCAAAACCGGATCACATCATCCGTAAACCGATTCTGCTTCACCGCGGCCAAAACTCCCAATGGAACAGATACCACCACCGTCAGTCCGATGGAAACCACCGTCAGCAGCAGCGTCGCCGGGAGCTTTGAGAGAAATGTCGGAAGCACTGCCCGACCGGAGATATAACTGATTCCCATATCGCCATGGAGAAGATTCCACAGCCATGTCAGATACTGGACCAGAAATGGGCGGTCAAGTCCAAGCTCTGCTCTCGCCTGATCCATCACATCCTGCGACAGTACCACGCCTGTATTCTCCATCTTCTGCAGCACCGCGTCGCTTCCCGCAATCCGCATCATACCAAACGATAAAAAGGTAATGACCAGGAGCAGCGGAATGAGCTGAAACAGCCGTTTACACACATACGATCTCATTGCCTTCCTCCTATGCTTTTGCCGTGATTGTGAAAATGGGCGTCGGGTTATAGAACTCATCCTTATCACGATAAATGCGCTCCCACACTCCGGTATCCACGCGGATCTCGTGAAACCCGGCGTCTTTTAGTAATTCCACGTCCCACTCCGGCCTGGGACGCTGACACGGGCGCAGCGCTGCCTTGATCTCCTCATATTTCTGCATCATATCCGCCCCGATCTCTTTATGAGCGTGATTGGGCGGCAGCTCAATATCGCTGTCCTCCCTGCAGTAATCCGCGTCAAAATTAATCAGAATCCCTTCCGGCTTCAGCAAACCGTGCCATCTCCGATAAGCCTTCCCCAGATGTGGCAGCCCCCAGGTCAAATTCCGCGTGACAATCACATCAAACGTGCCGGGAGCAAATGCCGGCTCCTCCGCGTCCATGACTTCAAAACGAGCGGATATTCCCATCAGCCCTGCCGTCTCTTTCGCTTCCCGGATCATCTCCTCCGTCAGATCTATCCCTGTCATCTCATGGCCGAACCTTGCCAGCAGAAAGACAAAAAAGCCGGTCCCGGTACCGATATCCAGGATTTTCAGCCGTTTCCCCTCCGGCAGATATCTGCGAAACTCCTCCAGCCACAGGAAATGCTTATCCCCTGACAATTCTCTCATCTTCTGTATACAAAAGGACGGCGTGCGTCTCGTCCAGTAATCGGTAATCTGTTTTTTGATCTCTTCCATTTTTCTTCTCCTGTTGACTTTATATTTTCAAGATAATCCACAATTAAATCCATAATCAGATTTCCAGTAAATGGGCACGAACACGTTTCCCCGTCCGAAGGTCTTTTTGCTCCATAGGACGTGCTTTCTATGGAGATTCGAGCAGGATGCAGCGCCAACTGCAAAACTTCCTCATCCGCCCGTCCACATACAAAAAACGAAGATAATTCTCCTCTCTTCAAAAAAAGGAAAATTACCTTCGTGGTAATGACATTTCATTCCTGAAAGGGGCAACCCCCATCCATCCAATGATAAAATTCTGCGTAACAGCAAACGCAAGAATGCTTCTGATTCTGCAAATGGTCCTGCTCTTCTGAGCAAATCCGCCATCTCCCTGATAGCTTCTCTGATCCATTCCTGACGGATCTACCGTCAGCAGTCCTTAACACACAACCGGCGCAGCGCGTCCACAAGCGCCGGTATCGTCGCTTTCAGCGAGGCATCCTGTACTCCGATGACAATGTTATCGCACTGGTTCATCGGAAGAAGCATCCGCACTGCCGGACTGCTGGCAACCGCCACGGCTGCCTCCGCGGTGATTTCGCCCAGCATCGAGTTCGCAATCACGATCCCAATGGGTCCGATAATCACATCCGCTTTTGCCGAACAGACGATAATCGGATTCGTTCCTGTGGCGATCCGGTCCGCTCCCGCCTTTGCCATTGCCGCAGTCGCCGTGCTGTTCGTCCCTACGGCTATGATCGTTCCCTGAATCGCTTTTTCTTTTTTTATGGCGGAAATGATCTGTTTTCCACATCCGCCGCCCTGACCGTCAATTACTAAAATATTCATATCCGGCTTCCCTATAATTTCAATTGTTTCCACAGCACAAAACCAGGTACCGTTTCGGCTGCCGACAATCCTTTCACTCTCTAAAGTAATAACATAATCAAGATAATAGCATAATCATCATAACTTTGTCAAAAAATCTTTTTTGCCAGCTGATATAAGACACACAGAATTGCTATTTAGTATTCACGACTCAGCAGAAAATCCGCCATGTGTACGATTTTCACACCATTAACATTTCCTCCGGCCAATTCGTCCAACATCGCCACATATTGCCACTTAATATAATTCCTTCAGAATCAGCCTGGTAATCCCCTCGTTATCCCCCGGCTGTACCCTCCTGATCTTCGGTTCTCTGCCGTAGCCAAACTCTTCTCTGACCGCAGAGCGTATCCTCGTACCGCCGTGAAAGCCATGGATTACCCGTACTTCATACACAGCGCTTCCTGCGGTATTCACTTTTTTCCGGATGGCATCCAGTGCTTTGTCTACAGTCATGCCATGCACATCGATTGTGATAATTGGTTCTGACAGCATGATAATCCAGACTCCTTTGTATAAATTTTCATTTCTTTTTCTTTGCCGTCATCTGATAGCTCATATCCAGCAAATCCAAAACCTGATCGTCTGATGCGATACCATCAAGAAGAATACTGAGCCAGTTCGTCTTATTCATATGATAAGCAGGCAAAAAACCTGGGGACCGGCGCAGGATATCAATCATCGCCGGATCACATTTCACATCCAGAATATCAACAGAATCTGTTCCCTGCAATCCCAGCTTATTTTTCGGGACATTCATCACAACTCCGTACCATTTTTCATTATCCTTATGACGCAGAACTGCATAAGTCGGATATCTCATCCACAGGTACTCCGGTGTTGTTCCATACTTTTTCATTGCATAATCGAATATTTGCTGTCTGTCCATATATACCACTCGAATAACCTCTCCAATACAAAGCTGATAATTTCAATCAACTTCTTTATTATATCAGTCCATATCACACCAAACAAGTTATTTCTAATTCTTCCTCAACAGAAAACTATGGAACATAGGCAACGTCCAAGTCATTCTTGCCTCTGAAGTATCTTTTCAAATACTGTATTGATATCCCCGTTAATACAAACAGACTGGCTTTCAATTTCTTTGGGGCAAAATGCCTCCCCCTGATTGATACAGACATAAACTGCTTTTGGATTCTTCGCTGTCATCCGCCAGAATGGATACTTGATGATAACAGGGGTATTTGCTCCCACGCCAAGTTCCAGAAACAGGACATGCAGATTCTCATGCCGACGGATAAAATCATTGTACTGCTCCGCCGCCCGGTGCCAGCCCTGATCCTCCACAAACGTACTATCACAACGCAGATTCACATTCATGGGCGCACCACAGATCGGGCAGCGGGGAATCTGTTCCGATGAAATCTTCATGTCTTTCTGTTCGTCTACCATTTTCCGGACCGCTTCTTCATTGTCGTAGGTCTTACTATGACAGGGTCTGGAGCATTGCCACAGGCCGTAATCGCCCTGGGTATAGAACAGCCGCTTCTTATCAAACCCGGCAAGCTGGAATTGATGATCCACGTTAGTGGTCAGCACAAAATAATCCTTCTCCTTCACCAACTCCAGCAGGTCGGTATATGGCTTTCCTACGCCGGCCTCATAGCGGTTAACCAGGATATGCCGCGACCACCATGCCCAATATTCCTCCAGAGTATCAAAAGGATAAAACCCGCCGGAATACATATCGGTGATGCCATACTTCCTGTGAAAATCTGAGAAGTATTTTTCAAACCGTTCCCCGCTGTAGCTCATGCCTGCCGAAGCGGAAAGTCCTGCTCCGGCTCCGATGACAATGGCGTCCGCCGTTTCCACTTCTTTTTTCAATCGGTCTATTTTATCCAAGTAAGTTCCGGTAGATTTGTAAGTCGATGTCCTTAAAAACATTGAAGATCACCTCGATTTTGCTGTGGGTCTGTTCCCTGTATTCCTTCACAGTATTGACTGCAATTTGCGCCGCCTTATCATTGGGAAAATGAAATTCTCCGGTAGAGATACAGCAGAAGGCAACGCTTGGAATCCCATTTTCCTCTGCAAGCTCCAGGCAGGAGCGATAACAGGAGGCGAGCAGTTCCTTATCTTTTCTGGTCAACCAGCTGCTGACGATGGGACCTACCGTATGCAATACATAATCGCAGGGCAGATTAAATGCCGGGGTGATTTTTGCAACTCCCGTTTCCTCCTCATGCCCCTGCTTTGTCATCAGCTCAGCGCAGGCGGCACGTAGCTGAATGCCCGCGTAGGTATGGATGGCGTTGTCAATGCAGCCATGATTCGGGCAAAAACATCCCAGCATCTGAGAATTAGCAGCATTGACAATGGCTCCGCAGCGTAACGTCGTGATGTCCCCCTGCCAAAGATAGATGCCCTCCTGCACAGGCGTCAGGTCAGATACATCCGTAATGCCCTTCTGCCGGGTCGCCTCCTGCAGATAGGCATCCTGCACCGTCAGGAAGTCCTGACTGACCGGCCTTGGCATCCGTACATTAAACAGAGCCCGGAGGAGCCGCTTCTGCTGCGGTACGTCGGTGGGAATTTCCATTCCCTGATACCGGACATCCTCTGCAAGCAGCGAGCGAATCAGATAAATTCTGCGTTCGTCCTGAGTCATAGTTATCCTCTCTTTTCAATGGTCTGTTTCGGGCAGATTTCCGCACAGCGTCCACAATCCCCCGTTTTGATGAATGGAGCGCCCGACAGCACTTTTGACCGTCAGGCGCTCCAAAGATCACACATTTTTCGGAATCTAGAACTCGTAAGGCGGATTGCCGGAGAAATCAGCGATCAGTCCATGAGCGTTGTCCAGATAGAACACCTCGAAAATCGGGTTCTCAGCGGTCTGATACTGACCCTTCACGATGGGGTTCTGGATGCACATTTCTTTGGCAGCCATATTGTTCTCAAACACAGCCGTACCGTGGAGACGAATCCAGGCATAGGACGGACTGGATACGGAAATTTCAATCTCCGGATTCTCCTGCATATCCTTGTAAACGTCCTTCGTGTTGTTGGTGCAGAACCACAGCTTACCCTCCATCTCGCCGGCGAACATAAACGGACGGCATTTAGCCTTTCCGTCACGACCTACGGTAGCCAGGTACTGAACAGGGTTCTCGTTCAAAAATTCGATGACTTTCTTCATAGTGATAACCTCCAAAGATTCCTTTCCTGTAAGGATTTTAATTCTGCTGATTTTATTGTATCAACAGATCAACAGGCGCAGGTTTTCTGCGCTTCGGGAGATGATTTGATCAGAACCATCTTGCAATTCCCTTCTGCTGTTTATATAATAAAGGCATACGGACGATTCGTAAAGTAAGCACAATATTGTGCCATAGTTACCAAATAGAAACTATACATAGAACGAATTCAGTATAAAAGAAAGCGGAACTATCATCACTGTTTGTGCCACCAGCCGAAATACAGCGGAATGGAGATTAATTATGGAAACAAAAAAAGAGATTCAGACAACACCTGCCAGGGAACTGCCCGCCTGTCCGGTAGAGACAACTTTAATGCTGATCAGCGACAAATGGAAGGTATTAATTCTTCGTGACCTGATGCCCGGAACGAAACGATTTGGCGAGCTGAAAAAATCCATCGGCCACGTCTCGCAAAAGGTACTGACAGCGCAGCTGCGGCAAATGGAGGAGAGCGGTCTTGTAATCCGTACCGTTTTCCCCGAAGTACCGCCCCATGTGAAATATACCCTGACCGATCTGGGGTACAGCCTGAAACCGATTTTGGACGCTATGTGGGACTGGGGGAAAAATTATAAAGCGAAAAACCTCTGAACGCTTATTTGAGGACATTGCGGTTGATCAGTTCAATAATGCTCCTGGTGAACACAGCTTTTATCCAAATCCCGCTCTGTATAACCCTGCTTTATTTCTCCCTTTTCTCCGATAGCGATTAAATTCAAAACCGTGTATCCATTCGGCACACCCAGCAGTGCGCGAATCTCCTCATCGGAAGTTTTGCGCTGCCCCATGCGGTTGCGGATATGCACCCAGCAGGCACCCAGACCATAATGCTCAATCGCCAGCAACAGATAGGCAGAGGCAATGGCTCCGTCCCCGATCCAGAACTCTGCCTGTCGCTTGTTTCCGGTTTTGACCATCGTGACGATGACCGCATCGGCCCCATTGATCTGAGAACCGCCCATCATTTTACAGACTCCCACTTTCTGAATTGTCTCTGGGTTCCTCACAACAACGAACTCCACTGCCTTATGACCAAAGGAAGTAGGTGCAGACAATCCGACCTTCAGAATCTCGTTCAGCACCTCATCGGGAATATGCGTATTCTTATAACTACGTACAGAACGACGGCGCAGAGCAATTTCCAGTAATGGATTCTCCATGACAGTTCCTCCTTAATTTCTGTGACGATCTGCCGGTTCATGCTATCTGTCGGTATTATGCTGTTATCCCTGTTGTTTTTATTAACACGCAGTTACAAGCGCATCCTTTTACTCACTTGCAAACGGTAAAATAACAGGAATAGCTCCGGCTTCCTTTATTCCATTCATATAACCAGGAAGCATCCATATACTCTCTTTTTCATCGCCCCATAATGGAACGACAGCTATTATCTTTTTTGCCATTTTATATTTCTCCATCAATATCAAATAACAAACTATATCCTTTTTACCGTAATAGTTTCTCTTTTCTTGGTATAAAGTGGCTTTACTGATATTCCGATTTCTCAGTCTCCGTATAATTTCAAATCAATCTTCCTAAAATCTGTAAAGTACGCCTGTCCTTCTCTCCATCAAAATATTTGTCCAGCACCTTCTGAAACACATCTTCCTCCGGCGCAACCTCAGCAAAAAGTGTCATGCAGGACTGTAACTTTAAATCATCTGGAAACCCCATCACACGCGCCGGATCTGATGATTCTATCTCCAGCAAAGCGTTACTAATTTCCAGTAAATGATTCTTAAGCAAATCATTCTTTATATAAGCTCTGGCTTCCCCTTTATCCACAATAGAATAATAAACAGCAGTCTCACTTCTTCCAAGTCCGATGATCTGAGGAAAAATATACCACATCCAGTGACTTTTCTTTCTTCCGTTCCGGATCTCCGAGAAGGCTGTCCCATAACTGTTTTTCTGCGCTTTGACAAATCGCTCTAAATTATATTTTTCTTCCATAATCATGCCTCCAGATCTTATTCGTACGGGTTATCAGTTCATCTTTAATCACGCAATTCTATATTTTGTATTCCTGCACCAACCGATGCAGTTTTACGCTACCTGAATATATCTGTATTTCAAAATCAGTGAACATTCCTCATTTCAAACAACACCTATATTATATCAGTCCCTATTACGCCAAACAAGCCACAACATCAGTATTATGACAGCGAAATCATAAGTGACATAGCGAAGCACACTGAACTTGCCGAGAAATATGTCCGTAAGGTTGTAGACCACGATGTGTATGTGAAATTGATCAGCGGATTGGAGATACACAGCGCCAATGCCGTCGATCCTCCTGCAGAGCAGGGAGTTATTTTTACTGTGACACAGAGAAAACCGAAAGCCTTGAAAAATAAGGATTCCGGCGTTGTTAGCTGGAAATTAGCTGTGCTAAGAAAGGTGCCGCATTTAGTGGCGAACCGAATTCATTCTTAGCTGACGGAAGACTGGTTTAGCAGTCCTTTCCACTTTGCGTTTTTGTGCAGGTGACCCTCGCATCGTTCCTTGACAGAGGCTCTCCTTTACTGAAATTCAATTCACTGAATATGAATTCAGTATGTCGGTCAAAACCGCTTTTATCCAGTAATTTTATCAGACTCGCAGCTATCCAACCTTTTCATACCTCTGATTTCTGCTTTGCGGTTTATCTGGGATAGACATCCGGACAAGACCCTGCTCCATCGCGGGATGCAGATAATTCCGGCGGAAGGTCTCTCTGGATTTTAATCCCAGCCTGTCCATCAGTGTTTTCGCTGTATAGGGGATGTTATATTCCATTACCCCCAGTAGTTTCCTGACATATTCGGACACCTGCGCACCTTCTGCATCAATCTGCACCACAACATCATCCAGAATCCCATCAATCTGCGTCAGCATAAATTCTATAAATGCGTTCGACTTTCCCTCCACATGGCATCTTGCAATCGCAGCATAATATTGCTCCTGGAATCGCTCAATCTGACTTTCCAGCGGAATATACGCAAAAACAGGTTTCCACTTAGAGAGAATCGCTGTTTGCCATAACCGTGCCATTCTTCCATTGCCGTCTGCAAATGGATGAATAAATACGAATTCATAGTGAAACACACAGCTGAGAATCAGCGGGTGAACACTGTTCCTTGATTCTTCCATCCAGCCAAATAGGTCTTCCATAAGCTGCGGAACCATTCTGGCAGGCGGTGCCATAAAAATGCACTGATCGCCATGAAATACGCCTTCCTCACCTCGTCGGAAAACACCGGATTCCTCCACAACATATTTTGTTATAATCCCATGGAAACGCTTCAGATCCTCGATACTCCATGGGTTTATTTCATCCAGCAACTCATATGCTGCGTAAGCATTTTTTACTTCCTGAATTTCCTTTTGCTCACCCAACACGGTTTTCCCATTTATGACATCCCTCACCTGCCCAAGTGTGAGAGAATTCGCCTCAATTTTTAAAGATGAGTGAATGGAACGGATTCGGTTATTCTTTCTCAGGTGCAGCTTAGAATCCAGGCTGCCGACAGCGGTAATCCTTCCGATTTTTTCTGAAACAGAAGCTACACAGGTCAGCATTTCATTTGTTATGTTAAAAGGCGGCTCATAATTCTCCATTCTTCCTCCCTATCTGCGTATGTGAAATTCCGCTGTGTAACAGATTCACAACTTGCGTATTATCTTGCTCATTTTCCTGCTCATTATACCGCATATCACCAGAAATTCAAGAGTATCCTTTCCAAAAATTGCATGACAGTCGCCATTATCATCACCTCCTATCACTTAGTTTTTATCTCCCCATTTATTTCCCCACTTTTTCCTCTTTTATCTTCTGTCTCTGAGGAAAAAAATTTCAAGAAATCTTCCCCTTAAAAGAAAGCCGAAAGCCTTGAAAAATAAGGCTTTCGGCGTTGTTAGCTGGCGTCCGCGAGGTGACTCGAACACCCGACCTACCGCTTAGGAGTAAAGCGTATACCTTTTTAGATGATTTTAATTAATCCTGTTAAATCCCGAAGAATCCTGTTATTTCAAGGATTCTTCGGGATTCACTCTTTAATCCAGTCCACCCAATTTCAGGTATTATTAATCGTTCTCCTGACAATTGTTGGCACATTTGTAGGCACAATAGCTACACTGAATTTTATGAAACAACAAGCCCAAGCCATTCTTCCACCTGCTTTTCAGGCATATTGACAGCTTTTGCGATATCGCACACTGACATCCCCATCTCACGTAAATTCAAGGTTGTTTTTTTTGCGATCTCTTTGGCCGTCTCCTGTGCCGCTTCGTGCGCTGCCTCTTTTCGTTCACTTTCAATATAGGTTTTGATAATATACTCATCGTTAAACAGTGTCATCATGATATCCACAACCTCCTGTTCTCTGTCCTCCAGATATTCCTTCAGGACATTCTGGTTCTTCCATAAAGTTTAATCTGCTCATTGTAGATTTTTGTAAAAGCCACATACTGATTTATGATATCTCCTTCTTCTCCATCATAAATCATTTTTATTCTGCAATACCATTTCAATCCCTTCTCTATCGCCTTTTGTTTCTTCCACTACTTGATTAAGTTACCCTTGACTGACTTTCACTAGTTAGAACCGTTCCATGCCCGGCACAGTTGTAAAACAGCCCTAGCACTTAACGTGTCAGGGCTGTCTCTTACCTCGCAGAGTACATGATATAGGTTTTCCTTGTATAGAAATGCTCACAAAGATGAATATAAAATACTCGTTCTCAATAATAAACTTTAAAACGACTGACCACCTAATTTAATTTTTTCTGCATAGCCTCCATTAGTATGTCTTTCTGCTCAACTTTCATCGGTGCAACCTTTGAATCAGTATGGTCGTTCGCCGATATGACTCTGAGTGTTTCCTCTTTTGTGATATCGCACGCTGTAATTAAATCCTCCTGCGTAACTGTATCTCGTTGATCCAATGCCACCGAAATACAAGCACTTTTAACAGCACTTTTGATTTCCCGCCCACAGAATTCGTATGTTTTTGATAACATTGGAACATTCACATCTTCTGCCAACGGAACGTGAACCGTGTCAGTACGAAGGTGTTGCCACCATATTTTTTTTCTCTCTTCCGCTGTCGGCATCGTGAATTCAATATTGATAAGCCTAGATAAGAACGCTTTATCATAATTCACCACAAGGTTCGTCGCGAAGATCACGATGCCCTTAAATCGTTCTAAACTTATCAACAATTGGCTGCGCATAGAATTAATTGCTTGTGCTGACCCATCAGAAACATTTGTGAGTCGCTTCGAGAGTAACGAGTCCGACTCGTCAAGGAACAACACAGCATCATCTCGCTCAGCTGCCATAAAGATAGCCTTGACCATCTTGGGGCCTTCACCGTGGAATTTGCTCTCAATGTCAGCATAGGTGGCACTAAGAATCTTCTTCCCTAACTTAGCTGCAATGGCCTCTGCAGCCATAGACTTTCCTGTACCCGGCGGTCCATAAAAGCTCAGTGCGGAACTAGCAGTCGGAATTATGGAGCGAAGCCCCCATTCGTCAAAGACCTTGTGCTCAACCTGTATGACGCCAATTGCCTTCTCGATCTGATCGAGTACTCTCTGTGGCAAGATCACCTGATCGAACGTATAGCGAGGTTCTTCTGCTGTATAATTATAAGACAACTTCTCATAATCAAATTCGTCCGTACTGGTTTTCTTGTCGAAATGTTTATCTTTCGCTGGAGCTTTGTGTCCCGCTTGAAATTTGCATGCAGACTCCAAACTTTGAGTGGGTATGCTTCTGCCGACAACAGGTTGGAACGTAGGGTTCATCTTCGCGTAATTGATACGGATATCGATCTTCTCCATTGAAAGACCATATATTTCATTAGAAAGGATGCTTCTAATTTGCTGAATCACGGAGCGTTCCTTGTCCGGGTACTTAAGACTATCCATGATATAAACCAACACACCATTCTGTCCAAGCGCATCTATAAATAAAACCTTCTGCTTATCTCTGAAGTATGGATCTATGGCCTTAATAATTTTTTCCCCTATGGTCTTCAACGAGGCGTTTGTGCATGAGTGCATGGCAAACGCGAACTGTATATAGATATTTCCGTTCATTTCTTCCCTTTTCATCCGGCAACTACTACCATTCCCTCCCCGGTACGGTTAACAAATTGACTAACCTCTTCATCGATGGTATCACTTATATCCTGTATCACCTCGACATCACTCACTTTTCCATTTTCATCAACCGTTGCCATCAGATGAGTATAACCCTTATCAGACAAATCTTCAAGCTCATCGATCGAGATAGTATTGTCGCACGATTCAATCAATTCGTCCAAGTCAGCCACTGCGACTTTCTTTACGTTCTTAGCTGCGAGCTTTTCCTTGATTTTATTTTTGAGCCAACTAAACGTCAGGACAACCAAATAAGCCACCAGACTTCCAGCAGCTATGAGCCCGACAATTCCAACTATTAATCCAAACATTGATATTTTCCTCCTGTTTCATGTATTCACAGCTTACTTTACGAACATAGGTGTTTCTTCATCATACCCGAAATATAATGGAATCTTTGCCATTTAAAGCATTAATCAGCGCATCATCAATAGTTCTGGTATGCATGATTCTGCTGACTGATTCGCCGTTCACTGTGATGGGCTTATCTTTCGCACTCACGAGGCCCTGCACAACGATATAGTTATCGTTTTCGTTTCGGGGATCCAGGTTCTTTTGAACCGAAAGAACGAATCCCGCCACTGACACACCTTGGAGCTTTCCGATTTCTTCTCTATAGTAACGGATGCAATCATTCAATGTCACAATTTCCAAGAATCCTCGCTGAAACCGCTGCTCCGCTAAGGCATCCGTAAGATCGGATAATTCAGCTACAATATCGCTCATAGAAGATCGCACACGACCTCCCAGCTGTTTGCCATCATAAGGAGTAGTATCATACATGCTTTATACCTCACATTTCTTTATACATAAATTCGGGCATTCTCGTACAATTCATAGTCCACATCATCACCATGAATTTCCAATGTTTTATCGCTATCAATATCCTCTATCATGATAACATTATCACAACGATCAATTGCCTTTATTAATGCGTTTTCTATATCATTATCACGCAGTTTCTCTTCCAACTTTGCACGTGTAATCGTACCTGAAACATAAATCACTATGTTAGCCACAGCGACTACCATAGCCGCCGCAAGCAGAACCCTCAATGCAAAACCTAAGGAAACGCTGAAAAATAGTACTTTCAACTCAACTAACCATCCATGTGG
>JAJQAC010000013.1 GCA_021204025.1 Clostridiales bacterium | reverse complement strand
CCGAGGAAATTTTGCAGAGCTTACGTTCTAAAATGGTTACATCGAAAATGATTCAAAATATATTTGACTTTACCGCCGTATGGTATTATGCTAAAAAAAGGAGGCAAATGTTATGGCAATTACCGTATATGGCAGTGTTCTCTGCCCGGCGACTCTTCGTTTCGTGACGACGCTGTCCAATCATGGCGTGCAGCAGAATTTTGTCAATATAACCGGATCGATCGGATTGTTAAAGGAGTTTGTAACCTTTCGTGATACCAGCCCGCTCTTCGATGATGTGCGTGGTTCGGGCAAGGTCGGGATCCCGATGATCGAACTGGAGGACGGGACGCGTACCCTGGATACAAAGGCAGTTTTGAAAATGCTGGGGATTGAGGAAGACGGATCCGCCGAAAAGAAGTAAGAAAAGTGAGAAAAGAAGCCGGGGAGACACCTGCCGTGTTTTCCCGGCTTTTTTGTATACTATTGAAATGCTTTTGTAAATTTGTTATGATAACAGTGGTTACAGGTCACATCCATGCCACGCACAACGCTGCGTGGCATGGGCCAAGTACGTAATGGAGCCAACAATGCTTTCATTGATACATAAGCTGAGGTTGATCCTTGTCAATGACCGGATCAATCGAGAAAAATATTTATGATAGAGGAGGATCCTACCATGGATTACCGCATCGAACACGATTCAATGGGTGAAATTCAGGTCCCCGCGGATCGTTACTGGGGAGCGCAGACCCAGAGAAGTTATCAGAATTTTAAAATCGGCATCGAAAAGATCCCGATGGAGATCATCCGCGCTTTTGCCGTTCTCAAGAAAGCGGCCGCGATCGCCAATAATCGTCTCGGCAAACTGGACGAGCGACGTATGCAGCTGATTTCTCAGGTCTGTGATGAGATTCTGGCGGGGGAGTTAGACGGGCATTTCCCTCTTGCCGTCTGGCAGACCGGCAGCGGCACTCAGTCCAATATGAACGTCAATGAGGTGATCGCCAATCGCGGCAATGAGATCGCGGGAGAAAAGCTGCTGCACCCCAACGATCATTCCAATATGTCGCAGAGTTCCAACGATACCTTCCCCACTGCCATGCATATTGCGGCAGCCACGGCAATCGAGGATCATCTGCTCCCCGCCATAGATCTGCTGATCGGTACGTTTGAGCGTCTGATGAAGGAAAATGAAGGGATCATCAAAACCGGACGCACACACCTTCAGGACGCCACTCCGATTACTTTTTCCCAGGAGATCAGCGGGTGGAAAAACATGCTGGAAAAGTCCCGCGGGATGCTGCTTTTAAGTCTTCCCGGCCTGCGCGAACTGGCTCTCGGAGGCACAGCCGTCGGCACAGGGCTGAATGCTCCTCAGGGTTTTGATACAGAAGTGGCTAAGGCAGTTTCAGAACTGACCGGCAAAGAATTTGTTACAGCCGGCAATAAATTTCATTCCCTGACCAGCAAGGATGAACTGGTTTTTGCGCACGGCGCGCTCAAAGGACTGGCCGCCGATATGATGAAGATCGCCAATGATATCCGCTGGCTTTCCAGCGGTCCCCGCTGCGGTCTGGGCGAAATCTTTATCCCGGAAAATGAGCCGGGAAGTTCCATTATGCCCGGCAAAGTCAACCCGACTCAGTGCGAGTCTGTGACGATGGTTGCCGTCCAGGTCATTGCCAATGACGTAGCCGTGGGCATGGCTGCGTCCCAGGGGAATTTTGAGCTGAATGTATTTATGCCGGTGTGTATATACAACTTCCTGCAGTCTGTGCGCCTGCTTTCCGATTCGCTGGTTTCTTTTAATAATAACTGTGTGACCGGTATCCGTGCCAACAAAGAGAAAATGGATGAGAATCTCCATCGTTCCCTGATGCTCGTCACCTGCCTGAATCCATACATCGGCTATGAAAATGCCGCTAAAACGGCAAAAAAAGCCTATCGCGAAAATATTTCGCTGAAGGAATCCTGCATTGAGCTTGGATTCCTGACGCCGGAGCGTTTTGACGAAGTATTCAAACCGGAAAAAATGGTATGACAATCGTTGGGGAAATGGTATAATGATCGAAGGATAAACGACTGTTGACAGTGTTTCCTTGTCCGTTCAACGGATATCTGTATGAGCAGACAGTGTTTATTATATGGTATTACAGGTTTCTATGGCATTACAATCAACAGAAAAAAGGAGAATTTTATTATGGATATCAATGCAGCATCTCTCGCTATGCATTATGAACTGGGCGGAAAAATCGAAGTGGTTTCCCGTAAAAAGATTGAGACCAGAGAGGATCTGTCTCTCGCCTATACTCCCGGCGTGGCGGAACCCTGCCGGGTCATTGCAAAGGACTATGAGCAGTCGTTTAAACTGACACGCCGCTCGAACCTGGTGGCGGTTATCACAGACGGCACTGCCGTGCTGGGCCTCGGGGACATCGGCCCTGCTGCCGGAATGCCGGTAATGGAAGGAAAATGTGCGCTCTTTAAAGAATTTGCAGATGTCGATGCTTTTCCGTTGTGCATTGACTCGAAAGATACCGACACGATTGTCCAGACCATCTATCTGATTTCCAAGAGCTTCGGCGGCATCAATCTGGAGGATATCGCCGCTCCCCGCTGCTTCGAGATCGAGAGACGTCTGAAAGAGATCTGCGATATCCCGGTCTTTCATGATGACCAGCACGGTACCGCGATCGTGGTGGCGGCCGCGATGATCAATGCCATAAAGGTTACCGGTAAGGAAATGGGAAAACTGAAAATTGTCATCAACGGAGCAGGGGCCGCAGGTATCGCAATCGGCAAACACCTGATCAATATGGGCTTCGGTAATGTCGTGATGTGTGATATTAACGGCATCATCTGCGAGGGCGATCCGGGATTAAACGCCGGACAGGAAGAGATCTCTCATATCAGCAATCTGCAGAAGGAACATGGTACATTGGCTGATGCCCTCAAAGGCGCTGACGCATTCGTCGGCGTGTCCCGTCCGAATCTGGTCACCCGTGAGATGGTTGCTTCCATGAATAATGGTATTGTATTCGCCATGGCAAATCCGACCCCGGAAATCATGCCGGATGAAGCATTGGCCGGAGGCGCGGCTGTCGTGGGAACCGGACGTTCGGATTTCCCGAACCAGATTAATAACGTACTGGTATTTCCGGGAATCTTTAAAGGGGCGCTTTCCGTCCGGGCGAAGGAGATCACGGAGTCGATGAAGCAGCGGGCCTCCTATGCGATAGCCAGCATGATCCCCGATGAGGAATTAAACCGGGAAAACATCATTGCCTCCCCGTTAAATAAGGCGGTTGCGG
>JAJQAC010000028.1 GCA_021204025.1 Clostridiales bacterium | reverse complement strand
AGTATTTATAAGGGATTGCACCTCTTTTCTAATCTTAAAGTGTCGAAAACGGGATCATAACACAGGTGAACGCCTGTTTACAATACACGAATATTTTAAGAGCCGCGAAGGAAAAGAAAGATACTTTTTGAGGTCAGATCGAAAAGAATATCTTTGACAGACTGGCGGCAGCCGTGCTATTATGAGATGTATCTGGTAAAGTGTCTGGAATGGGACAGATGAGTCATCAGGAAGATGATTTTTGGCTCAGAAGAGCAGTGGTTTTGTATTTACAGACGGATGATAATATGAAGTTAATCGTTCTGTTTTATAAAGAGATGGTCGGGATGTTGAAGTAACCGTGAAGGGCTGTGTAAATAAGATTTTATAATTGAATTGCCGTGAAGGTAATTTTTCTCTTTTGAAAAGAGAAAGATTCGTGTCACGGCTTTTATTTTGTAGAAAGGGCGTTCTATTGGGTAAAAGCCATTTTAAGCAGGTAGCTGAGTACTACTGACACTCAGCTACAGCGCATGAACGCGTTAAGGTGAATTCTTTGTTTAGAAACAGGAACGATAAATATGCGATAGCAGGAGGAGAAATTTCATGAAAAAGAAAAATCAGTTATATTTGGAATGTTACACCGGTATCAGCGGTGATATGACCGTGGCGGCGCTTCTGGATCTGGGTGCGGATGAGCGGACACTGCGGGAAGCACTTGCCAGTTTGCCGGTTGACGGTTTTGAGATAAAGATCAGCCGGGTTAAGAAGTCAGGTCTGGACGCTTGTGATTTTAACGTGATTCTTGACCATGCGCATGAAAATCATGATCATGATATGGAGTATCTGCACGGGGCATCCCAACATCATGAGGGTGACTATTACCATGAAGATGACCACCATCACGAGAGCGACCATCACCATGAGGACACCCATCATCATAATATCGCAACGGAAAGCAATCATGGTTGTGAGGAAATCCACAGCCATCACCATGACGAGTCTCACAGTCATAACCATGGTCACGCCCATCATCATGCGCATCGGGGGATGCGAGAGATCCGCGGGATTATCGGGAAGTCTGCGATCTCTGAGCACGCAAAGGAAACCGCACTCCGGATTTTTGAAATTCTGGGAGAAGCAGAGGCGAAGGCTCATGGGGAAACGTTGGAAACCGTACATTTCCATGAGGTTGGCGCGGTCGATTCGATTGTAGATATCGTGGCCGCGGCGGTTTGCCTGGATAATCTGGGGATCGACGAGGTGATTGTGCCATTTCTCTGCGAGGGTGGCGGTACGATCCGCTGCGCACACGGGATTCTGCCGGTACCGGTCCCTGCGGTGACAAATATTGTGGCGGCGCATGGCCTGAAGCTGCGCCTGACCGGAGAAGAGGCAGAGTATGTGACTCCAACCGGAGCCGCGATTGTAGCAGCGGTACGGACATCGGATCACCTGCCAGAGGAGTTTACGGTAGAGCGGATCGGTCTGGGAGCAGGGAAGCGGAATTACCGGCGGCCGGGATTGCTTCGGGCAATGCTGATTCAGGAAGTTTCAGACAAAACAGATGACAATAACGACAACGACAATGATAACGCTGCGATCTGGAGACTGGAGAGCAATATCGATGATACGAACGGAGAGAATTTTGGTTATGTGATGGAGAAACTTCTGGAAGCCGGTGCGAGGGATGTGTTTTATAGTCCGGTTTATATGAAGAAGAATCGGCCGGCGTATATGCTGAGTGTCCTCTGCGTGGAAAAAGACATCGAGGTTATGGAACACATTATCTTCCGTGAGACGACGACGATCGGGATCCGGCGCAACCGGATGCAGCGAACGGTTCTTGATCGGCGGATTGAGACCATACAGACGCCGTTTGGTGAGGCGACGGTTAAAATTTGCAAATTGCCTCGGGTGCAATCTGACCTGTCAGGGAAATCGGAAGAAAAAGAAGAAGTACGCTGTTATCCGGAGTATGAGAGTGTTGCGCGGTTGTGCAGGGAGTGTGGTGGATCCTACAGGGAAGTGTATGATATCGTGTGTCAGGCATATCGGGATAAAAATTAACCAACCAAAACTTTTCACGAGTTGCTCGCATGATTGATGAGAATGAAGCAGTTATATTAAAGTTGGGATGCAAACAGTGGAAATGAAAGGAGCATATAGACATGGAATTAGTAGAAGGCATATTGAAACGAAGAAGTATCCGTCATTATACAGATCAGCATATAACGGATGAGGAGCTTCACACAATACTCAGAGCAGGGATGGCAGGCCCCACCTGTGCAAATACCCGTGACTGGAGTTTTATCGTAGTGCGGGATAGAGAGAGGCTGAATCAGATGGCCGATGCCAACGGCCGACCGGCGGAACCTCTTCGCCGCTGTGATGTCGGCATTCTCATTCTGGGCGATCTGGAACGAGCTTTTCCTCCGGCGAAGGACTATTGGGTGATTGACGGTTCGATCGCCGGACAGAATATGATACTCGCTGCCGAGGGACTGGGGATTGGGTCTGTGTGGCTGGGAACATGGCCGCAGATGGACCGGGTAGAGAATCAGAGAAAAATATTTTCACTGCCGGAAACGGTCATTCCTCATTCGATCATCGCTTTTGGCTATCCCGCGGAGGAAAAGACAGACATCCATCCGGATTATGAAGATAGCCAGGTGCATTTTGAAAAATGGCAGGCCAGAGAATAAGAAAAATGACGTAACAGAATATACAGATATGCGTTTCTATTGGAATCGAACATGAGGCAGATTGTTGCCGTTTGAGTCGCTAAAGATGTGCCCATGGGTGGCACATCTTTAGCGACAATTGAAGCAGAACGAACAGACTGCGTCCAGAGCCATCAGGAATATTATTTTGCGAGCCCCTGCGCATAATAAAAAGGAATCCCGCAGCCGGTAGCTGCTAATACTACCGACTGCGGGAAGCTAAGGGGGAGATATATAAATGTATAGGAAGCTGCCAGAGCAGAACCTGTCATCAATTAATGGGGCTGACGCCCCTTTGATCGAAAGTTCCCAACGGAACTTTCGATGATTTATATGAACGCCTTGTTTCTTTATTAATTTTTATATTCATATCGTATGAGAATATCCATCCGGCGGCAATGATATTCTTCCTATTCTTCTTAACGTTTGCAAATACTTTCGATGCCACTAAGATTACTCAATCGCGATATAATGGTTTTCTTCGACAACAGGCTGCTGTACTTCCTTGGGGATACTCATCACAAGAGTGCCATTCTCAAACTTCGCCTTGATATCTTCCTGTTTCACATCGTCGCCCACGTAGAAGGATCTGCTGAACGAGCCGACATAACGCTCGCGGCGAATGTATTTGCCGTTGTCATCCTTTTCATCGTTGTCGGAGTTGCTGGAAGCGGCAATCGTGAGGTAGCCATCCTTCAACTCAGCCTTAACATCTTCTTTCTTAATTCCCGGAAGATTCATCGTGATCTCGTAGTCGGAATCGTTTTCCTTTACGTCTGTCCGCATCATTTCTGCTGTGTTGGCGTTAGAAGCGTACGCAACGGTTCTGAGCGGATTGAAAAATGCATCATTGAAAAACTCATCCCATAAATTTTCTCCATAAATACTCGGTCTTAACATAATTCATCGCTCCTTTGCTGAAATATTTTTTGGAACGCGGAATGCGGTGATTGATTCGTCATCTCTTTCTTTGTTCTATATGTGTTATAACACACATTATTAGCACTGTCAAGAGATGAGTGCCAATTTAGTTGTGAACTTTTTGTGAACACTTTATCGCAGATAATCGTGTGGGGAGACAGGTTCGTTTCAGCAAAGCAAAGGTGTGCATTTATCACGGGTTTCCATTGCGTGATAAGAATATGAGAAAATGCCACCACTATAATTAAGGTTTGGCGTTGACTTTTCCCTCTCGATTATCTTTCATTGTGCAGCAGGATCGTATGGAAACTTAATGCATTTACGGGTTTATTTGGGCGTTTGAACATGGACAGAAACTTTTTCTTGTATTTTTTGAAGCAGTATGTTACCATGTTTGTAAGCAAAGTTTCTGAGTTCTGTATTCTACATTTCTAACCGCGTTGTGCGGATCTGATTCACTCTTTGCTTATTACCCAGGTTGAATTAAGCAGGGAGAGAGATCTTCCTGCAAATATTTTCAGGAGGATGTTTATGAATAAGAAAAATGAAATGAGCGCAGCTAATGTGGACGTACTTGTGGAAACAGAAGAGAGCGTGGTAAATTTAAGCGATTTTGCTCTGTTTTTGTCTGTGATGAAGAACGAAGAGGCACACAGGAATATCCTGAGTATTATCACGGATAACAAGAACCTGAAACTGCAAAAGGTCCATGTAGAGGAAGTAGTTCTGAATAAGTCAGGGAAACGGGCGATTCGGCTGGACGCATGGGCAGTGGACATGGATGATCGGTATTATGCGACTGAGATGCAAAATGACACCGACCAGGATGATGTAAGGAAACGATCGAGGTTTTATCAGGGATTGCTGGACACTCCGATTCTGAAATCTGGCAGGGAGACCCGATACCGCAACCTTCCGTCATCCATGATAACATTTATCACACAGGACGATATTTTTGGCAGAGATCGTGCCATATACACGTTTACGGAACGCTGCGAGGAAGTACCGGAGCTTTATCTGGATGATGGAACAAAGAAGATTTTTTTGAACATGTCGAGCAGGAATGGCAGACCGGAACTCGTAAGCCTGTTGCAGTATATGAAGAATACGACATTAGACAATCCTGATATTACCTGCAGGGATGAGCGCATTCTTGATGTGGATCGTGTAGTACAAGAAGTAAAGCAGTCAGAAGAATGGGAGGCTGTCAGAATGAGCATTTTATCAAGAGGGTTTGAATTAGGTAAAGCGGAAGGAAGAAAAGTAGGAGAGGCCGAGGGAAGAGCCAAGGGAAGAGTTGAAGGAAAAGCCGAGGGAAAGATTGAGGGACGACTGGAAGGGCAGATTGCAGCTCATGGGGATATGATTCTGGAATTGTTAGAAGAATACGGGTCGATCCCGGATACGGTTCGTAATCGGATCAGAAATGAAAAAGATCTGGAGATTTTGAAGGTCTGGAGCAAAACAGCAGCGAAATCGGTATCTGTAGACGATTTTATTAAGAGGATTGGAGAGGAATCCTGTTAGCGATAAATAAACGGCAGATTGTCACGACTCTGTGGCAGTCTGCCGTTTTTCAGACTATGTATGATATTACTCTGTCAATCCAGATAATTGCCTACCGGACTATTATTATACTGCTTGATGACTTTCAGCATGATAGAGCCGTCCGGCTCGTCGGTCTGGTCGACGATTTTGTATTGTGTATGGTTGCGGTCAAGCGTCTTTTTGTAGTGCTCAACTTCTTCGTGGACAAGTTTTACAGCGTAATCATGGCCAAGATCTTCTTTCAGCATAAAATGCAGTGTTTGACAAATGCAGGCAGCCTTTACTCGTTTCATCTTTACACCTCCTGGGAAAATATACCTTCTGTTGCAGAGATTCGCGAAAATTGATTCTTGAAAGGAATAACCTTCATATGACAAGATATACGGTGCAAAAAAAGGCACCGTATATCAATAATAACAAGCACAATTTTCAATAAACTCTGTTATTTCAATTTTACAGGTTTTAATCAAAAAAATCAAAAGACAAAATCCCCAAATTTTCTGACAACAGAATTTGGGGATTTTTACCAGTGTGAGGATTAATGGAGGGCTACCTTCCGCGATCCGTTGATCACACGTTCGCTCTCCGGATCTTCCGTCGCGATCTCGCCGGCTGCGATCAGAGAACGTTTGGTGAGCGTCGGTCCGATCAGTTCGTAGACGAGTACGGAGAAAAGCACCACATTACGGACAACTGCGCCGTCTGACAGATTGGCTGCGGTAACTGCCATCCCAAGTGCGACGCCCGCCTGCGGCAGCAGGGTGATGCCCAGGTGATCGGTGACTTTCTTTTCACATCCGGTTGCGCGGCAGCTGATGTATGCGCCGGAAATTTTTCCGATCGAACGGAACAGAATATAGACGATGCCGATCGTCAGAACCAGCGGGTTCTTCAATACGACCAGGTCAAGCTCCGCTCCGGAGATGATGAAAAACAACACGTTGATCGGTGCGGTCCATTGATCGACGCGATTCATCAGTTCTTCCGAGGTCTCACAGATGTTGCAGAAGACAGTACCGGTCATCATACATACCAGCAGAAGCGAGAAGCTGATATGTACACCGGCAATATCGTACTCCGTCATTGATACGCCGACCATCAGCAGTACAAACGCGACAGAGACAGCGATCCTTTTTTCTCTGGAGTGATAATATTTTTCGATCCAGTTCATAAAGAGACCGGCTGCTGCGCCGATCAGCAATGAGAGGGTGATCTCAAGCAGAGGTTCTGCCACCACGCTGATTACGCTGATATTTCCCTGCTCCAGAGCATTTGCAATCCCATAGGAAGCAGCAAAGAGGATCAGGCCGACCGCGTCGTCGATTGCGACGACCATCAGAAGCAGGTGGGTCAGGAGACCGTGTGCCTTGTACTGCTTTACAACCATCAGAGTCGCTGCCGGAGCTGTTGCCGCGGCGATCGCACCAAGGGTGATCGCGGATGACAGGGAAATGATATCCGGGCGCAGATAATGGAGTACACAAAGAGCGATATCGACCACGACCGTTGTGATTACTGCCTGAAAGATGCCGACGATGATGGCCTGGCGTCCCATGCTCTTTAACTGAGTCAGACGAAACTCGTTTCCAATCGTGAATGCGATAAATCCCAGTGCGACCTGAGATACCATGCCGTATCTTTCAACGGCTTCCATGCTTTCAAATCCAACATAGGGGATATGCAGCACACCCAGCGCGTAAGGCCCCAGCAGCAGGCCGGTAATCAGATAGCCCGTAACGGCGGGAAGATGAAATAACTTTGCCGCACGGGACATCAGAAGACCTGCCAGCAAAGCTGTTGATAAGCAAATCAGAATTTCTACCATAATTTATAACCTCACTTTCTGCTATGGATATCCGTTAACAGAAGTTCCAGATTACACGTCAGCCAGCTGGCGTGTGATCTGGAACGGCGGCGCCCACATTTAAAGTCATCTACGACGAGGTGGGTGTCGCTTTGGCTCCATTATATACTTGGCCCATACCACGCAGCGCAGTGCGTGGCATGGGTGCGATATGTAATCAACAGAACCGTAAGCGGTCAGGAAATCCGAGCGTTTTTCAATTCTTTTTTTAGCAGAATATGTTATAATCCCAGATAATTCTAAATTCAAGTTTAAAATAAAACAAAAATTCGTGCCATTGTCATGAAATTATGTTCAAAAGTGAGGATGACAGAGATCTGGGAGGATATTTTTTCCGGAATGTTAAAAATTTTACAAAGAAAAACAGGCATTTTTGCAAATAATATTGTGGCGGATGGTATATTCGTGAAATGTTTTGGATATACGGGTAAAGACAGTGGGAAAGGAAATGGAGTTTTTAACTGGATATTTCATGTAAAGGGAAATTGTGGTATCATAAATATCAGAATTTTTAACATGTAAGATGATACGGCGAAGAGGCATGATTATAGAATAGAGGCAGAGAGATTATTATGGACATTTTACAGAAACTGACAGAAGAGTTACAGGTAAAGAAGTGGCAGGTGGAAGCTTCGGTAAAGCTGATCGATGAGGGAAATACGATCCCGTTTATCTCCCGTTACCGCAAGGAGGCGACAGGGGCGCTGAATGACGAGCAGCTGCGCAGGCTGGATGAGCGTCTGACCTATCTGCGTAATCTGGAAGAAAAGAAAGCCCAGGTGCTCTCGGCCATCGAGGAGCAGGGCAAACTGACCGATGAATTGCGCGCGCAGATCGAGGCGGCGGAGACGCAGGTGGCGGTTGACGATCTGTACCGGCCATATCGTCCGAAACGCAGGACGCGCGCGACGATGGCGAAAGAGAAGGGTCTGGAGGGTCTGGCCAATATTATCCTGCTGCAGATGACGAAGCGTCCGCTTACAGAGGAAGCAGCTGCGTATCTGTCCGAAGAAAAGGGTGTGTCGAATGTGGAAGAGGCGCTTGCGGGCGCGAAGGATATCATTGCGGAAGTGATTTCTGATGAGGCGGCTTATCGGACACGCATCCGGGAGATGACGCTGCGTGAGGGACTGATCACTTCGGAGGCGAAGGATGAGAAACTGGAATCGGTCTATGAGACTTATTATCATTTCTCACAGGCAGTCAGCAAAATGGCCGGGCATCGTACACTGGCATTGAATCGTGGAGAAAAGGAAAAATTCCTGACCGTGAAAATCGAGGCGCCGACGGAAAAGATCCTGTCCTGGTTAGAACGACAGGTGATCCGGAAGAATAATCCGAATACGACGCCGGCAATGCAGGAGACGATCGCGGACAGCTATGCCCGTCTGATCGCTCCGGCCATCGAGCGGGAGATCCGCAATCTCCTGACGGAGCAGGCGGAGGAAGGTTCGATCAGCGTATTTGGCAAGAACCTGGAGCAGCTGTTGATGCAGCCGCCGATCGTGGGACAGACGGTGCTGGGCTGGGATCCCGGTTACCGCAACGGCTGTAAGCTTGCGGTCGTAGATCCCACCGGTAAAGTGCTGGACGCCCTTGTGGTCTATCCGACCGCACCGCGCAATCAGGTGAAGGAAACAAAAGCTACGGTGAAAAAACTGATTGAGAAATATCACATTACACTGGTCTCTCTGGGAAATGGAACGGCATCCCGCGAATCCGAGCAGATCCTCGTGGAGCTTTTTAAAGAGATTCCGCAGAAGGTGCAGTATGTGATTGTCAGTGAATCGGGGGCGTCAATCTACTCCGCGAGCAAGCTGGCTTCGGAGGAGTTCCCGGATCTGGACGTCGGACAGCGCAGCGCGGCGTCGATCGCCAGAAGACTACAGGATCCGCTGGCAGAGATGGTAAAGATCGATCCGAAATCGATCGGTGTGGGACAGTATCAGTATGATATGAATCAGAAGCGGCTGGGAGAAGCGCTGGGGAGCGTGGTCGAGGACGTGGTGAACCGGGTCGGCGTCGATCTGAATACGGCGTCTGCGCCGCTGCTGGAATATATCTCCGGTATCACGAAAACACTCGCGAAAAATATCGTGTCTTATCGTGAGGCAAACGGGCGCTTTACTGATCGCAGACAGCTGCTGAAAGTGCCGAAGCTGGGTCCCAAGGCTTACGAGCAGTGTGCCGGTTTCCTGCGCATCACAGGAGGAAAAAATCCACTGGATGCTACGAGTGTGCATCCGGAGAGTTATGAAGCGGCGACAAAGCTGCTGCAGAGTCTCGGTTATGCTCCGGAGGATATCGCGAAAGGTGGACTGCGCGGCATTACCGGCAAGGTGACACAGCCGAAGCAGACGGCAGAAACGTTGGGGATCGGGGAACTGACCTTAAAAGACATCCTGCAGGAACTGGAGAAGCCGGCCCGCGATCCGCGTGACGAGATGCCGCGCCCGATCCTGCGCAGCGACGTGCTGGGTATCGAAGATCTGAAGCCCGGCATGGCGCTCAAAGGGACGGTTCGCAATATCATTGATTTCAGCGCGTTTGTGGATATCGGCGTCCATCAGGACGGACTCGTACATATCTCTCAGATGTCGGACCGTTATATCAGACATCCACTTGAGGTTGTGAAGGTGGGAGACGTGGTGGATGTGAAGGTGCTGAGTGTGGATGTAGGGAAGAAGAGAATCGCGTTGACGATGAAAAATTGATTGATAATTGATAAATTCCCCGCCGAATGGCGGGGAATCGGATGAGGGGTTTATTTTATCGAATCTGGAGAGAAAAACTCCTGTAGTATTCTTCCAAAAGGGCGATTAATTTCCTTAACATAATGTGTACCTCCTTTATGATTGCCGGTGTGTGATTTACCGGTGAAATGATTTCTTTGTTCTGATTATAGGATAGCATATTGATGTTAAAGTGTAAAATACATATAATAAAAGCATTGCGATACTTTTTGAGTATTGCCGAAAATAATTTGCTTTTTTGGAGGCTTTTTGGAAAAGATAGGCTCCGAAGACATATTGCTGAAGAAATGTCTGTACCTGAGAGAAGGAGGTCTTCTGTTATATTAAGGTCTTCGGTTATATTGTTGATGATATTCAGTTACGGTGTTAATCTGTTATAGATAAAGGAGACGTCATGGAACTGCGGCATATCCGTTATTTCCTCGCGGTAGCCGAGGAGTTAAACTTCACACGCGCGGCGGAGAAGCTGTGTATGGCGCAGCCGCCGCTTAGCCGTCAGATCAGGGATCTGGAGGAAGAACTTGGGGTAGAGTTGTTTGTACGTAAGCCGCATGCCTTGCAGCTGACGGAGGCGGGGGTGCTGTACCGTCAGTATGCGTTGCAGATTATGAATCTGGTAAATCGTTCTTCTGAGGAAATCCATGAGATCAGCGGGGATCTTTATGGGACGTTATATCTGGCGTCGGTGGAGGGAAGCGCTCCGCATCTGCTGGCGGGGTGGATTGCGGGATTCCGAAAGCTGCATCCTCAGGTGCAGTATAATCTCTGGAATGGGAATTCGGATGATGTGGTCAATCGTGTCATGAAAGAACTCTGTGAGATGGCAATCATCATGGAACCGCATAACGCAGAGGGCGTGGAGGCCATGCCGGTCTTTCAGGAACCGTAGGTCGCCATCATCCCGGAGGGACATCCGCTGGCGGAGAAAAAGGGCTATCCCATCGAAGCAAAGGAGCTGTTGCCCTATGATCTGATCATCCCGTCGCGGACCTCGCGCCTGGATGAGATCAACAGCTGGTTTGCTGATACGGGGAAACGGCCGACGATCCGCTGCCGGATGGCGCATATGCTGACTGCTTATGAGCTGACCAGACAGGGCGTTGGGATCTCGATCTATCCAGCCGCCGGAGGGAGTCTCGTGTATCCGGATGTCTGTGTCAGGGAGATCACAAAGCCGGCGGTGACGGCGTCCTATGTGCTGATCTGGAATAAAAGTCACCAGTTATCCCATGTCGCGCAGCAGTTTATTTTATATATATGTGCAGATATAGGAATAGACATAAAGCAGATGGGAAACGATAAATAAAATTGCCGTTTACTATAATCTATCCGGGGATGCTCATGATTTTGAAAAGTGTAATCTGTGCTTATACACAGCAAAAATCGGGGCAGGAAATGCCATAAGGAAGAGATTTAGAACGCTTTTTAATAATTAGCATGACGGGCAAATAAGATAAATTTCCGATTTTCAGCATTTGTCCACAATACGGTACACACAGCGACAGGAAGGAGAAAAGGATGACGGAAACGGGAATTGATTCCAAGGTAATACAGGAAATAAGTAAGATTGCAGAAATCAACGGAATCCATAGAGTCATTTTGTTTGGTTCCAGAGCCAGGGGAGATTATTACAGGACAAGCGATATAGACCTCGCGGTTTCCGGAGGTAATATCCTGGAATTTTCTCTGGATGTGGATGAAGACACGTCTACTCTTTTAAAATTTGATGTAGTCAATCTGGGTGGGAGAGTGCAGGAGGAATTGCTGGAGTCCATTCAGAAGGAGGGAATTATTTTGTATGAAAAAATATGAAAATTTTCGCGCGGCTCTGAAAAATCTACATGAGATCTATGACTATGAGGAACCTTATAATACGGTAGAACTGACTGGTCTGGTCGGTTTATATGAAATTTGTTTTGAGCAGTCATGGAAAGCGATGAAAGAACTTCTGGCTGACAGTGGATATGAAGAGAGCGCCACTGGTTCGCCGAAGACAATATTAAAGACGGCGTATCAGGCCGGTATGATACGGGATGAGAAATTATGGCTTGCGGCTCTGCAGGCGAGGAATAATGTCGCGCATGCGTATAATCAGCTGGTGGCTCTGGACATTGTGGAACAGACAAAAGGCCGGTTTTATGATATGTTCGTTGTGTTGAAAGATGAGCTGGAAGCAAACTGGATATAAGAGGGTAATCAGATATAAGAAACGGATCATATTTCACTGACTTTTCCAATTTGTTATCATGGAGTCTGGTGGGACAAATTTTGTCCTGCGGGTTTTACAAAACTTTCATACTTATTCAAGGTTCATTCAAGGTTTCTGCTTTATGATAGCAGGGTGAAAAGAGAAGTGCCGCGAAGGTCTCTATGCGGCAAAAAGGAGGAGCCTTTTATGATTCGATCAGACAGTAAAAAGATCATGGGGATGCTGCTGGCGTTTGTGCTGGCAGCATTTCTTGCAGTAACAGGAATGGGAACGGTTTACGCGGCGGGCGGCCTGGAACTGGTGACGAGCTATCCGGGGATGTCGGTAAAACCGGGTGATTCACCGAGTATCACGATCAACCTGGAGAATAGCAGCGGGGCGGGGATGGACGCGGATGTGGAGATCGCGTCGCTGCCGGACGGCTGGGAAGGTTATCTGCAGGGTGGAAGCTATCAGGTAAACCGGGTCCACGTGGGGACAGATGGAGCTTCGATCACCCTGCATGTGACAGTACCGAAGGAATGTGAGGAAGGTACTTATGAGGTTGTGGTAAAGGCGGCTTCTGACAATGGCGCGACCGATACGCTTCCGATCTCTTTCCGGATCAGTGAGGAGAAAGCCGGTAAGGGCAGCTTTACGTCCGAGTATCCGCAGCAGGAGGGAGCTTCCGGAACCAGTTTCAGCTTCAGCACGACACTGATTAATAACGGACTTACGACAAAGTCTTACAGTCTGTCTTCTAACGCTCCGGCGGGATGGACGCTGACGTTCGTCCCGTCAGGGGAATCGACGAAAATCGCGGGAATCGATGTGGAGTCGGGGGAGAGCAAGGGGATCACGGTGTCGGTGACGCCGCCGGAGCAGATCGCCGCCGGGGAGTATGACATCTCCTGCAGCGCAGTATCTGCGGATGAGACGCTTGCCGTGGATCTGAAGGTAGTGATCACGGGAACTTATGGGCTGTCGCTGACGACGCCTGACGGACGTTTGAGCTTTGACGCACAATCGGGCAAGGCATCCGATGTGACACTCAATCTGGTTAATACAGGGAATGTGGATCTGGAAAATGTATCGCTGAATTCGTCTGCGCCGACCGGCTGGACGGTGACCTACGAGGGAATCGAAGATAACACGATCGATTCGATTGCGGCGGGCGCTACGAAGGAAGTGATCGCCCATGTGAAGCCGGCAAATGATACGATCACGGGAGATTATGTGACGTCGTTTACGGCACGAACTAATGAGACTTCATCAGATGTCACGTTCCGGGTATCGGTAAAGACCAGTACGCTCTGGGGTATCGTGGCAGTGGTGATTATCATTGCGGTAATTGGCGGACTGGGGTATGTGTTCCGCAAATATGGGCGCCGGTGATGCGGCGCACCACCAGGCATGAAAGTCCGTCCGATGTCGGTATGTCCTCGCGTGCAAGCGCGCAGTCCATACCGCCGCCGTCCGGGACTTTCATAATAAATTGAGAAAGGATAGCGGATGATGGAATATAATCTTGAGGAGAGTACCACAGGCGTGACAGCCAGACCGCTCATTCGCACAGTCGGACTAACCAAAGAGTACGGCTCAAAAAAGGCAGTGTTCGACCTGAATCTTGAGATCTATCCGGGTGAGATCTTTGGTCTGCTGGGGCCGAATGGCGCCGGTAAGACGACGACTACGCTGATGTTGCTCGGCCTGACCGAGCCGACTGCCGGGCAGGCGTGGATCGATGAGATGGATTGCACGTGGGATACGATCGATGTGAAAAAAATTACCGGGTACATGCCGGATAATGTGGGATTTTACGGAGATATGACAGGCAGAGAAAACCTACGTTTTACAGGGAGATTAAACGGACTTGCCGAGGAAGTGATCGAGGCGCGTTGTGAAGAATTGTTGGAGCGGGTTGGCATGACCTACGCGGCGGATCAGAAGACAGGAACTTATTCGCGCGGGATGCGGCAGAGACTTGGGGTCGCGGATGTGCTGATGAAGGATCCGAAGGTGATCATCATGGATGAGCCGACGCTGGGCATCGATCCCGAAGGGATGCGTGAACTGATGCAGCTAATCCAGGATCTGGCAAAGAAGGACGGCAGGACCATTTTGATTTCTTCTCATCAGCTGTATCAGATCCAGCAGATCTGTGACCGGGTTGGGCTTTTTGTGGATGGAGAACTGATTGCCTGTGGACGGATTGACGAACTCGCCGGTCAGATGCAGCAGGAAGGCCATCAGGTCCTGGAAGTGGCCGGGCTGCCGGATAATGAGGGCCTGCAGGCACTTCTGGAGCGTTTGGGAAATGTTGACACAGTGGAGCGGGAAGGTGAGTATTACCTGGTGCGGTCACGTTTTGACCTGCGCAGGGAACTGATGCGCCGTTTCTTAAGCGAAGGATATACGCTGACACATCTGCGGCAGCGGGGCAGTGACCTCGATGAAATCTATCGGAGATATTTTGAGAAGGGAGATGAAGAGAATGACAGCGATAATCGGAAAGCCGGAAAGAAACGAACGGCGGCAGGAGCGGTTTAATGGCCTGTGGGCGCTTTATCAGAAGGAAATGGCGGATCACATCCACAGCCGACGATTTCTGATCGTGCTGATCCTGATTGGCCTTACCAGCTGTGCCAGTATCTACGGAGCGACATCGGCGCTTGCGGAAGCAGTGGCGTCTGATTCAAACTTTATCTTTCTGAAGCTCTTTACGCTGAGCGGGAGTTCGATCCCTTCGTTTGCTTCCTTCATCGCGCTGCTCGGTCCCTTTGTGGGATTGAGCCTGGGATTTGACGCGATCAACAGCGAGCGTTCGGAGGGAACGTTAAACCGGCTGGTCGCGCAGCCGATCTACCGGGATTCCGTGATCAACGGGAAATTCCTCGCCGGAGCGACCGTGATCTTTACGATGGTTTTCGCGATGGGGTGTCTGGTCGGCGCCGTGGGATTGCTGGTGACCAGGATCCTGCCAGATGGTGAGGAAATCGGCCGGCTGGTTGTATTTCTGTTATTTACTTCGGTATACATCTGCTTTTGGCTGGCGCTCTCGATCCTTTTTTCCGTGATTTGCCGACATTCGGCGACATCGGCCATGCTGGGGATCGGGTGCTGGATCTTTTTCGCGCTCTTTATGTCGATGGTGGTCAGTATCCTGATGGGGATCTTCTATCCGACCGGGCAGGTCAATACGCTGGGAGATCTGGTGAGTTACTATGACCTGCAGCTCAATCTGAACCGGATCTCGCCGTATTATCTGTACAGTGAAGCAGTCTCGACGATCATGGATCCGACGGTGCGCTCGACGAATATCATCCTGCCGCAGCAGCTGTCCGGCGCGGTGAGCGGCTATCTTTCGCTGGGGCAGAGCCTGCTGCTGGTGTGGCCGCATATGACAGGACTGCTGGCGCTGGCGGCGGTGGTGTTCGCGATATCGTATATCTGTTTTATGCGGAAGGAGATTCGGAGCCGGTAGGTTTTGGCAGAAAATTTTAAGCGGGGTATGATATGGCGGATAAAATCTACTGCTATCCGTGATGAAAAGAATAAAGGAAATAGTATTACAGGGAGCCGGAGCGAGAGTAAAAATTGCCAAACAATCGTCCCGGCTCTTGCTTTTATGTGCAAAACCGCGTAAGGTAGATAACAGATGAATTGAGGTGTGAATGATGCGTATTTTGATCGTGGAGGACAACCGCCGTCTGGCGGAATCCATCCAGGATATCTTAAAGCAAAGCTGGTATGAGTCGGACATCTGTATGGATGGAGTGACCGGTCAGGCACTGCTGGAGAGCGGAGATTATGACGCGGCGATTCTGGATCTGATGCTGCCGGGTAAGGACGGAATCACGCTTTTAAAGGAAGCGCGCGCGAAGGGCTGCGGGCTGCCGGTACTGATCCTGACGGCGCGCAGCCAGGTGGAGGACCGGGTACTTGGGCTGGAGAGCGGCGCAGATTATTATCTGACCAAGCCGTTCGACGGTCAGGAGCTGCTGGCAGTGATGAAGACGCTTGCCCGCAGACAGGGGGAGTACGTCTCGGAGAACCTGACCTATGGGGATATGGTACTGAACCAGTCGACGTTCTGCCTGAGTGGACCGGCCAAATCTGTGCAGCTTGGCCGGAAAGAATACGAGGTGATGCGGATTCTGATGACGAACCGGGAATCGGTTGTCTCCAAGGAGACCATCCTGCGCCGGGTCTGGGGGAGTGAGAGTGAAGCAGGAGATAATAATGTAGAGATCTATATCTCTTTCCTGCGCAAAAAAATGAAATTCCTGCGGGTACAGGCGTCGATCGTGACGATGCGGAATCTGGGGTATCGGCTGATGATGGAGAAGTGACCGGAGAATGAATATAGAAAATTTATAATTTACCCGACAAAAGGTGTGGGTGGTAAAATGATTTTACAAAAAGGGTTCATTTCGAGTCGAAAAGTGCTATGTGTTGTATCTGATCATGTTGTACGATATGGAACTCAGGACCCGGAATTTTCGCTAAATTTTAAAAAATGGGGTTTATCGTTTTAATCATTTCCTGTATGTTCAGAGAAAAAGTCAGAGAGAATGGAGAATGATCTATGACAGAGATTAAGCGTTTGCGGCTGAAATTTGTATTTTATCATATGTTGACAGTAACGCTCGTGATAGCTGTGAGTATGCTGATTGGCATTACCGTATTGGGGCAGCGGATCTCACAGGAGAGGGATGAAGTCCTGGCACGGGCCGCGGCAGGAGAGAACGCCGCGCAGATCTTCGCGGTGACTTCCTATGTGCGGATCCCATATTTTGCGCTGACCGTGGATGACGAGGGGGAAGTTGTGCTGATGGAGGGCAGTTATAATTCCTTCCCGGAGGAGGATTTTCTGGAGAGACTTGCAGAGCTTGGCACCTCCGCGGTATCGGAGGAGGGGATCCTGCCGGATTACCAGCTGAGGTATCTGCGGTTGATGACCCCGGCGGGCTATGTCCTTGCCTTTGCGGATACGTCCTACGAGGATTCGGTGCGGACAAACCTGACACGCAATCTCCTGCTGATCGGCGGGGGGATGTGGATCGGCCTGCTGGTCATGTCGTGGTTTTTTGCGCGCTGGGCAGTCCGTCCGGTGGAGGAGTCGGTGAGAAAACAGAAGGAATTTGTAGCGGACGCGTCACATGAACTAAAGACACCGCTCACGGTAATCCATGCCAATGCCGAGTTGATCGCGGGCCAGGCGGGCGGTATCTCTGCGGACATCGACAAATGGCTGAAAAATATGAATCAGGAGTGCAGCCAGATGCGACATCTGATCGATGAGCTGCTGCTTCTTGCCAGGAGTGAAAAGTCTGCGGGCGCTATCTTAAAAGAGACGGTGGATCTCAGTGAACTGGCGATGGAGACAGAACTGGAATTTGAGTCGGTTTTTTTCCAGAATAGCAGGGAGATTGACTGCGAGATTGAGGAGAATATCACTGTGCGTGGCGACCGGGAGCAGCTGCACAGTCTGATCAAAATTCTTCTGGATAACGCGGTGAAATATTCCGCGCCGGGAAGCCAGACGAGACTGACGTTGGAGTCGTCTGGCCGCAGACGGGTGTGCCTCTCCGTCACAACGCCGGGGACGCCGCTCTCCCGGCAGGAATGCAGGGATGTCTTCCGCCGCTTTTACCGCGCGGAGGGGACGAGACAGACCAAAGAAGGCTGTGGACTCGGCCTTGCGATTGCGGCTGAGATCGCTCACAGCCATCATGCCAGGATCGAGGCGGCAGGTGTTGGCGATCCCGGCGGAGAGGGGCGAAATGTCTTTCAGGTGACATTTCGTCGGTGATGGTTATGATCGTATGCGCGGCAGGGTTTCTGACAGCGACCGATAAATCGAGCTATTTCATCATCTCGGAAGTATGCTGAATAAATTCCTCAGGTCTGATATCTTTTCTGTATTCCGGGAATGACAGTCATAATTGCCTAATCCTCGTAGTGGTTCCACCCGAAGAATCCCGGGTCCGTGTGTTTCTTTTTGTTACCCTTATTATCATACGTATTTGACCCGATGAAAGTCTCATGCGTACTACCGATCTTATTTCCCTTGTTGTCATAGTGATTCAACCCGCCAAAGAACCCCTGCGTGCTGTTCCCTGTTTTCTTTCCATTCGTGTCGTAATGATTCATGCTCCCAAAGATTCCCGGTCGGCTCTCGCCGATCTTTTTTCCGTTGGCATCGTAATGAGTGATTGTCCCAAATGCTCCCGGGACGCTGTATCCGCTTTTTTTCATGGCTGTTCTCCTTCTCGTGATTTTCCGTATCTTGCTGTTATTAATGATATATTATCATATCCGATGTCCAAAAAACAGAACTTATTGCAGATTGATATGAGCCGTTATGCGGAGAGCTTCGGCTCACAAAGTCGTCCTGTTTGCAAGTACATCATTGTAAAGCTCCGGCATCTTGATACAGCTCGTTGATAGCGTTCTTAAAATCATCTTTGGTGCGATCCGGGATATCGCATCGATTTCATACATAAGAGAGTCCTCCTTTGACTGGAATAATTAATTTTGTGATGATGCTATTATAACTGGTTATGCGATTTTCTTCGCGGGGGCGAAGGTAAAAAAATCTCGTATTTTGCATAGAATCTGAGATGTTTAACAGGAATGTTGAATTGGTAAACTGACTTCCGGTTTGCAGAATTTCTTGCCTGTCACATAACTGAATCCGGATTTATCCCTTCCCATTTTCCAGAATTTCCATCATCTCGGCAGGAGTAACTATAAAACTCCGGACTGGATAATGCTTCTGGTTGCCTGTTACCAGCCACGCTCCATCGCTTCTTTTTTCCATGGCAACCTCATAAAAAATCAGATCATCCATATCCAAAAGAATCTCTCCTGTCGGTTGGGGCTGCACTTCCAACCCATATTGCTTTATAGCTGTAAGGACAAGTTGAATCATACCTTCTTTTAAATGGAACTTCTTGCGATGGAGGACATCATTATACTCCGATAAAATATCTTCATGATATAACGGTGTAATGCTACCGTCCAAAACTGCACGCAATACCCTTAACGTTGCAGCATCCGAATCTTTTGCGAGAAGAGCTGCTATAATGACGTTTGTATCAATAACTGCATAATACTTCATGCTCATTTACCCCGTGCATTTCTTACCGCTGCGATCTCCTGATTGATTTCTTCCAGAGACATCTCAGGAACATCTGCCGCCTGCCTGCGCAATTCTTCAAATGCTTCCAGCGCTTCTGTTCTTGTAACCATCTCTTTGGGCAATGTCGTTTCAAACGGAATACCGCGAACCATCTTACTGCGAGTCAGAAACATACGAATCGCTGTCGGGAGATCCATACCCAAAGCCTCATAGATATCACTCACTTCTTCCTTCAATGATTTATCTACGCGCACTTGCACCAATGACTGTTCTGCCATGTCTAAAACCTCCTTTACACTGCTTCTTTTGTATTTGTTATGAAGTTGTTTGTATTGTTTATGTATGTTTATTATACATCAATCTTGATAAATATACAAGACTATTCCATCAGGGAAGCAGATTTAACAGGGATCCCCGGTAACTGCGGGGTGACATAAGGTGTAGATGTCTGAGATAAATTATATGGGGAAAGAAAAATGCCGATAATCACATCTGAAATTGAAGAATCAAGATCACGTATGGATTATCGGCACTCTTTATGAGTGATATTGAAAATCGTTGCAGAAAAAATCTGGAAAGAGAGAATTGCAAAAAAGCCTTTTCCTCAGTCCGGATCCACCAGCCCCAGCTTTGCCCAGCGGTAAGTCTCCAGCGCGAGCAGAAGTCCCGTATCCGCACTGTCATAACTGGCTTTTTCATTATAATAGCTGAGCATATAAGCGATGTATTCTGTCTCGGACAGCATACCGAGATCGTACATCTTCTGATAAGACGCAGCGGAGAGCTTTGCACTCTCAAAGCCTGCCTGGGCGCCTTCAAAGGCAGCCTGTTTGGCGAGTACGTCATTGTAAAGCTCCTGCATCTTGATCGTCATCCGGGCGTCGCCGTCATTGATCAGTGCGAGACGAGACTTTATCTCTCCGTCAGTTCGACCTTTGTCGGAGTGACGCTGGTCCTGGAGCGTCGAGTTGTTGCCGATGGCTTTTGACGTGTCATACTGCAGATCCAGTTCCTCGATCTGCGAGACATCCACAGCGGGGATGGGCGCGATCGTAGGCGGGTCGTTGGGGTCGTAGCCGAGCAGCGGACATAGAGTGTTCATCAGCTGTGAGATACCGCTGTCTACAGCCTGAAGGTTTGACTCGGCGGAGAGCTTATTAACCTGCGCTTCCAGAACCTCTGTGGAGGTCGCCATGCCAAGCTCCTGCTGCCTCACCAGGATCTGATACTGGCGGTCATAGAGCTCCTTCATCTGGGTGAGGGTTTCTCTCGTTGCGCGCAGCGAGTCGTAAGAGATCAGAGCAGACTGTGCGTACATGCTGATCGTATTTTCTGCTTTGGTCAGAGACGCCTGTGTGGTCCGGCTGGGGAGGTTATTTACCGTAGAACTGAGCGAGGTGATGACTGCGCTCAGGATGATCTGTGAGGTAGCAGCCGTGATCAGATCCGCAGTATTGCCGTTATCCTCCGCGGTTTCCTCCAGTCGTTTGGAATCCCACTTGGCGAATTGCAGCTCGTTGATGGCGTTCTTAAAATCTTCCTTGGTCCGGTCCAGGATGTCATACTGTGCGGTAATCGTACTGTTGAAGGAATGAACCAGATCCGGCACTTCGTCGTATTCGAGGACGTCGTCCGTCAGAGTCGCCCAGGTCGCTGCGGAATACTCGGTGTTTTCCAGATCGCCTGCCGGGCCGGATGCGGCGTAGGCGGGGACGGAGCAGATGGGCGTCAGTGCCGTTACGGCCGCAAGGATCCAGGCGGCCACGCGACGACAGGTTCTGATATTATTGAAACAGGTCATATCTTCACCACCTTTACGCGTCGGCCAGACCGTCCACAGCCCAGTCATAGCTCTGGATTGCCTGGAAGAGATTCAGCCGGGCGACCTCGACGCTCAGCTGCGCGGTCTCGGCGGTATTCTGCTGTGTGAGCAGGGACAGGTTATCCAGCTGTCCGTTTGCCGCCTGGGTCTGGGCGATGACCAGGTTCTGTTCCTCGAGCGCGGCCTGTGCTACAGCGAGTTCATAGGCGGTTGCGGAGGACAGGACGCTTTGATAGCAGCTGATGACGGAGGCTTTGATATTACGCTCGTTGTCGGCAATGCTGACTTCCAGCGAGGATTTCTTATCGACGCTTCTGGCATTTTCATACTGACGCTTATTACTTAAGAGTGTGTAATTGTTGTCGATTGCGGTCTGTGTGTCGGTCTCCGGATCCAGCGAGGCGATCTTATCGTCGTCGATCTCCGGGATCTCCATGATATCGGCGTCGGCGTTAGCGTCCCAGCCGCACATGACGAGGAGCGACCGGCGTCCGGTGTCGATCGCGGACTGGTCGTTGATGAGCGCCTGATCGGAGTTGCGGAGCGTTTCCTTCACGGAGAGTACCTGGATATCTGTCGCCTGTCCGACCTCGCGTTGTTTCATCGTATAGTTATAGGTGATCTCGGAAAGCTCCTGGGATTTCGTGTCGATCTCCAGCTGCAGCTGATTGATATAATAATTGATCATCTCAGTCTGAGCGGACTGCACCAGCTGCGCTTCCGCCTGACAGTATTCGATATACTTGACATAACTGTCTTCGAGCGCGTCATCGGCTGCGCTCTCGTAGGTTTCGGCGCTGGCCTCATTGGTGATCGCCGTGGAGGCGAGAGAAGCATAGCTGCTGTCATCGACGTCGGGGATATCGACAGCGTCCCGCAGATCTGCGGCGAGATCGCGGTATTTATCCGCCCATTCGCTGTTAGTCTCACCGTATTCATTGCGGAAATACGCGTATTCAATGGCGTTTTGCTGGACGGTCGCGTTATATTCATGGATCAGTCCGGCGATCTCATCATATTCAAGGATATTGTCCTGAAGAGTGGCCCATTCCTCGTCGGATCGGGCAAAGGCCGGACTGGCGGCGAAAGCACTCATGGGCGCGGCCGCAAGGATCGCGGCAGTGCTAAAGGCGAATGCCTGTTTCCATCTTTTCATGTGATTGCAATCTCCTTCTTTATATCGTGTGAAAGGGACGAAAAACATCTGTCCTTGTGTGTTATGGTTTGTTCATGCAGGATGCTTATCCTGTTTTATGCCGGGTTGCGCGGAGGTTTCGGCATGTTCCCGTAAAGCTCCATATCGCAGGATATTGATACTTCTGTGATAATTTTTGCGGATTTTTTCCAGAGCTTCCGGATGCTCATAGTATTGTTTGAGCGATAAAAAAAGCGCCGAGCCGCCCAGCGAGATCAGAGGGGAGATATCCAGTCGGTCTTCGGGGCGGAGTCCGTTGGTGTTAATCCGTTCAAAAAACCAATCGGCCGGACTGGAAAAGATACAACGGATGACGTCGAAAAGCTGCCATTCTTCGTTCAGCATTTCAACATTGAAGTCGAACATACCGTCCATCAGGTCAAAATAATCGCCGCCGTTTTCCTCCAGTGTCTTCTGACAGCGGGTTCCCAGCTTCTGGCCGACTTCCCAGACCAGATAATTGGCGAGATCCTGTTTTCCATCAAAATAGGTGTAAAAGCTTCCTCTTGAAATGCTGGCAGTCTGAATAATCTGATTAATGGAAACCTTTTCAAATGGAACCCGGGCAAATTCCTTCATGGCAGCTCTTTGTATCGTATTTTTCTTTCTTTCCGGCAGTCGGTTAAATCGTTCGGTAGGCATGATGTCCCTCATTCTTTTGTGGTGTTTCGGCCTGTGGGGATGGTGTGAAGCCATCCCCGCATGTGGACTGATGTGTGTCGGTGATACTCTTCAGCCCTGACCGAAACGGGATATAGAATATACTTGCTTGCTTTAATCAATCTCCCATTGCTCCCATTCCTTCTGTTTCTTCCGTCCGGCGTGATGCACGAAGCGGTAGAAGGTCGGCAGCAGGAACAGCGTCAGGATCGTGGAGGCAGTCAGACCGCCTACATCTACCAGAGCCAGACCCTGCATCATGGCGCCCGCCCGCCCGAAGGCAAAGGCATTCGGCAACATGGAGATAACTGTGGTCAGGGTTGTCATCAGGATCGGACGGGTACGGAGCACTCCGGCATCTACCAGCGCCTGGTCGAGAGGAACATGCTCTGCCAGCATCTGGTTTACCGTATCAACATAAAGAATACCGTTGTTAACTACAGTACCGATCAACATCAGAAATCCGAGCGTGGATACCATGCTGATGGGGCTGTCTGCCAGGAAGAGCAGTCCGAAGGAGCCAATCAGTGCGAAGGGAATCGTAGCCATAACCATCAGAGAATATTTCGGCGACTCAAACTGGATACCCATGACGATGAACACCAGGAAGATACCGGTGATTAAAGCGCCGACCAGGGCTCCGATTTCCTCTGCGATCATTTCGTCGTTGGCATTTTGCGACATTTCTATACCCGAAGGCATATCCCATTCGTTCTGCACATATTTTTTGACATTATCTTCCGCGGTTCTCTTATAATCCGCCTGCGGCTGCATGGTGATTGCCACCTGGTATTGTTTATCCATTCGCTGAATCATCTGCGGACTGTCTTCATAGTAGATATCCGCCAGATCTTCCAGCGGGAGTGTCGTTCCGGTAGCAGTTGTGATCATCATGCCCTGGAGCTGTTCGATGCTGTTATACTGGTCATCGGCAAACTCAACGTTGACGTCGATTGTTTCATTGTCTACACGGATGGTCATGACATTGGTGCTGCTTAAGTTCATATAGATGAGGGAGCCGATGCTGTACGGTGTCAACCCTTCTGCTTCTGCCATAACGGGATCGACCTCTACTTTGATTACGGGCGCGCCATTTTCAATAGAAGAGTGAACCTGTAAGATGTCCTCTCGTTCGCGAAGGTGTGCGACCAGATCATTGGATGCCTCTTTTAATGCGTCATAGTTGGTGCTCTGCAGATCAATCTCTATTTCATCGCTGTTGGAGGACATGGAGGAAGACATACTTGTACTTCCCTGTTCAAAGGTCGCTGTAATATTGGTCATGCTTTCGGCCTGATAACGCCATTTTTCAATCACTTCATCGGTTGACAGTTTACGATCATCCTTCAGATAAGCACTGATGTCAACGGTATCTCCGATGGAAATGCTCAGACCGCTGGAACCATAGGTCAGCAGGTAATGATCAACATCTTCTTCTGAGGCAATCATCTCTTCAACTTCGGCGATTGCTTCATTGACGGCTTCGATGGTAAGGCCGGGTTCTACATTGATTGTGGCGTCGACGATGCCCTCATCCGGCGTTACCATCAGAGAGATATCCAGTCTGCTTGCCATCGCGAAAGACGCGACGAGCAGCAGGGCGACGATGCCAAATACAATCCCGGTTTTGGGGATCAGTTTTGGCATCACGTTGCGGTACCATTTCTGGAAAACCTTCAACGGAGCGTCTACCGGGGCGGTGTCTTTCTCCTGTGGGTGCCAGTTCAGGAAGCAGAGAGGCACGATCACAATTGCGGAGAAGAAGGAGGCAACCAGAGAGAATACGATGGTGTATCCTAACTGGGTAAAGAGCTGTCCTACCAGTCCGCTCATGAAAGCCAGAGGCAGGAAGACGACGCAGGTCGTCGCGGTGCCGCCGAAGATCGAGCCGATCATGGTGTGGGTGCCTTCTATAGCAGCATGGTAAAAGTCAAGCCCTTTCTCTCTGGCGCGGAAGCATCCGTCGAGGACGTTGATCGAGTTATCGACCATCATGCCGACGCCGAGTACCAGGGACGTCAGGGAGATTACGTTTAAGGTAAAGCCGGCTGCATTCATACAAATCAGAGCCAGCATAATGGAGATCGGGATCGAGGTACCGACGATAACGGACGCCCGCAGGTCTCCGTAGAAGAGCCAGAGGATGATCATGGAAAGGATGATTGCCATAATCATGGTCTGGAAAACGTTGGTGATGGATTCGCGGATCAGATCACTGGAATCATTGACGACTACGATGTCAAGTCCTGGATATTCCTCGAGGAGCTCTGCGATTTGAGCAGTGACCTGTTCGGAAGTTTCGATCGCTGTACTGCTCTGTTGTTTCTTGATTGAAATGGAGACAACATCTTCCCCATTATACCGGCCGATGGAATCTGCTTCCTCCAATGCATCGTATACATTCGCGATATCGGACAGATGGATGGTGTCGCCATTGGAGAGTGGAAGAATGGCGTCCTTCAGACGCTCGGCACTCTCAAAATCATTGCCGACCGAGACGTCATAGGCTTTGCTTCCGACATCGATGTCGCCGGCAGGTATTGTAAAGTCTGCGGCTCCAATCAGAGTCGCAACCGTAGTCATGCTCAGGCCATACTGCTCCAGTTTCTCCGGGATCAGTTCGATCTTGATGTAACTTTCCTGACCGCCGGCGATGGATACCTCGCCGACCGCACTCAGCTTCTCAAGTTCCGGGACAATGTTATTGTCGACATAGGTATAAAGGTTGCCGTCCACCTCACCGCTGACTGCCAGAGTGATGACAGCTGCGGAGTTGATATCCAGCTCCATGATGATCGGCTGGTCTGCATCATCCGGCAGATCATCAGCGATCTGATCCAGTGCCTTTTTCAGGTTGATGTACGCGGTATCAATGTTGGTGCCATATTCATAGGAAATCATCAGAATTCCCATGTTTTCCATCGAGTAAGTATAAACGGTGTCCACATTGTCAAGAGAAGATACTGCTTCTTCCTGATCCAGTAAGATCAGCTCGTTGATGTCTTCCGGGCTGGCGCCTCCGTAGACGGTATAGGCGATCAGGTAAGGAAGTTCCATCTCCGGGATTAACTCGACTTTCGAACTCATCAGTCCCTGGATACCGAAATAGGCGATGGTAATCAGAGTCAGGATGATGGTGACAGGACGCCGTAAAGAAAATTTGGTTAACCCTATCATTCTGCAATCACCTGCCCGTCATTTTGTGTGTTTGTGTCATCGGCCTCTCCTACGAGAAGGACACCCTGACCATCATAGAGTTCATAACTCCAGGTGGTGATGACCGAATCGTTGGTGGTAAGACCGCTGAGGACTTCCATGCGTTCCGAATCATAGATACCGGATTCGATTACGGTTTTGACTGCCGAGCCGTCCTGATAGACATAGACGAAAGGAATCCCATTGTCGTATTTGACCGCGTCAACCGGGATGGTCATAGCGTCTCGTGCCTGATCCATGATAACTGTAACTTTTACGCGTGTTCCGTTGGTCAGGCTTTTGGTATCATCTACCGTTGCCTTTGCGTCGTAGAGACCAGTTGAATTATTGACCATGGTACCAATCTCAAAAATGGTGCCCTCATAGGTGCTTCCGTTTTTTTCGATCTCAATCGTGTCACCGATCTGGACATTATTCAGCACTTTTTCTGTGATGCCGAAGGAAACCTGCATTTCGTCATTTCCGGTGATTTCGCAGAGTTCTGTACTGGTCTCTATGTGATCGTGCGGGTCTACATTGCGTGTTTCGATGAGGCCGTCGATTGGAGCGGTTACGGTCGTATATTTGAGTTGGAGATCATAGGAATTCTTCGCGGAGTCATAAGAGATTTGAGCACTCCTTGCCGCGTTTTCCGCCTGCTCCATGGACTCGTCAGAGACAAAACCGTCCGCGTACAGGGCACGGGTTCTTGTCAGAGTGTTATTTGCGTTGGTTAAAGAGACCTGCGCCGCGTCCATCTGGAGCTTGAGCGCGGTCAGAGCGTCCGAGTCGATGGTTACTAACGGCTGTCCGGCTGTTACGATATCGCCGGCAGAGAATAAGACTTCCAGCACTTCTCCGTTCATCTTAGCCTGCACGGTCGCTTTGGACTGTGGTTCAATCTTGCCTGTCAGTTCTGTATAAAGGACAATATCGCCGGTCTGCGGCTGTTCGATCCTCACGGTCGGGCGGGTCTCGTAGTCCGCCGCATCCTCGGGTTTAAAGCGGACGTAAAGTCCCATTCCGATCAGAATGATGACAATGAAGCCGATGATCCATTTTAACTTTCCTTTCATGAATGTTTCCTTTCCTTCCTCTTTTCTTAATTGGTGGGATACAGCATGAGCGGTATCCGCGGATTTGCTGTAAAAGTCCCGGAGATGACACGAACCGCATATCAGAGCCACGCAGGCGAATCTCTGGAGTACATGAGAATATAACCGGTGTCGTACGGGCTTTCAGCTTTGTTGGAGTCCGTTAAGCTATAGTGTCTGAGCCGGGTGGCTCCGTTCCTCTTCCAGGGCTTCCAGAGAGAAAATCAGTCCCCGGCTTGCCGCCAGCATGATGAAATCCAGCACATATTCCGACAGGAGAAGCCTGGCTTCCAGGTTGTTTTCTTCATCGCTGTCGGAGAGAAACTTTTCCTCCAGCGTGTTTGAAACCTGCCGAAGGGTATCTTCGACCAGGTTGAAGCCATTGAGAAGTGTGCCGGAAGCCGCTGCTTTGGATCGCTTTAGACTGTTATGCAGGAGCAGTTCTTTTCTGGCGGATTCTTCGCTCAGGGCGAGAATTTCCGCTCGGATGCGCTCGGGAGTGAAAGATTCGCTCTTCTGCAGCAGATCGTGCATGCGGGTAAACAGTCGGTCAAATTCACTTAGTTTCACGGATAAAATTTCCTGTGCCATGGGGCAGCTCCTTTCGTAAAAATGTGGTTCCGCACTCAAGGAAAGATTATACTGATAGGGAAATTTATCTCAATAGACAAAAAATCCCGGGTGTAAAAAATTTTTACACTCCGGGATTTTTGTCAAAATAAAATGGATGGCAGAGAAAATATCTTCAGATATTTGCACAGTGATTTCAGATACGAGGTGCTAGTCTGTCAGTGAATCGGAATCCGTTTTAGCCAGACGCCAGAACTCGCCTGATATAATCACGTAGATATCATAGAGAGTCCGGTCAAGCTGTTCGATACTGTTCTTTGGATCCCAGTCGCGCAGGATTCCGGCCAGGGCATAACAGTGATAGCGGATGATCAGATCCTGATCAAAGGAGTCAAGGGTACAGAAATCACTGCTTTTCTGCGCGACAAGAAAAAAATATTTTTTGAGATGGGAGAAACAGATCTCTTCGATCTCTTTGCGGTAGGCGGATTTCCCAAGTTTTTTCAGATGGGAGGTCGCGTTGAGGATAATCAGGCTCCAGTAGCGGATCCGATCTTTGGCTGGTTCGGTATCTGTATCCGTAAGATTTTCGAGCAATTCTTCTTCTCGCTGAGAGATAATCCACTCGAGCAGTTCGGGTATATTGGCGAAATGATAGTAAAAGGCCTGTCTCGTGATGTGACATTCCTCAACGATGTCTTTCACGGTCAGCTTCATGACTTTTTTATCGATTAAAAGGGTTTCGGTCGCTTTCGCGATCGTATGTTTCATATCGACGGGCATAGATTCCTCCTCCGGGCAGCGGCCGAGGGGTTGACTCGGCTGTGACGTTCTTTCCTATTATAACGGATATTTGAATTAATGCCAATAAAGATTTTGGTTTTCCACAAGGGACGCCTATGGTGCAGCGCGGATCAAAGCGTAGCGTGGACCCAGGGCAGCGTTAGCCGCAAAATGCCCGGCCTGACTCTGCGCAGAAAAAGGGCATGACCTTATCGGTCATACCCTCATGGTGACAGTTGTAAAATTGAGGATTATTTTCCTGCCGCGTTTGCTGACAGTTGTAAAATCGAGAGTTATTTCCCCGCTGCCTTTGTGGTCTCTTCATCCTCCGCCGCATCCGCGTCTTTGATTGAGGAGTCATGCGGTTCGGAAACGAGGACGACGACCGCATCACTGCTTACGCCAAGTTCTACATCCGTATCGGAGGCGATCGGCAGATCGCTGATTTTTACTACATCACCCGGTCGCATGGAACCGACATCGATTTCTACTGTTTCTACCAGCGCGGACGGCAATGCCCGGTAGGGAATTTCCTCCATAGCAACCTGCACGATACCGTTTACGACTTTATCGTGATTGATCAGGACGACCTCGGCAACGGAGTGAACCTTCTCGTTGCTGACAAGCGCCTGAAAATCAATCTCGTCATACTGGCCCTTCATGAAGTTATAGCTGATATCCTTGATCAGGACGTCCATTTTAGTGCCGTCTACATCGAGATAGAGCTGGCTTCCTTTCTTTTTTGTTTTGAAAACGCGCTCGGCTTCCAGCTTTGCGATCTTGATCGGGATGGAACCCTTGATATCGCGGCCGAAGATATTGCCGGTTACGTAACCTTCCCGTCTGAGTTTCTTAGCTTTCGTTGACATGTCTCTTTTTTCAGCTTTTAAAGTATCCATTTTATCTCTTCCTCCAAATTCTGATACGCTGCAGACTTGCCATGCGAGGGATTGCGGAAAATGCCATTCCGTGAATCGATGTGTGGATAATGGTCTGTTGAGTTGTCCCTTCTGTTACATTTGTATTATAACACGCAATCCTGAGGAAGATTAACCAAAAAATTATTTTTTAATGCAGGATTATCTGGTTATTTTGTATCTTAACCGGCAGCCAGATATTTTTTCTGGTGAAAGGCGATGCTGTAATGATGGATGGTGTGGATATCAGGCGAGCCGGTAACCGCCGTGTCCATCAGTCGACACAGACGATGAGAATAATTCCCGTGCGGCTGCGACTAGGTATGCGGTGTCACGGCTTCCGGCGGTCTCGTAGTTGGAGTGCATGGCGAGCTGGGGGAGTCCGATGTCGACACAGTTGAGCGATACCTGGCGGGTCGAGATATTGCCGAGCGTTGAGCCGCCGAGCATGTCGGAACGGTTATGGAATGTCTGGTACGGAACCTGCGCCCGCTTGCAGATCTCACGGAAAATCGCGCCGGAAACAGCGTCAGTTGTGTACTTCTGGTTGGCGCTGTACTTGATGACGATGCCGCCGTTCATATAAGGACGGTTGGTGGGGTCGGCTTTTTCCGTATGGTTTGGATGGAAACTGTGCGCATTATCCGCCGAGACCATGAAGCTGGACGCGATCGCGGTGAGATACTGCTCACGGCTGCGCCCCATGCCGTCGTTGACGCGTTCGAGCACGTCACGCAGAAAGGTAGACGCCGCGCCCTGTTTGGTCTGGCTGCCGACCTCTTCGTTGTCCATGACGCAGTGAACGGCGACGCTGTCGCGCGGACTGGCCAAGAGAAATCCCTTTAGGGAAGAAAACGCGCACTGCAGGTCGTCGAGACGCGGAGCGGCGATAAATTCTCCGTGGATTCCGAGCACGGTACCCTTCGTCCGGTTATAGAGGAAAAGATCCGTATCGAGGATATCCTGCCGGGCGACTCCGGCCTCGGCAGCGATCAGATCCAGAAATGCGTCAGCGGATGTTTCCGCATTTCCCTCGCCGATGAGCGGGAGCAGATCCTTCTGCGCGTTATACTCATATCCGTCATTGGCTTTGCGGTTCATATGGATCGCGAGACTGGGAAGGATCATCAGGTCACGGTCGACATTGATGAGCTGCGAACGCACACCTTCGGGCGTCCGGACGACGATGCGTCCCGCCACGGAGAGAGGCTTGTCAAACCACGGTGCGCAGAGCAGGCCGCCGTATTTTTCCACGTTTAACTTGAGGTAATGATTTTCGACTTCGATCTGGGCGTTTGTTTTGATCTTCAGCGCCGGGGAATCGCTGTGGCTAGCCATCACCTGGAAACCGGTAAAGTCCGGTCTGGGGATATGAAATGCGACCAGGGCGGAATCATTTCTCGTGACATAGTAGCCGTGTCCGGATGCGAGACGCCAGCAGTCGTTCTCATATAGCCGGGTATAACCGGCGTTATCGAGCATGGCACACATGTAGGCTGTCGCGTGAAAGGCGGTCGGGCTTGCGTCGAGAAAGGTTAAAAGTTCGCGGTTGATGTTTTCAAATATACTCAGATTTTCCATGGTTTTATCTTCTTTCTTAGTTCATTTCTTATGTTTAGATGATAGAAGCGATTTTGTCAGTGATGATTGATGTTAGACAAAATGTTTTTTTCATTGTAATCTGGTATCGATTGAGAGTCAAGTTCGTCGTTGTTCGATCAGAGGAAATTTGTTATAATGAAAACAAGATTTTATGAGGGAGCCGCAAGAATTTTTAGAGAATATCAGGAGGAAGTCAATATGAAACTTACATGGATCGGTCATTCTTGTTTTAAACTGGAAAAAGACGGTTACTCAATCATTACGGATCCGTATGCGGACGGCAGCGTACCGGGCTGTAAACCGGTGAGGGAGACAGCGGATCTGGTGCTCTGTAGTCACGAGCATGGAGATCACAATTACCGCGATGGTGTGACACTCACCGGACGGTCAGGAGGTCCGTTCACGGTGGAGATTATCGATACTTATCATGACGATGTAAAGGGAGCAAAGAGGGGCAGCAATAAGATCGCGATTATCAGCGACGGCGAGAACCGGGTGGCACATCTGGGTGACCTGGGCTGTGAACTGGAGCCGGAGCAGGTGGAGAGGCTGAAAGGTCTGGACGTGGTCATGATCCCGATCGGAGGTTTTTTTACGATCGACGCGAAGCAGGCCGCTGAGATTGTCCGTTTGCTGAATCCGCGGATTGTGATCCCGATGCATTATCGCAGTGAGGCGGGTGGATTTGGATTTGATGTGATCGGGACAGTCGGGGAGTTTACGAAAGAGATGGGGAGCGCGGTGACGATTGCCGGGAGCGAGATCGAGACGACCAAGGAGCAGGCTGCGCAGGTGGTCGTACTGCAGCCGGGAAATGCAGGATAAAGAGAAAATTATCTTGTGGATGATGGACGGATGGAAAGAAAGGAACGACAGGTATGAGAATTCTTCTGGCGGAGGATGAGCGTGACCTGAACCGCATTATCACCCAGAAACTTACTTCAGACGGATACAGTGTGGATAGCTGCCATGACGGCAGAGAGGCGATTGACATTCTCTCATATACCGATTATGATGCGGTGATTCTGGATATTATGATGCCGGGCGCGGACGGGTTTGCCGTACTGCGGTCACTGCGCGGGATGGGCAAGATGACGCCGGTTCTCTTTCTGACGGCGCGGGATTCCGTTGCCGATAAGGTGAAGGGCCTGGACAGCGGGGCGAATGATTACCTCGTGAAGCCGTTTTCTTTTGAGGAACTTGGCGCGCGTCTGCGGGCAATGATCCGGGTCTTCCATGGTACGGCGCAAAATGAACTCATCGTGGGAGATCTGGTGATGGACTGCGCCGCGAAGCGGGTAACCCGCGGCGGGCGTGAGATCACGCTTTCGGCGAAGGAATATTCTCTGCTGGAGTATCTGATGCATAATGCGGGAATCATTCTCTCGCGTGAGAAGATCGAGGATCATATCTGGAATTATGATTATGAGGGCGGGACTAATGTGGTCGACGTCTATATCAGTTATCTCCGGCGCAAGATCGATCAGGGTCAGGAGCAGAAGCTGATTCATACCGTGCGCGGCAGAGGCTATGTGATCCGGGAAGGAGAGAAAGCGTGAAACAGTTATCGATACGGATGAAGATCACGCTTTGGTTCTCCGGAGCGTTGATCGTAATGATGGCGCTGACTTATTTTGTCGTTTTATCGGTTGGTGAGCGGATTATACAAAAAGGGATCCGGGACATGCTGGTTCGCACGGTTCAGGGAAATGTCGATGAGATTGAGTATTACGCGGTGCTTCACGCGGAAGATCTGAATGACGTCGATTATTATGTCCGTTACGGCGACGGGTATCTTGAGATCGATGATGATTTCCTTGATGAGGTGAATGAGATCTATACGTCTCTCTGTCATTCTGATGGGACGTTGGTTTACGGGGAGAATCCGGTCATGAGGGAAACGGAGAAAGTCGGGTTCCTGAACGCGCAGATCCAACGGGTGACGATCGATGGAACGCTGTATTATATCTTTGATCGCAAACTGGAAACCGCGGGACTGGAGGAACTCTGGCTGCGAGGTGTCGTTTCCGAACTGCAGGGAAGGACTGCGCTGACATCCATTTCCCGGGTTTCCCTGGTTGGCCTTCCGGTACTGTTGCTGATCGCCATAGTCGGTGGCTATTTGATTGCCGCGAGAGTGCTCTGGCCGATCCGGCAGATTGCTGATACAGCTTCGCAGATCCGCCAGGGAGACGATCTGAAAAAACGCATCAATCTTGGCGAGGGCAAGGATGAACTGCATCAGCTGGCGAAGGAATTTGACGAAATGTTTTCCCGGCTGGAAGACGCCTTTCAGACCGAGCAGCAGTTTGTCTCTGATGCTTCTCATGAGCTGCGGACGCCGGTATCGGTGATCAACGCGCAGTGTGAGCTGACGCTGGAGAAAGAACGGGAAGCGTCAGAGTATGAGGAAGCCCTGCGGGTGATCTGGCGGCAGGGGCGTAAGCTGAACCGGTTGATCGGCACGATGCTGGATTTTGTCCGTCTGGAACTGCAGCCGGAGCGATATGAGAAGGAAACAATTGATCTGACAGAGCTGGCGGAGAGCCTCTGCTCCGATATGGCGCTGATACGGGAAAATGACATCTCATTGACATGGAATATAGAAAAAGGCATGTGCTTTCAGGGCAGCCGGGAATTGCTTACCTGTCTTTTATCCAATCTGATCGGCAATGCTTATCGTTATGGACGGCCGGAGGGACATACAGAGGTCTGTCTGAGAACAGAGAAGCCGTGGGTGATTTTGTCGGTAAAGGATGATGGGATCGGGATCGCGCCAGAGGATATGACAAAGATTTTTGACCGCTTTTATCAGGCGGATACGTCGCGTACCGGGAGCGGAAATGGTCTGGGGCTTGCGATGGTGAAGGAGATCGCGGGATTTTACGAAGGCACAGTGTCGGTGGAGAGTGAGACTGGCTGTGGGAGCGTATTTACGGTACGGCTGCCGGATAAACGAGTATAAATTTTTTGCTGTTCTGCGGAATTCTAATGTTCCTTTAATATTAGGATGCTATACTACAGTCACATCAGGAAAGGAGGACCACAAGATGAAAAACACGATGATGAATTACCTGGAAAGAACGCGGAGAACGATCCTCCGGGTTGCCTGTGTGACCGCAATGATCGGAACGCTTGGTGTGGGGACGGCATATGCCGCAGTTACGCTGGAGGGCGCTAAGTCCGTGGCTCTCGCCGATGCCGGAGTCGCGGAGAGTGAGGTTGTTTTTACTGAGGTAAAGGAAAAACAGGAGAAGAAAGAGGCTGCGAAGTACGAGATCGAGTTTTATACGGATGAGGCAGAGTATGAATATGAGATCCGCAAGTCCGATGGAGCGATCCTGGAAGTCAAGATGGAACTGTTCCATGGGGAGCGTTCGCAGCAGAGATCTGCAAACAGCACATCCGGCACCTATATCAGCGTAGACGATGCCAAAGAGATTGTGCTAAAGCGAGCCGGACTCTCGGAGTCTGAGGTAAGGTTTAAAAAGGCAAAGCTGGATAAGGACGACGGGATCATGGTATATGAGATCGAATTCTATCACGGCAGGAATGAGTATGAATGCACCGTGGATGCGTCGACGGGGAAGATCATTGAGTATGACGTTGAGATCGACGACTGAGACGGAACATGCATGAAGGGGACAGAAGGCGCGTACTGGCGACAGTACGCGTCTTCTGCTTTGCCAGATGCGGTTGTCAGCAGGATAGAACACATATGTGGTTTCCAGAAGGGCCTCAGCTGAATCAGATGCATGTGCTGCTTTTAAGAGTAGCAGGACCAGCAAATTTGTGCTAAAATTTAAAAATAGATTACAGGGAAGGGAGTTCATAATGATGAACAAAGAATTAGTCAATTATGTCATGGAAAAGTCAAAAGAACTGATCGCCGTGCCGTCGTGCTGTGCGGAAGCGAAGGCGGCCGCCAACAGCTGGATGGAGGCTGTCGGGACAGAGAGAGAAGCTGAGGAGACAAAGAAATATATCGCGGAGCTGGAGGAAGACGTGGTCGGTATCGATGATCTGATCAGCCTGCTGGAATCGGATATGGGAACAAAGATCTTCGGAGCGGAGCGCACGGCAGCGATGATACAGCATTCGAAGGAGCGAAAGGCTGCGGGAGCAGTATATTGCGATTGTCCGGCATGCGCGGCGGGAGCGGCGATTCTGGAAAAGAAAGATGAGTTGCTGCAATAGAATAAGCAAAGTAATCAGGCTCCCCTTAGTGATGACATTCGGATATTCTCAATTTGTCTGTCACATAAGGGAGCCTGAAACGTTTGAATTTGATTTTTCTTTTTGATTTTTCTTTTCGCCCTACAGGGAGCCGTGACGCTTATTTACAGAAATCCAGCGTAATCGTGCCGTCTTCGTTATAGATAACAGCGTCTTTATCCATGGTCAGACGATCGATGGCTGCCAGATATTCTTCTTTGGATTTGAAATATGGTTTCGCCTCGGCGATGACCTTTTTGGCAAGAGCCGCGTCGTCGCTCAGAAGTCTTGCTGCGGTGAGTACGAGGCATTCCGCCGGATAGAGGCAGCCGAGCTTTTTGTCAGCGACATAATAATCCTTGCCGTGGCCGGTTCCGATGGAGCCGCTGGCGTGTGGGTGTATGGCAGGCATGATCGCGGAGACGTCACCCATATCGGTGCTGCCGGTACCCCAGGGTCCGCCGGTGACGGTGTCCGGGCCAGCGACAGCTTCCATGGCGTCTGTCATGATCTCGGCCAGATTCTTGTCGTTGTTTAACGGGAAGTATCCGGGATGATCGTCGATTTCCACGTTGCAGCCGATGGAAGCGGCGGAAGCGGCGAGTGCCTGATTGACCTTTTTATTATAGGTATAAATACTGTCATAGGAAGCGCCGCGCACATAGCTCTCTACTTTTGCGATCTCCGGAATCGCGTTTACAGCCAGGCCGGCCTGAGTAATGATGGGATGGAACCGGATGTGTTCGTCATCGACGAAGGTCTCACGGATCGCGTTCACAGCATTCAGGCCGCAGGTAGCGGCATAGAGGGCATTTTTCCCATCCTGCGGAGAACCGCCGGCATGAGCGGATACGCCCTTAAAGGTAATGTTTTTGGTGACGCAGCCGTTGCATCCGGATCCGATCGAGAGCGCTTTGCCTTCTTCGAGTTTGCCGGAGTGAATCATCATGGCGATATCGACGCCGTCAAAGTAGCCTCTGGAGATAAACTCCACCTTGCCGCCAAAATATTTAATGATACCCTGTTTGCGAAGTTCTTCGCGGAAGCCAAGTTCAATCAGTTCTTCAGCCGGCACTGACATCAGGCGGATCGAACCGCATAAGCCGTCGAGGGCTCCGGGTTCCTTTAAAGCCGCGGTGACGCCGAGAAGGACAGCGCACTGTGCGTTATGACCGCAGGCGTGAACCGCGGAGGTCTCCGGATCCGCATCCGGATGATTGGCTACGATCAGGGAGTCCAGTTCTCCGAGAATTGCGATTTTGGGGCCGGGTCTGCCAGTGTCCAGATCCGCGTAAAAGCCGGGGATATTTCCCGCCATGGTGAGGGTATAGCCAAGAGCCTCAAAATGCTCTGCCATGTAGGCAGAAGTCTTCCATTCGCGGTATCCTGTTTCGGGGTGTTTAAAGATGTGGTCGGCGGTTTCGTAAATCAGATTTTCATACTTTTCTACCAGGCCAATCAGTTTTTTATCCTGTTCCATAGTATTCTCCTTTCAGGCCGATCAGTTCAGCCTTTTTCAATCACAATTATAGCAAAAAAAGAGAATATGTCACGAAATTCTTTGTAATTCTTACGGAACTTTTTCTTGACGCGATGGATAGAATATGTTAAAGTAAACCAACTCAATTGCACTGCATTATGTCCATCAGCGGACGCGAGATCAACAGTACAAACTGAGCAGGCGATGACCAGAGGTCATGGGGCCGGGCCGCAAGATGCGGCAGCAGAGGGCGAAACGCATCTGTGGGACAGTTGTATGTTCCACAGATTTTTTGCATTAAAAATCTTAACCATTTCGAAAAAGTCTCAATAAGCTGTGCATAAGAGAAAATATCACTGCCACCGAAAGTAAACGGAAACAGGAGGTTCTTTTATGACAACAAAAAAACAGACTCAAAAAATTCCCCGGAAAACAGAAAAAAATGAATCGGAAACCATCCGCCATATGACGCAGGTAAGTCTGAGCGGCAATGCCGCGCTGTCTGCGTTTAAATTATTTGCCGGTATTTTTGGACATTCCGGAGCGATGATCTCTGACGCGATTCATTCTCTCTCCGATGTGCTGACGACGCTGATCGCCTGGGTCGGCGTGAAGATGTCTCAGAAGGAAGCGGATGCGGATCACCCCTATGGACATGAACGGTTGGAATGTGTGGCATCGCTGGCGCTGGGAGCTGTTTTGCTTGCGACGGGGCTGGCGGTGGGAAAAGCCGGGCTGCAGAAGATTTTCTCCGGAGAAACGCTGGCTGTTCCCGGGGCTATCGCGCTGGCTGCCGCTGTCGTGTCGATCCTTGCAAAAGAGGGAATGTACCACTATACGCTTTACCATGCGAAACGGATCAACTCTTCCGCCTTTATCGCGGACGCCTGGCATCACCGTTCGGACGCTCTGTCCTCGGTTGGTTCCCTGATCGGTATCGGAGGCGCGATGCTGGGGTTCCCGGTGCTGGATTCTGTGGCGAGTGTGGTGATCTGTGTGTTTATCGTGAAAGTCGCGTATGATATCTTAAAGGATGCGGTTACAGGGATGCTGGATACCTCCTGCGGGGTAAGTTATGAACAGAAATTGAGCGATTATATAGCCGGGCAGGAAGGCGTGGTCTGTGTGGATGTGCTGCATTCGCGGAGATTCGCAAATAAGGTTTATATCGATCTGGAGATCGAGGTGGATGGCGAGCGGCGCCTCACGGAGGCGCATGCGGTCGCCGAGCAGATCCATACCAATGTGGAGCGGGATTTCCCGGATATCAAGCACATCATGATCCATGTCAATCCGGCAAAGAGCGCCGGCGAGGAGACAATGGGGATGATATAGAGGGATGAGAGATTGATAAAAAGAATTAACGGACGGATAGATGGATAAAATAAACAGGAATTGCGGTCAATGGCTGGAAAGAAGGTCGACCGCAATTTCTGTTTAACCGGATTGAAAAGTAAAATTAATAGAAAACGAATCATTGATATGGTTACATTTTCAGAATTCTTCTTTGGCAAGAGAAATTTTGCGAAAGAGATTAAGAAAGGGGTTTTAAGCGATAAAGAATATTTTTTTAATCGTTGCGATATGTGTATGTTTATATCACAGACTTTGGTAAAACTACAGTAAACGTAGAGCCGATATCCGGTTCACTTTCCACCAGTATTTCGCCGTTACAGAGATCAACGATCTTCTTCACCAGTGAGAGCCCAAGTCCGTTGCCATGGGTGCTGCGGCTGCCTTCTGCCTGATAGAATTTATCAAAAATGTGGGCAAGGACGTCTTCTGTCATCCCGACTCCGGTATCCTGAATACTTACACAGACAGTCTCCTGATCTTCTGAGATCCGGACGGAAATCACGCCGCCCTGCGGGGTAAATTTGATGGCGTTGGAGAGCAGGTTTCCCCAGATCTGCCAGATCAGATCCTCTCTGCCGTAGTAGGTTACTTCGGGCAGTTCCAGATCGATATTCTGGGAACGCGCATTCCAGAGCGGCTCTGCGGAGAGAATGACCTGGCGGATCTGCTCGTCCAGAGAAAAGTTTGTCTTTTCCGACACGATCTGCTGATTTTCCAGCTTGGAGAGCAGCAGGATGTTTCCGGTGAGAGAGGAGAGTTTCTGGCAGCTCGCAGAGATGCGGCTGGCGTACTGGCGTTGCTCGGAATTTAACTCCGTGGATAAAAGGAGGGTGGCATATCCGTCCATGGCTGCCAGAGGAGTCTTGATCTCATGGGAGACGTTCTGGATAAAATCGGACTGCAACAGTTCGGTGGACCGGAGTTCTGTGACCATCTTGTTGAAATTGACATTGACATCGTGCATCCAGAGTCCGGGATTATCTTCCGGGAGACGGACAGAAAAATCGCCGGCAGCAACTTGTTCCATGGAATCTGCGAGCAGGCGCAGGGGCGCAAAAAGTTTGCGGGTAACGATGGCAGTGAGGGTGATCGATATCACAAACGATGATATGATGGTTCCGAAAAAGGGCATCCAGGGGATCGGCATGGTATAGTGAATGATCCCGCCGCAGTCCATGAGATAAAGAACCGTGGTGGAGGTAAACAGGCCGATATGCAGGGTGATCAGCATAGTGATGATCAAGGCAGCCAGGAGTTTAAAGGTTTTCACGCTTTAACCACCGCCTTATATCCGAGTCCGCGGACAGTGACGATCTCAAAATCCGGATTGTCCTGAATCTTACGGCGCAGACGATTGATATGTACGTCGATGGTCTGCAGGTCAGAATCGCTGTTTGGCCCCCAGATGTCGTCCATCAATTGTGTACGGGTGAAGATCTTGTCCGGATAGGAAAGCAGCTTAAACAGAAGGAAAAATTCTTTTTGTGGAGGAGTCATGGACTTTGTCCCGTGCAGTATTGTCAGAGAATCGTAATCCAGCGTGGTGGAACCGATCTGCAGGCGCTTTTGCGACGTGATATTGGCGCGGCGCAGGAGCGCCTGAATCCGCAGGAGGAGTTCGTTCAGATTAACCGGTTTTACCATATAATCATCGGTACCCAGTCGGAACCCCTGATGTTTTGAGGCAAAATCTTCCTTTGCTGTGATCATCAGGATTGGGATCAGGGGGTTCTGGCTACGCAGCAGGCGGACAAATTCATAGCCGTCCATCTCCGGCATCATAATATCGGTAATAATCAGATCAATGTGTTTATTTTCAAGGATATCGAAGGCCTCCAGTCCATTTTGGGCGGGAAAGACTTCATATCCTTCTTTTTTTAAATAAATGCTGTAAAGGTTCAGCAGGGATTCGTCATCCTCTGCGATTAAGATATGGATCATCATCATGGTACAGGTCTCCTTCTGTCGTATCTTTTCTGTGATTATGACGAAAAGGCTGATAGCAGGAAATGGTCGCCTTTTGCGTCAGGGGCTTCCGGGTTCTGGTGTTTTAACCCGAAAATCTTGATATCATCATATCACGTTTCCATGAACCGGAAATGAATTATGATTTGCCGGATTTGTGAATTTATTGTGACTTCATGTTGAGTTCATCTTCGATTTAATCCGAGTTCATGATGAAATGATAAGATAGCACGGAAATGAAATCTTACCCATTCTTTTCCTGAGGAGAATTGATAGACGGGAAAATGAGAGAGAAAGGAGACTTTATGAATAAAAAATCTGTGATTATCGGGGGCGTGGTCGTCGTGATTCTGGGTTTTGCGGTGGCGTCACGTCTGATGAATACCAGTCCGTTTGCGGAGGCAGTCGCCGACCCGGTGGTAGAGGTGACTACGCCGGAAAAAAGAGATATCAGCCTGACCACCGGGCTTGTGGGTACGGTAGAGCCGGAGGATGTTGTCTATATTTATCCCAAGGTTTCCGGAGAAGTGCGGGAAGTCTATATCAAGGCGGGTGAAGTGGTACAGGCGGGAGACGCGATCTGTGAGGTTGACACTAAGCAGGTAGAGAACGCGAAGAACTCCCTGGATGCGGCCGAACTCGCGCTCAGCCAGGCGCAGGATGATCTGTCGCGTCAATCGGTTCTTTACGCGGGCGGCGGGATTTCCGAGCAGACCTATAAGCAGTATCAGGACGCTGTCACCTCGGCGCAGATTTCTTATAACGACGCGAAAGTAAATTACGAGAATCAGATATCCTACAGCCAGTTTGTCGCGCCGATTACCGGGCTGATTGAGGTTTGTAATATTGAGAAATTTGACCAGGTTTCTACGAATGATCTGCTTTGCGTTATTTCTGGCCGGGGAGCCAGAGTGGTTTCTTTTTATGTAACGGAGCGAGTGAAAAACCAGATTCGGGAGGGGGATCTGATCACTGTTGAAAAAGACGGTGAGGAATATGAAGGAACCGTTTATGAGGTCAGTGTCATGGCGGATTCCGATACGGGGCTTTTTAAGATCAAGGCACGGATGGATGAGAGTATGGACGAATATGTGCTGCCGACCGGTTCCTCGGTTAAGCTGTATGTAACGTCGCAAAGTGTCCAGGACGTCATGGCGATCCCTGTGGATTCGGTTTATTATGACGGTGGACTTTCCTATGTATATACTTATGATGAAGACGGCAGTATCTTACATAAGGTTCAGGTGGAGACCGGGCTCTATGATTCGGACTGGATCGAGATCCAGTCGGGGCTTAAGTTTGAGGATCAGGTGCTGACGACATGGAGCTCGGAGCTTGGTGAGGGAACCTCTGTGCGGTTGAAGGAAACTTCTGCATCGACGGCAGGTGTTTCGGAGACGGAAGCAGGTTCATCAGGCACAACAGATGAGACCGCTTCCTCAGAGCCGACAGACGCCGCGGCGTAAAGAAGGAGGTGAAGCGTAGATGGGAATTACAAGATTTGTTCTCAAACGGCCGGTAACGGCGGTTCTGAGCATTCTCTGCCTGATTGTTTTCGGCTATCAGTCGGTTACAGGCATGTCCCTGGAACTGATGCCGGATATGGATATGTCGATGATGATCATCATGACGACTTACGATGGAGCAAGTCCGGAGGACGTCAGCGAGCTGGTTACCAAGCCGATCGAGGACGCGGTCAGTACATTGTCTGGTTTGGATACGATCTCATCCACCTCCAGTGAAGACTCCTCTATGGTCATGCTGGAGTACGAATACGGGACGGATATGGACGAGGCCTATGATGATCTGAAGAAAAAGGTAGATCAGGTAGCCAACATGGAACTGCCGGACGATTGTGATACGCCGACGATCATTGAGATGAGCTCGGATTCCGGTTCGGATATGACACTGGTGATCGATAATGCTTCTCAGGGCAGTCTGTATAACTATGTGGACAATGACATCCTTCCGGAATTTGAAAAACTCTCGGACGTTGCCGAAGCTACCATCCGTGGCGGTTCGGAGGAATATATCCGCGTGGAACTGATCGAAGAAAAGATGGATCAGTATGGAGTAACGATGTCGTCGATCTCGAGTGATATCGCGGCGGCCGATCTGTCTTACCCGGCAGGCACGACAAAAGTAGGAAGCCAGGAGCTTTCCGTGTCAACCAAGATGAATTACGACACAGAGGAGCTGTTGGCTGAGATCCCGCTTTCTACCTCCGGAGGAGGGATCGTCTATCTGCAGGACGTTGCCAATATTTACCGGGCTTCCGATGAGTCGGACAGTATTGCGCGTTATAACGGAGAGGATACCATTTCCATCTCGATTTCCAAGCAGCAGAGTTCTACTGCTATCGCTTTGTCCAATCAGGTAAAGAAGACGATCGAGACCCTGATGCAGGATGATCCGGACCTGACGATTACCATCATTGATGACAGCGCGGATTCGATTTTATCGTCACTGAAGTCCGTGGCGTTTACCATGATACTGGCCATGATGATTTCCATGATCGTGATCTGGCTCTTCTTTGGTGACATTAAGGCGTCCCTGATCGTTGGCAGCTCGATTCCGGTATCAATTCTGGCGGCCCTGATCTGTATGGGACTCAGGGGAATGACGATGAACGTGATCACGCTGGTAGCGATGACGCTTGGCGTCGGTATGATGGTGGATAACTCGATCGTTGTTCTGGAGAGCTGTTTCCGTGTTACCGGCAGCCGTAAAGGCGGACTGATCGAATATACCAAGGATGCGCTGGAAGGTACAAATATTGTAGGCGCTTCTGTTATGGCATCTACGGTAACGACGTGCGTAGTATTTTTGCCGCTGGCGATGCTGACCGGTATGACCGGGCAGATGCTGGGGCCTCTGAGATATACTATCGTATTCTGTATGGTGGCATCGTTACTCTCGGCGATTGCGGTGGTTCCGCTTTGTTATATGCTGTACCGGCCGGAGGAAAGGGAAAAGGCTCCGCTGTCCGGTGTGATTGTGGATCTGCAGAATGGCTATCGGAAGATCATGAGAGTCATCCTTCCGAAAAGAAGGACGGTTGTTATCGTATGCGTAGTGCTCCTGCTGGCATCGTTTCAGCTGGCAGGACAGCTGGATATGGAGCTGATGGCTTCGGATGATACCGGAGAGGTATCCATCAGCATTGAGACGCGGCCGGGTCTTGAGACGGAGAAAGTAGATGAGATCGCGAAACAGGTTGAAGACATTATCACTCAGCATGAGGATCTGAAGAGCTATATGACTTCCGGTGGAGGCGGAGGCGTCATGGGCGGCGATGATGTGTCGATCACGGCCTATCTGAAGGATGACCGGAAAATGTCTACGACAGAGGTCGCGACCCAGTGGAAGTCGGAACTGCAGGACTTTACGGACTGTAACATCACCGTTGATGTCAGCGGTTCCATGAGCGGGATGTCGTCCTTTGGCGAAAGTTTTGAGACGATCCTGATGGGCGCAGACTATGATGAAGTAAAAGAAGTTACCGACAAGATTGTTGAAGAACTGAAGGAACGTCCTGAAGTTGCCAAGGTTCATTCGGACGCGGAAAACTCCAGCCCTGTTGTGGAGATCACAGTGGACGCGGTGAAGGCGAAAGCGTACGGCCTGACCGCTTCGGAGATCGGCAGCTATATGAGCGGAATCGTAGGAGGTACGGAAGCGACAGAACTGGATATCGACGGCGAAAGCGTTTCGGTCAATGTGGAATATCCGGAGGGAAGCTATGATTCTCTGGATCAGATCACGGGGGTAACAATCCCGACCTCAAGCGGAAGTTCGGTGCTGTTGACAGATGTTGCGACCGTGGAGTTTGTCGACAGCCCGGCGTCGATCACCAGAGAGGACAAACAGTACAAGATCACGATTTCCGCGGACTTTACGGACATAGCAAATGAGCAGACACAGATGCAGCTGAATCAGGAGGTTGTCACTCCTAATCTGACTGCGACGGTTACAACGGGAATGAACTCCATGGATCAGTCCATGAATGAAGAATTTCAGGCGCTGGGAGAAGCGATCGCACTGGCGATTTTCCTGGTATTCGTTGTCATGGCAATGCAGTTTGAGTCGCCGAAATTCTCCCTGATGGTTATGGTAATGATCCCGTTCAGTCTGATCGGCGCGTTCGGAATGTTGTGGCTGGCGGACAGCGCGATCAGCATGATCTCTCTGGTTGGTTTCCTGATGCTGATTGGTACAGTTGTAAACTCCGGCATCCTGTATGTAGATACGGTAAACCAGTACCGGTCTACGATGGATCGGGATACGGCGTTAATTGAGGCAGGTGCGACCCGTATGCGCCCGATTCTGATGACGACGCTGACAACAGTGCTTTCGATGATCCCGACCGCGATCGGCCTGGGAAGCTCCGGAAATACGACGAGAGGCGTGGCCCTTGTTAATATCGGCGGTCTTACTGCATCGACCATCTTAAGTTTGCTGCTGCTTCCGTCCTTCTATAGTTTTCTGAGCCGCAGCTCAGAAGATGAGAAGAGGTATCAGGAGGAAAAAATGAGAAAAGCGCAGGAAAAAGCCAGAAGAAGAGAGGAGAGGCAGGCGAAGCGTGAGAGCAGGAAAAAAGGAGAGTGAGGCAGATGAAAAGACTGAAAAACAGAGAGATAAAAAGCCTGTTTAATGTCAGATTTTTCCGGGTCAGAAAACAATCCTGCGCGGGTGACTGTCAGATGCGAACCTTCATCTGTGGTCTACTGGCGTGTGTCATGGGGACGATGGCTCCTGTGACCGCGCTGGCGGCCAGCCCGGATTTTTCCCGGACGCAGGAGGAGTGGAGCCGTCTCCAGGATAATGTGCTGGAATATGACGAGATCGCGGATCTGATCCATGAGTATAATGTAACAGTGCAGAATAATCAGTATGAGTACCGGACGTTTATTCAGGACTATGGAACGACAAGAAAAGATATCTCGAATCAGTATTTGTCATTGGCAAACGATCTTGAGTCGAGCAGAAGCGGCGGAGATACCGCATCGGAGAGGGTCAGCGACTTGCAGCTGGATTTGCAGGCAAAGAGTCTGAGGGAGCAGGCGGACGATAATATTGAAGACAGCCATACGTATTACTTGACGTATTGTCAGGCGGAGGATAATCTGGTCTTATCCGCACAGTCGAAATTTATTGCTTATTATGATTATCAGCTTCAGCTTGCGGAGGCAGAGGCATCCGGAGAGATGCTGGAGGACGCCTACAATCTGGCTGTGATCAAACAGCAGGCCGGGACCGCGACAGAAGCGGAGGTTCTCGACGCGCTGGAGGCAGTGCAAAGTCAGGAAAATACGGAAGCGACGCTGAAGCAGCAGATCGAAAACACCCGTCAGTCGCTGATCGTGATGCTGGGCTGGAACGGCAGCGATAGTCCGGAGATCAGCGATCTGCCGAACGTGGACATGAGCGCGGTCGAGGTGATCGATCTGGAGGCGGACCAGGAGACGGCAGTGGAAAATAACTATACTTTGCAGATCAATCAGCGCAAATATGACAATTCACAGACCGAATCAAAAAAAGAAGATCTGTCAAAAACCATTGAGGCAAATAAAAAGGCAATCCGGGTGTCGGTAGCCAGCGCATATCAGTCTCTGCAGACGACGAAGCTGTCCTATGAGCAGGCACTGTCCGATCAGACCGCGGCTGCCCGTGACCTGGAACTGGCGCGGCAGAAGCTGAACGCCGGGATGATCACGCAATATGAGTTTAATGAATACAGCGTAAATGCGGAGAGTAAAGAACTGGCCGTCAGGAGAGCGGAACTGGATTTCCTGCTGGCATATGAGACTTATCAGTGGTACGTGAATGGCCTGGCATCTGCGGAATAAGAGGTGATGGGATGAGAAAAGTTCGGGCATATACTTCGCTGGGGCTGGCTGTCTTCTTATCAATCGTGTTGCCGGCTGGCAGGACAGTCTGGGCGAGTGTAGACGGAGCGGCGGCAGGACCGGAGGGCTCCGGGGTCGTAGTCGCCGGGAGTACGGAAGAATCGGACGATGAAGAAGTCGCGGATATGATCGGCAATTATGTGGCCGTGGACGGCAATCAGATTTCCGCGGAACGTCTGAATGACTCCGTGATCGATTATGATGAACTGGGGAGTCTGATTCATTATTATAATACGTCGATTCAGGAACTGACGGGCAGTACGGAGCGGTCACGGGAGGATTATACTTATATCCGGGATACGCTTCGGGCGGAACGGGACAGCGCGATCAAAAAGAAAAAGGACGCCAAGGATGACGGAGAGACAGAAGACTATGCGGAATATTCCGGTTATCAGGCGGTGTATTCATCGGCAGTGGAAAGCTATAATAAGATGATAAACCGGCTGGACAGCTATTCTTCGAATCAGTCGCGGCTGTCACAGGAAAAGCAGCTGACCAACAGCGCGCAGTCGCTGATGGTTTCGTACTGGTCTGCATCGCTGCAGGCGGATTACAGGAACAAAATGGAAGAACTGTACCGGAAAATGTATGAGGATACCGTCACCAAGCAGAGTGCGGGACTGGCGACCGATCAGGATGTGCTGACATCTTATAATAACTGGCTGTCCATGAGCGCCTCAGCAGAATCAGCGAATGACGGTGCCACGGATTCGTACCGGAATCTGTGCCTGCTTCTGGGGGTAGATGAACAGGGAAGCATGTCGATCGGAGAGATCCCGGAGATCGATGAAAGCCGCCTGAACGCCTATGACCTGGAAGCTGATACAAAGAAAGCGATTGATAATAATACAGATCTGATTAGTGAAAGGAGCAGTTCGACGGACAGTACGGCATCGAAGACGAAAAAGGACCGTACGATGGCGGATTATGAAAATCAGATTCAGGTCAAAATGAGCGATCGGTATGAGAACGTCCAGAGCGCGAAAACTGCTTATGAGGCGGCGGAAACCGGTTACCACAGTGCAGGTATCTCGTGGAATAATGCCCAGAGTAAATACAGTATGGGTATGCTTTCGAGGGCGGAGTATCTGGAGGAAGAACTGACTTATATCCAGAAAGAAGCCGATTATAAGTCCGCGCAGCTGAGCCTGCTGCAGGCAATGGAGACTTATGACTGGGCCGTGAAGGGGATCATGGATCTGGATTGACGAGGGAAGGAAGGCGGTCACGATGAAAATACTGATTATCGAAGATGACAGAGTAATCGCCGATTACCTTGAGCTGCTGCTCAGGGATAAGGGGTTTTATGTAACAATTGCGGGTGACGGGGAAGAGGGGCTGGATCAGGCGCTGCGAGGCATTTACGATCTGCTGATTGTGGACGTCATGGTGCCGAAGATTGACGGATATGAGGTAACGCTTCGGCTGCGGCAGAAAAATTATCATATACCGATCATCCTGCTCAGTGAGAAATGCGGGGAAGAGGAGCGCATCCGCGGACTGACCGTGGGATCGGATTACCATCTGCCGCGGGTATTTAATACGGAGGAATTACTGTCCAGTGTGAAGTTATTGCTGCGGCGGCGGGAGAAGATGACGGATACTTTAACGATGGGCAATACAACTCTGGACCTGCTGACCGGCATCATGGTTTGCGGGAGGCGCAGCGTCCGTCTCCCGCCGAAAGAGTTTATGATTATGCGGATCCTGATGCGGAGCAAGGATACCGTGGTTTCCAAAGAGCGGATTCTTGCACAGGTGTGGAAGGATGATTCGGGTACAGAGGAAAGCTATGTGGAAGCATATGTATTTTTATTGCGGAAAAAGCTGAGCTCCATCCACTCGGATATCAAAATCATGACGTTTCGCGGGCTAGGATATTGCCTGGAGGTTCGTGAGGAGTGCCTGGTGTGACAGGGAAAAGGAAAGAATCGGCAAAAATACTGAGGATAGATAGCTGATCGATGGATTTATTGCCGGTATTGTGTTATACTATATAATAAGTTCATGCACTCAATGACAGAATTTATCATATAGAGGAGAGCAGATGCGATATCTTTCCGTTACTGAAATAGCAAAAAAATGGAATGTTTCCGAACGCAGTGTGAGAAATTACTGTGCCCAGGGAAGAGTGAAAGGTGCATTTCTCACTGGTAAGACCTGGAATATCCCGGAGAACGCCGAAAAGCCGGAGCGCTCCAATAAAAAAAGGGAACAGACAGTACCTTTGCTGGATATCCTGCGGGAACAGAAAGCAAGTAAGTATAGTGGCGGTATCTATCATAAGACACAGATTGAATTAACATATAATTCTAATTATATCGAAGGCAGCCGGCTGACTCATGATCAGACCCGATATATCTTTGAGACAAATACGATTGGTATGGAAAATGAGGTCCTGAATGTGGATGATGTGATTGAAGCCGTAAATCATTTTCGCTGTATTGATGTGATTATCGATCGTGCAAAGGCGACATTGACAGAGAGGTTTATCAAGGAGCTTCACCTGCATTTAAAGAATGGAACCAGTGATTCCAGGAAGGACTGGTTTGCAGTTGGCGAATATAAGAAACTTCCGAATGAAGTGGGCGGCATGGACACCGCCCTTCCGGAAGAAGTCAGTGATAAAATGAAATCTTTGCTGACAGAATATAATACAAAAGCAGAAATAAATTTTGAAGATATCCTGGACTTTCATGTAAAATTTGAGCGGATTCATCCATTCCAGGATGGCAATGGCCGCGTGGGAAGATTGATCCTGTTTAAGGAATGTCTGAAATATCATATGGTTCCGTTCATAATCGACGACGATTTGAAATGGTTCTATTACCGGGGATTAAAGGAGTGGAACCATGAAAAAGGCTATCTTACCGATACCTGTCTGGCCGCACAGGATAAATATAAGGGCTATCTGGATTATTTTAGAATCCCGTATTAATTATGGGGTTTCATTCTGGCTGGCGCCGGGTGCACCCTATGCGGCAGGCAGGGAAAGTGTCCCTGCCCGATTTGCGTACATAATTGTTGCTTTGCTGAAGGTTTAGTTTTCGAGGGCAATGATCCGGCCATGCATATACACGGCTCGAAGTGAGAGATCAGTGTTCAGGATTACGATATTGGCATATTTGCCAGGTGCAAGGGTTCCGTACCGGTCATCGATGCCGATCGCTCTGGCCGGGTTGACAGCGGCGCAGCGTATAGCATCCGTGAGCGGTATTCCCATGTCTTTGACGGTAGTGCGCAGGCAGTCCATCAGTGTGGAGGTGGAGCCAGCGAGCGTGCCGTCCTCCAGAAGCGCGCGTTTTCCCTGGACGGTGAAGGTCTGTCCGCCCAGTTCATATCTGCCGTCTGGCATACCGGTCGCGCGGAGACTGTCGCTGATCATGATAATTCGCTCCGGTCCAAAGATCTTAAAGGTCGTGCGCACGACGGCCGGATGGATGTGAACACCGTCACAGATGAGTTCAACCATGCAGTCCGGGTCGTCCGCGGCGGCTCCGATGAGTCCCGGGGCCCGGTGCAGATAAGGCGGCATAGCGTTATAGAGATGAGTGACCTGTGAGGCTCCCGCCTCAAACGCCCTTCGTGAGGTGTCATAATCGGCAGTGGTATGTGCGAGGGAGAGTGTGATTTTACCGGCCAGAGCATGGATCAAGTCGATGGCGCCTTCCGTCTCCGGAGCCAGCGCCACGGTGCGGAACCTGCCGCCGGAAGCATCCTGCAGCCGTTCAAAGAGAGTGAGGTCCGGTTTGCGGATCGCGCTTTCTTTCTGTGCGCCCTTTTTAGCCGGGCTGATAAATGGACCTTCCATATAGAGGCCGGCCAGAACCGCGCCGGTCTCGGTCACGATACCGGCGTCGCTGGTACAGGAAGCAACAGTCTGAGCGATCCGCATCAGGAGATCCTCCGGTATCGTCATAGTGGCTGGGGTGATCGTTGTGACGCCGTGCTGCGCTTCATAGTCCGCGATTGCCCGCAGAGCCTCTGGCGTTGCGTCACAGCAGTCGTATCCACTGCAGCCATGGAAATGGATGTCCGTCAGGCCGGGGATCACATAGCCTCCGGCAGCGTCGATGACGGTGCCCTCGCCATCCGAGGCCAGATAGGAAGATTTGTCAGTGATACGGTCACCGGAAATGTACAGGTCGTTTCCTTCAAAATCATATCGTTCGGTATAAATTTTTCCGTTGGTAATCTGATATTTATTCATTTTCTACTGCCTCCGTGAGTCATTCAGGTTAATCATTCCGATTAATATAGAAATATTGTTGTATCATTCCCGCTTTTTATTCTTATTCATTCTATCGTTTTTTCTGTTAAAAAGCAATGAGCATCAGATAGATACTGTATACGGATCGTGTAGGCTGGTTGCTTTGAATGATCTTTGAAACGGGAGGGATCTGCAGAGGTTCCTCTTTTATTTCTCAAGGCGCGGCGTGCCTTTCCCGGTATTCGCTCGGTGAGCATCCGCAGTTTTTGCGGAAGGTCTCGGCAAAGTAGCTGGCTCCCCGGAAACCCACGTCAAAAGCAATCTCGGTGATGGAGAGGTCGCTTTTGCTTAAGAGATTCATCGCTTTTTTAATCCGGTATTTGGTTACATAGTTTGCCGGGGTATCCTGCAGGTATTTTTTAAACAGGACAAGACAGGTACTGCTGCTGACGTTGCCTGCGGCGGCTATCGCAGCAAGTGTTATTCTGCTGCTGTAGTTTTCCTGAATACAGGACAGCATATCCTTCAGGATGGACAGCTTGCGGTCGCTTACACCTGCTTTTTTCCGGACAGTCGTTGCGTTTTCGCTTATTAAGATCCATATGCGATAAAACAGGCTTTGGATATGGAGCGGCGCGTAAGGAGACTCGCGGATATCGTAGACGCATTGGATGAGATCCAATGTCTGTTGTTGCCAGGGAATGTGGCTGTCCAACAGGATATAGGGAAAGGATTCGTCCGTGATAATCGGCATAATAAAGTCGCGGTCGATTTGCTGAGATGCGCAAAGAAGCATCGGATGCAGCATCACACAGGTAAAGATACATTCCCTGTGTTCCGGTGAAAAGCCATAGTGAAGCTGCCGGGCGTTCACCCAGATACCCTGTCCGGCTTCCAGGTGAAAGACCTCGCTGTTGACATTGTAATCCATATCGCCGGAGATAACGGATATCCATTCGAGATCATCATGCCAGTGGCTGTCAGCCGCGAAACCGGGATACGATGACAGCAGCCCCTTGCGTACATACGCGAAATAGCCATTATAATCGTATCGTACATTCTCAGCTCCGTCCTTTCTGATATCTACCCGTACCATGTATTCCCTCCCACATGCAGATTAACGATATTGTTATAATTCTTTGCGAAATATTGAAAGTATTCCTCTTTTAATTACGATATAATTATACGCGGAAAAGGACGAAAGTCAATCTTGCAGTGTTGCGGCAGGGCAAAAAACGGGCCCGATTTGTTATACATGCGTTTATGTAAAAACGGGTAAAGAATTGGATAAAGGACTGGATATCAGGAGGAAGCCCTGTGTGGAAGAAAACAGGCCTTTCTTCAGCATTTATGCCGCCAACAAAATAGCGGCGGAATGGAGATTTATATGGCTATGAAGGACAGATTAAATACCGGAGAGCTCTATCTGCCCGGCGATGAGGAAATCATGCGGGATCAGCAAAAACGGCTTGACCGGCTTTATGATTTTAATCAGACCCGTCCGACGGAAATGAGCAGGCGGCAGAAACTGATGAAAGAAATGTTTGCTGAAATTGGTGAGGACTGCTACATTGAGCCGCCGTTTTATTCAAATATGGGCGGTGGTCATGTACATTTCGGAAAGGGAGTTTACTGTAATTTTGGCGTAACGATGGTGGATGACACCCATATCTATGTTGGTGATTATACGATGTTTGGCCCGAATGTGACCGTGATTACTGCCGCTCATCCGATCCTGCCGGAGCTGCGCGAGAAGGGATATCAGTACAATGTGCCTGTTCATATCGGCAAAAACTGCTGGATCGGCGCGGGAGTCCAGATCCTGCCGGGTGTCACGATCGGCGATAATGTTGTGATTGGCGCCGGCAGTGTGGTTACGAAAGATGTGCCATCCAATGTTGTCGCGGTCGGCAATCCCTGCCGAGTGCTGCGGGAGATTAATGAGCGGGACAGGGAGTATTATTTCCGAGATAAGAAGATTAACTGGGAGGCACTGGGTCATGATGCTGTAGAACGAGAGCATGATGCCGCAGAATCAGAACATGACGCCGTAGAACGAGATCATGATGTTGTAAAACCAAAGAGAAACGAATGATAAAACGATATTGCTGAAGGAGGAAAAACAAATGTTTGCAGATTACCACGTTCACACTTACTATAGTGACGATTCTACCTATCCCATGGAGGATGTGGTCAGAGATGCCATCCAGATGGGGATGGAGGAAATCTGTTTTACCGATCATGTGGATTATGGAATTAAGATCGACTGGGACTGGGGACAGGAAATCAAATACCGCAATGGTGATCCCTTTGCCAATGTGGACTATCCGAAGTATATGGCCGAGATCGTAAAGATGAAGAGACTTTATGGCGACAAAATCCGGATTAAAACCGGCCTGGAGTTTGGCATGCAGATGCACACCATCCCGCTGTATGAGAAACTTTTTGCCCGTTATCCGTTTGATTTCATCATCCTGTCGGTACATCAGGTGGAGGATAAGGAATTCTGGACGCAGGATTTTCAGCGCGGCAGGACACAGCAGGAGTACAATGAGCGCTATTACGAGGAAATGTTAAATCTGGTGAAGAATTATAAAAATTACAGTGTGCTGGGGCATATGGACCTGATCGCGCGTTATGATAAAGCGGGTGTGTACCCGTTTGAAAAGATTCGTCCAATGGTTGCGGAAATCTTGAAAATAGTGATTGCTGATGGGAAAGGGATTGAACTTAACACATCGAGCCATCGTTATAAATTAACGGATTCACAGCCGTGCGCAGCGATCCTGAAACTGTATCGTGATTTGGGCGGCAAAATCCTGACGATCGGGAGCGACAGCCACGCGCCTGCCCATCTGGGGGCTTATATCAGGGAAGACAGCCGGATTTTGAAAGAGATGGGATTTGAGTATTTATGCACGTATGAAAACATGGAGCCGGTTTTTCATAGATTATGAGTAAATAGTGCTTTTGGAGCATAAGTGATCGATTCTATCATTCTATTTCCCTGGGTTGCAGATGTCCTTCGTTGTATGTTATAATAGATCAACCGGGTGAGAAAAACGAACATAAGCAAGTGTGAGGTAAAGATGGATCTGGATAAGACTGACGGCGGGAGGTTGTCTAACTCATAGATGCTTACGTAAGAGGAACATTTCCATCGATTGATAGAAATGCAAAAAACGATTGCCCGGAACAATGATCAATGAAAAGATAGCTTCCCTGCACAGATGAGTAAAGGAGGATACATGGAAAAGAGCAGGGACCTTCTTACGAAAGATAAATTACCGTTACCAATTGAAGATCGGACGTTGAAAGACGCGATGCAGTTGTTTGCAAAGGAATTGTTGCCGCGTTTGGGTATTGAGGAAAAAGTGGTCGGGGTTGCTCCTTCGGAAGCTGTACATCTGGAAATGAAGGATCTCCTTCAGGACTTTATGTTTGTGATGAATAATGGGCAGTGGCGGCATATGGAGTTTGAATCCGACCGGCTTGTCAGGGAAGATCTGGTGCGTTTTCGCGCCGCGGAGGCGCTGACCAGCCATATATACGGCGTTGATGTGGTGACGAGTGTGCTGTGTACAGCTAATGTGAAGTTGCCATTGAGAGAGCTTCGAACTGGTATTAATACTTATAAGGTCAGCATTATCAATATGCAGCTGTCCAATGCAGACGAAAAGATCCGGCGGGTTGAAAAGATTCAGGAAACCACAAAGGTGGAACGTATGGATCTGGTGGAACTGCTTTTGACACCGTTAATGTCAGGAAAACTGAGTGTAAAAGAACGGATTCGCCGGACGCTGTTGGTTTTACAGAAAGAACGAGATAACCTGGATGAAACCGATTATCGGAGGATGGGATCGATCCTGTTCGCGTTCGCTGTGAAATTTTTGGAAAAAGAAGAAGTGAGCGATTTAAAGGAGGCGTTTAGCATGACAGTACTGGGACAGATGATTTATAAAGATGGGATTGAAAAGGGAATTGAACAGCGCGATAAAATGTTGATCTTTAAATGGTCCGCCGATGGCCGCAAACCTGCGGAAATCGCGGCACTTCTGGGTATTAGCGAAGAAGAAGTGAAAAAGGTACAGACTGAGAAAATGATGAGCATCTAGTACTTTTGGGGCATAAATGATCGATAAAAATTAAGTATTTGATATGTGAATGACAGAGAATTATAATACAGGTATGGGAAAATAGAAACGATATTTACTCCATACCTGTATTTTTTATGTGCAGGGGCGGGTAAAAAATAAAATTTGCTCAGAAGGGAGATGTTAACATGGCAATTGTAGTGAATCTTTATTATACGGGCTCAGGAGGTAATGCGAGAAAATTCGCGCAGGAGATGGTATCAGGCGGCACAGTTGCCAGAATTCGCGCGGAGGAGGGAAACCTACGTTATGAGTATTTTTATCCGGTGGACGACCCGGAGACGGTGTTGCTGATCGATATGTGGAGAGACCAGGCCGCGCTTGACGCTCACCATGCGTCCCCGATGATGAGGGAAATTTCAGAATTGAGAGAAAAGTACAATCTTCATATGAAAGTGGAGAGATACATCTCTGACGAGGAAGGAATCCCTGACCAGGATATTTCATTTATCAGGAAATAGTGGAATTCCATTGTGAAGAAAGAAAATCAAGCAGGAGGTGTCTTTTTCGCCTCATACTCGCTGCAAAATGCCTTACCCGGCCCGGCGCATAAAAAAGCTGCCGCCTGCTGTTTTTACCATGTAAGCGGCAGCTTTCTATTTGCCTTGAGTGTAGCAGAAGTTTCTATTTTTTATCCTGCGGTTAATTTTTCATGAGTACAGGCTCATTTTGGATAGCAGTTTCGACAAAGCGGTTCACGCTCAGCTGTTTCCAAACATACACCATCATAATCATCGCCGCCGTAAATGAGACGACATCCGCGATCGGACCGGAATATAGCGGCCCCATAACGCCAAGCTGACGGAACTCCGGCAGGAACAGCACGAGGGGAACGCTGAGGATAAAGTCTCTCAGCAGCGACAAGGTCAGGGACATGACCGGTTTCCCTAATGACTGCAGGAAAATGCTGGTCGCTTTCTGAACGCAGCACAGAGTCATGGTTGCCAGGAAAATGCGGAATGAATAGATGGCAAACTGAATATACAACTCGCTCTCACTGCCGAACAGACTGATAATCGGAACCGGGAAAAACTCAAACGCGATCGTAGAAATCAGGCCGATGACTACCTCGCAGATCATCATCTTTTTGTATAGTTCCTTTACACGGTTATAAATACCCGCGCCGAAATTATAGCCGACAATCGGCTGACATCCCGCGGCGATACCGACGACAAAGGCAATGACAATCTGAAATACCTTCATGACGATGCCCATCACAGTCATGGGGATATCCGCGCCGTACTCCGATCGCGCGCCATACTTAATCAGAGTGGTATTCATGACGCCCATGATAATCACAATCGAAAGCTGGGTGAGGAAGCTGCTGACCCCGAGCGGCAGGATTTTGCGGATGATTCTTCCGTTGGGACGAAAACTCTCTTTCTGTAAGCGAAAGGTTTTCGTGCGAAAGAGATAGATCATCCCCAGGATGGCGGAAACGATCTGACCTGCGATGGTAGCCAGAGCAGCACCCTCGACGCCCCAGTGCAGGATAAAGATAGCGACAGGATCCAGGATCACATTGATGATACAGCCGGTTAATGTTGAAAGCATGGAATATTTCGGACTCCCATCTGCACGGATAATGGAATTAATGCCATTGGTAAAGATATAAAAGGGCAGTCCGATCACGATAATATCAAAATAAGCTCTGGCATAGGCGATATTACCTTCCGTTGCGCCAAATGCTGCCAGGATCCCTTCTCTTCCCAGTACAAAAGCAGCGACCAGCAGGATGCTGGCAAGGATAAATATCAGGATGGCGTTACCCACACTCTTGTGAGAGGATTCCTGATCCTTCATTCCCTGACAGAGACTTAAAAATGCGGCGCAACCGTCTCCTACCATGAGGGCAACAGCGAGCGCGATCACGGTGATGGGGAACACAACATTGGTCGCGCCATTTCCCAGATATCCGACTCCCCGGCCGATGAAAATCTGATCGACGATGTTGTAGAGTGAAGAGACGAGCAGCGCCAGAATCGACGGGATCGAAAATTTCAGCATCAGCTTTTCGATCGGGGCTTCTGCTAAGTAGCGGTTTGTTTGTTCATTCATGATAAATACCTCCATAAAAAAATCCTGTATACATGACATGACTTTCACGCATACAGGTTACCATCATAGTTTCTTTTCTGTTTTTGGGCAGCTTTGCCAGTATAGCACAAAAAAATTATTGGTGTAATACCCGATTTTAAATTTTTTCAGGTGTAGAGGACGGAATAAACGGAGAAAGAATGGGCGTTGATTTTCTCACGGCATTGTCCTGAAAGCGGAAGTAATCGGGGCGGTGCCGTGACTGTGTATATTCGAACATGGTGCCGCTGCTGTTGTAAGTGAAGCTGGTGATTACCGCGACACAATTGTATTCCTCTGCGTTCAGATCCATATATTTCTCATCAATTTCTGTAATCTTTTCGACCGTCATGATGCGCTTGCTGTTGACGATGGTCATATGAATTGTGTTTTCCAGATAATCATATATGGAATGTCGGGCGATTTCCGGAGTAAGGTCAGGGACGGCTTCCTTCAAAAAATAGTTGTGGTTCAGGATCAGGGGCTTTTCATTCAGGTAATGGAGCCTCTGGAGATAGTATACCGGTGCGCCGATAGGAAAACCGGTGCGGGCAGACAGCATTTCATCGATTGTGATTTCGGAGAAAAGCAGTACTTCTGTCCGTGAGGACTGACCGTTGCGCATGGTGGACTCGCGGAAGGTTTCAATCTCGCCGATGGTAAAGGTAGACTGCTCAACGGGACGATAGATGTTGCGGACACCCTTTCCCTGCATTGTCTGGACGTAACCGGCGGTCACCAGCTGTCCGATCGCGCGACGAACTGTGTTCCGGGAACAGCCATAGATTTGAACCAGGGTATTCTCTGACGGGAGAAGCTGCTGATAGGGGTATTCGTTTGATTCTATTTTTCTTTTCAAATCCTGATAGATTTCTTCAAATTTACTTTTGGGCATTTCAATTGTCTCTTTTCTCAGTTTTCCGTAGTGTTATCTTTATTATAAAAGAATTAAAATAAGAGTCAAGAAAAAACATTAAACTTGTTTAAACAAATTTCAAAATAATGCTTGACATGTTTAAACAAGTGTGGTAAAAATAAGGACATAAGAACTTGTTTAAACAAGAGAAAGCAAATGTAAGGAGAAAATTTTATGGGAAAGTATGCGGAAGATGCAAAAGAACTTCTGGCACTCGTGGGCGGAAGGGAAAATATTGCCGCGGTGTCACACTGTATGACAAGGATGCGGTTTGTTCTGAACGATCCGGGGATAGCCGACGTTAAAGGGATCGAGGCGATGAAGGTTGTGAAAGGCAGTTTCACACAGTCTGGTCAGTTTCAGGTAATTATCGGCAACACAGTGGCGGATTTTTATAATGACTTCACCGCAGTTGCCGGTCTGGAGGGGGTGTCAAAGGATGCGGTTAAGCAGGCGGCAAAGCAGAATCAGAATGTGATGCAGAGAATGATCACAGCCCTTGCGGAAATCTTTGCTCCGCTGATTCCGGCGATTATCACAGGCGGTCTGATCCTGGGATTTCGGAACTGTATTGACAGCATGTATCTCTTTGAAAACGGGACAAAAACACTGTGCGACATCAGTCAGTTCTGGTCAGGGATCGACAGCTTTCTGTGGCTGATCGGAGAGGCAGTCTTCCACATGCTCCCGGTCGGAATCTGCTGGTCTGTGACGAAAAAGATGGGGACGACACAGATGTTAGGAATTGTTCTGGGATTGACGCTGGTTTCCGGCCAGCTGTTAAATGCATATTCGGTTGCGGCTACGGTGGCAGCGGATATTCCCAAATGGGATTTCGGATTCTTTCAGGTCAATATGATTGGCTATCAGGCGCAGGTTCTGCCGGCTATCCTTGCCGCGTTTACGTTGGTATATCTGGAAAAGTTTTTCCGGAGAATCACGCCTCAGGTGGTGTCGATGATTGTGGTTCCCTTTTGCAGCCTGGTGCTTTCGGTGATTGCGGCACATTTTATCCTGGGTCCGATCGGATGGAAAATCGGTTCAGCGATTTCTGCAGTTGTGTATGCCGGGATTACAGGTACATTTAAGGTCGTGTTTGGCGCGATTTTCGGTCTGGTTTATGCGCCGCTTGTCATCACGGGCCTTCATCATATGTCAAATGCGATTGATCTGCAGCTGATCGCAGACTATGGCGGAACCATGCTGTGGCCGATGATCGCCCTGTCTAATATCGCTCAGGGATCGGCGGTTCTGGGGATGATCTATCTGCAGAGAAAGGAGGCGGCCGCTCAGGAAGTGAATGTACCGGCATGCGTTTCCTGCTATCTTGGCGTTACAGAGCCGGCGATCTTCGGCGTCAATCTGAAGTATGTATTCCCGTTTGTATGCGGGATGATCGGTTCGGCCTGCGCGTCGGTGCTTTGCGTAGCAACAGGTACGACAGCAAACGCAATCGGCGTGGGAGGACTTCCGGGAATTTTGTCGATTCAGCCAAAGTTTATGCTGAACTTTGCAGTCTGCATGGCTGTCGCAGTAACGGTTTCATTTGTCCTGACTGTATTCGTTGGGAAAAATCGACTTGTAGTGTTGGAAACCGCAGAAAAAGGGAATATAGAGGATGGAATGGATAATCAGAAAAAAGGACTCCTGAATTCGAAGAATGCAAATGGGACATTGGAGAAAGGAATGAAAGCGGATGCGGACAGATCATCGGCAGGAGAGTCGGAATCCAGTCATCAGAATGAGTGGAAAGCATATCTGACGGGACGTGTCATACCATTAAAGGAAGTAGGAGACGGCGTGTTTTCCGAAGGTGTTCTTGGTGAGGGACTTGCTATCATTCCGGAAAATGAGACTCTCTGTGCACCGGCGGCAGGTCGGGTTACTGCACTGATGCCGGATTCCCGGCATGCCTGCGGGCTGGTGCTGGAGAATGGTATGGAATTGATTCTGCACATCGGCATTGACACGGTGGATATGCAGGGAGATGGTTTTTCCTATCTGGTGGAGGAAGGAGAGGTTGTAGCGCCCGGGACGCCGCTGATTCGCTTTGACCGGGAGAAAATCAAGAAGGCCGGACATCCGGATGTGACGATCTGTGTGGTAACAGGGATGGGAAAGGCTTCGCATATTCAATTTTTTACCGGAATGGATGCTGTTGAGAATGATACTGTGATTGCGGTAATTGATGAATAACAGGAAACGTGGTGGGAACAGCAGATTTTCATTACTGCTGTTCGTGCCTTCGACAGAGGGTGGTAGAATGGAGAGTAAAATGACAGAATTCAGAGATAAGGTAGTATATCAGATTTATCCGAAATCGTTTCAGGACTCCGATGGAGATGGAATCGGTGATTTGCGGGGGATCATCCGGAGACTGGATTATCTGAAAGATCTGGGCGTGGATTATCTGTGGCTGACTCCGGTATTTATCTCACCGCAGAATGACAATGGATACGATGTGGCGGATTACCGCCGCATCGATCCCAGATATGGTACGATGGCAGATATGGAGGAACTGATCAGCGAGAGCAGAAAGAGAGGCATGGGAATCATGCTGGATATGGTGTTTAACCATACATCGACTTCGCATGAGTGGTTTCAGCGCGCGCTGGCAGGAGAGAAGGAATATCAGGATTACTATATCTTTAAAGAAGAAAGTCCGGAAAAAATGCCGACAAACTGGGTATCCAAATTTGGAGGACCTGTCTGGGAATATGTGCCGGGGCTCGGCAAGTGGTATCTTCATCTGTTTGATGTGACGCAGGCAGATCTGAATTGGGAAAACCCGCGGGTGAGGGAAGAGTTAAAGGATGTTTTGCGTTTCTGGAAGGCGAAAGGGATCCAGGGGTTCCGTTTTGATGTGGTGAATCTGATCTCGAAACCGGAAGTCTGGGAGGATGATTTTGAGGGAGACGGAAGAAGATTTTATTCGGATGGCCCCAAAGTGCATGAATATCTGAAGGAACTGGTACGGGATGCGGATATCGGAGATTGTGTGACAGTCGGAGAGATGTCTTCGACAACGTTGAAAAACTGTGTTGGCTATTCGAATCCAGATGAACAGGAACTTTCGATGTGCTTTCATTTCCACCATCTTAAAGTAGATTATAAGGATGGAAATAAATGGGAACTCATGGAACCAGATTATCGAAGATTAAAGGAGTTGTTCCGGGAATGGCAGGAAGGGATGCAGATCGGAAATGGCTGGAGTGCACTCTTTTTGTGTAATCATGATCAGCCGCGTACCGTATCCCGGTTTGGCGATGAAGGAAGATACTGGAAACAGTCCGCGATGATGCTGGCGGGCATGATCCATCTGATGCGCGGAACGCCTTATGTCTATCAGGGCGAGGAAATTGGCATGACAAATCCACATTTTGCGTCAATTGAGCAATATCGGGACGTGGAGAGTCTGAATTATTATCAAATTCTCCGGGAGCAGGGGAAATCGGGGGTAGAGGCTTTGGAAGTGCTGGCTGCCCGCTCGAGAGATAACGGCCGGTCTCCGATGCAGTGGAATGGGGAGAAAAACGGAGGATTTTCGGATGGTGCGCCGTGGATTCCGATGGCTGATAACGCAGAAACCATCCATGTGCAGTCACAGATGGGGGACAGCGAATCGGTTCTTACGTTCTACAAGAAGCTGATTACGTTGCGAAAGGAAATGAAGATCATATCTGAGGGTACGATTTGCTTTCTCGAGGAAGCAGATGATCGGGTGATTGCGTATCGCAGAAATCTGGGAGAGGAGGAACTTTTGGTATATGGGAATCTGTCTGGTACCGTTCGTACCGTTTCCGAAATGTTCTCGAGCGGCGGTTATCAGAAGATTCTGGGAAATTATAAAGAAGAACCTGAGATGACAGATGGCAGACTGACTTTGAGACCGTATGAGCTTGTTGTGATGTACCGATAAGAAATGGCATCCAGTCTATGCGGGTCTGATCTATCGGCTGGAAATGGTGTCAAATGCGGAATTACCGTTATCCTTTCAGGCGAATGCGACATATTTTAAGGTGTATATGTCAGATGTTGGCCTCTTAAGGAAAAAATCTGGTGTTTCTTGGCGGACAATTCTGGAGGATTCGGATTTGTATCGCAATTTTAAGGGAGCTTTTACGGAAAATTATGTATTGACGGAACTGATCACCCAGGAAATCCATCCCTACTTTTGGCGGTCAGGAAACACGGCAGAGTTGGATTTCCTGTTTGAATACGAGGATAGAATCATTCCGGTAGAGGCGAAAGCCCAGATTCACACGCGGGCAAAAAGTTATCAGGAGTATTGCAAAAAATATAATCCGGAAATCGGTTTTAAATTGTCTCTGAAAAATGTGGGGGACAATACTGTTGGAAAGACGGACACGATCAGTCTGCCGCTGTATCTGATCTGGATGCTGAAAAAGTATTGCGCGAAATAAAAAGGGATTCCATTGAAAAACAGATAGATTTTCAATGGAATCTCTTTTTGCTCAGATCAGTCAGACCGGCACATACCAGTTGTTCTGCAATAAATTCCATAAGAAATTTCGCATAATTTCCACACAGATCCTGCGCAGCCTGCGGAACAGTGACGACTGCGAAAACTTTTATTCCAAAAACAAAAGAATTATAATTTCGAAAATTTTTTACAGAAAAAGTCTTGACATTTGCCGAAATTGTGATATTCTATCATCACAAGCTGTTGAAACAAAAGTTAGCAAACTTTTTAAACAAAAATCATAAGGAGGGGTGACATGATTTACACGGTAACGCTGAATCCGGCGCTTGACAAGACAGTCGAGATCCCGTCGCTGACTGTCGACGCGGTCAACCGCATTACAAAGATGCGTACGGATCCGGGCGGCAAGGGGATTAATGTTTCCAAGGTGATCGACAAGCTGGGCGGGGAGAGCATAGCGGTTGGGATCCTTGGCGGAGATACTGGTCAGGGAATTCAGACAGCGCTACGGAACATGGGACTGAAGACGCAGTTCTGTTTTGTGGAGGGAGAGACTCGGACGAATATGAAGATTATCGATCCGGTGAATCACACCAACACAGACATCAATGAACCGGGAGTGGTCGTATCGGAGGAGATTCTGAATGGGGTTTTGTCAGAATTGCTTGACAGTTTGAAGCCGGAGGACATCGTCGTGATCTCCGGCAGTATGCCGAAAGGCTCGCCGGAGGACACTTATTATAACTGGACGAAAGCGTGTGAAGAAAAGGGAAGCAAGGTCTTTCTGGATGCGGACGGAGCTCTTTTAAAGAGCGGACTTTCGGCGTCGCCGTACCTGATCAAGCCGAACCAGCATGAACTGTCCGAACTGGTCGGACGGACACTGGAAACGCCGGAGGAGCTGGAGGAGACAGCCAGGGAACTGATGGCACAGTACGGGATTGCAAAGATCGTGGTCTCGATGGGCGGCGCAGGAGCGCTGTACGTGACCGGAAACGAGGCGATCTACGCCCAGGGACTGAAGGTTCCGGTGGGCAGCACGGTAGGCGCCGGGGACAGCGTTGTGGCGGCTCTGGCGGTCGCGGAGGAAGCCGGCATGAGTCTGGAAGAGACGGTCCGGCTCTCGACAGCGACAGGCGCGGCGAACGTGATGTGCAGCGGGACACAGGCGGCAGAGTATAAGGTTGTGGAGAGACTGATGCCGGATGTGAAGTACCGGAGGTTATAATTTTCATTTCAACAATTTGCGGTTGCAAACAGATAAGATTTTCATTATGATAAGAAAGGAGTTTATTTATGAAAGCAAAAGGTGTAAGGCTTCACGCGGCGTATGATCTGAGACTGGAGGAATTTGAGCTTCCGGAGATCACGGATGACGAGATCCTTGTTAAGGTAGTATCGGACAGCATCTGCATGTCGACATATAAATGTGCAATTCTGGGAACCGCGCATAAACGTGTCCATGAGGACGTGGCGGAGCATCCGGCGATCATGGGTCATGAGTTTGCCGGCGATATCGTAAAAGTGGGAAAGAATCATCAGGATACCTTTAAGCCGGGTATGAAGTTCACCCTGCAGCCGGCGTTAAACTATAAGGGAACCATGTGGAGCCCGGGATATTCGTATGAATTTTTCGGCGGAGACACGACTTATTGCGTGATCCCGGCTGAGGTGATGGAACTGGGGTGTCTGTTGGAGTACAAGGGTCGCGCTTATTACGAGGCATCTCTGGCAGAGCCGATGTCCTGCAGTATCGGAGCATTTAACGCTGCTTATCATACGCAGATGGGCGTTTATACGCACTTTATGGGGATCAAGGAGGGCGGCAAGCTGGCGATCATGGCAGGCGCGGGACCGATGGGCCTCGGCGCACTGACCTACGCGCTTCACCGGGATGTGCGTCCTTCGATGGTGGTTGTGACGGATTTAAACCAGGATCGTCTGGACCGTGCGGCGGCGCTCTTCCCGCCGCAGGAGATCGCAAAAGAAGGGATCGATCTTCACTTTGTCAATACGGGAAGCTATGAGGATCCGGTCGCAGAACTGATGAAGATCTCCGGTGGAACCGGGTATGATGATGTGCTGTGCTACGCGCCGGTCGCGTCGGTGGTGACTCAGTGCAGCGATATCCTTGGACGTGACGGCTGCCTGAACTTCTTTGCCGGACCGACGGATAATAAATTCAGCGCGACGATGAATTTCTATGACGTACATTATAATTCTACTCACGTCATGGGGACGACCGGCGGCAATACTGACGATATGATCGAGTCCCTGCGGCTGACCGCGGAAGGACGTATCAATCCGGCAGTCATGGTGACGCATATCGGAGGCTTGGACGCAGCGGCGGAGACGACGCTGAATCTGCCGAAGATCCCGGGCGGTAAGAAGCTGATCTACACGCATCTGACGATGTCGTTAACCGCGTTGACCGATCTGCGGGCGAAGGGTGAGGCTGAGGGTGATGAGAGGCTGATTGCCCTGGCTGATATTGTGGACGCGCACAGCGGGTTATGGTGCCCGGAGGCAGAGGAATATCTGTTGGCGAATTTTATAGAAGAATAACAGTGTCAGGCGCTTCTGCCCGGAGCCGTGCTGACACGGACAGGAGGAAACATATGGATTCTATGGAAATGCGCAGAAATGCGATTGTTCAGATGATCAATGACAGGGGAACCGTCAGTTTTTCCCAGATCAAAGAAGCCTTTCCGCAGGTGTCGGAGATGACACTGCGCACGGATCTGAAGACGTTAGATGAAGCGAGAAAGATCCTGCGCGTCCATGGGGGAGCCAAATCGGTGCAGGTCATCATCGGAACGGATGATTTCCTCAACCGGAGGTCCGTGCGGAGCATCCCGGAGAAGCAGGTGATCGCGCAGAAGGCGCTCTCACTCTTACATCCGGATACGACGATCTTTCTGGATTCCGGCAGTACGACGACGATGTTTGCCCGCGAGATCCCGGATCAGTCCTATCTGATCTATACGACAGGGCTCAGTTGCGCGACGGAGCTGGCCAACCTGTCCCGGCCGACGGTGATGCTGTCGGGAGGCAGGATGAACCGCTACAGCCAGAGTGTGTTTGGGTACTCCGCGATCCGGGAACTGGAGCGGGTCAATTTTAATCAGGCGTTTCTGGGGGTTACTGGCTTTCATTTTACATCCGGATTTACCTGCGGTATCAACGACGAGGCGATCTTAAAGCAGACCGCGATCCGGCAGTCGGAGCAGGTTATCATGCTGATGGATTCGTCCAAGATCGATGTGAGGTGCAGCTTCAGTTTTGGGACGCTGGCGGATGTGGATATCGTGGTTTCCGACGGGAAGCTACCGGAAAATTTCCTGGAGGAATGCAGGAAATACGGGGTTGAAGTCCTGTAATTTTATTGACAGTCTGAACCAATCTCATATTCTAGGAACCCGCTTCGCGGAACCCTAGAATCAGATGGACGGCGCAAAAGCATGCGCCTTTTATCGAAAGTTCCTTACGGAACTTCCGATAAGTTATATTATGGGAACCTGCTGACGCAGAACCCCATAATCGGATGGACGGGGCTAACGCCCCTTTTATCGGCAGTTGCTGGCGCAACTTCCGATAAGTTATATTCTGAAAAGGTGATGAATAAGAAGGAGAGAGGTTCGTGAAAAATAACGTACAACGTTTTGGTAAATTTTTATCGGCGATGGTGATGCCGAATATCGGCGCTCTGATCGCATTTGGTTTTCTGGCAGCCCTGTTTATCGATACGGGCTGGTTCCCGAACGAGGGATTTAACAGTATGGTCAGTCCGATGCTGACCTATCTGATCCCGATTCTGATCGCTTCTACGGGCGGACGCATGATCGGCGGCGACCGCGGGCGGGTGGTCGGAGCGATCGCGATCATCGGCCCGATCATGAGCGATACGAGCATCACGATGCTGATGGCGGCGATGCTGATCGGTCCGCTGGCCGGTACCTGTATTAAGAAATTTGACGAGGCGATGGATGGCCATATGCCGGCCGGGTTTGAGATGCTGATCAATAACTTCTCCGCCGGTATCATCGGCATGCTGCTGGCGATGCTGGGTTATGTGGTGATTGGCCCGGTGATGAGCGGTATCCTGGCGATTCTGTCCGCAGGCGTCAATATCCTGGTGGTCAATAACCTGCTGCCGCTGGTGGCGATCTTCATCGAACCGGCAAAGGTGCTGTTCTTAAATAATGCGATCAACCATGGGATCTTCACGCCGATCGCCACGGCGCAGGCGGCGGAGACCGGCAAGTCTATCATGTACATGCTGGAACCGAACCCCGGTCCGGGCCTCGGCGTGCTGCTGGCATATATGTTCTTCTGCAAGGATAAGGCGACGAAGGATTCCGCCCCGGGCGCGGTGATTATCCACCTGCTCGGCGGTATCCATGAGATTTATTTCCCGTATGTGCTGATGAATCCTCTGGTCATTATCGCGCCGATTGTCGGAAATATGGCGGCAGTTTTCTGGTTCAATGTAACGGGATGTGGTCTGGTAGGGCCGGCGTCTCCGGGTTCCATCATCGCCTATCTGATGATGACGCCGGGATCGGATCTGCTCAAGGTACTGATCGGCATCGTGCTGGCGGCGGGTATCTCCTTTGCTATCGCGTCTCCGATTGTCAAGCTGGCGGGCGGCAAGAGCCTGGAAGAAGCGCAGAATGAGATGGCCGCGATGAAGGCGGAAGCGAAGGGTACAGTTGTCGTGCCGGGTACGGTTGAGCGCTCCGCGGAGATCAAAAAGATCATCTTTGCCTGTGACGCCGGTATGGGTTCGTCTGCGATGGGCGCGACCAAGTTCCGCAACCGGATCAAGGGCAACCGCCCGGACATCACAGTGACGAATACTTCCGTGGATAACATCCCGTCCGACTGTGATATCGCGGTCGTGCAGACGACGCTGGCGGCCCGCGCAAAGAAATCCGCTCCGCAGGCGCAGTTGATCACAATCGGGAACTTCCTGGCGGATCCGGCGCTGGACGCGCTCTACGTGCAGCTTACGACCGGCGATGCGGCGGTGGCCCCGGCCGGTGAAAACACTGATATCGTGATCCCGGAGGTCCCGGTGAAAAAGCAGGTGATCATCGCGGACGGCATCCGCCTAGGCCAGAAGCCGGTGACGAAAGAAGAGGCAATTCAGGCGGCCGGCGAGCTCCTGGAGGAACTGGGCTATGTGGACGGGACCTATGTGAGCGCAATGCAGGACCGTGAGCGACTGGTATCCACTTACATCGGCATGGGCGTGGCGATCCCGCACGGCACGACACAGGCCAAAGGCACCGTCAAAAAGACCGGTATCGTATTCTTCCAGTATCCGGAGGGCGTTGACTTCGGCGCGGAGAAGGCCGAACTGGTATTTGGCATCGCGGGAATCGGCGATGAGCATCTCGACCTGCTGAGTAAGCTTTGCACACTGCTGGAGGATCCGGCGAGACTGGAGACCCTCAAGACGACGGATGATGTCGAGTGGGTGCTGGAGCAGCTGTCGTAAGAGAAATATTTGATGGCGGGCATATGCGCAGAGTCAGCAAGTTACAGTGATGAAAAACTCTTATGAGTGAAATATGTGTTCATGTGGTTTGACTATGTAATATAAAATAGAGATTGTTGATGTATATATATCTATGCATAGGGGCAGCGGTGACAGAGAGGAGAATTTTTGTCACCGCTGTAAATTTATAGTTATCATAATTGAGTAGAGAATTCCGCCGTTTCATTCAGTTTTTCCAATATACATTGCATATATATTATGTTACTGGCGATGTACATTGTCATATCATCTGTTTTTTGAATATCGTAATTCTGTAGTGCCTTAAACGGCTTTTTGGCAATTTGCTCTCGGGTTAACATTTCGATCAAATCGTCATTGTTAAATTTATAATTGACAACTTCATGAGCTAATTTGTTACGCATATTGAGCAATCGGGTAATACAATCATAAAATGAATACGCTTGAAAGGAGTATTGAATGGAGTTGATTGAAAAATTAAAAGGCGTAATCTTAGGATCTTTTTGAAAAATTTTTATAATTTGATTAATAGATAATCCTTTGAAGTTTTCTTTTGATTTATAACTTAAGGTATTCAGTTTTGTTGAATGCGTTTCATATTCGATGTAACTGCCAATTTTCCCTCCATAATAAAAATATAGTTGTTGGATGACATCCGAAGAGAGGCTGGATAAGTTTTTCTCAAAAATATTTCGAATTGTTAATTCCAGTTCGTTATACTCTTTTAAAAATTCATATACAAAGAGAGCTTTTAGTTGTAACGATACTAGCGATACGGTTGTGGCATCAATTCTTTTTATACTGTCCATTTCATTCCTCCAGCATTAGTTTCTTAACCAGATTAAGTCGGTCGTTGACATTACGAGTAGTTGCTGGAGATTTAACGAGGGTTCTTTTGACGTTTTCGTCAGAAAAGACTATTTCTGCTTTTTTAAGGTCTAGATCCGGGTTGTCGGTAATGAATGGGATAATTGAGTCAATGATATAGTCGGCATTTGGTATTCCCATGAACTGTTTCTTTAGATCAAGAGTTCTGGCCAGCAGCAAATCCAGATTGTCCTTATTAATATTTACGCTCCCCTTTTGTAATTCCTGGAGTACATTATTGATCATGTCACGAGGTCTGGAGTTATATCCTTGAACGATCCCCTTATCTTTATCAGAACGGAGGTAGAAAGCTAAGGACCGGTAAAATCTGCCGTAATCTTCATACCGTTGAATATCATTTTTGGAAAAAATAGAGGTATATTCTTCTTCATTATAATTTTTTATATAATCTGTAATCCATCCTGTAACTTTAGATTTATAAATAGCCTTCCTTATTTCATTAACTTTCAGTTTTTCCGCACCACGGTTTAGTCGCGCAAAAATATCATATTTTGTGAACTCTGGAGAGTTTGCAGTTATAACATAGATGTCAAGTATTGATGACAGCATTTCGGAAGATTCCTCTGGTGAAATTTCACGGATTTCAGTAAATGTTTTTCCTCCAAAAGTATCCGCATAGTATTCCAGGTTGCGTTCATTAAGTTTAAGGTTTCCCTTTATAAAATCTAATATTGCGGTTAATCGTTGTTTCCCATCAACTACTTCATATTTTGTCTCTTCTAGGATATCTTCGCTTGGAATTTCAACCACGTAGATAGGTGGAATCATAATTCCCATAAAAAGGGATTCGATGAATGCGGTTCTCTTGTCGTTAAGCCAAATATCATTTCGCTGATAATCAGGATCGAGTATAAGTTTTTTTTCTTTGATTTTTTGATAGATTTCGGAAATTGACCACGTTTGTCTGACAATCTTTGTCTTTTCCAATAAAGCTCTTTTTTGCACAAATTCGTTTGCGATAGGTTCTTTTTGATCCTGATCGATATTAGTGTTTTCTGCAAGCTGCAGGATTTCGGTTTCCTGCTCGTCGATATCAAATCGTTCATCTTGTGAATTATGAAATTTCTTTTTCATGACTCTTTCTCCTTTATATTCTGTCGCCATAGGGCAGAGATTTTATATAGTTTTCCATGAAATCATAATCAGGTTTCATGTCTGCGGTTACAGGCAATTTAATTGTTGTAGAGCGCATGCTTTCAAGCACCCATTTTCTTCCATAGGAATATCGGTATTTTTCTTGACGAAGAATTGTGCAAAAGAATAAGGCGATATATTTATTGAAAGTAATGTTATTATTGTCTTTGAAATAAAGTACATTTACGTCGTCAGTTGCCCAGAAAGGTTTTGGCTGATAGAAAGCCTCTCCCACAGAGCCATTGTAACTCAGTGAGATTGTGTTTCCATCATGAATGGCAATTTGCCCTATATAATTTGCCACACCATTATTAGAGTCAATAGCTCCGATATAGGGGGTATCGCCATCGATTTGATCATCTAAGGTGAGCCGTTTGCCCTTTTTTACGTCAAACAAATCTCCTATACGAAATTCTTTCCAATTTTCAATTCCAAGTGTATGTGATGCGTACCCCCCCCGATTTGATGTTGCTAATGGCTTGTGATTGAGTGATTTAATATATTGCTCCATGAATTTCCAGTTAGGGTTGTTATCCGCGGTTGCAGGAAGCATTATAATTTCTGACAAATACTTATGTTCCGTAACCTTTCTACCGTAAGTATATTTATATTGATTGGCCATCAGTATTGTGCGCATAAACAAATATACAGAAGATTTTTTGGCATTGCCATCTTTTAAGATTAGGATCTTGGCGGAGTCTCCAACAACGCAACCATTTGGTTGATATGCTACAAAGCCAGCCGAACCAGTCCGAGCAACGGTTAGACAGGGCTCATCTGTGTATGTATAACCCATTTCAATACAATAAGATCTATCAATTTTACCAATACACCCATTGTTTTCTTCTCCGCTCTGAATAGCCGGTAGTTCACCGATGTTACATTCGATTTCTTCTTTGGTGATTCCTTTACCATTGTAAAGATTAAAAATCTCCCCAATTGTAAATGAGTGCCATTTTACATCAGTTAGCTTCATAGACATAGCCTTCCTTAACGAGATAAGCAAGATAATCATTGATTGTCTGCTGAAAATCCTGGTCAGTAAGTTTTGTATAATCTGTTTTCATATACGCTTCGCAAAGCCATTCATGTTCACCGGTGACCTTATGAGTAGCTGAAAGTCCATCTACAGCATGGCGATTACGATATAGATCAATCCATTGCTGTTCGATTTGTATCCATTTACTCTGACCGGTGGTAGTATCAATTTGTTCCACTCGTCCAATATTCTTTTTCTTTTTGAAACCGTCATCTTTACAGTATCCAAAGAACGTATCAGGATTTGATATATCAGAATGTTTTGTGCCAATTTTAAAAACCATACAACAGGCAGAGGCGCTTGCACCAGGATAAAAGATTTCGTTTGGTAGAGTAAATACAGCATCAAGTGTATTCTCCTGCAATAATTCCTTTTTCAGTCGGGCGATTTCTCCGCTTGTTCCGATGGCACAGGCGACAGGGAGCAATACTGCTAATTTTGCCTGTTGGTTTACTGAATTAAGGGTATCGGCAATATATTTAACGAAATATAACCCCTTAGACGGATCTTCCTTTTTATCCTTTGCCCAAGTATCAACATAGGTTTTTGGCAGATGAATTCGCTGACCGTTGTAAGGTGGGTTCATTAAAATTACATTAGGTTTTGCTTCCTTTATCCAATCAGCAAGTGTAAAACAGCTTCCCTGGCGAATGTTTGAGTTCCCGTCAGAGTGAATCAACATGTTGGTAGTTGCAAGTCCATAGATATTTTCATCATATTCTATGCCAAAAATCTGATGTTTTTTAACATTCTCTTGTTCGGTAGCGGTCGCACAATCGTCAAGTGCCTGAGTCATTGCTCTCACGAGGAATGAACCACTACCACAGCAGGGATCCAATACAACGGAATGCTTGTTTATACCTGTAATTTTTGCCATAAAATCTGTAATGTGGTCAGGTGTAAACGCTTGGTTTTTGTCAGATTTTCCCACATATTTATTAAAGGTCACAAAAAACAAGTTCAATAAATCCTGTCCGGACGTGCTTTTGTCATTGATAAACGGCAGTATATTATCCTGAATAAAATTCAGAATTTCTCGAAATGCATCAATTTTAAGTTGACGGATATATTGATCCCCCAAAACGTTACGATTTAAAAGTGCTAATTTTTCAGCTTTGTTAATATCGGAGTTCAGCAAATTCTCGAGGATTTCTTTTATTCTTGCTCTGATCTGTGCTGCGGTTAAAGATGAAACTGAAAAATTTAAACCATTTTTCAGAGCCAGTAAGCAAGTCCCCACAAATTGACTTCTTAATTTTTCAGGAATGCTATGGCGATGAAGCAATTCATTGAGTTTGTAAGTGTTTTGCATCACCTTTTCTTTGTTATTGATTTTGGATGTATAAAAGTCTACGTATTCATCCATGGTACGCAAGGCGGTTTCCTTTGGCATTAGGTCGCTATCAGAAACAACGCCGCGCCATACTCTCACTGCATCGTTTACGGTATTTGCCAAGATGGCAATTGTTTTATTTCCGTTTAACGCCTTTTCGTATTCGACATATGCTGAGAGTTGCTCTTCATCAGTTTTTGTAAATTTCTGCTTGGTTTCAATAAGCACAGAAATGTCGTCTTTTACAAAACGAATATCTATTTTCTCATAGGCTCGTCCTGCTTTGTTTCGAACAGGATTGAACGTTAAAGATTGAGATGAAAAAGCTTTTGGGTAGCTATATTCATCGTTTTCAATATTGCTAGTAAGGTATTCTCGACCAACAGTTGAAATCATGTCTGTTCTTATCATCCTTTTTTTCTCCTTAATTCCAAGTGTTAGTTGTAGCCGACCATTTAATTGGTGATTTTGTTTTCTGTGTTATGGTTAAAAAGGTTTTGTGAGAAATATTTTAATCGTTTTTGGTATAGTTTCAAAATCAATTGCATCAATCTTACGATGAAATGTTTTCTATATTTTTGCATGGCATTATTGTTGTCAAAACTAATTATCTGTCTAGATTGTGCGATAGTGAAGCCATGTTTACAATTCCCTTTTTAGCGATTTGGTCAGTAAGCCACCGTTTAATCAAACTTATTGGCAAGGTAAACATCAGTGTGGTTCAGTCCGTAAGTTGTAAATTCAGATGTTTTGGTAATACATTCAACATGATCGAAAACATCGTTTATAATTTGTGGTTTGTGCAATTCTACACCTACTATCTACACGCAAATAATAAAATTTGTATGCTAATATTATAACAAAGTTATAAAAAACTGCAATAAATATCACGGCTTTTTAAGATATTTGTGTAATAAATTATGTAGGGTAAAGTTTTGACAATCGAATAAGAGATGATGATGAGAATGGTGCTGTTAAAAATGAAATAAGTATGATAGAATGAAAACAGAATTTGAAAAACTAATTTTTCCAAGGTATTTTGGATACTATCAGACGGAAAACTCAGGAGGTGTGACCGTATGGGATATTACTTAAACAGCACAAAAGTATTTTCTCTCTACGAAAGTGAGGTAAGAAAACCATATTTTGTAGACAAAAGTGAAATCCTGAACGAATTAATCCCTTTTGTGGAGCAGGGAAATAATCACATCTGTATTACAAGACCGCGGCGATTTGGCAAGTCCGTGATGGCGGCGATGATTGGCGCGTTTTTCAGCAGGGGTTCAGACGGCAGTGGAATCTTTGGTTCTTTGAAAATCGCTGATAACAGCAATTATCAGACCCATTTGAATCAGCATGATGTCGTGTATATTGATTTCAGTGAGGCGGCGAATACAAGCAGCAATTATGATGATTTTATCAGTCGGATAGAAAAAATGCTGAGCAGAGATTTGCATAAAGCTTTTCCAAATGTGGATTTTTGGGAGGGCGCGTCGCTGATTGAAGAATTGCGGATGATTCATGAAGAAACGAGGACTTCTTTTATCTTTGTTTTCGATGAGTGGGATTGTATCTTTCATAAAAAATACACAACCAGGGATGATCGGGAGAAATTTATTAATTTTCTGGCATCGCTGACCAAAGGAACCGGATATGTTTCGCTGACATATATGACCGGTGTGCTGCCGATTGCAAAATATTCAAGCGGTTCCAGCATCAATCATTTTATGGAGTACACGATGGCTGTGCAGCCAAAGTACAGTGAATACTTTGGATTTTCAGACGAGGAAGTCGATCTGCTGTATGCCAGATACCGGAAAAAAGAGACTGAGCCAGTCATTTCAAGGGAGGATCTCAGAATCTGGTATGATGGTTATTACACAGCAGGGGGAAAGAGGCTGTATAATCCGAGATCCGTGGTTCTTGCATTATCGAATAATTGTCTGTCCAGCTATTGGACGACGACGGGGCCGTATTCAGAGATATCCGCGTATATCGTCAATGACATCGATGGGATTAAGCGAGATGTTGCTTTGATGGTGTCGGGAGAAGCAGTCAGGACGAATGTGGAGGAATTTGCTGCTACGGCAATGCATCTGAGCACAAGGGATGAGATTTTTTCGGCAATGGTAGTATATGGATTTTTAAATTATGAGAATGGAAGGGTTCGTATTCCCAATAAAGAAATAATGGAAGTGATCTCGCAGTTCGCTCATGACATGGAAATTCAGTAATCGAAGTCATTACATTAAAAATTTAAGGAGGAGCAATTACATGTATAATTTTACGTATTACACCCCAACAAAGGTGATTTTCGGCAAAGGAACCGAGGCGAAGGCCGGTCAGGCGATCAGGTCTTTTGGAGGCACAAAAGTGCTGATCCACTACGGTGGGAAAAGTGTGCTGCGTTCCGGGCTGCTTGATCGTGTGAAAGCTACGTTGGATGATTCTGATATCCCACATGTCGAGCTGGGCGGCGTAGTGCCGAACCCGCACCTGGATAAGGTCTATGAGGGAATTAAAATTGCGAAGGAGAATGGGGTTGACTTTATCCTGGCAGTCGGCGGCGGATCGGTCATCGACTCGGCGAAGGCGATTGCCTACGGGCTGGGCGAGCCGGACAGGGATGTGTGGGAGTTATTCGCGCATGAGCGCAGGGCAAAGGCGTGTCTGCCGGTCGGCGTGATTCTGACGATCGCAGCGGCGGGAAGTGAGATGAGTAACAGCTGCGTGATCAGTAAAAAGGATACGGCGGATAAGCGTTCCTATAATGACGATATTTCCAGACCGAAGTTTGCCATTATGAATCCGGAATTGACGGAGACGCTGCCGGATTATCAGACGGCATGCGGATGTGCGGATATCCTGATGCACACGATGGAGCGTTATTTTACCAGCAGCGGTAATATGGAGATTACCGACAGTATCGCGGAGGGGCTGATGCGCACGGTTATCGCAAACGCGCTTATCCTGCGGGACAATCCGAAGAATTATGAGGCGCGCGCGGAAGTAATGTGGGCGTCCAGCCTTTCTCATAATGGTCTGACCGGATGCGGGACAGACGGCGGTGATTTTGCAACTCATATGTTGGAGCACGAGATGGGCGGCAAATACGATGTGACTCACGGCGCAGGACTCGCGGCGATCTGGGGCAGCTGGGCGCGATATGTATATAAGGACTGTCTGCCGCGTTTTGTGCGTTTTGCGGTCAATGTGATGGGTGTTGCCGTGGAAGGAAGTGATGAAGAGACCGCGGTGAAGGGCATCGAGGCGATGGAGGATTTCTATCGTAAGATCCATATGCCGACTTCCTTCGCGGAGCTGGGAATCACGCCGACCGAGGAAGATATCCGGGATATGGCGCGCCGCTGTATCGCGGCCTGCGGCGGTCCGAAGGGATCTGCGAAGGTGCTGGATGAGGACGATATGGTGGAGATTTACCGGATGGCAAGATAAAGTCTGTAATTAACTCTAAAGTAATTAACTTTAGAGTTAATTATTGTGTCACAGTAAAAATAAACCCCCTGCTCTGCAGGGGGAGGGAAGATCT
>JAJQAC010000016.1 GCA_021204025.1 Clostridiales bacterium | reverse complement strand
TCATCCACATGGATGGTTAGTTGAGTTGAAAGTACTATTTTTCAGCGTTTCCCTAGCACTTTAACATAAACAATGCAAGTTCTAACTTTTCTTTTTTCTCATGGAAACATTATCCATAAAACCCCGAAAATATCCATGGGCACGGATGCCCGGCTCATTGTCCGCGGGAATAAAATCAAAAAACAGAACCCGGATTATAAAGTTCCGGCTTTCTTCCCTTCCTCCTCATGAAAGCATTCCGGCATCGTAATCTTCAGCAGTCTCGCCGGACGCCCCTTACCGAACGTCCGGGTACCAACCAGGATCAGATACCCGGCTTCGTCCAGATGCGACAAAATGCGATTCACGTTTCGTATCGTGATCTCCAGATGTTGTGCCAGTTCCTGCGCGGTCGTCACATCCCCATTCTCACGCAGCACCTCGGCAATCCTGCGGAGAGTCTCCGGACTCGTATTCATCTGGTGGGCGAAATATTCCACACTTCTTTCCCGGGATTCCTCATGCGGATACACGATAGGTTCCGATACCTATGCCTCATCCTCCACCAGGTACAAATACCCCGCGCGGTCAGCAACGGAACGATTCAGCGCCTTATGCGCCCTTGATTTGGCCTCCAGCATCGTATCTCCGATCCCGATGCCGATCCAGACGCCCCGGGCCGGTGGTCGGCATCCGTACTGCATCAGTTTCTGGTGCTCTCCTGATTTTAGAAATACATTTTCCATCATTTCCCGTGAAGCAACCAGATAATACTGCTCCGTGCCATTGGTAAAAACCGCGGCGCCGAGCCGCTCCGCCACTGCGTAAACCTTTTCCTCAAAGCGGCCCCGGTAATCCATCTTCTCCCATTCCCGGATGTTCAGGTTTTCTTCTTCATCAAAAATATAATCAAACCGGAGTACAATCACCGCCAGTTTCCCCTGATTTTTCTTTGTTGTCTCATTCAGGATCTGCAGCTGATAGAGCTGCTCCCGGATCACCTCGCGCGGCGGATGCATCCGGATACAGGGGATCCCCTCCGCGAGCAATGGCTCCCGGATGTGTTCCATATTTGTAAAACAAATAGAAACCTGACCTTTGTAGTAACAGTTTCGGTGATATTCCACCATCCGTTTCTCAAATCCCGGTGTTTCCGGATCGTATGGCGCGCGGCAAATCCGGATATTCCGGATTCCCAGTTCATCCATAACTTCTCTGAGTCTGTCCTCCTCATAGCAATCCACACTCACTGCTTGCAAATCATTCTTATAGATCGTAATTGCCTCCAAAAATGCCTGCAACACTGCGATCCGGCTGCGCGGTACATATCTCCACGGTATCGACGGAGCGGTCTGTCTCACCGCATTGGCATAAACCGTAGCGCCGGTAAATAAAATTGCTTCCACATGATCTCTGCTCTGTAAGGTTTCCGCCAGCGTCCCGCTCTCCTCAAAAAAATCCGAGCCGCGATAGACCGCCTGGATGTCCATAAATTCTTCTTTCAGGACATTAAGGACAACCGACGCGGTACTCTCCGGGCCTACTACTCCGATTTTCAATCGTATTCCTCCCATTTTTAGACTTAAATTATCTTTTTAGACATTATTTTACACCTATTAAGGACATCCTGTAAATGATAATCTTGATAAGGACGGCTGGAATGGGTCGTTCTTTATAATTGCATTATGGTAAAAGGGGGTTTTTCATGAAAAATCAGCGGATGTATGATGAGCTAATCGAGCTTCTCACCACAGATTCTGCCTCCGGCGAGGAAAATCAGATCGCTGCGCTTCTGGTAGATAAACTGAGTGCTCTTGGTTTTTCAGTCACAACGGATCAGGCCAGAGAGACCTTCGGCGGCCACTGTGGAAACGTGCTGGCTATCCTGGACGGCAGTCTGCCCGGATCACTTTTGCTGTGTTCCCATATGGACCGCGTTCCCAATGGTCTCGGCATCAAACCAGTCGAAAAGGACGGTATTCTTTATTCGGATGGAACGACGATTCTCGCAGCCGACGACATTTCCGGCATCTGCGCGATCCTTGAGGGAGTCCGTCAGGTACTGGAGAGCGGAAAACCGCATCCCAGACTTGAACTTTATTTTACCGTTGGTGAGGAGGCCGGCCTGTATGGCGCCAAAGCCACAGACATCTCGATCTTCCAGTCAAAGATCGGTTATATCTTTGACTCGCCCGGCGGCATCGGCCGCTTTGTCAACGCCGCTCCCGGACGCTATCAGCTGGGTGCCGATATTACAGGGCTGGCGGCCCATGCGGGCAATGAGCCGGAAAAAGGCATCGACGCAGCAAAGATCATGTGTGACATGCTCTCCGGTTTAAAGCAGGGACGACTGGATCCAGTGACGACCTCCAACTTCCCGATTCTAAACACCGGCTCTACTGCTCCCAACGTAGTCTGCGACTCCGCGTCCTTCCGCGGCGAAGCGCGCAGCCGTGATCCAAAGACTCTGCTGGACTATGTAAAATATTTTGAAAAACACTGCACGGACGTCGCACAGGAAAAGGGAGCCGGAATTCAGGTTATCAAAGAGGAAAGTTTCCTCCCGTTCCTTATCCCAGAGGATCATCCGGCATTACAGACTGCCCGGAAAGCCTGCGAGATCATGAGGCTGGATTTCCGCGCAGAATCCGGCGGGGGCGGTATGGACGCCAATATTTTCAACGCGCAGGGTATGACCTGTATCGGAGTCGCTACTGGCTATACCAAGAATCACACCAAAGCAGAACAGCTGATCCTGGAGGACTTTTTCCTGTCCGGTGACCTTGCCCGGGTATTAATCGAGACCTTTGGGGAAACGCTGTAAATGATGAAATATCTGTTTCCTGATAACCTGATAACGATAGGAGGATAAACTGATGCAATTTACTACTTATTCTGCACTGTTTGCAGTTTTACTGATCTTTTTCCTTGGCGATCTGATCGGAGCGCTCACACGCGCCAAGATTTCTTCCATGTTTGTCATTATGATGGGCTTTCTGGTCGTATTTATGGCAGGGATCTATCCGGCGGATATCATGGATATCTCCGGGCTCTCATCTCTCTCCCGTGTCGGCCAGTATTTCCTGCTCTTTAACATGGGCACCTCTGTTGATCTGAATTCCCTGAAGCGGGAATGGCGCACAGTCGCCAGTGCTACCATAGGCATGGGCGCCGCCATTCTGGGATGTGTCGTCGCCATCCCGATCGTAGGATTTGAGTTCGCTATCGCAGCAGCTCTCGCAGTAAACGGCGGTATCGTCGCGGCCACTACCATGGTAGACGCCTGTACCGCAGCCGGTCTGGCTACTGCCGCGGCGCTCGTTACCTTCGTCTACGCCGTACAGAAATTTGTCGGTACGCTTCCGGCTTCCAACTGCGGACTGACCGTAGCGAACCAGGTTGTAGCAGATGTCCGGGCCAAACATCAGGCCGATCCCAATTACAGCTGGTACAATGAGATCGCGGAAGCCTCCGGTGGATCGAGCAAATCTCTCTTCTGGGAAAAATACAAAAGATATTATACCACTTTTATCTGCCTTGCCATTGCATCCGCAGGTATCCTGCTCTCTCAGATCCTCGCCAACCTCAGCCAGGGCTGGGTTAATATGTCGATCTGGTGTATGGTTCTGGGCATCGCATGCCGTGCGGTCGGTCTGATTCCCGCCAATCTTCTGAGAGATTATGCAAAAGCAAACGGATTTTTCTCGTTTCTGTCTCTTTGCACCATTATCCCGTCTCTCGCCAGGATTGATATGAGTCAGCTTCCGGTCATCGGATTCAGTTCTCTGGTGATCTTTGTCTTGGTAATTGTGTTTACTCTTATTATCTTCTGCCTGACTCCCGCATGGAAAATCGCAGGCAGTAAGCAACTGTCGATCGGTATCGCGATGTGCCAGATGATCGGTTATCCCGGCACTGAACTGATCGCCAATGAGATCTCCAATGCCGTCGGACAGACGCAGGAAGAGCGCGACGCGGTTTACAATAAGATCGGTACTGCCTACGTGGTCTCCGGCTTTACCTCTGTTACGATCCTTTCCGTATTTATCGCCAGCTTCCTCGCAAAACTTCTGTAACCCGGAGGTAACCGCATGTTAGTCAGTATCTTAATCCGGCAGATCATCATTATGGCTCTGCTGGCCGGGACCGGACTCGTGCTGAGCAAAAAAGGACTCTTAAGCGCCCAGGGTACCAAAGACCTGGGCGCCATCCTGCTCAAGCTCATCATTCCCTGTGTCGTCATCAAATCCTACATGGTGGACTGCACAGCTGAGCGGATGGCCGGTCTGGCCGCCTCCACCGTCTTGGCTTTCACCGCTTACATCCTCGCAATGGGGATCTCCTGGCTGGTTTATGGGAAACGCCATACGATAGAAAATTTTGCCGCTTCTTTCTGCAACGCCGGCTTTATCGGCATCCCGCTGGTACAGGCCGTCGTCGGCAGCGAAGGGGTCTTTTACATCGCAATCTCCGTCGCCCTGCTGAACTTCTTTCAGTGGACCTACGGCGTGTATATCATCACCGATTCCCGGGACGCGATCTCACTGAAGACGATTGCGAAAAATCCGGTTGTTATCGCACTGATTATCGGACTTGTACTCTTTTTCGCGCCGATTCAGGTTCCGGAGATCATCTCCAGTACGCTGGGTTATATCACCGGTATGAATACACCGATCGCCATGCTCCTCATGGGAACTTATATGGCACGGCTCTCGCCCGACAAATTTTTTGCCAACAGCAAGGCCTATCTCTGTGTACTCCTGCGTCTCGTGGTTATCCCGGCCGTGATCCTCCTCGCTTACCGTCTCCTGCCGATCAACGATGAACAGGTTCTGATGACAGCGTGGCTGGCGGCCATCACGCCGGTCGGAGTCAATATCTGTGTCTTTGCTCAGCAGTATGACTGCGATTATGAACTCAGCGTGATTACGGTATGTCTGAGTACAATTCTCTCTGTCGTAACGATACCGGTGATGTTTATGGCGGCGCAGGCGGTGCTGTAAATATCGCTATACGTAAAGGGTCCGTCTCTGCGGGGGAAGAATATCCTCCGAGGACCGCTCGCGCTTAGGTTTTCACGTAGCGGTACTCCATATAACGTGTCACTGGCACGTTATATGGATACTAAGGCATAAACTCACCGGAAAAGCATCCGGTTCGTTAAGTGCCGACGTGAAAAATGTCCTCTGCAGATATTCTTCCCCCGCAGAGACTACTTTGTTGGCATATACGATAAAGGAGGCTAACTTATCAGAACCTGCAAGGCAGATTCTGATATAAGGCGCATAATTCAATAAAATCAGGAACAAAAAATCTGACCGTGAATGAAACACGCCGTCAGATTTTTTGTTCCTGATTCCTCTTTTCTAAATTCTTCAGTTATCCTGATTTCTCCTGACCCAGTCTCAGATATGCAGCCGCCCGTTCGCTTCCCGCAGCACCTGCACAGACCTTTTCTTCCCTCATATCGATCAGCCGCAGGTCGCTGCACACATTCTGGATCACCAGATGATGCGCCAGCGCCGTACCTACATTACCGGCGCCGATAATCACGACTTTACTTCTGCCCATTGCCATCGTTTACAGCCTCCTTTACGATATCCCTGACAAACACAAAGCCCGCCTTTATTCGTATCATTACACTCCGGCGAAATGGAACACTACTCCGATCACCGCAGACGCCGCGATAAAGACAACCGGATGCAGTCCCTTTGTCTTCTTGCACCGCGCCGTAAAATAATACAAAATCAACATCAGAATCACGCAGGGAACGCTGACATTCTCCGGATGAATTCCCTCAGCCGTATCTCCAAAAAGCACCAGTACCACGACCGACAGACCCGCCGCAGCGATCAGCCCGGTCGACGCCGGACGCAGCCCATAGAAAGCCGAAGTCACATAGCGGCTGTCCTTAAACGCATTCAGGAATCCTGCGATAATCAGAATAATAATGATCGACGGCGTAATCAATCCCAATGTTGCAATGACCGAACCAGCTATCCCGCCACTCGTAAAACCTACATATGTCGCCATATTGACTCCGATCGGTCCCGGAGTTGACTCGGAGATCGCCACCATATTGGCAAGCTGTGAATAAGAAAACCAGCCCGTCTTATCGGAAATATCATACAGGAATGGCAGCGTCGCCATCCCGCCGCCGATCGCAAAAAGCCCCGCCTTGAAAAATTCATAAAAAAGCCGCAGATAAAGCATCATGACTTCTGCACCTCCTTATTTTTCAGCAGGATACCGATCGCACCTGCAATAAGAACAAACACAACCGGTGAAAGATCCGTCACTGTCGAGCCGATCAGCACCAGGATAAAGAGTACCAGCGTTGGCATATCAATAACCGCCTTTTTCCACAGCTTGATAACCGCGTTAAAGATCAGCACACACACACAGATCCGGATACCAGCAAACGCGTTCTGCACAATCGCCAGATCCGCAAAGTTCTGAATAAACGCGGCGATGATCGAAATAATGATCAATGACGGAAACACTACGCCCAGCGTAGCGACAATACCGCCCGCAATCCCGGCTGTCCTCTGTCCCACAAACGTAGCTGTATTCACCGCGATGATACCCGGCGTACACTGACCGATCGCGTAATAATCCATCAGTTCATTTTCTGTCGCCCAACCGCGTTTCTCCACGACCTCCTTCTGGAGCATCGGAAGCATCGCGTATCCGCCGCCAAACGTCAGCCCGCCGATTCTGGCAAATGTAAAAAACAAGTCCACTAACTGATTCAAATCTTTTCTCCTTTACCATTTTCAGATTTTTCATGCGTACTCCGAAAAGTCCCGGCACGGCCAATGGCCGCGCCGGGACTTTCGGCGCTTTGTTATTCTACACCATACGCTACCAAATTGCAATCGTTCCGTCCGCTCTCGGCTCCGTTCCCGCCACATAACTGCCGTCGTCCATCCGCCAGATGATCTGTCCGCGCCCCATGCCGATATTCGTATTGACGATTTCCACCTGATGTCCCATCTCGGCAAGCTTCTGCGCAATCTCGACCGGCACTTCCCGCTCCAGCTGGATCTTCTTATCGCCCACCCACTGGAAACGCGGGGCGTCCAGACATTCCTGCGGATTCATATGATAATCGACCGTGTTGACAACCACCTGCACATGTCCCTGCGGCTGCATAAAACCACCCATCACGCCAAAAGGTCCGATCGGCTTGCCGTCCTTTGCCAGAAATCCGGGTATGATCGTGTGATATGCTTTCTTACCGCCCTCCAGATAATTATCACTCTCCGGATCCAGGGAGAAATTCGCCCCGCGATTCTGCAGCGTGATCGCCGTACCCGGCACCACGATCCCGGAGCCAAAACGATTGTAATTGCTCTGGATAAAAGAAACCATGTTTCCCTTATCATCCGCCGTACAGAAATATACCGTACCTCCACAGCGCGGATCTCCCGCCTCCGGCAACACCGCCTCATCCGTAATCAACGCCCGGCGTTTCTCTGCATACCTCTCCGATAGCATATCGGAAACCTTCGTCCGCATCGCACGCGGATCCGCGACATATTTCTTCGTATCGACAAACGCGAGTTTGACCGCCTCGATCAGCTTATGATAAGTCTCAGCGCTTTCGCGGCTGCCGCCCAGTTCCATACCCTTAAGGATATTTAACGCCATCAGCACTGTGATCCCATGGCAGTTCGGCGGCATCTCAAAGACGTCATAACCCTTATAATTGCAGCTGATCGGCTCCACCCACTGCGCCTGATAATTTTCAAAATCACTCTCTGCCAGATATCCGCCGGTCTGATGGGAAAATGCCACGATCTTCTTCATCAGTTCCCCATGATAATAGCTCTCGCAGTCGGAAGCCGCAAGCACCTCCAGCGTCTTCGCGTAATCCGGATTACAGAAGGTCTCGCCTGCCTCATACGTCTTTCCATTCTTTGTAAAATACTGAAGCCATGGTCCAAAGACGTCCGGTTCTTCTTTTGCCGCGGCGGTAAACCGCGCAACCTCAGCTTTCCACTGCTTTGCTACATTCACCGGGATACAAAAGCCGTCCCTAGCGTACTCCATCGCCGGTGCCATCAATTCCGCCATCGACATCGTGCCGAAACGCCGGCGCAGCCCGGCCCAGGCCGCGGGCGCTCCGGGTACCATCACTGACAGCCAGCCATTCAACGGAACCTTGTCATAACCCTTCTGCAACACGGTCTCGGCAGACAGCTTCATCGGCGCAACGCCGGACCCATCCAGCCCGTACAACTTCCCTCCTGTCCAGACCAGTGCAAAGCAATCTGAGCCGAGACCGTTTCCTGTCGGTTCAACCAGCGGCGTCGTCACCGCCATCGCAATCGCCGCGTCGATCGCGGTGCCGCCTTTTTTCATAATATCAATCCCAACCTGTGAAGCAATCGGCGACGTGGAACACGCAATTCCTTTTTTCGCAAACACAGCGTTTCGATGTGAGTGATACGCATATTTCATATAATCCATTTTAACTACCCCTGTGCCTTTCTGTTTGATCATTCAATATACCCGGCAATCACCGAGCTCAGCGCCGGCAGGATCTGCTGCTTCCGCGAAAGCACATTTTCCTGAAACGTATGCTCCTCGCCATCGCTGTTCGGGAAATCCTCCGCCGCCCACGAAGACCGGCTGCCTCCCGCATAGACAACGGATCCCTTTTCCAGGATGCTGGTAAATACCAGCACCGCCAGGTCTATCTGCTTCTTCTCCGCAAAATGATCCAGCGCGGTGGTGATCTCCTTCGCATCCGTCCACACGTTTTTTGCCGACGGCACCACCACCTGGGAAATGGACAGCTTACAGGAATGGATATCGTAAATCTTCAGATCCGTATTAATCATTTCCGACAGACTGGCCCGCTCCTGACTGGCCGTCACAGTAAATAATTCCTCCGCGAAACGATCGATGTCCAGATCCGCAATCGCCGCCAGAATATTGGCTGTCGAGCGATCTTTCTCTGTTGTCGTCGGTGACTGGAAATTCATCGTATCGGACAGAACCGCCCCCAGAAGGAGACCCGCCAGATTAACCGGGATCGGGATCTGATTTTCCCGGAAGATTGTCGCCACGATCGTAGCCGTAGAGCCCACGATCTCATTGCGGAACGTCATCGGCTGCGACGTGGAAAAATCATTAATCCGGTGATGATCGATCACTTCCCGCACGGTTCCTTTCTCCACGCCTTTGACAGACTGAGAAAACTCGTTATGATCCACCAGGATCAGCTGGCGTTTCCGTGCATTCATAATATGATACCGGGCGATATAACCGATCAGCCGGTCCTCCTGGTCAATCACCGGATAAGTACGATAGCGATTCTTAACCATCTTAGCTCCCACATCCTCCACTAACTCATGAGAATGAAAACAGATCAGCTTTTTCTTCATAATCCGCTCCACCGACGGAGCAAAGTACAGATACCGGGAAGTATTCATACCGCCGTGTCCGGAACTGATGATGGGGCAATGGTGCTCTCTGGCGGCTTCAATCACACTGTCATCAACATGTTCCGACCATACGATAATCAACATACCGGCGCCAAGCTCAATGAGCCTGCGCTGCGCCTGAGCATTCGCCCCCACGATCACAATCCGGTCTCTGACCGCGTAGCGATCCAGACGGTCCAGTTCGGTCATGGCGACGATACTGACCTTACCGTTGATCACCGCCTGATCATCTTCATAGATCATCGTCCCGTTGATTGTCTTGCGGATATTTTCCACCGGAGTATGCGCCAGAATGTCAATCGAACTCGCAGTATCCTCCAGACCCACCACAGCAATATCCGACTTGGTTACCATGCCCACCAGACGCTGATTTTCATCAACCACACCACAGTATGCCCGATCCTCCTTTTCCATAAAACGTAATGCCTCGTAAATGGTCGTCTCAGGCGTAATGGATACCGGTGAGTCGATATCGATCTCTGAAAGTCTCATCCTGGCGTCCTGCAGCAGCATCGGCTCCGGGAAGCCAAAGCGCGACAGCAGATAGCGTGTCTCCTCATTCAACGCTCCCAGCCGGCAGAGAATCGCCGCCATGCCCATCGAGCGCTTGAAAAAGGCATAGGCGATCGCTGACGCGACCGAATCTGTATCCGGGTGACGATGCCCGGTGATATATACGGGTTGTTGTTTCTTCATGGGGCTTCCACTCCTTCCTCTTCCAGCCCAACATATGAACTGAAATTACTCTCCATAAAAACCGTTATCGCTTGGAATCGACCATATTTCAAACATTTCCATGTAATGAATTTTGATAAATTTTCTGATCTCGTTAATTTCATGAACCGATAATACGCCTTTTTTCTCGACAGTTGTATCTCCGTTTGCCTTCACAAAAAATTTAGCAGACCCTTCCTGCGTTAACTTTTTATCACTGGCATGAACATGCATCGCCTCAACGATACAGGCCGTCGTAAAATACAGATAATATCCAGCCACCTTATACTGATAATATTTCGGCATCCTATACCTCCATAAATTCACGATTCCTATTATAATGATTTGACACTATTGTCAATTCTATATCTGGCATACTGGCTTCCAGAATTTCTCCCTCCAATGTCAGAACGGCTGCCCGACTTGTATTATTTAAATTCAACACACGAATTCTATCTCCTTCTTTTGTAAAAGCATATCCTGCAATAATCATATTTGCATCATCTGCCACTTTTTTAATATCAATCATATTGAATCCTCACTTTCTGAATCGGTGATAAAAAATCATTTGCGTCAATATACAAATCTTCCAATATCGGAATCAAATCGATATAATCCTCCATCGCCGGAAAAGATTCATATTTTGCCATTACAACAATATATCCAAAATCCCACTCAAGGACTTCTGTATATCGCTCTAAACGACGTGATGTTCTGAAACGAATCATTTGATTACGAAACGTAAAATACGTATATTGTCTATCGTTGCTTAAAATAGCATAGTCCATAAAAATCTCCCATTTCTTAATTGAACCTGATATCCATAATATAACGCCAACCTTTCCGCATGTAAATAAAAATTTAGACTAGCTCCTGCAGACTACAATTCAGACAGATGAAAAGAACAGAACTATTTCAGATAGAATCCGCTGATCTCCGGGAATAGCTCCTTTCCAAAACTGAATTGACCCTCCCTCTCCCAATGTCGTAAGATAAAGCCAGCAAAGAAAACGAGCCATCAAAAAAACCACAAAACCCAAAGAAAGGATACGGATAACGATGATTATTGACGCTAATATGTACTGGTTCCCGGAAAGTGTTTTCGAGAACGATGCCGATCTGTCAGACTTTCTGTCGGAGATCCCGAAAACCTACGGAATCAACGGTTATCTCAAGATCAATGACAACGGCACCAAACAGATCGTCATCGAGAAGCCAACCGGCTATCAGAACCTGAATTACGTGCAGGGTGACTACAAGGTTGAGAAAATGCTCGCCGATCTGGACGCGGCCGGAGTTGACAAAGCGGTACTAAAACTTCCGGGCTGCCACGAGTGGATGTCCCTGCGAATGTGCCGGATCTTCAATGACGGCATGGCTGATTATCGGAAGCAGAGCAATGGCCGGCTGATCCCGGTGATGGTGATACCTCCGACAGACAGCAGAGAATGCTTCGACGAGATTGACCGCTGCCGCAATGAACTGGAGATGAACGCCGTTCAGCTCTGCGCTCATTACGGAAATTACTATCTGGATGATGAGCAGTTTGCCGGATTTTTTGCAAAGCTGAACGAACGGAAAACCACCGTCTACATCCACCATACACCGGTGCCGGTTCAATATGCTTCCCTCTATGATTACAACAACCTGCGTCGCTCCTACGGGCGCTGTGTCGACCAGGGGACCGCAATCGGACGTGAAATCTTCAGCGGATTCTTTGAAAAGTATCCGAACCTGACATTTGTCCACTCGATGCTGGGCGGCGGATTTTTTGCGATTGCCAACATGCTCTTTCCGCAGCAGTCAAAAGCCAAAGACCAGGTGCAGCGTTTTGAAGTCGGCCAGACCAACTTAAAAGAGCTCTTCCGCCAGCATATCTATTTTGAAATGTCTCACGCACAGCCTTGGGGTAAGGAACCGCTCGAATGTGCCGTTAAAGTACTCGGCGCCGATCACATCATCTTCGGTACCTCTTATCCGGTCAGACGCGAATGGCTGCTCGACGGACCGGCTTTTGTACAGGCGCTGAATATCACAGACGAAGAAAAGGATCAGATTCTTGCCCAAAACGCGATCAGACTTTATGGAATTCAGTAAGAGAGGGGGAACCGCCATGCTGCTATTGGGTGCCGGGAAAACGAAAATCGAACTCCCGGAAATATTATTTCCCATTGAAACCTATAACGGTGTTCACGACGATCTGTACGCACGGGCAATCCTATTACAGTCGGGGATCTCCTTCCTGATCGTATCTTTTGATGTCACCTCGCTGAGATCCTACGCAATTGACCGGTTCCGCTCGGAGGCCGCCAAAGCCGCCGGTATCCCGCAGGACCACATCTGGCTCTGTGTCAGTCATACCTTTTCCGCTCCGCACCTGCGTTCCGAAGAAGCGCTGACAAGAGAAGGCGGCGAGATCGCTCACAAGAATCAGATTCTCTTTGACTCGATGAGTAACGCCATGATCGACGCAATCAGACAGGCAAAAGCCAGTATGGAGCCGGTAAAACTTACCTTTGGCCACGCGTTCTGCCAGGTCAATGTCAATCGTGACATGTATACCATAAACGGCTGGTGGCTGGGCGCGGATGATCTTGGAGAGTCAGATAAAACCGTTCCCTTCATCCGCTTTGACAGCACGGACGGACAGCCGAAGGCAGTCATCTACAGCTACGATGTCCAGTCCTCGATCATGGATCACTCGAAAGGCACTGACGGATATGGGAAAGTAACCGGAGATCTCGTCGGCGCCGCCAGCCGCTTTATCGAATCACAGTACGGGGAGTCTTTTGTCGCATTGTTCCTGCTGGGCGCCGCCGGGGATCAGGCCCCGCTCTTCAAAGCAGACCACAATATCCCTCTGCGGGACGGCTCCTTTGAGAGAAATGACATCGGCGACGAAGGCTTCTCTCTCGTGAATGCGCTGGGAAAGAAGCTCGGCGCGCAAACTGTGCAGGCGATGGAACGGGCGACCCAGAGTTTTGAACCTGTCCCCGCTTCCCTTTATTGCGGATCCGTAACCTGTCCGGGACAAAAGATCGCTCCGAATTTAAAGGATATCCATCCCACCCGGTCCTACCGGTTCGAGTCAGATCAGGAACATGAGATAACGTTTTCCATCTTCACAATGGGACACATCGCATTGATTGGTCTTGCTCCTGAGCTCTCGAGCACAACGGCCATCGATATCAAAAAGGATTCGCCTTATCTGCTCACAATGATTGTCACGATGGTCAACGGCGGCGATAAATATATGCCAGAGCAAACCGCTTACGACCGCATTACCTATGAAGCAATGAACTCAAAATTCGCGCAGGGATCAGCCGAGCTCCTGGCCGACCGGATCCTCGGCACGCTCAAATCAATACAGAAGGAGGAAGCACGATGAATGTAGGATGTGCGAGACACTGTCTCTCGCCACAGAAAAAAGAATTCTACCTGATCGGGTTCCGCAGTCCCAACCGCATGGAACCGTCGAGCGGAATTCACGACGATATTTTCTGTAATTCCCTGTTGTTTGAACAGGACGGAAAACAAGTCTTTCTGTTCTCCGCGGACTACCTCGAATTTGAGGAATCCATGGCTGAGGACGTCAAGACTCTGATGCTGGAGAAATACGGACTCGAACGTGACTGTCTGCTGCTGGCGGCCACTCACGATCATTCCTCCGTCGTTTCTTATCATAAGGGATGGTACACCGGCAAATTTGACCAGGATTATTATGATTTTCTGATCGATACGATCTGTCAAAGCTACGAGGAATGTCTCGCAAATCTCCGCCCGGCTACCGCGAAACTTGGCAAAAAAGAAATCCTCGGCTACTACGGCAACCGCAATCACCCCGGTGAGAAAGCAGACAATGAAGTTATTGTTGTAAAATTCTTTGATGAAAAGGGAAATGCCTTTGCCGGGCTGGTCAACTGGGCAGTCCACTCCACCGTGATCAGCGGAGACAACACCTGGATGACCGGAGAATGGGCAGGCAATGTCTGCCGCAAACTGAAAGCGTCAATGGGGTTCTATCCGGCTATGATCGTTGGCACGGCCGGCGACTGCAGCAACCGCAACGAACGACAGGGCAAAGATTTCGCGGAGCTGGAGCGGGTATCCGCCGGCATGGCTGCGGAAATCTCCGCTATCGATGTGACACAGGAGGTCACATTAGATCACATCGCCGTCCAGACCCTGTTCCACACTATCCACACAAAGGAATTTCACCTTGACGCAAAAGCCTGGGTCTTCAGCCTTGGCGGGTTACAGCTTTTCGCGTTTCCCGGTGAACTCGGCTCCGCATTTGGCATTCAGATCAAAAAGGAATGTCCAGTGCAGGCCATCATCAGCGGATATACCAACGGATACTATGAATATTTCCTTCCGGCAACGGAATACGGTCTGTCCTTTGAGACAGAAAACAGTCCGATCCCAAAAGGCGAGCCGGAGAAACTGATAGAAAAATTGATACAGGTATCGCACAGCATCGACTGACATTCCTGTACTCACTGCGACACATAAACAAAAGGAGAAGAAAAAATGGCTGAAAAATTCAAATTAGTCGCTCCGGTCGACGGCAAATGCATCGACCTGGCGCAGGTGCCGGACGACACGTTCTCGGCAAAGGTTCTGGGAGACGGTGTAGCGTTTTCCTATGAAGGGGATACCGTATATGCTCCCTGCGACGGTGAGATCATCCTGGTCGCGGAGACGAACCACGCGGTGGCGATCCGCTCCAAAGGCGGACTTGAACTGCTGCTTCATGTCGGCCTGGACACAGTCAATCTGGGCGGCAAGGGACTGGAGGTCCTCGTAAAGATGGGACAACAGGTAAAGACCGGCGCCGCGCTGATCCGCATTGACCGTGCATTTATGAAACAGAAAAACATCAATCTGATTACTCCGCTGATACTGACCAACGGCGCCGAATATAACCTGAAACTGACAGGTATCGGCACAACTGTGAAACGCGGCCAGTCCACTGTGATCGAGTATCAGGCAAATACCGAAGCCGCCGGAGAACAGGCCCTTGCAGCAGACACCACATCCGCGGGCGGTCTGAAATATCAGAAGCTCTGTGAAACTGTGATCGAGAATGTCGGCGGCAAATCCAATGTAATCAGTGTTACTCACTGTGTCACCCGCCTTCGTTTTAAACTTCAGGATGAGAGCAAGGCGAATACCCAGGTGCTTTCCAACACGAAAGGCGTCATCCAGGTCATCCAGACCGGCGGCCAGTATCAGGTTGTGATCGGTCCGCATGTTGACGAAGTTTACAAGGACCTCATGGAGATCGGCGGTTTCTCCGCAACCGAAGCGGCCGGCGCCACACAGACCGAGACAACGGAGGAAAACCTGAATCCGATAAGTAAATTCCTCGTCCTGATGACCGGTATCTTCCAGCCCCTGCTGAGCATGCTGATGGCCGGCGGTATGTTAAAAGCCCTCCTCGTGTTGCTGACGACAGTTATGGGAGTCGTGGACACCGGCAGCGGAACCTACATGATCCTCTCTGCGATGGGCGACGCTCTCTTCTATTTCTTCCCGATCGCGATCGGCTGGTCAGCGGCAAAGAAATTTGGCATTAAAGACGTCTACGGTATCGTACTCGGCGGCGTGCTTGTATATCCGACGATCGTTGCCGTCACCGGCGGCGAACCACTGTACACCGTATTTACCGGAACAGCTTTTGAATCCACCGTATATACCACCTTTATGGGACTCCCTGTGATCTTCCCGGCGGTTGGCTATACCAGTTCCGTCATCCCGATCATTGTGATCGTGTGGGTAGCGTCACTGCTGGTCAAGTTCTTCACTAAGAGCCTGCCCGCAATGCTCCGCTCCTTCTTCACACCATTTTTGACGCTCCTGATCACTGCGCCCCTCGGTCTGCTGATCATTGGCCCGATCGCGATGCTGCTCCAGGGCTTCCTGACCGGCTTCATGTCCTTTATCGTCAACCTCAACGCAGGCATCGCCGGCCTGGTGATCGGTACTTTCTGGTCCCTACTGGTTATGTGCGGCTTACATATGCCGGTTATCGTCATGTGCAACATAAATATAGCCACCTATGGATATGATATCATCCATCCGCTGTTCTTTACCGGTGCAATCGCCAGCGTGGGTGCCTGCATCGGCGTACTCCTCCGCACCAAAGACGCAGAAGAACGCAGCATGATTATCCCGGCTGCCATCTCCTCCTTCTTCGGTGTCAACGAGCCGACACTGTACGCGGTTCTCTTCCCGAGAAGAATGCTGATGTACGGAACCTTCCTCTCCGCAGGTATTGGTTCCATGATCGCGGGGTTCTGTGGCTCCAAACTGTACTCCTTCGGCGCGTCCGGCATCCTGGGTCTGCCCTGCTACATCAATCCGGAAGGCATTGACTTCGGCTTCATCGCTCTGCTGATCGCCATGGTAGCAAGTTTTGTACTTGCCCTGATCTGCGGTCTGATGTTCGGCGGCAAGAAAGACGCGAACGGATTACAGATTGATATGTCTCTCTAAGCCTATCCCCATAGGCTGGTATTTGTCCTAAACTTATGACGCGGGAGGAAATATCTTCGGATGGTTCCTCCCGCGTCGTTTTTCAATCTCTCACCCTTCTTACAGTGCCGCCAGCATAAATTTCTTAGCCGCCGTTGGTAACGGTATGTTCTTCTTATAACAAATATAGATATTCGTCGAGATCATCGGTTCCACATCCACAATCGACAGCTTCGAAGACGCAATCGAGATAATCGGCTTTTCCATCAAAAGTGAAACGCCCATTCCTTTTTCCACCAGATCAAGGATATTCTCCGCCCGTTTTCCGGTGTAAGCGATATTCGGCGTAAATCCTGCTTTCTGACATTCGCTCGTACACAACCCATACAGCAGCGAATCCGGCTGCAGAAAGAGGAAATTTTCATCCCGCAGCTGCTCCAGCCGGACACTCTCCGCGTCCGCCAGCGGATGAGTACAGGGCAAAATTGCCACCATATGATCCGAAGTAAACGGAAATTTCGCGAACTCAGATTCCACGTCTCCCTCCTCACGGATAAAAGCCAGATCACATTTATTCTTTCGCAGCATTTCCTTTAAATTGCAGGACTCCTCCTCAAACAGATTGATCGTGCAGTGCTCATTTTCCCGCTGGAACTTCATGATAATATCTGTGATCCGGTATGCCGCCATCAGCGGGATCGAACCGATGCGCAGTGTCTGACGCTTCTCATCCTGACGGTTCGCAACTTCGCGCAGAAAGCCATACTCAACATCAACAATCTGTTTCGCACAGTTCAGGAACGCCGTCCCGTAGTCCGTCAATTCTACTTTTCGTGACGTCCGGTCAAAGAGCGGGATGCCGAGTTCGATCTCGAGCGCCTTGATATGCTTCGACAGTGACGACTGCGAGATATACAATTCATCCGCTGCCTGCAGATAATTCCCCGTCTCTGACAGTGCGATAAATTCTTTCAGATAAGCAGTTTCCATATAACACCCCTTTGTGTATCGAATAACTTCTCCTCTGGGAATTATAACATGAAAATCTATGAAAAGCGAACGGTTATAAATCAAAACCTTTTCACCTGTTTCAGAAACCACAATCTGTCTCTCAATTATACCTCACAATAATGAGGTATAATATCTTCATAATGCCCATCCTTCATTCGAAATCCCCGCGGAATCACCCCCAACTGATGAAATCCTAATTTTTCATACAGGTGTAGTGCTGAATGATTCGTTCTTACAACCGCATTAAACTGTAAGATCCGGTACCCATATTTGTGCGCCTGTTTCTTACAATCCAGAACCAGTTGTTCTCCGATATGCCGTCCCCGGAGTCCCTTCTTTACGGCATAGCTTGCATTGCAGATATGTCCACACCGCCCTACATTATTTGGATGAAGGATATATAACCCAACAATCTCCTGAGTATCTTCATCATATGCAATTCCCGTATAAGTCTGGCCTCTGAAAAATTCATCTCCTGACTCCTCCGTCAGGCAATCCTCCTGCGGAAATGCAACCCCCTCTTCGACGACGGTATTCCATATTTCGATGGCATCCTTACTATCTTCACGATCGTATTCTCTGATTTTTATATTCATTCGCCTGATAACCTTTCTATGTCAACCTTTCATCCATGATTCGATAACCTGAACTGATTATATTATTTTATTATATCATTCCCTTCTATGCTTTTCTATCTGTTTTCCGCCGGATACTCTATGTTTTCTTTTGAAAAAGAATCCTGCAAAGCAGGATTCTCCGCCTGCAGCGTGTCGCTTTAGCGACATATTTCCACTCCGCCGCAGTGCGATCCCGCCCGGAAGGCTTTTTCCTTTAAAAGCAAATACTCATCACATCAGCGTCTTCACAAATCTCTGAAACGCCTCTGCACCACCCCTGCTATTCCATTGAAACACTCCCGCGTCGCTTAAGACCTGCTCAAAGACCGCGCCGACCTCTTCCTGGAGGATTCTTTCGGCACTCTCTTCACGGAAATCCATCCGGCGGCGCAGGATCTCCTCCGCCCACTCCGCATGTGCCGCTGTCCGGGGATCATCCCGCATATCTTTCCCTGTCAGCATATAGTCTCGCAGAACATCCAGTTCCCGATCCAGTCTCGACGGCAGGATCGCGAGACCCATGACTTCGATCAGACCGATATTTTCCTTTTTGATATGATGAAGCAAAGGGTTTGGATGGAAAATGCCAAGAGGTCGCTCCTTCGTCGTGCGGTTATTTCTCAGCACGAGATCGCAGGTATATACCCCATTCTTTTTCCGCACGATCGGCGTGACCGTATTGTGCGGCTTCCCTGCCGACTCTGCCAGGATTCCCACACTCTCGTCGCTGTATTCCCGCCACTTTGTCAGGACTCTGGCGCACGCCGCCGACAATTTTGCCCGGTCGACACAGGACAGACGAATCACTGACAGATACCATTTAACAATCCCCGCCTCAACCTCCGGGAAATCCGGCATTAGTAATGTCTGCGCCAGCGGCGCGTTTTCAATCGGAAACGTATACCTGCCTCCCTGAAAATGCTCATGGCTTAAGATCGAACCTCCCACAATCGGCAGATCCGCGTTGGACCCAAAGAAATAATGCGGGAAGCGATCTACCGCGTCAAACAGTTTCTCAAACACCGCGGCATCGATCACCATCGGCGTGTGCCTTTCATTAAAAAGGATGCAGTGTTCGTTATAATAGCCGTAAGGCGAGTATTGCAGCTGCCACCGTTCTCCCTGAATCTCAACAGGGATGGGGCGCAGGTTGTAGCGGGACGGGTGATTTTTATTTCCGGCAAAGCCTGCATTTTCCGGGCAGAGCTGACATTTCGGATAGCGGGCGCTCGCGGCCGTCCCCATCGCGGCGATATCGCGCGGATCCTTCTCCGGCTTGGAAAGATTGATCGTAATGTCCAGTGTCCCGCACATGGCCGGATATTTCCATTTCTTATCTCTGGCAATTCTGCCCGCCCTCACATAATTCAGTTTTTTGCAAAAATCGTAATACCAACCGGTCGCTTTCTGCGGGCTCTCCGTGTAATACTCATAAAAGCGGCGGATCACTTCCCTTGGAAACGGCGTCAGAATCCCCATCAGCTTTGTATCAAAAATTTCTCTGGATGCCGTAGTATCCTCAATTACCTTGTTTTCACAGGCATACATAACCAGTTCTTCCAGGATCTCATCAACCGCTTTCGCTTTATCCTGTGATGTTTTACCCGGATGCTCAGATCCTTTTACCTGTCCCTTCCATAGCATCTCTGCTTCCCCGGTCATTTTCTCTTCCGGCGGCAACTCATCCGGCCATTCCCCCACATGCAGCGTTTCCATCAGACCGTTTCTCACCACAATGCTGTCCTCCGGTTCGATCAGGCCTGCTCTCTGCGCGTAAGTAATTAACTCCTGTATTGTTTTCTGTATCATATATATTTTATATTCCATTCTTTCTTCCTTATTTCTGCGCGGATATAAAGTCGATCATACCGATACGTTCGGTTCACTCATGACTTTTCCCACATCATCAACAGGATGTCAGGATAATTTCACGCCGCCCACGCCGCGGATCCTCAACACACAGCAGGCTCCCTCTCCAAAGAGCCGTTCCATCTCCCGCACGTAATATTCCACCTGCTTCATCGGGACAAAAGCCTGGATCGTACCTGCGAAACCGCCTCCATGCACCCGTACGGCATAATCGCCATGCAGCACATGTCTGCTCACAGCAAGCGCCAGCGGGATATTCTGCTGTGTCGGATTCTTTGTCGAATAAAGGTTCTGCAGCAGATTCGCAGACGAATCTCCCGACGCCCTCACAAGCTCCAGGAAACGTTCCATATTCCTCTCCGCCAGCGCCTCTGATTCCTGTTCTGCCCTGCGGTTTTCATCAAAAAAGTGCATTGCCCGTAAAATCGCCCGGTCTGAACAGCTTTTGCGTATCCATTCCAGCCGGCTGTAAAACGTCCCCTCGTTCACTCCCCGCAGGAACTCACAGCCAAATAGTTTTGCGACCGCTCTCATTTCATTCGTAATCTGTGTATAGTCATCCGTCAGATCACTGTGACTGCCTTTAGTATCCGTGACGCAGATCGCGCAGCCAAATTTTTCAAAGCACGGTTCATGTGCCGTTATCTTTGGATTTTCCGTGTCCGCAAAGTCCATAAAGACCAGCCCGCCCACGCTGCTGGCCGCCTGATCCATCAGACCGCTCTTTTTCCCATAATACACATTTTCCGCATACTGCCCGATCTTCGCCAGATCCACGGCACTGACGGCGTTATCGTTATATCCTTCATTCAAAATGGTTCCGATTAATATTTCAAACGCCGCGGAGGATGACAGTCCGCTTCCTCCCGGAACGTCGGACGTGACGTAAGCGTCGAACCCTCCCACCCGATATCCTCTACCCACGAGTCCTGCGGCAATTCCACGGATTAATGCCGCGGACGTTTCCATTTCCACGTCCCGCACGGACAAATCGGCAAGGCTGACCGTTTCCATCGGATATCCCTCCGAATGTAAGCGGATCACCGGCTCTTCATGAAAATGCACGACTCCCAGAGCGTCCAGGTGTACCGCAGCAGCCAGCACACAACCGTGCTGGTGATCGGTGTGATTTCCACCGATCTCTGTTCTCCCAGGAGCGGAAAATACTTCGATCGGTGCGTCTGCGTATTCGGGAAACTTCTTCCGGAAATTTTCAACCGCTGCTTTCAGCCGGTCTTTCTGACTCTGCACCGCGGTGTCTCCATAAAGACTTTTCAGTTTTTCATCATAAACGCCCTGATCCAGATATTCCTTGTATTCAGATACTTTCAATTCACATTTCCCTCCTTTTCCAGATGAATCTCTACGCCGAAGTAATCTCCCCACGGCCGTGGGAGGAGGATTCCTCCCCGCATAAGGGCTGATCCACTACAGGTTTCTCCTGTCTCTTTATTTACATAAACAGCATTCTCATCCAGCCCGGCTAACCGCAATGCCGCCTGTTTCCGGTTCGGTTCCGTTCGAAAAATCATCCCCTGGATCAGTACCTCCCTCAGATCTTCCGACACGAACGACCAGAACGAAGCGTTATTCGTCACAGGATCCGTCAGCCTGTAATAATTCCCGTTGTGAATCAGATGTCGGTCTCTCTTAAACCTCCGGATCTGTCCCCGGATCTCTTCCTTTTCCTCCGTTGTCAGCGTATCCGGATTCAGCTCATAGCCAAAACTCCCCGCCATGGCTGTGATTCCTCTCGTTTTCAGCGAAGTCACCCGTCCGGTCTGATGGTTGGGAACCGTAGAGACATGAGAACCAACTACTGAGATCGGGTAGAAAAATGAGGTTCCATACTGAATCTTACTGCGCTCATAGGCGTCCGTATCATCGCTGCACCAGATCTGCGGACAATAATAAAGCATTCCCGCGTCGAATCTGCCGCCGCCCCCGCTGCAGCCTTCCCACAGAACATCCGGGAATGCACGGGTGAGTCTCTCCAGCAGGGAATAAAGCCCCAGCACATAACGATGTGGCAGCTCCCGCTGTCCCGCCGGTTCCAGTTCTTCCGAATACCAGTCACAGATACTGCGGTTCATATCCCATTTAATATAAGAAATATCCGCATTGTACAGGATTTTACTGATCGCTTCAAACAGATAATCCTGCACTTCCCGCCGTGACAGATCCAGCAGGAGCTGGCAGCGCCCCCTTGTCGGCCGCCTGCCGGGGATCCGGATTGCCCAGTCCGGGTGCGTCCGATACAGATCGCTGTTTTCCGAAACCATCTCCGGCTCCAGCCACAGGCCAAATTTCATACCAAGAGCTTTTATGCTCTCAGCGAGGCCGCCCAGACCGCCCGGCAGCTTTTTCTTATTTACAAACCAGTCCCCCAGACCCGAGCAGTCGTCGTCTCTCTCTCCGAACCAGCCGTCGTCCAGCACCAGCATATCTACGCCCAGCTCCGCGGCGCTCCTGGCTATTTTCATTATTTTATCCGTATCAAAATCAAAATACACCGCCTCCCAGCTGTTAATCAGAACCGGTCGCTCCGCGTATTGATAGTTCCCCCGGCAGATATGCTCCCGGATGACACGGTGAAAATTGTGCGAGAGTCGTGCCAGCCCCTTCTCACTGCAGGACATAATCACTTCCGGAGTCTCAAACTCACTGTATGGCTCCAGATGCCAGGCAAACAGTTCCGGATGCAGTCCCATAATCAGGCGTGTCTGATCCAGCTGATCATACTCCAGCTGGATCTGAAAGCTGCCGCTGTATACCAGACACGCGCCGATACACTGTCCCTGCTCTTCGGTACAGTCCGCACTGCACAGGATCACCGAGCAGTTCTGCTGATGGCTCGTAGTCCCCCTCATCGACGAACTTTCCTGTATGCCGTGAAGGAGCGGTCTTCGTTCCATCAGACGTTCACTGTTATGTCTTCCGTAAAAATGAATCCAGTCCCAGTCACCGTTTGGCATATCCAGGCAGAGGCTGGCCGCCCGGTTCAGCGTCACCGCACTGCCCCCGCTGATAATCTTTGCGTTTCTTGTGATAATATCGTCTTTTTCGATGACCCCGTAACGAAGCACTACACGAACTTCAGAGGCAATATCTTTCAACGTAATTTCCAGTGTCTGCGCCTCATCCTCACCTGCATAAACAGCGGGCAGACCGGAGATCGAATATTTCCCATCACGGACACTGCAGTCCTCAAAACGCAGATCCAGTACCCGGCTGCCGTCCGCATGCGTTACGGTAATCGCCGGGATCCGGTAATCGCCGGTCTCTCCGCACGCATATTCTAACGGCAGCGTATCCAGAGAATACGACCGGTCATCTCCCGCATCATACGGATTGCCAGAAAAGCTCACATCATAATATTTCGTCAGATATGACATATCGGTATTCACGAAACCGCCATACCAGATGTGCTGTAAAACGCCATGACGATCGATCTTCATCTGGTACTCCGTATTTTTTGTTGTCAATCTTATCAGTCCTGTGGTTTTGTCAATATGGATTGCCATAATACACCTCTGTTTTCCTTTTTATATAATTTTCCGGACAACCGTATTCTTTCCGGTTGTCCGTCCGACAGCGGCCCGTCGCCTATCCCTTCACCGCTCCATTCGCGATACCACCGATAATCTGCTTCTGGCAGACGATATAGAAGATCAGAATCGGAATGAGCGCCAGCAGGTAAGAGGCAAACGCCAGATTATAATTGGTTCCGAACTGTGTCTGGAAGTTCAGCTGAGCCAACGGCAGGGTTGTACTCTCCGAACCTGATATGATGACCAGCGGCGTCATCACATCATTCCAGGTGCCAAGCGCCGTCAGGATCGCTACCGTCGCGTGCATCGGCTTCATCATCGGGAACAAGATGGTCCAGAAGGTTTTCCAGATGGAAGCCCCGTCGATACTCGCCGCCTCCTCGATCTCCATCGGCACATTTTTCAGATAACCGCAGTACAGCATCACATTCATCGGCATATAAAACACCGTATACAGGAGTATCACACCCAGCATATTGTCGAGGCCCAGGATGGCAGTCTCTTTGACCAGCGGCATCATCAGAATGGCGAATGGGACAAACATACCGCTCACGATATAAAAATAAACCAGACGGAACCCCTTTTTTCTCACCATATTTCTGCCGATCGCATAACCCGCCATCGAGTGAATCACCAGTGCGAGACCGATCGAAGCTCCTGTGATGATAAAGCTGTTGGCAAGCGAATGCCAGAAATCCGTGATCTCCATCGCCTCCGCGAAGTTAGAAAGACTGAATGCGGACGGCAGACTTAACGCGCCCCTGATATCGTTGGTCATCTCTGCCGGAGATTTCAACGCAATCACGATGGTCATATACAGCGGTATCAGAATCGTCAGACATCCCAGTATCAACAAGGTCGTGATGATAACGCCGCTTTTGCTCAGTTTTTCTTCTTTCTCGCCCAGACAGAACCTGGCTTTGATCCAGTTCATCATAACTGTTCCTCCTTCTTACCTGTGATAACCATCTGCGTTACCGAGATCGCAACAATAACCACAAAGAACACAACCGCATTTGCACTCTGGAAGCCGAACTGTCCACCGGACATACCGTTATTGTAGATCAGGTAGGAGATCGACTCCGTGCTCTGCGCCGGTCCGCCCTTTGTCAACGCCACGATCTGGTCAAATACCATCAGCATGTTTTTCGTGCTGAGGATCAGGTTAATCGAAACAAACGGCACCATCAGCGGAAGCGTCAGGCTGCGGAAGGTCTCCCACTTCCCCGCTCCGTCAATCGCGCTCGCCTCATAGATATCGGTCGGGATCGTCTGCAGACCGGAGATATAGATGATCGTGTTCATCGCCACCGCCTGCCAGACGCCTACAATCAGCACGCCGATCCAGGCAGTCTTCTCGCTCGCCAGCATGCTGGAGCTCAAAAAGCCGATTTCCAGCGCCGAACCGATCGCCGGCAGAATGTAGGTAAAGAAGAAACCAAAGATAAAACCTACCACCAGGCCGCTCAGAATATTCGGGATGAAATAAATCCCCCGCAAAAGACTCTTAAAGCGGATCCTGCTGTTAAGTCCCAGCGCCAGGATCAGCGACAGCACATTGACCAGGATCGTACCGGTAATGGCATATTTAAAAGTAAACAGATAAGACCCGCCGACTCTGCTGTCCTGAAAGAGATCGATGTAGTTGCGAAGCCCCACAAAATCATACGAACCGTAGCCCCTGTAATTGGTCAGGCTGTAATAAGCTCCCGTAAAAAGCGGAATCGTATTAAACGCGGCGAACAAAATCAGCGCCGGGAGCAGCATCAGAACATAGGTATTGATTTTCATTCCCTTTTTCATTTTGTCCCCTCCTCGTATTCCTTTAATCTCGCGATCAGATCCCGGTTGTAGCGGATCCACTCCGTGTCAAACCGGTTTAAAAACGTCTCAGCGGCGTTCTCACTGTCGTCCATCAGATAAGTCTGGATCATACCTGAGACGCTCATCTCGCTGGGATAATGATGATCATGGAAGTCTCCGACTCTGCCGCTTTCCAGATACTCCTTCATCCCATCCAGGATCGTCGGTAGCGTAAACTCTCCCTCCTTACAGGGGATCGCGTTCTGCTCATCGGCATACATCTGCACCAGCTCGTCTTCATACAGGAATCGCAGCACCTCATAGGCGGCCTCTTTGTTTTTGCATTCCTTCATCACGGAAAACTGCAGATCAACGCCGGAGGTCAGCACATTGTCCGCCTCATCTTCGTGAGCCGGGAAGGTAAACGAACCGATATTCATATCCGGATTGACCGATAAAATCTGCGGCGCGGCATAACTTCCGATCGGATACATCGCCGCTTCGCCTCTGGCGAAAGCGATGCAGGCGTCATTGTAGCTGTAAGCATAGGGATTCGGCTCACACAGATCCAGCAGCGCCTTGATTTTCTCCGCGGTCTCCGCGTACTCGACTGCAAATGTCGTCTCACCGGCACTCACCCGTGAGCAGACGTCTGCGGATGCGAAGCTCACTGCCAGGGAATTCCACGGAGACATACAGGTCCAGGTGTCCTTGAGTCCCAGATAGATCGGGGTGATCCCGGCCGCGCGGATCCCGTCACAGAGTTCCAGAAATTCACTCCAGGTCCCGGGGATCTCCCAGCCGTTCTCCTCAAACATATCCCGGTTGTACAGGATCCCGGCGCAGTTTGCCATATAAGGCAGCGCGTAAGTGCCATCCTCCGGCAACAGCTCCAGCTGCTCTTCTATCTCCATATACTCCGGCTTGATCCATGCGGTTCCCTCAAAGTCAGAAATGTCCATAAAGAGATCCGCGTCCAGGAAATTCGAATAATCGATATCGCCGCCAATCCCCACGATATCCGGATAATCCTCTCTTACCAGACGTGTTTTCAGGACAGTAATCGCCTCATTGGGTGATTCGATTTTGAGCTCAATGTCGTCATGCGTCTCATTAAACCGTTCCTGGATCTTACGAAACGTATCCGAGGCTTCCAATTTGTAATGAAACAGGGTGACAACGGTTTTTCCATCGCTCCCCGCCGACGACCCGCACCCCGTCGCCAAAAGCACAAACACAGCGGTAACTATTGCTCCCGCCAACCTTCGTTTTCTCATAAAAATACCTCTCTTTCACACATCACGTTGTTCAAGGTATTCAGACCGGTCCAATCCTTATGATTGTATTATACATGCCAAAATGCTTTCTATAAATGGCTCTCTTCCAGTTGATTTATACCTTTTTGCTGGTTTTTTTCCTATTATGTAAAGTCAGGTTGCATTTTGGTATGTTTGGATGATATAATCCGGAAATAAGGGAGTAATTTGATGTCGATAAAAGGGATTCCCTGCTCTTTCATCACGATTTGTACCGCCAACCGAAAGTGGCGAAATGGAGATTATAATGAAGGACCTGATATTTTCCGTATTTCCCAGTGAAAGCTTCGTCGACCTGGGACTTTTCCAGTTTGGTTGGGAGCGCTGCAGCCCTGCGCACTCCTTCGGTCCCGCGAGCCGCAACCATTATCTTTTCCACTACATCCTCTCCGGCAAGGGCCGGCTACTGGCAGACGACAGCAAGGGTATAACGCAGACCTACGATATCAAAAGTCTGCAGGGCTTTATGATCTTCCCCGGACAGATCACCACTTATGTCGCCGACCGGGATATGCCATGGGAATATATCTGGATCGAATTTGACGGTCTGCGCGTCAAAAGCCTGCTCGAGACGGCAGGAATCACACCGGACTCCCCCATCTATAAAGCGCGCAAAAAGGAACTCCGCGAAGACATGAAAGACGAGATGACGTACATCACTGAACACGCCGATGCCTCTCCCTTCCATCTGATCGGACACACATACCTCTTTCTGGACTGCCTGGTCCGCTCCGCCATGAGTCCGCAGATCGCGACTGGGAGCAAGCTCCGGGATTTTTATATCCACGAGGCGATCGAATTTATCGAGCACGAATTCCAGAACAATATCACAGTCGAGGATATCGCAGCCGCCTGCGGCTTAAACCGCAGCTATTTCGGCAAGATTTTTAAAGAAGCCATCGGCAAATCTCCCAATGAATTTCTCATGAGTTTCCGTATGGCAAAAGCCGCAGAACTGTTAAAGCTGACCAGCCTCTCCATCACTGAGATCGGAGCTGCGGTCAGCTATGAAAATCCGCTGCACTTTTCGCGGGCGTTTAAAACCGTGTATGGCGTCTCGCCGCGGAACTGGCGGAATCAGAATAAATAGAATCTATGCTTTCTTTATTTTCTTTTTTCATAATTACAAAACAGGAAATTCCAGCATTAACTGCTGGAACATCGAACCTGTCGTAAAACTATTAACATAGGTCCCATCCCCTGCCGATTGTCAGAATATTCATGGCAACCAGTTTCTCAACCGCCTTTCTGATCGACGCCTTGCTGACGTCGGTTTGCGCTTTTAACTGCTCTTCCGCTGATTTACGAAAAAACAACCCAGTAGTCATGCAATCACGGTAATCCTTTTACAGATCCAGCGAATCCCGATTCGACAGAAAATCAAACACGTTCATCATTAAAATCCCTTCCTCACTATAAAACGGCCTCGGCGTATCCATCGTGATAACAATCTTTTTAAAAGAATCCTGGATTTTCAAAAACGGGCGGATTTCCTGCTTCCGTTTTTCTTCCGTTCCCAGAAAATATGCCGACTGAACATAGTATTTTCTGGACCCTCTTTTGCAGATAAAATCAACTTCAAGCTGTTTCTTAACTGGTTTTCCGTCATTACTCTGTTCTGTGACCGTAAGATTGCCAACATCGACGCGATATCCACGCATTCGAAGTTCATTATAAATGACATTTTCCATCAAATGAGTCACTTCATCCTGTCGGAAATTAATCCTCGCATTTCGAAGTCCCATATCCATAAAATAATATTTCATAGGCGTGCCGATGTACGTTTTTCCTTTGATGTCATAACGCCTTGCTTCCTCGATCAGAAAAGCGTCCTCCAGATACTCAATATATTTTGTTATTGTTGTAGCCGTTATTCTGGATTGATTTACACTTTTAAAGTTCTTCTGCAGTTTATTAGGATTCGTCAGCGCTCCGATTGCCGATGACAAGATATCAAGTAAAGTTTCCATTTCGCCAATATTACGAATCTTATTTCTGGTGACAATATCCCGAATATAGGTCTCCCTGAGCAGACTGTCCAGAAGCGTCATTTTCTGCTCCTCTGTATCCGCGAGTACAACCAGTGGGATCCCCCCGTAAGTGACATACTCATTCCATCCGTCATATCGGTTACCCTGATAAATCGTCATGAATTCAGAAAAACTCAGCGGATACATATGGATTTCATCACCCCGCCCACCAAACTCTGTCGCAATATCCTTTGATAAAAATTTTGCGTTGCTGCCGCTTACATACACATCACAGTTTTCCCTGTCCGCAAGTCCATTGAGAACGCTGACAAATTCATCCAGCATCTGCACTTCATCCAGCAGAAAATAATATTTTCCTTCATCCTTCATCTGATCTTTTGCCCAGGGATAAAATACTCCGGGAGCTCGAAAACCGATATTATCATACAAATCAAACGCCATCTCGATAATATGATCTTCTCCCACACCCTCCGCCAACAGATGCTTCTTAAACAGCCTGCGCAGTAAGTATGACTTCCCACACCTTCGAATGCCTGTCACGATCTTAATCAGTCCATTACCTTTGCGTCGGATCATCTGATCCAGATAATAATCCCTTTTAATTTCCACTTTCTTCGTGGCCGCCTTTCTATAAGATATTTTTGGATATTCTTCCCGAAATCTCTTGTAGTATAGCTTAGAATATAAAAAATTTCAAGGGTCAAAGCAGCTTGCACAAGCCGCTCTGACCCTTGTTTGGGATTATCTATTTCAGCTTTGACAAATACTTCGGATACTGATCCTCCGGCACCTTAAGCGCCGCCAGTGCCTGCTCCGCTGTTAACGCCATCGTTTCCATTAGAGCCTGCAGATTTTCAAGCAGGTTCGCAGTTTTCCCTTCTGCTATTCCTTCGGCTTTTCCTTCAATTCTACCCTCGGCTTTTCCCTGATTTAAAATCCGGGTTGCTTCGGTCATAATTACTTTTCCGCCCATTACATCTCTCACCTCTTCTCTCAGGCGATCATACTTAACCGCAAGATTCACAAGCACCTTCTCAGACATTTCCTGCGTGATTTTCTTGTAATATTCTTCAATCTCGCCCTTATCTGCCAGCTCATTCAGGCGCTTTCCAATCGTTACATATTCTGCTTTCAACGACTCAAGCAGCTTATCATTTGTATTGTATTCAGGGAACTGCTTCTCATACCGAAAAACATAAAACGGTAATAAGATATACAGTTTCTTTTCAAAGATTTCATCCAAAGAGTAATCACCGACACGTACTACCCTTACGTCGATATCGAGCGTCCCTTTCGGCGCTTCCATCCGCATCGTCATCGAATCGATCTCCGTCCCCGGCGATCTCAGAAAGATCACTGCACAGTGCGGAATCGTCACTTTCAGAATATGTCCCGCAAGAACGCTTTCATCCAACGCTGTCTGCGTCGCGTACTCAAACATCCGGATTAGGATACTGCTGTCTGCGTTCGTCTGACACTCACACAAATACTTCTTCTCTTTGACTGAAATTTTCTCCTTTGTCTCTTCATCCCTGGCAATTAACCAGAATGATCCGTCCGTAATTCGCTTCTCTTCTCCGCCGCCTTCATGATTCATGAAGTGAGTTTCTTTTGTGAATACGACATCATTGTATTCATCCAGATTCTCCTGAAAGATCTCACTCATGAGCGGAATCAACCACTTCCTGCAGTCATTCTCCATTGTGCGGTGTACGTCGTCATATGGCGTACTACTCAGAAGTTCATCCTTTGTTGAAGGGTCTTTCTGTCCCATCAACAAATCCTCCTCTGTGTTTTGGAATTCCCACATACATCATAACCCAAATACCATCTTCGGGCAAGATCTTTTCACTCAAATCTCTTTCCTCCAAAAGCTGATAGAATGAGGTGTCACGTCTGCTTTTTCCTCAATTCAAAAAACCGCAAAAGCTACATTATTAAACAATTATAGCACTTTGACTTTTCACAAAATCAGACTTATAATAATTAAATTTCTAAAAACACAAAAGGAATGGTTGTTGCTATGAAAAAAATTCATTTTGCCTCCCTGTATCTCATCCTCATGATTTCCCTTGCGGCATGCCAAAGCCCTTCGAAAAATACAGAGTCTCAAATAAGCAGTTCCGAAGAGACGGTTGCCGATACGGAAATCCTGCAAAGTACAACCGCAGCGCAAAGCACAAATGCGTCAGAAACCTCCATACCAAGCAATGCAAACCAGGTATTCCGCCATATACAGATCGAGTTACGCACCGGCACAGTCGAAGTAATATCCGGCGATAAGTTTTCTCTCACGCAGGAGAACGGAGAAGAAGCAGATTATTCTATTTCCGATGATACTCTACATATTTCCACCCGGAATGCCCACAAACTCGTGCTGACCCTCCCGGACGGCAACGTTTATGATACGGTTTCCTTTTCCATCGATAAAGGACATATTATTTCCCACTTGCCTTTTTGTATCAAAGATCTGAATCTTGACCTGAGCGACGGTGAAGCCAATCTGGAGCAGCTTTCGGTTTCTGACACCTGTAATATTTACATCCGGCAGGGTTCTGCTTTCCTTTCCGGCACGTTTGCCGGAACTGTTGATGCAGAATGCCGCGAAGGTCATTTACAAATCAAATCTTCCGAATCCCAGAGCGATTATAATTACACTCTGACAACATCTAACGGCAATATCCGGGTAGGAGATAAGGGCTATCACGGGATCGCCAGCCAACTTATTGACAACGGATCCGACTATTCTATGACTCTTTCCTGTGTACATGGGGATATTTCTGTGGAATTCCAGTAATAAAAAGTGACCATTTCTCTTATCCAAAAACACGCAGTTACGGTTACATCCGTATCTGCGTGTTTCTTCCTTCACATAAGACGTCTCTCCTATTTCCCCTTATTACATCAGTTTTTCAAACACCCAATCGGAACCACATATACCCCATCCCGGCGGCGATACGCATAGTCGCCAACTCCCGTCAGGACCATAAGAAAAGATGCCGTTTTCATCTTATCTGTATCAATTTTTGCCTGCATGGCTTTGAGACTTGCCGCCCCCTCCTCGATCAGTTTATCGCCTCCGAGCTTGATTTCAATCAAACCATATTTGCCATTCCTTAAATGAACAACTGCATCACATTCCTGACCGTCTTTATCCCGGTAATGATAAACTTCTCCATTCAGAGCATCCGCAAACACCCGAAGATCTCTGACACAGAGAGTCTCAAAAAGGAACCCAAACGTTTTCAGGTCATTCAGCAGATCATCCGGACCGATGCCTAACGCCGCTGTTGCAATCGATGGGTCAACATAATACCGGGTATCGGACGAACGAATCGCAGTTTTTGAACGCAGATTGGGATTCCATGCCGCCATATCCTCGACAACAAAGATTTTTCGAAGTGCGTTTAAATAAGAGGCCACAGTCTCTTCGCTTAAAGGGTTCTCGTCATTTGCGGCAATATCCTGCGCGATGACCGTATTGGGTACCTGACCGCCCTGATTACGGGCATAGGAACGCATGAGCCGACGAACTCTTTCGGGATTTTTCTGCACACCGTCTGCCCGATTGATATCAGAACGAACAACTGCATCATAATAATCCATCGCCTGATCCAGAGCTATCTCATCACGCATATCCACAGCCTGCGGCCACCCTCCCCGGCATGCCAGAAAAGCCAGACGATCTATACTGATTTCGGAGCAGGCGTCAATATCTGTCACACCATCAAACAGACTTTGCAAACTGACTTCCCCTGTCGATTCTCCGGATTCATACAGACTCATCGGGCGCATAGTAAGCCACGTAAAACGGCCTGTGCCAGAGTGTGTAATTTCTCTGGTATCGGCAGGAACCGCTGAACCGGTGAGAACAAACTGTCCCAGTTCGCCACGATGATCGACCTCAAATCGAATCGTATCCCAAAGTTTAGGAGCAAGCTGCCATTCGTCAATCAGTCTTGGAACGGCACCCTTCAAAAGCCGCCTGGGATTCAACTCTGACATGGTGATATTCTGTTTCTTTTTCTCTGGATCATCCATATACAAGACACTTGCGGCTATTTGCTCAGCAGTCGTGGTTTTTCCACACCATTTGGGGCCCTCAATCAACACCGCGCCTTTTCCCTCAATCTTACGTTTCAACATATCATCAGCGATCCGTTTCTTATAATTCATCATAGGAAACACCTCGATTTCATATCTTTTATTTATCTTATCTATAGGATATACTGAAATTCTATTTTATTCAATATTTTTCCGACGATTGGCGAAATATTTTTCCGACGATTGGCGATAAAATAATCCGTCAGTTGGCGAACCGCCCCCTATCACAGCTTCCCCTTCCAAATCGGATATAACGTTACAGGCCACACGTCAGCCAACTGACGTGTGGCCTGTAACGGCGGCACCCACATTTTAAAGTCGTCTACGACGAGGTGGACGCCGCTTTGGCTCCATTGCGTACTTGGCCCCATGCCACGCAGCGTGGTGCGTGGCATGGGTGTGACATGTAACGATATAACCGGTTATGAGCAAAAACGAACACCCGAACCTTGCTTTTCTTTCCCCACAGTGTTACAATCAACCCAGACATGGAGTACAGGTTATGGAAGCCGGGTGGGAATCCCGCGCAAGGCCGTTGCTGTATTTCGCCGCAAGCTCCTGCATATAAGTCACTGGGTAAACCGGGAAGACGCGGGAGCCGACCCTTGTCGGTCAGGCGATAAGCCAGAATACTTGCCTGTATCTCTGCCGCTTATGACGGCAGTATGCTGACTCTGCGGACTTCCGGAGCCGGGATATCAGGGGCTTATCATAATAAAAAATGCCGTTTTTCTGTCCTACAGATATCAACGGCTGGTTTTCTTGCCCCGTTTTCCGATTTCACAGCGTCTGCAGGAACATTTGCAGGCGCTTTTTTTGAAAAAATTTTTGGAACCGAGGTTTGCCTGATATGAAATCCTTTTTCAGAACAAAGCATTTTTTCAATAAACTCTCATACCCGCTTTGTAACTGCCGCCAATTCATACTGACGGTACTCGCTCCCCGTCTTTTTCTGATATTTTGTGTTTTTCTGGCAACCTCTTTTCCTGTTATGGCCGCAAGCACAGAGCTTCCTGCAGACGGCAATTATTCTGTCGATGTCACACTCACCGGCGGCACCGGGAGGGCCTCGGTCCAATCGCCTGCCGAGATTTCCGTAAAAGATGGCGAGATTACTGCAACCATTGTCTGGAGCAGTTCCAGCTATGACCGGATGACCGTAGACGGTATTGATTACTACCCGACCTCGATCGAAAACGGCTCTGTCTTTACGATTCCCGTCCGTCTCGATGAGGAAATTCCTGTCATAGCAGAAACTCTGGCGATGAGCCAGCCGCATGAGATTGAATATGTATTGTATTTTGACGGTTTCGGTCTTACACATAATGCGAACGGAATCTCCGGTACTCTGATTGTCGCAATGATCGCTGCATTGATCAGTATCATTATAGTGATCCGGATTCTCACTGCTATCATCCATAAACGAAGGAAGTAATCCTCATGAAGCAATTACGAAATTTTTTTACTTCGGTGATATCTTCTATATTATTTATCATGATATCGCTTCTTGCTCTGAGTGGATGCGGCGCTTTTTCCCAATCCATTCTTTCTACATCTGCCATGTCGGAAATGTCCACATCCGAAGCACTCTCGTCTGAATCAGTCACAGTTCAGACGTCCTCACCGAAAACGGTTTTTCCTGATAGGGATTTATCCGGAAAAACTTCATCCGGGTATTCCTCCGCAGATATTCCTGCGAAAGCAATCGGCGATCTCACCTACACCGGCAATCTGGAATTATCATACGCCCATCAGTTTTCCGTCGATTATTATGAAGATCATTACGGAAATCATTACAGTTTGATCACCATCGCCGGCAAAGATCGATTTCTGATCGTTCCGAAGGATACCCCTGTCCCCGACACAGAGTTTCCTGTGATCCACCAGCCGCTTTCCGACGTTTATCTGGTAGCCACATCCGCGATGTGTCTCTTTGACGCGCTGGATGGATTGGAAACCATATCTCTCTCCGGCACAAAACCGGAGAACTGGACCATTACAAGCGCCCGACAGGCGATGGAAGCCGGCGATATCCTCTATGCGGGAAAATACAGTGAACCGGATTATGAATTGATCCTGTCCACTGACTGTCAACTCTCCATCCAGTCCACCATGATCTACCACACACCGGAAGTAAAGGAAAAACTGGAAGAACTGGGTATCCCGGTACTTGTCGATTATTCCAGCTATGAAAGTCACCCTCTGGGAAGGACCGAATGGATCAAACTTTACGGTGTTCTGTTGGGAAAAGAAACGCAGGCGGAAGCTCTCTTTCAGGAACAGACGGATAAATTAAATCACATTGTTTCCGAACAGCCTACCGGTAAAACAGTCGCCTTTTTCTATATCAGTTCCTCCGGCGGCTACGCCGTTATCCGTAAGTCCGGCGATTACGTGGCAAAGATGATCGCTCTGGCCGGCGGCAGCTATCTGTTTGAAGATACCGGCGGTTCTGATAACGCCACAGCGACAGTCAATATGACCATGGAAGATTTTTATGCCACTGCCAAAGACGCAGATATTCTTATTTATAACAGTACCATCGACGGACAGCTTGACACCCTCGGCGACTTCCTCGCTCTAAATCAGCTGTTCGGTGATTTTAAAGCTGTACAGGAACATAATGTCTGGCGTACCGGCGCCAATCTCTATCAGGATATGACACAGCTCGGCACTGTCATGGAGGAAATGCACCGGATCTTTACCGGAGACGCGCCGGCGCAGATGGAGTTTCTGTATCGGCTGGATTGATCAACCATCCGTCTCCGGGCAGAAGAACATCTTCCGAATACTGCTCACACTTAATTTTCCACGCAAAGGTACTCCGCAGGACGTATCAACGACACTTTCTGTGAATCCCAAGACATAAGCTCGTAGAAAAACATCCTGCTCATGGTTCTGCATCAGCAGATTCCTATAGATATATAACTCACTACCACTTTACAGGAGGACAACATGAAAAAATTAACTCTCTTACTCTCAGCAGCACTGGTCACATCCGGCATCCTGACCGGATGCTCCGGCTCCGCTTCTACGCAGACAGCCGCCAGTGTTACAGAATCAACCACAGCGGAAGCCGCAGAAACAGCCGCCGCACAATCAGATGCACCCGCGGGAACCACGGAATCTGAGCTCAGCGACGAAGAACTCGCCGCCAATGTCGCCGCGCTGATCGACGCGATCTATGTGCAGACCCGCACAGAAGAAACGGATGAGCAGTGTGCCGCAGCCAAAGCTGCCTGGGATGCGCTGACCGATGAACAGAAAGAACTGGTCGAAGGAGAAAACGCCGATCCTGACTATTTTGGCCGTGACACCGGAGATGCCGCTCTGGACGATCCCCGCAATCAGGATGACATCGGGGAAAATGAGATTCTCGTCGTCAGCTTTGGAACTTCCTTTAACGACAGCCGCGCGGCTGATATCAAAGGCGTCGAAGACGCTCTGGCTGCCGCGTATCCGGATTGGTCCGTCCGCCGTGCCTTTACTGCCCAGATCATCATCAATCACATCCAGGCGCGCGATGAAGAATTCATCGACAACATGGATCAGGCCCTGCAGCGCGCCGTAGATAACGGTGTGAAAAATCTCGTCATACAGCCCACGCATCTGATGCATGGCGCGGAATACGATGAGATGTGTGACGCCGTCGCCGCATATGCCGATTATTTTAACGCGGTTGCAATCGCCGAGCCACTGTTAGGTGAGGTTGGAGCAGACGCTTCGGTCATTAACTCCGACAAACAGGCAGTTGCGGAAGCTCTCGTTGCAGCCGCTGTCGCGGACGCCGGTTATGACTCACTGGATACAGCCGCCGAAACAGATACCGCCTTTGTCTTCATGGGGCACGGCACAGCTCACACGGCAAAGGTTTCCTACAGCCAGATGGCGGCACAGATGTCAGCCCTCGGATATGACAATGTATTTATCGGAACTGTTGAGGGCGAGCCGGAAGAAACCGAGTGTTCCAACATCATCGAAGCGGTCCATGAGGCCGGTTATTCCCATGTGATCCTGCGTCCTCTTATGGTAGTGGCCGGCGACCACGCCAACAACGACATGGCAGGCGACGATGAAGATTCCTGGAAAAGCTGCTTTACAGACTCTGGTTATTTTGACGACATCATCTGCCAGATCGCCGGTCTTGGCCGCATAGAAGAGATCCAGCGGTTATATGCGGATCACACTGCGGCAGTCATAAACACTCTTCCTGTCAATGAACAGACGACGGATCCTTCCTCCGACTCCGCTCCTGCATCTCTGGCAGATGGCGTCTACAGCGCCGAGTTTAACACAGACAGCTCCATGTTCCACGCCAACGAAGCCTGTGACGGCAAAGGAACTCTCACAGTTGAAAACGGTGTGATGACCCTCCATGTCTCGCTCGTTTCCAAAAATATCGTAAACCTCTACGTCGGCAAGGCGGACGACGCAGGTACCGATACATCCGCGCTCCTCGAACCCACCACCGACACTGTCACCTATAGCGACGGACTCTCCGAAGAAGTCTACGGTTTTGACATCCCGATTGCCGCGATCGGAGAAGATTTTGATCTGGCGATCCTGGGCGCCAAAGGAACCTGGTATGATCATGTTGTAAACATTGCAAACCCAGAGCCGATCGACTGATCTTTCGATTATGGAAGCCTGTTGAGACAACTTCCGAATTATATGTGAAAAGTCCGTCTCTGCGGGGGAATCATATCCTCCGAGGACCGTTCGCACTTAAGTTTTCACGTAGCGGTACTCCATATAACGTGTCACTGGCACGTTATATGGATACTAAGGCATAAGTTCGCAGGAAAAGCATCCTGCTCACTAAGTGCCGACGTGAAAAATGTCCTTCTACGGATATGATTCCCCCGCAGAGACTACTTTATTGGCATACTCAATACCAAGAAGAATATTCTTCTCTCCCAAGGACAGACAGGACACCAACAAACTTCCAACCGCCCTTTTATATTTCCGACACATCCGCAATCACCCGGATCCCTGCTTCCCGTGCTGCTGCCAGCAGCATCCCATTACACTGATTATAACTTCCCACCGGACATCCGGCGTCAATCACAGTCCCAATCTCAAGCATTTTTTCCTTTGCGGCCAGAAATGTTTCCTCTCCCACCGGTTCAAAAGCTCCCGTGGAAAATACAACCGAACCAAGCCCGCACGCCACTGCGTAATCCACATCATTTTCAAACAGGATCCCTGTCGCAAAGGGAATTTCATCCCTTTGCAGCTTCCGGTAAACCGGGATCCCGTATCCCGCTCCGCTGATCACAAAGACCTTCGGGCTCCCTTTCACTTGCGGCAGTTCCACACTTCCCAGTAATGCGTCGTAATATCCCTGTTCCATGTCATAAAGCTCTCTTACCATATCCCCACTCAATATTTCTTCCGGATCTCCAAAGGCAAATATCGTATCTCCTTTCACACAAAGCAGACGGTCAGAAAACTTATACGCCAGGTCGATCTCCTGCATGGAAAGCAGGATCGTCGACCCCTTTTCTCTTGCCAGCCGTCTCAGGATCTGCAGGATCTCCACCTGATAGCGGATATCCAGATAAGCTGTCGGCTCATCCAGCACCAGGATTTCCGTATCCTGACAGATCGCCCGCGCCAGCAGGATGCGCTGCTTCTGGCCATCGCTTAATGTCATAAAATCCTTCTCCGCCAGTTCTTCTCCATGGACCAGTGCAAGGGCCTCCTCTGTCCTGCGGCGATCTTCCCCAGTCAGCCTGCCGACAGCATTCGTATACGGATAACGCCCCATCGCCACCAGTTCCCGGCAGGTCATGAGTTCCGGATGGATCCGGTCGGTCAGCACCACTGCCAGATGACATGCCGCCTCACGAGCATTCCATTCACTGATGTTCTGACCCTGTACACAAACACTCCCGCGGATCGTTTGCAGCTGACGGGCGATGGATTTAAGAATTGTGGATTTTCCCGCGCCATTGGGTCCGATCAGTGTTAAGATCTCTCCCTTTTTCAGGCTCACACAGATGTCATGGATCAACGCTTTCCCATGATAGCCTACCGATAAATCTTTCGTCTCAAAATAACTAAAATCACCCATCCCATATTCCCCTTCCGTCTGCCCAGTTGTCCATGAAAACCCATCCATCACAGCGCCACGCCTGATTCATGGCCTTTGGCCCGCCGTATCATCATATAGATCACCACCGGCGCGCCAAATACCGACGTCACCGTGCTGATCGCAAGTTCCGTCGGAGCAAACACCGTCCGTGCCAGCAAATCACAATACAGGCAAAACACGGCTCCTGTGAGAAAAGACAGCGGAATAACGACACCCGGCCGCGAAGTCTTCGTCAGGCTCTTTGTGATGTGAGGAATCGCGATGCCCACAAAGGAAACTGGTCCGGCAAAGGCTGTCACACACCCGGAAAGCATACTGGAGAGCAGAATCAGGCTTATGCGAAAAGTTTTTACCGGCACACCCATGCTCCTGGCATAAGCCTCGCCCAGGGCATAAGCCCCCATCGGCTTTGCCAGCAGCCAGGAAAGAACCAGACCAGCCATACAGATAACAAAAGAAAATCTCACTGCTTCCCAGTCCGCCCCGGAAAAACTTCCCATCGACCACGCTGTCAGATTTACAATATTCTGATCATCCGCAAAGGTAACGCAAAAATCTGTAACTGCGCCGCACAGATAACTCACCATAATACCAATCACCAGCAGCATCGACATATTCGGTACCTTCTGTGCAAAGAGAAGTACAACTCCTGTCACCAGCAGCGATCCGGCAAAGGCTGCCGCCACCATAACCGCCGAGTTCATGAAAGAAATATTTTTCAGTAGAAAGATCATGGTGATCCCCACGATCATTTTTGCACCCGATGAGATACCAAGCACAAACGGTCCGGCAATCGGATTGCCAAAAAATGACTGCAGCAAAAAACCGGACACCGCCAGCGCGCCGCCCAGAATCGCCGCCAGCAGGATACGCGGCAAACGAATACTGAACAGGATCCTGGCTTCTGTAGAACCCGTAAGGAATCGGTGCATGGCGTCACCGCCATGCGCCGCCCCGATCAGGGAATCCATTTGAATCCGGATTCCCTGACCCAGTAAAGTGAAAATCCTCAAAGGCGCAATCGGAACCGACCCGATCGCTATATTTAAGATCAATCCTGTCAGAAACAGCAGGATCATTCCCAGCACAACAACCGGGATACGGATGGATTGTTTCCCCATAGCGCTCCTCTCTACATCTTTTGTAGATTCATTATACCCGGCACGAACAAAATTTACAATGATTCCGTACTTTTCCAACATCTAAAAACAGGCCTCTGAAATCTGTTTTCAGAGACCTGTATCCATTGTCAACCTATTTTATTATCTGTTTCTGACAGCCGCCATTCTTACCCTTCCATCTGTCTCCCCAGAAACCCGGTCGCGGTCGCGATCAGCTTCATCTCCGTATCCCCAAACTTCGCTCTGGACTCTCTGCTGAGAAGCGCCACCGACCCGATCGCGTCGCCCTCTGAGATGATCGGCGCGACCGCCTCCGCGGTGACGCCTTCAATCTCATCTTCTGTGATGGAGACAAACTGTTTATCCTCGTGCTGCGCGACTACAGTTTCCCGTTCATGAATCAGACGCTCCAGCGCGTGACTGATATTTTTCTGGATCAGATCCTTTTTCGGCCCACCCGCCACGGCGATGACCTGATCTCTGTCCGTGATACACGCCATCAGCCCGCTCGCCTGGGCCAGCGCGTCTACGTACTGCACAGCGAAAGACGCCAGTTCCACCATCGACGAATATTTTTTCAGGATAATCTCACCCTCCCGATCTGTAAATATCTCTAAGGGCGTCCCCTCCCGCAGCCGCAGCGTCCTTCGTATTTCCTTTGGAATCACAATTCTTCCAAGATCATCGATTCTTCTCACAATTCCCGTAGCTTTCATAAACTAAATTCCTCCATTTTGTTTCATACATAACATAAGTTCCTTACTGCCAACTGTAAATGTAGTATTTGTAAAAGAGAGAAATTTATTCACAGACAGATTTTATCAGAATTTCTTCGTACATAATCATTATCTTGCAATTTTTTAACGATAACAGGCAACCCAATGTCCTGATGTGCGCTGTACCAGTTCCGGTCGCGCAACCAGGCATTGTGCTGTCACATAAGGACAACGCTCCGCATATACGCAACCCACTTTTGATTTTATTTCCGCTTTTGATTTTTTCCCGTCAAAAAGAATCTTGTCCGGCATTTTCTTCCTCCTGTCCGGACGATCCTCCCACTCATGAGCCATCAGCAGACGTCTCGTATACGGATGACATAATTCACGAAATCTCTCAATATCTTCCAACTTCTCTACTACACCTCCGCCATACATAACGATCAGCTCATCTGCCAGATAGTAAACTGCTTCCAGATCATGCGAAACCAGAATACAGCTCAGATTCAGCTCCTTTTTCAGATCGGACAGCAGATTTAAAATCTGAGCCTGCACAGTTACGTCCAGACTGCTCAATGGCTCATCCAGCAGTAAAAGCTCCGGCCGGGCCGCCAGCGCACGGGCGATACAAATGCGCTGCAGCTGCCCTCCGCTGAGCTGTCGCGGATATTTGTCCAGATCTTCCGCACAAAGCCCCACTGTTTCAAGAAGACGTACCGTCTCTGCTCTCCGCCCGGCTTTGCTCATGGTAAAAAAATTTTCCAGCGGTTCCGACACCGTGTGAAAGATATCCATATGGAGATTCACCGCGTCCAGACTGTTTTGAAATACCATCTGAATCTTTCCACGAAGACTCCGATCCCTGACCGGAATCTGATTATAGAAAATATTCCCCGCCGTCGGCTTTTCTATGCCGGCGATCATCCGGCAAAGCGTGCTCTTACCACAGCCGCTCTCTCCTACAATGCCGAGACAACGACCCTTTTCCATGGAAAAACTCACTTCGCGCAGCGCCGATATCTGCCGCCTGCCATAGCTGCGATAATCTCTGCTCACATTCTGCACCTCAAGCAGGCTGCCCATACTCATTCCTCCCATCCCAGTGAATTCTCCGACATAACCTCCCGGCAGTCTTTTGATAAAGATATGCTGACCGGAAGACTTTTCACCTGATACGATGAACTTTCGTATCAGATGAAAAAGCTGACCGGAGTTGAAACAGGCTCTTTGTATAAGGATGCCCCGGATTGTTACAGACATCCTCTGCCATCCCCCACTCCACGAATTTCCCCGCACGCATCACATATAGGGTATCGGCCATTCGTGAGACGACATCCAGATCATGAGAAACCAGCAGCATGGAGATCCCCCGCTCCCTTTGAAGTTTTCGCAGCAAACTCAGAATCTCCGCCTGCACAGTACTGTCCAGCGCAGTTGTAGGTTCATCCGCGATCAGAAGCTCCGGCGACGATAACAGGCTGATCGCGATCATAACCCGCTGCAGCATTCCTCCACTTAATTGAAAAGGGTAGCTTTTCATAACGGTTTCCGGATCCCGTATCATCATGGCATCCAGCTGCTCCATTGCCTGTTGAGTCATTTTCGCCCGCTCCCTCCAGGGACATCCCTCCAGAAAATGTGCCCGGATGGTCATCCGGGGATCAAAAGCTGCCAGCGGGTTCTGCACAATCATGGACATCCGGCTCCCTCGATACGCATCCATCCTGCGGTCGTTTTCGATCGGCACCTGTTCATTCCCCAGCAGCATTTCTCCCTCGACCAGCCACTGACCGGCAGGAAGAAGGCCCATAATGGCATTGCACAGCGTAGATTTCCCGCAGCCACTCTCCCCGATGATCCCGGTACAGCCGCCGCGTTTTACTAAAAGATCCACGCCTCGAACCATCGGCTGCGTCTCATCATCACTCCTGAGTCTCACCGAAAGTCCTTTTATCTGAAGCAGAGGCTCCCTATCCATCATTTCATTCTCCATTCTGCAGGTATACGGCAACGCTAACAATCATAGAATTCCATTCTCTTTTCATACAAAATATCATTTTGCCGTTATGGAGCAACGCACAGCATTGATGCGATCATTCCCTTTATAACCGCTCTTCTTCCAGAATGTCCCGGATCTTATCCCCAAGATAATTGACACTGATCACAACTGCTACCACGCACAGCCCCGGCCAGAACATCATACCGGGATGATCCATATAGCTTCTCCCATCGCTGATCATCATGCCCCACTCTGCCTCTGGCGGCAGGACTCCCAGCCCCAGAAAAGAATACCCCGAAATAGCCAGCAGAGCACCTCCAAAATCCAGAGACAGCGTCGGCAGCATCTCAGGCAGAATCGACATCAGCACGTTCCTGCGCAGGATCTTAAACCAGCTGCTCCCCGCCAGGCGGCTTGCCATAACCGAAGACCGGCCAAGCTCCACCCTGGTAAGATTACGCGCCATGCGGGCATACCAGATCCATCGGGTAATCATCATCGCCAGACAGACATTCTCAATCCCGACGCCACGAACGCTGACCACAATCATCACCAGCACAATACCCGGAAATGACCGCAGCACATCACTCCCTCTCATAATCATCCGGTCAACCCGGCCCCCGATAAACGCACAGAACATCCCGACACCCGTTCCCAGAACGGCAGACACCGCGGTTATCAGAGCCGCGTATCCCAGCGTATTCCGCCCTCCCCACAGCACTCTCGCAAAGAGATCCCGTCCCAGATAATCGGTTCCCATCGGGTGAGCCGGCGAAACAGCGGCAAACTTATCCGCCAGATTGATTGCGTCCGGATCATGAACTGCCACCACTGGCGCCAGGATGCACGCTGCCGTCAGTGCCATCAGCAAAAACAGGTAAACTTTCACACTTCTGTCCGCCAGCAGTTTCCAGCCAGGTCTCGTTTTCTTTTTCACCATTGCAGTCTCCATTCCATCCGTCTGTCGGCTGACAACACATCGTATCAGATTCCTTCGTCTGCTCCAAAGCGGAGACGGGGATTCAGGAGCACACAGATCACGTCCGAAATCAGATTGGCAAGCACAAAGATCAACGCCATCAGAAGGATGTATCCCTGGATTATCGGATAATTGCGTGCTGTTACCGCGCTGATACACATGCGTCCCAGTCCCGGCCACGAGAATACATTCTCTACGATCACCGCCCCCGACAGGATACCTCCCAGATGCAATCCCAGCGCCGTGCACACCGGCGTCAGAGCATTCGGCAACACATGACGCCAGGCCGTCTGCCTGGCTGAAAATCCGCGGCTCCTCGCATATCTGACATAAGGCTGATTTCTGACCTCGAGAATACTGTTTCTCAACAGTTTTGTATAGGTAGCAATATAAGAACATGCCAGTGTAAAAGACGGCAGTACGAGGCATTTTATGTTCGCTGCTCCCTGCACCGGCAGCACTCCCCATTTCAATGAAAAAAACTGTACCAGCAGATAACCCAGCCAGAATTTCGGCATCGCCGAACCCAGAAAAGTAAGATACCGGATCGCTGAATCAACCAACCGACCAGCCCGGGCAGCGGCAAAGACGCCGAACAGCATACTGAATACCAGGATCCAGAGCAAAGCCGCTCCCGCCAGGATCGCTGTATATCTCAACCCCGATGCCAGTTCTTCTGTGACCGGGCGTTTTGTCTGATACGAATATCCCAGATCTCCTTTCAGAACCTGCCCAAGCCACTTCCCATACTGCTCCGGCACAGAACCGTCCAGCCCCAGCTGCCCCCGCACCTCTGCCAGACTCTCCTCCGTAACCGGGGCATTGATGGAATTCAAATAGGCTGTGGCCGGATCCCCCGGCAGCCGCCGTATCAGGAAAAAAGCCGCCGCTGATACGAGAAAAAGCAGGGGAACCAGGCCGATTACCTGTCTCACAAAATATCGGATCATATGCTTCTACTCAGCCCACTTAAGGCTGTCTATATCGATGCTGTCCTGGTTGCCGGTTGCGGTAAGTCCGGTCAGATCACTGCGGCATATCCCCAGTTTGCTTGTGACCGTCAGCGGAACATAAACCGCCTCATCATGAAAACTTTGCATGATGATTTCAAAGTTCTGCTGCAGGATCTCTGTATCAGACTGACTCAGGCAGTCCGTCATAATTTCGTCCAGCTCTGCCTTGTTGCTCATGCCCTTCTGCACTACGCTGAACTTATCCCCTTCCGAAGCCATAGCCGCCAGAGTGGCATACGGCTCATAGGAACCGCCCCAGGAGCTGTAGATCAGCGCGTCAAACTCCCCGGCCGTCCAGTTCTGGCGGAATACCTGGCTATCCTGCGGCTCGATCGCCAGTTTCATCCCGATATCAGCATACTGTGACTGGAGAATCAACGCAATATCCTGATGTGTTGATACGGAAGCATCGTAAATCACGCTGATTTCCAGCGGCTGCCCATCTTTGGAACGAACCTTTGCCCCGTCCTCATAGATCCAGCCGGCTTCCTCCAGGATCTGATTCGCCATTTCCGGATCATACGGATAGGCTTCTATCCCCGTATCCGTATAAGCGGTATCTGTCGTAAAATACGCCGTGGCCGGTTCCTGAAGTCCTCCGAACACTCCCTCGGCGATCACGGTATTATCTGTAGCATACTCAAGCGCCAGGCGCACATTCCGATCTCCGGTCACCGCTCCCGCGGTATTGAGATTCAGATTGACAACGCTGTTTGTTGATGCCACAGCAGTGGTATAGCCCTCTCCCTGCAGCCGTGTGAACATATCAGCAGTGATCTGGCTGCTGTCCATCATGACGTCGATCTCGCCTGCCTCCAGTGCGGCTGCCGCTGTGTTGACGTCTGTGATCACCACCGCCTTCAGATATTGAAAAGCCGGCTTTTCGCCCCAGTAGTTCTCATTTCGCTCAAAGAGTGTATACTGATCCGGCACATACTCTGCCACAACCCACTTGCCAGTTCCGATTGGCTTAAGGATTCCCTGATCATAAGGATCCCCTTCCTCCGGGAAACCGGCCTCCCCCAGCATCACCAGCGGACGGCTGTAGGTAAAATCATTGAGCAGTGAATTGCACGGGGTATTCAGATTCAGTATCAGCGTCAGCTCATCCGGCGTCTCGATACTGTCAATTGCGTCTAACGACTGCAAAAACGAATAACCATCCGCATGATTTCTCACCGCTTCGATATTCTTTTTAGCAATTTCCGCGTTAAATGCACTTCCATCACTAAAGGTCACGCCCTCACGCAGATGAAAGGTGTAAGTCAGGCCGTCATCCGAGATATCCCAGCTCTCTGCAAGTTTCGGTACAATCACTCCATCCTCAAGCGAAACCAGACTTTCATAAACCCAGTACTGCGCGAACATCTGGCTGTTCATGGTATGTGGATTTAAGTCGCCGGTGTCCTTCCTTATCCGCACGACAACCGTATCCGGCCGATCCGCAGAGACTTCCTTCTCCTGTGAACCTTCCGCATCTGCCTCCTGCGCGTCTTCTGCCGTTGCTGCCTCCGCGTCCTTGTCTGCCTCGCCAGCCGTTTCCTGCACCGCTGCTGAGGACACCGTGGTTCCATTCGTCGAGGACGAATCCCCGCAAGCCGTCGCCGACACGGCAAACGCCAGTGTCAGAATCATTGCCGCCAATCGTCTTCTCATTTCTTACCACTCCTTTCCGGACACCGCTCTCCCTGAAACAAGACAAATCACCTGCCATACATGCTATGGATCATAAACACCTGATTCTCAAAATCTCCCTGGAATCAGGCAAGAATATCTACCTGCCCGGTCGAGTAAACCGGGTGCAGCGCAGCCGCAAAGTTTCCTGCCTGGCCTTGCGCATAAAAAAAGGAAAGTCTAAAAAAACGCGCACTTTCCCCTTAAAGAGAAAGAATCTAAAATCTGAGAAAACCGGCAATTCTCTCTCTTTCTTATTGACCACTTAGTACAGGAAGCGCCAATGTCCAAAGACCAAGCAGGTTTCCTGACTTCAGATCGACGCATATCCGCTCCCTTCTCACGCTCCCACGCAATGGTATCCTGCGGATACACTCCCCTACACAGTGACCAGTTCGCTTGAGATTCTCACTCAATTCCCTTTTACCCGGATCGCCTCCGGCACTTGATCTTTATTCAATTTTTAGTGCCGTCCTGATATTTCAACTGCCCAGACGACCCTCCAAAATTATAAATAATCCCGGAAAACCTGTCAATCCCTCTTTCCACTTGAATTGTCGCCATTGATATGATAGTCTTATAAAGACAAGTAACTTTATATCATATCTATACGCAACTACTAATCAAATAAACCATTTCAAATAATTATAGGAGGAAGTATTATGATGTATCCGTTTATGACATTGGAAGATAAAACCGAGGTTGTACACTCTGAAACCTATGATAATAATGGTGTTGAAACCGTAAAAGTATATTTTGAAAAACCAATATATGGAGGATTCTGCTCTGCAGAATGTTATCTTCCCTCATACCAGTGGAAAAATATTGAGGGATTTTCTCCAAACGAGATACAGAATTTTCAGGAGTACCTGGAATCTGTAGCGCATATTATAATCCGACTTGCCAGAGAAGGGGGCTTTGATAATGCCGCAAATTTTTAAAATTGGATCCTTTCTGGTATATTTCTGGTCAAACGAAACTGAACCGCTTGAACCTGTTCACGTTCACGTATCAGAGGCAGTTCCCTCAGAAAACGCAACTAAAATATGGATTACCCGCTCAGGAAAATGTCTTTTATCTCACAACAACTCGAAAATTCCGAATAGAAAACTCAGAGATATTATGGACATCATTGAAGCGCGGCATACCGTGATTGAACAAAAATGGTATTCCTATTTTAAAGATATCCAATATTACTGCTGAATATATAAAATGGTAAATGTCGCCTGACCCTCTCACACGACATTTACCATAATACCATCACATAATGCCAAAATAATTATCCACCAGAATCTTCCCATCTTCCATCATCTTCTGCCCTTTTGCAAACACAGTACAGACAGTCAGTTCCTGATCAGTAATCACGAGATCTGCGTCCGCATTCTCATGCAGACAGCCTTTGTGCGGATAAAGCCCCAGGCCCTTTGCCACATTACTGGTAATCAGCGCAACCGCCTTTTCCATCGGCAAATGGTATTCCCCGATTAAAATTTTCACCGCCTCAAACAGACTGCTCATCCTTCCCACGCCCATGCCGATTATCTCATGCTTCTCATTCCAGATCGGCATACTGCCATTGGAGTCAGAGCTCATCGTGATGAGTTCAAAATCAACCTTCTGTATCGCATCCATCACAAACTTCGCGCAGTTCTGTGGATTGGCCCCCGTCGTATAATCGATATGTCCGCCCATCTTTCCAAAAGTGATTGCGTCCTCATGAAGATTACCGCAATGCGTCGGCCGAAAATGTTGTATGGGTACGTCCGAAGTTTCCACCACCTCAATGACGTCCTTCAAACCGGACTTTCCTTTTCCTGTGTGCATATGCACGATGCCGGCTTTACCCGCCAGCAGCGCCGCCTTGCGCACATCCATCGCCAGACGCGTCAGTTCCTCCCGCGTGACCTGTGAACTGCGGTGATCCGAGATCGCAAGTTTCACACCCAGCACCTCTGGGATAAATGCCACATCCTTCGCCACCAAACCGGTCAGCGTCGGCGAAGGATAGTTATAGGCTCCGGTCAGACAGTAAGCAGTGATTCCCTCCTCTGTCAGTCCCTTTGCCTTGGCGACGATATTCTCCACGCTTCTCGACGTCGAATCCGTCCCCAGGACGCCGACAACCGTCGTCACGCCGTTTTTCACACAGTCCGTCATCCTCACTTCGGGAACACGGCTGCGAAAACCGCTTTCGCCTCCGCCGCCTGTGATATGGACATGCTGATCGATAAATCCGGGGAAAATCAGTTTTCCCTCTGCTGATATTTCTTCCATTCCTTCCCATTGAAAATCAATAGACGACGCGACCCGGATCACTCTGTCATTACCAATCAGCACATCCTGAATGCCAAGATCCTCTGGCGCGTAGATGTGCGCTCTTTTCATTAAGGTAAACATAACTTCTCCTTTTTAATATCAACCGTATGTATAACCCAAAATCACAAGCCAGATGATAATTCCCAATATCAAAAACACGATTCCCTTCGATTTCGTCTCATCATCATGACTAAACAGCATAACAACTCCGATGTTCTTCCCTACTCCAGCTCCACAATCTCATGATACAGATCCGCATATCTCCCATTCATCGCCAACAACTGCTCATGCGTCCCTCTCTCGATAATCCGGCCTTTCTCCAGCACCATAATCGCGTCCGACTTGCGTACTGTTGAGAGGCGATGCGCGATGACAAACGTCGTGCGGTTTTTCATGATCGCATCCATCCCCGTCTCGATATGGCGTTCCGTCCGCGTATCGACAGAACTCGTCGCCTCGTCAAGGATCAGGATAGGCGCCCGGGAGAGCGCGGCACGCGCGATGTTTAACAGCTGCCTCTGCCCCTGCGACAGATTTGCTCCGTCATGCTCCAGCAGTGTATCATAACCATTTTCCAGATGAATGATAAAAGAATGCGCCGACGCAATCTTCGCCGCTTCCTCAACCTCTTCGTCCGTCGCGTCCAGTCTGCCATAGCGGATATTCTCCCGTACAGTTCCTGTAAAAAGATGTGTATCCTGTAAAACCATTGCCACATGACTGCGCAGAAAACTCCGGTCGATCTGTTCGATCGGCACACCATCGATCGTGATGCTGCCTTCCCGGATATCATAAAATCTCGACAGCAGATTGGTTACCGTCGTCTTTCCCGCGCCGGTCGAGCCGACAAACGCGATCTTTTGTCCCGGTTTCGCGTAAAGCGAGATATCCCGCAGCACCGGCACCTCCGGCACATATCCGAAATTCACATGATCGATCACAACATGCCCCTGGATCTCCGCCATCTCGACCGGTTGATCGTCCTCTCCCTCCGGCCGCAGATCCAGCACCTCAAAGACCCGTTCCGCACCCGCAAGCGCCGAAAAGACATTATTCATCTGTGTGGAGATCTCCGTAATCGGCCGCGTAAACTGCCGGGTATAATTAACCGACACCGTCAGTCCGCCGATATCAAATCCCCTCTTTACAACCAGAATCGCTCCCACACAGGCCACCACACCGTAAGCGACATTGCACAGCTGATGAGTGATCGGTCCCATGATACCGGCCCGGAACTGTGCGCGGATCTGCGCGTTCATCAGTGAATCATTCAGATAAGAAAACTCATCTACTGCGACCGCTTCATGATTAAACACTTTGACGACTTTTTCCCCGGTAATCGATTCCTGTGCAAAGCCATTCAGCATGCCAAGTTTGCGCTGTTGCTCCGAATACGCCGCCTGCCCGCTCTTAATCAACGCCCTGCTGATCGCAATCAGGACCGGCGTCATCAGAACTGTAATCATTCCCAGGATCAGATTCGTATACAACATCAGAATCAGCGTCCCGACAAATGTAATCAACCCGGAAATCAACCGGATGATCATCGTATTCAGCATTTCCCCGATCGCATCCACATCATTGGTAAACCGGCTCATAACGTCACCGGTCGAATGATTATCAAAGTAACTCATTGGCAGAGACTGCAGTTTGCCGAATAATTCTTCCCGCATCCGCTGCAGCGAACGCTGCGACACATCCAGCATGATCCACTGCTGGAACCACTGCGTCACCACTGCGACCACATACACAACCGCCAGCACTGCCAGCGCACCTGCCAGTCCCCTGACCAGCGCCGCCGCTATATCCCCATCTGCCGCCTCATGGATAAACTGATTAATAATTGGTCTTAAGAGATACGACCCGGCAAGCGTCGACACCGTATTGAGTACAACTGCCAGCAAGGCCGCCGCTACCAGCGCCTGCTCCTTTCCCAGATAACGAAGCAGACGAACCATCACCTGCATCGCGTTTTTCGGTTTCTCATGACTCTTCATTGCGGACGGACGGTTCGTTACCTGCATTTGCTTTACCTGTTGCGAACCTCCACTGCCCACGCCGGCATACTTTTTCTCCAGCCGTTCATAACGCACCTGATTCTTCATAGAATCATCCACTGCATTTCTGACTGTCCTGCTCATGCTTCCACCTCCCTGTCCTTCTGGGAGTAATAAATCTCCTGATACGGAACGCATCGCCGGATCAGTTCTTCATGACGGCCGATATCAGATATCCGGCCATCCTCCATCACAAGGATCTTGTCCGCGTCGATAACCGAACTGATTCTCTGGGCAATCACAATCTTTGTCATCCCAGTCAGTTCTCTGTGAAATGCCTGCCGGATCCCCGCATCCGTCGCCGTATCCACAGCGCTTGTCGAGTCATCCAGGATCAGGATCTTTGGCCGCTTTAAAAGCGCTCTCGCTATGCACAGCCGCTGCCGCTGACCACCGGAAAGATTTCGTCCGCCCTGTTCCAGTTCCATCTCATATCCCTCACGGAAATCATCGATAAATTCTTTCGCGTGGGCGATTCTGCATGCCCATTCCATGTCTTCCTGCGTCGCATCTTCTCTGCCCCACCGCAGATTTTCCGCAATCGTACCGGAAAAAAGTGTATTTTGCTGCAACACCACGGATACCTTTTCCCGCAGATCATACAACGTATACTCACGCACGTCATGTCCGCCGACCAGCACAGTTCCCTCATCCGCGTCATAAAGTCTTGGAATCAGCGAGATCAATGTGCTCTTACCGCTTCCGGTCGAACCCACAAGACCAATAAATTCGCCGTCATGTATCGTAAAGCTGACATCATCCAGTACCTTCTCCGGATTATTCTTAAAGTACCGGAAGGATACATGACGAAATTCGATCTCTCCGTCCTTTACTTCCTGACCTTTTCCCTTCAGGTCATCATCCGTCAGGTCTATTTTCGCTGTCAGGACCTCCTTAATCCGCCGGTCAGAGGCAGCGGCGCGAGTCCCCTGCAGGAAAATATTCGCCAGGAAATTCAGTGCATTCAAAATCTGCGACAGATAGGTGATAAATGCAGTCAGCGTCCCGATCTCCATCCCACCGATAATGATCTGGCAGCCCGCGATCCACACCACTGCCAGCGTCGTGATATTGATCGCCAGCGTAGACATCGGCTGCAACAGAATCATCAGCGCAAGCGCGCGGATACTCTTTACACGTAATCCTTCATTGACTCCCGCAAACTTCTCCTGCTCATACTCTTCCCGTACAAAGGATTTGATTACCCGCTCATTCGTGATCGTTTCGTTGATCTCATTATTCATGTCATCCAGTTGCTGCTGCATGGCCGTATACCGCGGCATAGCTTTGATAATGACATAATAAATGGAAAAAGCCAGAATCGGAATTACAATACAGATCACGACAGCCAACTGTGCATTCAAATAAAAAGACATGACAATTGCCCCAATCATCATGATCGGACTGCGAAAACAACCTCTCAGCAGACTCTGCACAAAGTTCTGTATCTGCGTAATATCATTGGTTACCCGCGTGATCAGCGAGCCCGTTGAAAACTCATCGATATTCGCGAATGAAAACTTCTGGATCCGGGCATAAACCTTCATCCTGACATCCGCTGCCAGCCGCGAGGCTCCATTGATCGCGAAATACCCGCCCAGCACACCGGCTGCCAGCATAACGACCGCGATAACTGCCATGTAAAATCCATTCCTTAAGATGTAACCGACATCCCCTGTAGCCGCGCCATAATTAATAATATTGGCATTCAGATACGGAAGGATAAACTCTCCGCAGGCCTCGATTACCATAAAGAAAGGCCCCAGAATAAAATACCGAAGATTCTTCTTCACAGATTCACGATAATGCTCCATACCCTTACTTACCCCTGCAACTTATCATTTATCAGTTTCTGACATACGGTCAAGTTCTTTCAGAATATTCGTCACTAACACAACCGAAAGGATAAAAGACAGCACATCCGAGGTCGGCTGCGATAATTGCAGTCCCGTCAGTCCAAAAAGCCTTGGAAGCACCAGAAGAACCGGCACCAGGAAGAGCCCCTGTCTCGCGCAGGAGATAATGGTCGCACGAACTCCATAACCGATGGACTGAGAAAACATATTACTCATCGTATAAAATCCCCAGAGTGGCATCGTACACAGTTGCGCCCGCAGCGCAAACGTGCCAATCGCGATAACCTCTGCGTCATCCCGCCGGAATACCCGCACGATATTACCGGAAAGCACCAGGGATACAAGACAAAGTACAAGCAGCACCCCTGTTGCTACTTTCACGCAAAACCAGAATGCCTGTTTCACACGGGCATATTTTTTTGCGCCAAAGCTAAAACCACATACAGGCTGAAATCCCTGTCCGAAACCAACGACAACGGAATTAATAAACATGGTATAGCGGGAAACAATCGACATCGCCGCGATGGCGGCATCTCCATACTGTCCCGCAATTGTATTCAGAACCACCGTTGAGACACTGGCAACGCCCTGTCTCGCCAGAGACGGTATGCCACAATAAAGAATATCCCCGTAGATCCTGAACGACGGCCGGAAATTACGCAGGCTGATGTGAATCGTCTCTTTCCGCGAATTACTCATATAAAGCAGGATACAGAAACTCACTACCTGCGACGTCCCTGTCGCGAGCCCCGCGCCAGCCGTTCCCATTCCCAGACCAAAGATAAAGATCGGATCCAGCACCATATTCAGGATGCCGCCGGTCGTAATGCCGACCATCGCGTAAACCGCAAGTCCCTGAAGACGCAGCAGATTATTCATGATCAGTGAACACATCATAAAAGGTGCCGCTAAAAATATGTACCTGGCATAATCCATGGCATAAGGAGCGATCGTCTCCGTCGACCCCAGCAGCATAACCAGCGGTCTCATATAAACCTGCCCCAAGATTGCGATCACGCAGCCAAAGCCAAACCCTGTAAACCACGCCGTCGACGCGAATCTCTTCGCCAGCTCATGATGCCCGGATCCCAGAATTCTTGATACGTTATTGCCTGCGCCCATACCAATCATAAAGGAACACGCCTGGATCATCGCCATAGCGGAGAAAATGATACCCACAGCGCCTGAGGCAGAAGTCCCGATCTGACTCACAAAAAAAGTATCCGCCATATTATAAATCGATGTGATCAGCATCGATATAATCGTCGGTATCGCCATCTGAGGAATTACCTTTTCCACCGGGTCATTCAACAGCCGTTCATCACGCGAACGATTCTCTTTTTTCTTCATTTTTATCCCTTCTCTTCTCTCGCTTTCATTATCATAGGTATTCTTAATCAAGCAGGAGGCGGTTTTTGGCCTCGTACTCGCCGCGCGAGCCGGGTGCGGCATTAGCCGCAAAAATTCCTTACCCGGCCCTGCGCATATAAAACGAGCAGCAGCCTCTGACCGCTACTCGTTCTCCTTATACCACTCGATCGCCTCCGTGACACTCGATGCATGTCCCTCCTGGACGATCAGGCACAGCTTTGCAACTTTCGCAGGATCCATAAATTCCTTCCCCAGATGCGAGCTGTAATTTTCCGCAGCGTCAAGCCGTTTCTTTTTCAATTCCTCACGAACCACCTGCAGATCCATTTCCGCCTGCGCATGTTCCTGCTCAAGCTCTTCCAGCTGTGTCTGAAAGCTGCTCTCAATCTCATCTGTAAGAATATTTTTTGTTACATTCTCATATGTGTTAAGCGCTTCCTTCTTGCCAGCTGCTACATCATCCAGTTCCTTCTGCAGCCGCGAAATCTCATCATCAAATTTTCCCAGATTGTAATGTTCCTCATTGCGATCCCTGCGGATCGACCGGGTCGTCCGGCGGATATTTTTTTTCAGTTCATAAATCTGATCAAAATATCCTCTGCACTCACGCAGTGCTTCCATATACAGAAGTTTTGTATGATTCCCGATAAAAATATAAATCCCACCCACAATCAGAAGATCCACTATATAGATGACAGCCAGCCAGAGCGGACGGCGCTTTGGGATAAGCAGATAGACTCCACAGGGAAAAGCGGCAAAGAAAATCAGTACAAACAGCAGAAACACCAGAATTTCCTTGAAATGCCGCGGAAAATACAGACTGTAGTACATCTGTGACCGGCAGATAAACGGCAGATGTTTCTGATGAGCACAGTTTTTAATCTGCGTGCGCACCGACAGAATATCATTGTGATAACCTTCTGTTTCATCCGCAATACGCTCTTTGATTCCCTGGCTGCGGGCTTTCTCCCGCTTCGCCCGGGTCTTTTTTAACTGCTCCTGCGCTTTGGCAAGTTCCCTGTCATAGCTGGTCCGTATCTCGTCCCTGCGCTTTTTAATCGTCTGCTGAATCGTGTCGTTTCTGCGCTTTTTTTCGGCTTCATAAGACCGTTCAAGCTGCTGCTCCTTCTCTGCTTTATTGTCTTCGTCTGCCTTCAGCGTCTGTATGTCCTCCAAAACCTCTTTTGCCTCTTTTAAAAAATCCAGGCATTCTTCTGTCGTCTGTGCCATACATGTCCTCCATGGGTATCACAAGTGAGTTCCTATTCCTCCGAACCGATCGGCACAAATACCCGCTTATCACGGTCTCTGATCGATTCCATCGCAGCTTCCCTGGCCATTTCTGCAGCCTCCCTGCAAAACTGCGCCTGCGCCGTAATCAGCACTTTTCTTCCGCGCCGGTCAATCTTCGCATAGGTTCCGTCCGGCTGCAGGATATGTGCCTTGGTATTATCCTCAAGCTGCACCTGAAGGATATGAAGTACCTGCGCCTTTAACTCCGGATCCTCCACCGGGAACATGATCTCGACCCGGTTATCCAGATTGCGCGGCATCCAGTCAGCACTTCCCATATAGACCTGCGGGCTTCCGCCGTTCTCCACATAGAGAATCCGCGCATGCTCCAGGAAATTGCCGACGATCGAATGTACACTGATATTTTCGCTCAACCCCGGTACGCCGGCCCGCAGCGAACAGATGCCCCGTACAACCAGTTCGATCTTCACTCCCGCGCAGGAAGCCTCGTAGAGATGAGCAATAACCTCTTTATCACAAAGAGAATTCATTTTTGCCATGATATGCGCCGGTTTTCCCTGACGGGCATTCTCTGTCTCCCGGCGGATCAGCCGGATCACCCGCCCGCGCAACCACAGCGGAGCCAGCACCAGTTTATTCCATACCGGCGGTTCCGAGTAACCGGACAGCATATTAAATACCGCAGTCGCATCCTCGCCAAATTTCGGCGCACACGTCAGAAGTCCACAATCTGTATAAAGTTTCGCAGTAGAATCATTATAGTTGCCGGTACCCAGATGCACATATCTCCGAAGCCCGTCTTCCTCACGGCGAACAACCAGTGTAATCTTACAATGTGTCTTTAACCCGACCAATCCGTAAATTACATGGCAGCCTGCCTTTTCCAGCTTCTTTGCCCAGTTAATATTATTTTCCTCGTCGAACCTCGCCTTCAGCTCGACCAGCACCGAGACCTGCTTGCCGTTCTCCGCCGCCTCAGCCAGCGCCGCGATAATCGGCGAATGTCCGCTCACCCGGTACAATGTCTGTTTAATCGCCAGGACATCCGGATCCGTGGACGCCGTCCGTACAAAATCGACCACCGGATCAAATGTCTGGTACGGATGGTGCAGCAGGATATCTCCCTTACGGATATTTGTGAAAATATCATCGTCATTCATCAGCGCTGGGATCGGCTGAGGTGTATACGGTTCCTCTTTCAGATCATCAAACCCCTCCAGGCTGTACATCTTCATCAGAAACGTCAGATCCAGAGGTCCGCTGATCTCATAAACCGCGTCGTTTTCAACCTCCATCTCCTCTTTTAATATCTCGAGCAGCCGTTTATCGGCGCGCTCCTCTACTTCCAGCCGGATCACATCGCCTCTCTGCCGGGTCTTCAGCTGTTTCTCGATCTCTTCCAGCAGATCATCCACATCCTCCTCATCCAGGGCAAAATCCGCGTCTCTCATAATCCGGTACGGATGCGCTGTAATGATATGGTAATTCAAAAAAAGCTCGTGCATATTCCGCTCAATAATTTCCTCCAGCAGAATCACACTGCGTGTTTCACTGACATCTTCCGGGAGCTCGACAAAACGGGGAAGCACCGTCGGCACCTGTACGGTCGCAAATTCCAGTTCTTCATCGCCGTTCTTTTTCTGCAGAAGCGCTGCGATATTAAGCGACTTATTTCGCACCAGCGGAAACGGCCGCGAAGAGTCAACCGCCATTGGCGTCAGCACAGGGTAAACAAATTCATGAAAATATTTATCTACATATTTTGCTTCCTGATCCGTCAGTTCCGTATACGCGCTGATAATCCGCAGTCCTTCCTGCTTTAACGCCGGCAAAATAGAACGATTATAGGTCGTATACTGTCGTTCTACCAGATCATGAGCTTTCCTCCCGATCTGATCCAACTGCTCCTGCGGCCTCATTCCGGCGATATCCACCCTTTTATTCTTATCACGGACCTGATTTTTTAACGTCGCTACCCGCACCATAAAAAACTCATCCAGATTGGATGCCGTAATACTCAGGAATTTTAATCGTTCAAACAGCGGAACATTTTTATCTCTGGCTTCATTCAGGATCCGATAATCAAATTCCAGCCAGCTCAGCTCCCGGTTAATATAATTTTTCGGATCCTCATAAGGATTCTTTTCTTCTGCTTCCGCGATTTTTTTCGTCACTTTTTCTGCCATATCTACACCTTCTTTTTCTGCTTCAACACCGGACAGATCCCAAAAATTTCCCGGAAGAAATCCTCACATTGCTCAACGGATATTTTTTCCAGTGTAATGTCACTGCTGCAGCCTGTCGTTATCACCAGCTCATCTCCCTTGACGGATAACCGGCAGTCCTCCAGTTTATTTTTCTGTCCGCTGTCAAGAGCGATTGCCAGCCGCAGCATTGCGGTCAGTTTTGCCACCGTCATGCTCAGATTGTCCGGCGTCGACAAACGTCCGCCCCAGTCAGTCCGTTCCTCAATCCCCATGTCGTCATAGCCAAACTCCTGTCCGTGATAACGTACGACATTCGCCACGATCTCCTGCTCCATATGCGACAACCCGACAATCTCCGACTCCATTACAATACTATATGCGCAGTCGGACGCTTCATACATGGTAATAAAATTACCGCAATCATGAAGATCCGCAGAGATTAACAGTAACAGCTGTTCTCTTGCCTTCAGTCCATGATATTTTTTCAGGGCATCAAAAATTTTGAGAGCAATCCGTTCTACCGCCTGGATATGCGGCATATAACATTTATACCGCTTTGCCATATTACGGCATATCGCGATAATATCATGATCAAAATTGTGATCAAATCGGATAAATTTCCTCTCTTCAGCATGTCTCGCCGCCATGCCGTCGGTAATCCTTGTCCCCGGTATCCACATCGTCTCAGCACCAGTGATTTCCATTACCCGTTCAAAGACCGCGACAGTCGGAAATAACTGTGTTGCAGTCTGTGTATTCAGCTCAAAATAATCCTCCAGCTGCTCGATAGACATTTTCCGGATCACTTCAAAGAAATGTTTAAATTCCGCTGCAGAAAGGTAACCTCTCTTCATGTCCTTCCCCTGCAGCTTAAAGAAGATATTCATAATTGGCCTACCCGTCGCGATCAACGTCCGGATCTCCCGATCCTTCAGATATATCTTACGAAAGGAAACCAGTTCATTATCAATCATCTCGCAGATCAGATCTTTTTCCTGCTCGGTTGTCACATTAGCGCTCAGCGCCCTGTCATAAAGCTGCATTACCCCAAGAGACAGGTTCTGTGACGAGATCAGCGCATCTTTATCAAAAACAGAAAAATGGGTACTGCCAAAACCGACCGTCACAACCGCGGTACCCTTCTGAATCGATTTCTGAAATTCAACATCCTTTACCGCGATTGCCTTGTAATTCATAAACCGGAGTTCTGCGTTACTAATCACCCGCACCTCAATTCCGGTTCTCACCCGGATCTGGTCCAGCACAATCCGGCTGTTGAGCGCGTCGCGCACCGAATTGGCCGCATACGCCCGGTATGCCGCCACCTGATATCCCTTCATAATGCGGTTAAAATCAGCAAGCACCTCACACATCTCTTCTACCTGGTGATAACTGATCTTGCCGTCCGTGTAACTTTCTATCCCTGATCCCATCATATGTTGCACATGATCCACCGACCGCATGCCGATCCGCTCGGACATCTCATAGATGCCAAGCTCCATCTGATAAGGATCCACATTAATCGCCGCAAATGTCCGTGTCATTTTTCCGCTCCTGATAACTTCTGATTCCCCGTTCCGAAATCTTCCTTTTTCCTGTCCGGATCAGCCAAAATCAACCTGTCTGTCATTTAATAATTTCCCAGAATTCTCAGATTCCGTGACTCCTGTTCAATACTTTTCAACGCATTCTTGATTGCAATATCTTCAAGATTCCCCTCGATATCGATAAAGAACCGGTACTCCCAGTTACGTCCCTGAATCGGCCGGGACTCAATCATAAACATATTCACGTGATTGTATACAAAATTACCCAGCACATTGTAAAGTGTGCCATATCTGTGTGGAAGCTCAAAGCTAATACTGATTTTCGACGCGTTTTTACAGAAAATCTGTCTGCGCGAAAGCACCAGAAACCGGGTAGTGTTATTTTTATTATTCTGAATCGCCGGTTTTAAAACCTTCAGTCCGTACAGTTTTCCCGCGATCTCACTGGCAACCGCCGCCTGCGTCCGGTCTCCATCCTCAACAACCTTCTTTGCCGCCACTGCGGTATTCGCGAAACTGACCTGATGCCAGCCCTGCTCATTCAGATACTGGGAACACTGCGCAAGTGCCTGCGGATGTGAATAGACCGTGCGGATATCCGAAATTTCCGCGTCTGCCCCCGCAAGCAGTGCATGCGTCACCGGCAAAAATACTTCTCCGACAATCAGATTATGATACTTGATCAGCAGATCATAATTGTCATTCACCGCGCCGGCGGAAGAATTCTCGATCGGAAGCACGGCATAATCCGCCTTTCCTTCCTCTACCTCCACCATCGCGTCCTCAAACATGGGAACATGATACGTATCGGCGTCCTCACCAAAAAATTTCAGTGCCGCCTGATGTCCATAGGCGCCTTCCACGCCCTGATACACCACGCGCACTCCCTGTTTTTCCAGTGAATCAACCATCTCAAAACCCAGCTCTTCCGACTGTCCGTTTTCCGCCAGCATCTCGTACTGATACCGCCGGCTGATCGTCATCATCTGAGAAAACAACTCCTGCACGGCAGTCTGATTATAATTTCCGTGAGCCAGCGCCCCGACCGTTTCCAGCTTCTGCTGCTCCCGATCCGCGTCATAGACCTCTTTTCCGACGGAAATCTTATATTCCGCCACCGCGCCGCAAACCTTCATTCGCTGTTCAAACAACGCTACTATCTGTTGATCAATCTGATCCAGTTCCTTCCTGCATTCCTGTAAATCCACAGTCCTATCCCCTCCGAATCTGCTCCTCATTTAACATCTCTATAATCTTTCCGCGCACATACGCCCCCGGATATTTCCGATCCTCCGGCGACAATTCTCTGATGTAAATCGGCTTTCCAAATTCTACTGTCACTTTTGAAGGCCGGATGCAGGGAAACTGTCTCTCAAAAATATCCCTCGTACCGGTAATCGCCACCGGGATCACCGGACAGCCTGACTTCGTCGCGATCTTCATACTTCCCTCATGAAAGGGCATCAGCTCCCGGATATCTTCGCTGGTATTGCGTGTCCCTTCCGGAAAAATAACAAGGGAAATCCCTGCCTTAATCTTTTCCACGGATTCCAGTATGGCTTTTAAGCCTTCTTTCAGATCCTTGCGATTCATAAAAACGCAATTCCCAAGCCGCATCCAGTCAGCCAGCGTAGCCCACGTCGACATCTCTTTTTTTGCGACAAATCCGGTCGGTTTCGGAAAGAGCGGATACAATGTTACAATATCAAAATAGCTTCGATGATTTCCCACATACAGAACCGCCCCATCCGGAATATTTTCCCTGCCAATAACAGTCAGTTCGGAACCACTCAGCCGGAAAAGCCTTCTTAAAATCTTCTGAATCACCCGGAGGCTTTCCTCACTCTGTCTCGCCAGATCGGTAAGCGCAAGCTTCTGCTGCTTTTTAATGCAGGGATAGCTGTAAACCAGAAAACTGAGCAGCGCTGCCCCCACTAAGATCAAATGCAACATGATATTATCTCCCCGTTTACTTTTATTTCGTACATTATAAAATCCTGTATTTTCATTATCTTTTAGTATACGAAAAAAGAAGGGCAAAAACAAGTCTATCTGCCCTTCTTTTTTGTAATTTGCTCAAACAGCAGTCCGGTTCCAAACCAGAGCGGCGCAAAATCCAGCCGGATCAGGCCGTTGATATTTAACTGCCTTCCGGTATAGTCCCAGGGGCACATTCCCCGCGCCCGCAGCCAGGCGCCGGAAGCGTACTCCATCGTAAAGATCAGCACCACATACAGCATCCCATGACGGACCATCCGATCCACCGGCCGCACCACACCTCCACCGATCCACCAGTCAGTCAACCTCGCGATCGGCGACAACAGCACCCCGCAGCCGTAGATCGGAAACATCAGCAGTGACGTCTTCCCCATCAGCCGCCAATCGTGCGCCATGATGGACTCCAGCGAAGTAAATAATACTTCCAGACACCAGCCTGTCACTCCGCATTTTAAAAAATTCATTTGCAACGTCTTTAATCTGTTCATGGGGATAGTATGCGCAGAAACCGCGACGCTATACCTTCTCTCCCATTCAAAATCTGCATCGGTGCTATTTCATTTTGTTTCCTTCGTTTCTCACCATGGATGACTCAACAACAACGTAACTGCCTGCATTTCTACTCACTTTTAAACAAATTGATTCTTTTTCTCATCGTAATGATAATCTATCTGTGCCAGTTTCTCCTCCAGTTCCCTTTGCTCCAGCGAAAGCGAACTGCAAAGTTCTTCTAAATCCGGATAAAAATCTCTCAGCTGCGTATTGATGAAGCTCAAAAGCATCACCGGGTCTTTGGGTATTGTCATAATTTTATTCCTCGTATTGTAAATAGTAGTGTTTAGAGTCCCTCGTATCCTTTTCAATCAGTTTACATCGATTCCCCGTTTTTCGTCAATCCTTCTTTACCGGCAGTCGCTCCCGGAAGAATCTTTTTTTAAGCTCGCTCAAACGAAACGGGATCAGCGGATAAATATAACTTTTCCCCGCAATCGTCTGATTAAAAACAATCGCGCAGATCGAAAGGATCAGACCAATTACATATCCCCAGACATCCAGCCACCCAGTCAAAAGCAGCAGGACAACCCGCATAAACTTCAACGCATAGCCCAGTTCAAAACTCGACTGGCTGTAATTCGCGATCGTGACAAACGCCATATACAGCATGGTTTCCGGATTGAACCATCCGGACTTCACGGAATACTCTCCCAGCACGATACCGGCGATCACGCTAAACGGCGTAGAGAGCATATTCGGCGTATTGACCGCGGCGAGACGCAGGCCGTCGATCGCAAATTCCAGGATCAGCAACTGTACCAGAAGAGGCACATAGCTGATGTCTGCGAGCCGGATAAACTGCAGCCAGGGCGGCAGACTATCCGGGTGCATCATCAGAAGCAACCAGGTCGGTGTCAGCAGCAGGCACAGGATGGCCGCCGCCATCCGGGACAGCCGCAGATAGGTTCCCGTGATCGGAGGGAAATAATAGTCGTCCGCTTCCTCGATGATATCAAACACCGACGAGGGCAATATCATCGCCGCCGGCGAATTATCCACCAGTATGACGATATTCCCCTCCAGGATGCACGCCGCCGCAGTGTCCGGCCGTTCGGAAAACTTGAACTTCGGAAATGGATTATACCATTTATAGGGATAAATCGCCTCCGCAAGACTCTCCTGGTTCATCGTCAGCGCGTCTACGCGCAGATCTGCAATCTGCTTTTTGACCCGTTCGAGCAGTTCCTGATCTACCCGTCCATCCATATAACAGATCGCGATATCCGTATGAGAGCTCTCTCCGGCGCTTGTGATCTCCATGGTCAGCTTCGGATCCCGGATCCTGCGCCGGATCAGCGCGGTATTAAAGATCAGCGTCTCCACGAAGCCATCCCGAGATCCCCGCATAACCTTATCCTTATCCGGTTCGTCCACATTTCTCGCCGGATACGTGCGGCAGTCAATCGTAATACATTGCTCATAACCATCCACGAAGAGGCAGGTAATGCCAGTCAGAAGCTGGACGACCATGTCCTCCTCCTGATCAATCAGACTGATCTCCCCATACGGCACGTATTTTTTTGAGAATGCCTGCGCGTCTTCCGGCAGATCTTCCTCCTTGATGCTCGACCATGCCTGCATGATCTTTAACAGCACCTCATCCTTTGTAAATCCGTCTACAAAGATCAGAGCGGCTTTACGTCCGCCCATATCAATCACCCGGCAGACAAGGTCAAAGTTCTTATCGATCTGCAGCGTCTGCCGGATATGTTCCAGATTCTTCGTCAGAGATTTTTCAAATTTCATCGCATTTCCTCCGAATTTGTTTCCATACATCGTCAGTATGCACATCCGAAGGAAATCTTATGCAAATATCCGGTATGCACTTTTTGTATTTTCTTGTCGCTTCTCGAAATTTTTTAATAGATTTTGCACAAATAACACTTGACGATTTCAAAAAGGAGTGATATACTGAGAATCGAAGAGATTGCAAACGTTTTCTTTTCTTCCTGATTTGGCATGGGGGATGCCAGGTTAACTCTATAATGTAATGGTTTTTGTTCGTGATGGGAAAGCTGCCTTTGTGGGGAAGGGCAGCTTTTCTCGTTGTATTGATATGGGCAGATCCAGAAATATACAGATGACGCAGTATCCGATCGATACTCTGCTTCGGCCATTGCGAAACGGCATGCCGGGCGATCCGTCGGAGACTTTTCATCTTACAGGACGAACTTTCCTGTAAGATGAAAAAACCGCCTGGCTTGCGGGGCAGGCAGTCTTTTCATAGGAGTTGAGTCATTGTCTCCACGGGTCAGATGGAGCAACTTTGAAATGTATAGAATATTCACATGTAGTTAGTCTTTGCTAACTGATATGTATGTTAGCACATTCTAACTCATTTTGCAAGCACTTTTTTGTGATTTCTGAAGTTTTTTCAAACCTACGGAAATATCATTTCTATTCTATCTTCCCAAAATCAGCTTTCCGATCCAGAATAAACCCCTGATTTTTCTCCGGCCATTTCAATCGATGCAGCTGCCCCCGATCATTCAACTTCTCAAAATCATTTTGCCGCAGCGCCTCATATAAAATCACTGCCACGGAATTCGCAAGATTCAATGAGCGGATCTCTCCCCACATCGGGATACGCACACACTCCTGAGGATGCTCAATCAGGATCTCTTCCGGAATGCCGGCGCTCTCTTTGCCAAACATAATATAACAGTCCGGATCATAAACAACATCTGTGTAACGTTTCTGTCCCTTAGTTGTCGCATAATAACACTTTATGCCCGGATTCTTTTCCAGGAAATCCTCATAATCCACATATTCTGTTACATCCAGCTTATCCCAGTAGTCAAGTCCGGCCCGTTTCCTCTCCTTTTCACTGAGACGAAATCCCAGCGGACCGATCAGATGCAGACGGGTTCCTGTCGCCACACAGGTCCGTCCGATATTCCCGGTGTTGGACGGGATCTCCGGCTCTAATAGTACAATATTCATTTTTTTCTTCCTTCCAAACAACAACGGCAGACGATATTCGGTCTGCCGCCATACTTTTATTCTTATTATTGCTCAATGCCCCCATCGAGACGCGAAATAAATCTCCCGATCCGCTCCAGCGCCCGTTTCAGATCCTCCAGGGAATACGCATATGACACGCGCAGGAAACCATCGCCACATGCTCCAAAGGCTGTTCCCGGCACGATTGCCACCTTTTCTTCTTTCAGAAGCCGCGTCGCAAACTCATCCGACGTCATTCCGAAACGGCTGATATTCGGAAACATATAAAACGCACCCTGCGGCTCAAAACACGCGAGTCCCATCTCTCTTAATTCATGCAGCAGATAACGGCGTCTCTGATCATACGACTCCCTCATCCGGGCAACATCCGCATCACCATCTCGCAATGCATTCACCGCCGCATACTGGCTCGTCGTCGGCGCGCACATAATCGCGAACTGGTGGATCTTCAGCATCTGACTTAAGATCACTTCCGGTGCGCAGGCATACCCCAGTCGCCATCCGGTCATCGCGTATGCCTTGGAAAACCCATTGATCAAAACCGTCCTCTCCCGCATTCCGGGCAATGAAGCGATCGACACATGATCCGCCCCATAAGTCAGCTCCGCATAAATCTCATCCGAGATCACAAAGAGATCCTTTTCAATCACAATCTTTGCGATCTTTTCCAGATCTTCCCGTTCCATAATCGCCCCAGTCGGGTTATTGGGAAATGGCATCACCAGCAGCTTGCTCTTTGGCGTTATTTTCTCCAGCAGCTTCTCCGGAGTCAGACGGAACTGATCCTTTTCCTCCAGTTCGATCGGCACAGGCACACCCCCGGCAAGAATCGCGCACGGCACGTAAGACACATAACTCGGCTGCGGGATCAGGACTTCATCACCCGGATCCAGCATCGCGCGCATCGCGATATCGATCGCTTCGCTGCCGCCGACCGTCACCATGATCTCTTTGTCCGGATGATAACTCATCCCATATCTACGCTCCAGATACCGGTTGATCTCGACCTTTAACTCTTTCAATCCTGCATTTGACGTATAAAAAGTCCGGCCCTTTTCCAGTGAATAGATTCCCTCTTCCCGGATATGCCACGGGGTATCAAAGTCCGGCTCGCCCACACCCAGAGAGATCGCGTCCTTCATCTCACTTACGATATCAAAGAATTTGCGGATACCGGACGGTTCAATCGTTGTAATCGTCTCAGATAATGGATTTCTCACGGTGTAATCAACATCCTTTCATCCCGGATCTGATCGCAGAGAATCGTGCCATGATCCTTGTATTTTTTCAGTACAAAATGAGTCGCCGTACTCTGTACCGAGTCAAGCGGCGAGAGCTTATTCGCCACAAAAAGCGCAACCTCCCGCATCGTCTTTCCCTCGATAAACACAGTAAAATCAAATGCTCCTGACATCAGATATACTGCATTGACCTCGCTGTACTGATAGATGCGCTCGGCGATTTTATCAAATCCCATGCCGCGCTGAGGAGTCACCTTCACCTCAATCAAAGCAATTACCTTTTCTTCACTGGTATTCTCCCAGTTAATCAGCGTATGATAACCGCAGATAATCTGCTCCTTCTCCATATCTGCAATTTCATTTGCAACCGCGATTTCACTCTCACCCAGAAGAATTGCCAGATCATGAATATCGATTCTGCTGTTTTTTTCAATTACTGCCAGGATTTTCTCTCTCATAATATTGTCTCCTCTTATCGTTTTTAAAGGAATGTGTCTTCGTGCATTCCACCCGGAAATCGGGAATCTTCTGAAAAATTTCATCTTTGTGCGGCCGTTCCAGGAAACCTCTGCCGTCCTCCTGAATCACTTCTCTCGCGATCCCGCAATTGATCTGTCCAATCACTGCCGACGGGATTCCGTCATCCGCCAGACGCCGGACAAGTTTTCCCCCGTTATCCGCTGTCAGGAGCCAGCAGCCCCCGCTGTAAAGACGGTAAGGATTACACGAAAGGCATTCACAAACCTCTATGGTTTCCTGCCGGATCGGAATCCTGCGAAGTACAAATTCAACTCCCATCTTATAAGCGCCTGTCAGATCCCAGATGGCACGCAGGATGCCTCCCAGACCACAGGATTCCCATTCCGTTGCGCCTGTTGTGGCCCAGTAATTCTCATCTTTTTCTATGACCTGATTGTCCAGTCCGCGCATCTCATTCAGATAAACAGCAGATAACCGACGGGAAAGCTCCTCACCACAGGCTGCCAGAAGATACAGGCTTCCGGACAATCCGGCATAGCCGGCCACAACCAAATCCTGACCAGGAACCATCTTCCCGGTGTTTTCCCGTTCTATCCTTCTCATCCTGCCCCATCTTTCTTTTCCGATTCTATTTTTCTCATCCCTGCCCGCCTGGTCAGATCAGTTACTGCTACACCAGCGCGGCTAAAATGACCGGCACGACCATTGCAAGACAGATAACAATTACAATAACCGCACAGACGATCTTTCTGGTCTTATTGTTATTATGCATATTCATCATGACAGCATTCACCTCTTTTGCTCTTTACACAAACTCTGTTATCGGGTTCTCTGTTGGTTTTAAAGTCTGCGCGGACCCGCCACTCATCCTTTAAAGTCCTGGTTTTCATTCTATGCTATTTTTCCTGATACCGCAAGCCCTCTTTTTCATCGTTCCCACATTTTACATGTCAATTCGTATACTTCTCCCGGTTTTTTCATATTGATAGTATCGCACTCCCGCTGCATTCAGCATCCGCTTGGATGCCCGGACTGACGGAGAATCCGGATACTTATCATCACGATAGATCACCGTCTTAATCCCGGACTGAATGATCGCTTTCGCGCACTCATTACAGGGAAAAAGCGTAACATACAGCTTACTTCCTTCCAGACTGCCGCCCCGGTAATTTAAAATCGCGTTCAGCTCACTATGCGTAACATACAAATATTTGGTACTATATGGGTCGTCATTATCTCCGGATTCCCGGCTCCATGGGAACTCATCATCCGAACATCCGCTGGGAAAGCCATTATACCCCATCGACAAAATCTTATTATCATCACTGACAATACAGGCACCCACCTGTGTGTTGGGATCCTTAGAACGTCTTCCGGCCAAATCCGCTACGCCCATAAAATACTCATCCCATGAGATGTAATCCGCTCGCTTTCTGGTTTCTGACATACTGTTCCCTCCTTTTTGTTTATACCTGGATAATCCGATACCCGGCCGCTTTTGTCAGACGGTTCATGATCGCGAAACCAAGATGATCTCCCGCAAAACTTTCAGAGAAAATAACGTCCGTTTCCAGTTCATCAAATTCCCTCAGCACCGCAAACAGATTGTGCGCAATCGTCTCTTCCCTGGCGCGGACACCCACACTCCGGATAAAACCCGCTTTATATAATGATCTCGTTTCATCCGTACAGATCACCCCTGCGCGCTTTCCTCTCAGCAAACTCTCCCGCACCCGGCGATTGATCTCGTCTGCCACCCGCATGGATTCGCCCTCCACAATCGTCATCTCAGCCCGCGGCGCATAATGGCGATATTTCATACCTGGAGCTTTTGGACGAAGTCCTTCCCTGGGTGGTCCCTGGATCGTGGGATCCACGGCAACCTCCCCCAGAACCTCCGTCAACATTTCCATTGTCACTGCTCCCGGCCGCAACAATACCGGCATCTCTCCTGAAACATCCACAATCGTGGACTCCACTCCGATCCCTACCGGCCCCCCGTCAAGGATCATCTCGATTTTCCCATTCATATCTTCCCAGACATGTTCTGCCCGCGTCGGGCTGGGTCGTCCGGAAGTATTTGCGCTCGGCGCCGCAATCGGAATCCCGGCCAATGCGATCAGTCGGTTTGCCACCGGATCCGAAGGCATACGCACTGCCACCGTATCCAGACCTCCTGTCGTCGTATACGGAACCCGAATGCTCTTGGGAAATATCATCGTCAGGGGCCCCGGCCAGAATGCCCCGGCCAGTCGTCTGCCGGCATCCGGCACCCGCGCTGTCAGCGGTTCCAGTTCTCCGATACCTGAGATATGAGCAATCAGCGGATTATCCGAGGGACGACCCTTTGCTGCATAGATCTTCACTGACGCCGTCTCATCCAGAGCATTCGCGCCTAAACCATAAACGGTCTCCGTCGGGAACGCCACCAGCCCGCCGCTTCGTAAGATTTCGACGGCTTCCTCCAGTTCTTCATCCTTTACCGAAGCCGGCTCTTTAATATGAACCCATTTTGTTTCCATCCTTAGTTCCTTCCTGATACATGACAAATATCATTCCCACAGTTTATTTCTCAGATCTGTTTTCCTGCCTGGTGTTTAAATATTCCATAATTCCCATATGCAACGTCCACGCCAGCCGACTCTGATATTCTTCTGATTCAAGTGCTTTCGACTCCGCTGCATTAGACAAAAACCCACACTCTACAATTACAATCGGATGCCGGACATGCATCAGCAGATAATAATTCCCGTTTGGTCTGGCCTGACGGGTATTTTTCTCTCCCAGCACAAAATCAAACCGCTTTTGCAGAATCTGCGCCAGACGTTTCCCTTTTTCCGAATCCTTATAATAAAACACCTGGCCTCCGGAAATCGGTTCCTCATGATAACTGTTCTGATGGATGCTGACCGCCACATCCGGATTAGACTCATTGATCAGATTCACCCTATTTTTCATATCCGCGTTTTTTTTGTTGGAATCCTTTTCACTGTAGAGTCCTTGGTCACTTTCCCTGGTCATAACCACTTTCACATCGGAGGCCTCCAGATATGTTTTCAGCCGTTCCGCGATCTGAAGATTAATATCCTTCTCCAGCGTTCCGTCCACGCCAACCTTTCCGGGATCGCTGCCCCCATGTCCGCTGTCAATACAGACAACCAACTGCTTACGGCTCTTTGCTGCGGCAGCCGTCTTCTGACTGGCCACCAGGCGGCCCGCGTGACCCGAAATCAGATACACACATGCCAGAAACAGTATCCCCATCAACAGCTCAGTTCTTCGACCATTCACCGGAATCCACCCATATCCACAAAAAACTCTGATTCAATATATCCTTCTCCCGGCAAAAAAAGAACCCTATTCAGATAAAACCGTATTATAATCCATCTTCGCGTCCTCGATAATATAAACGACATAATCGCCAAGGACGCTCAGCGCTCCGTCCTCCAGCCACAGTTCATAGTCCGGGTCGTTTTCCACTTCCTCCACAATCTTACAGGCATTTCCCTGATAATAATAATAATTCAGATTAGAATAAAAATTCGACATCCGCACCCGCTGGTTTTCAGTAAACACATCGATTTTACTTAACGCGTCATACGACTGATTATAAAAAACCCGGCGCAGAAACGGCTCTTTAAATGTATCAAACTCCAGCAGATCCTGTTCTGTCCGTTGATGTACTTTCGCCCAGCGCTCCACATCCACACTTTGCGTATAATAGTGAAAATCCCCATTATGTCGATACTCCATCACACCATACTGACAGGCAGGTGTGGCCAATGAGCTGGTCACCATCTCCCAGACGCCCCTGTTTCCCCCTGACCGCTTTGCGTGCTGAACATGCAGATGACCACTTAAAAAGGATGAAACATCCCATTCTTCCAGAATATCCGCCAGCTGTTCTCCATGCTCAATCGTACAGTCATCCACATAGATCTCACTTTCATCCAGCAGATTATGATGAGCCACCGGTATTACATGGATGCCTTCATCCCAGGCTTCCTCCAGGCATTCCTCAATCCAGTCATAAGTCTCCGGCATAATCGCTCCGCCCACCAATGCTTTCCTCGCGTACTGGCAGCTGTCAATCATCAAAAACCAGGTCTCCTCATCATATTCATACAGATAACTCAGAGAAGTACGATCTTCACTGATCGCTTCATCGTATCCAAAATCGCGATAGATTTCGCGAAATTCCTCCGGTGTTGTGAACTCAGCCGGTTTACGGCTGTTTCCCTCAAATCGTGCCGCATGATGATTATTGATATCATGATTGCCCGGAATAATCAGTACCGGAATACCACTATCCTCAACCTCATATAGTTTTTCCGCCAGTTCCTCATGGCTCTGTTTCTCTCCATCCAATGTAAGATCTCCGCTGAGTATCAGCACGTCCGGCTGCCTGCGGATCACTTCTTCGAGAAACGCATCGGTAATCGCCTCCACATAGGTAACTACTTTTCCGTCTCCATGATCCACCATATACTGAAAGGCTTCTCCTCCGTCGGTCAGCTCTCTCGACAGATAGTGAATATCTGTCGCCAGGATCAGTCTTCCTTCCCAGTCCTCATCCCAGCCGTTTTCTTCTTCGTCATCCTCTCCTTCTTCCTGCCCGTCATCCTCTTCCCATAATGACTCCTGAGGAAACGGTTCTATCGTTGTTTCCGGTTCATCGGATTCTGGTTCACCGGTCTCCCGCTCAGAAGGATTTTCCGGCGCGCTTTCTCCTTCCGATGGATCAGTTTCCCTCTCCTGTCCCGATTCCACAAGATCAGAATCTGCCCTTTTTCCACACCCGGCCGCGCCGAGGATCAGCGCAAATGCCAGAATCAGCAGATGTTTTCCTGCAGATTTCCGATTCTTCTTTGTCATTTACTCCGCCTCCTTTTTGTTACAGCCGGATGATTTCCCATATTTCTGCTGTGTCAAATCCGAGTTTCCAGCACGCCACTCCGGCAAGACCATATTTCTTAATCAACGCCACTTTTTCTGTCAGAGATCGCTCTTCCTCCAGCCAGATATACCAGACTGCGTCTTCGGTCCGCTTTTCTCCATAATACTGTCCCAGTTCTTCCTGCCAGTATAACTCTACACCGTTATCATCTACCCATCTCTGTGCGGACGCAAGTCCCATCGCCGTCGATGAAGTTCCGCTTGCATCCACTTTCCACACACGTGTATACAGCGGAATCGCACTGATGATTTTCTCTGCCGGGACATCCTCCAGCGTATCCAGAATACCCTGTCGTTCATAGCCAATCGATGCCACCGAACCTGCTTCTCCTCCTGCGTAATGCTCATCATAACCCATAATCACAACATAATCCGCCACTCTACCCTGCTCCGCACGATTATAAAACGCAGTATAAGCCGAAGGCACATAACTGTCTACTGACAGAAATATCCCATTGACTCTGCAGCTTACGGAAAGTTCCCGGATAAACTGGATGTAATGAACACCGGCAGCCGGTTTGATTCCCTCAATATCCAGGTTAATTCCATCAATTCCATACGTCTGCACTTCCCGGACCAGCACGTCAATCAGCTTCTGCCGCGCTGCGCTATCCGCAAAAAGGACCTCTGACTGCACATCAGCACCCCGGTTAAAATTATCCAGCACCGCCCACACCTGCAATCCCATCTCATGCGCATCGGCAACATAAGAAGAATCCGCCAGCGAATCGAAATTCCCCTCATTATCTGTCAGCATAAACCATGTCGGCGCGATCACATTGACTCCTTTGGTATTCGCCATAAGCGTTTTCATCGCACTGTTGGCCTCCCTGGACGTAACCTGATGCCAGACCAGACTGACTGGCGCTTCAACCGAAAGACTCGTATAAACAGGTGCCTCGAACGTGCTGTGCGGCGTCACCTCTGTTTCATTTTCCAGCAGACGCTTCTGAATATATCCTATGTATCCGGAATCGGTGCGTACTTTGACCCACCTCTCCATGGTTTCAAGGATCTGTACGTTCTCATTTTTTTCAACTTCCGCAAGGATCGCGCTTTTTATACCGCCAAGCACACGGATTTTTCCGTTCTTTTTCATTCCGGCCTCACGAACCGGCTCCCACTTCGTATCAATAAAAATACGCTTTACCGCATCATCTACATACATCTCAAGTCGGATATCGGTGTAGGTAAGCAGAGTCTCTGCGTTCAGCCACACCTCCTCATCCTCTTCCACAATAACCGGACATCCGTTTGTCTCCATCACTGACATATCCGCATAAACGATCGTCTCCGGAAGCGCATAAATCATCTCATGAACATCTTCCGCCCAGTAAAACCTTTCATTCAATGTACTGCTTACCCAGGACAGAGGCAGGTATACACACTCATGGATCCATTTCCCCTTAACCGCTTCCTCCCGTTCATTATCCACAACAACAGCGATCTCGTCCCCCGATACGCCAAACCATTCTTCTAAATCTGCCCTTTCCTTCGTCGGCGCATATTTTTGATAAAGACGGATGCCAATGACGGCTCCCGCTATGATAAAAACCATAATTACGACCGTAAAAAACGATATCAGAATCTTTTTCATTCGTAACTCCTCTGGCCATTTTTTCCAAACGATCAATCATTTCCACATCCAGCAGATCACGAACCTGCCCGTGATCTGCTGTGCCATTTACATTTCAAAATTCATCACTTTTGCTCATTATAGCATAGATATCCTCTTGCGTATCTAAATTTTTTATGACTTTCTCTCTTCGCTCGGTTTTTTACCTGGCTGACTGAATCAGGATTCTTCCAAGCCTTTCCGTATGTTTTGCAGTTTCCTTTTACTGATGATAAACCCGATCGAAATGGATCGCTTTCAAGCGAAATCGCCGGGAAGTTTTGTCATTCAGGTACAGACTTTTTCCCTCCGCGTCCCTCGCCGTATCTCTACAGACATCGCCGGAATATCCCGCAGACTCATTTCTCTCTCTGATCATCCCGACGTTTGCCTGATCCGTCTCTTCGATCACAAAATCCGCCATATAAAAGAATTTTCCCTGTGGTTCAAAGAGCTTTCTCAGTCTTCTTTCATCTGTTCTTTTTCCATCCATATAAACCGGTATCCCCCGATCCATATATTTTCGAATGCCATTTAAAAACACCACTTTATCCTGTTCTGTTAAATTTTCTGTCTGTCGTATCATCTGCTATCCTCCCATACAATGGAACCGGGAAACATGACCGGAGCATTCTGCCGTGACACATATTTTCCTTCTTAATTTCCACAATTCCACAGCCGACTTATCACAAATGAAACCCGCCCATCTCTCATGAGCGATCCATTTCCCAGCGTCTTTTGTATGTTTCCCCGACCTTACGGCGGGTTCTTTTGCAGTTATTCTGTATCCAGACAGCTACTTCTGTTCGAGGTTCCTTCCGTCTCTCCACAAACATAGGACCGCCCTGAGCAGACAAAACATGACAATAACCGACAAGTTTACGGCAGTAAGGGAGGACTCCTGAACCTTTTATCATCGTTTAAACCGGATTTTTTTGCTGAACGCAAGATAAAATAAGACAAAAACTCTGCATCTCCTGGAAAAACAGGATATGAAATTACACATACTCACAGACCGGAAACCGGTCAGCCAAACAGAACAGCTCTCTTTGAACCTCATTGCCCCCTTCCCGAATACGATTGGATAATATTTTAATATATTATCTGCCGGATTACAAGTACTATTTTTGATTTATACCTGCAGCCCTGCTTTTATTTTCAATTTATGCTTGCATTCCCCACCAAAATCTTATATGATAAAGCAACGATCAGAAACCATTGTTTTGCAATCCTTTCGTTTTAATTAAGATTATCACATAGGAATTGCCTTTTTTCTGTATCATATATTATAATAGTAGTAGAAAACGGTAACAGAACATGATACACAGCCCTAATCCGGACAACTGAAGGGAGTGATTATTATGAAGATAGAACGAATTAATGAAAATCAGATCCGCTGTACTCTTAACAGCGCGGATCTCAGCACACGCAATTTAAACCTTGGCGAGCTGGCATATGGCAGTGAGAAAGCACGTAATCTTTTTCATGAGATGATTCAGAAAGCATCCAGCGAGGTAGGATTTGAAGCAGAGGATATCCCCCTCATGGTAGAGGCGATCCCGATTTCCAATGAGAGCGTCATCCTGTTGATCACAAAGATCGAAGATCCGGAAGAACTGGATACCCGCTTTTCCCGATTTTCTCCTCTTTCCGATGAGGATGCGGAAAGCCTGTGGAATCCTCTCCCGGCGGAGCTGCTTGAAGGCGCCGACAATCTGTTCCAGCTCCTTAAGAATGATCTTCTGGGTATGCCTGCCCCCAGCCCGGAAACTGCAGATTCCACGTCTGTCAATCCGGAAAATACGCAGACAACCCCACCGACGGAACCGGTCATCCGTATCTTCCGCTTCAACAATCTCGATCAGGTGATCACAGCGGCAGCGGCGGTCGGCGATATCTGCGACTGCTCCAACAGCCTGTATAAAAATCCTTCCTCCGGTCAGTATTATCTGACTGTGTCAAACGCGGATACAGACGCGCTTTGTTTCAGCCGGCTCTGCAACACTCTCATGGAATTTTCCGAAAAGATTCATCAGGAGACCGGAAGTGAGGCTTACTATCAGGAACATTATGATACGATGATTTCAGGCCAGGCACTTCAAAAACTTATGACGGTTTAAAAATCAGCAGACGTGTCCGTATTTTTTATCCTTATGTATAACAATGCCGGAGAGAAAGCGCGTTTTATCTTTCTCTCCGGCAAATTATTTATCATTTTACTCAATCTACTGTCGCCAGGATCTCATTCATATTGGATACCAGTATGTCGCAGTCGATCCCATGTACCATACAGGCTTCTTCCAGCGACTCCATCTGCGACGACGGACATCCGATACAATGCATCCCCGCATGCATCAGCATCGGCGCGATTAATTCATGCTTCTTAATCAGATCACCGATCAGCATATCCTTACTAATCTGCATATTCCTTCCTCCTGATTGTTTGATAGATTTATTATTATAGTATGTTTTTACCTTCCCGGCAAGGTTTTATTCTCCTGAATCATTTTCGATGTAACCATTTTAGAACGTAAGCTCTGCAAAATTTCCTCGG
>JAJQAC010000006.1 GCA_021204025.1 Clostridiales bacterium | reverse complement strand
CCTATATCAAGGCTTTGAGACTATTTTGAAATTAGGCAAGTGTCGAAGACCCGGGAGGGGATTTTCCCCTCCTTTTCGCGTTCGGAAGCGGCATGAAATACTGGAAACTTGTGGGGAAATGTGCTTGACGGAAGTAAGGAAATTCGTTATACTATGCAAATAATAAGGGTTATCGTAAACAACAAAATATTTGTTGTTCACAATAACGGTGATCAATAAGTGACAGTTGCATAACGAAAGAAAGAGAGGAAAATGTATGGGTACTATTATTGGTGAGGGAATTACATTTGACGATGTTCTGCTGGTTCCTTCTTATTCCCAGGTCATCCCAAATCAGGTAGATGTCTCCACGCACCTGACAAAGAAGATTAAATTAAATATTCCACTCATGAGCGCTGGTATGGACACCGTTACCGAACACCGGATGGCGATCGCCATGGCACGGCAGGGCGGTATCGGCGTGATTCACAAGAATATGTCGATTGAGGCGCAGGCGGAAGAGGTAGATAAGGTAAAACGTTCTGAGAACGGAGTTATCACTGACCCGTTTTTTCTTTCTCCGGAAAATACCCTCAGAGACGCGGATGATCTGATGGCGAAGTTCCGCATTTCCGGTGTTCCGATTACGGAGGGGCGTAAGCTGGTGGGCATCATTACCAACCGCGATCTGAAGTTTGAGGAGGACTTTTCTAAGAAAATTAAAGAATGCATGACCTCTGAGCATCTGGTTACGGCGAAAGAGGGTATCACGTTTACAGAGGCTAAGAAGATTCTTGCGAAAGCAAGAGTCGAGAAGCTGCCGATCGTGGATGATGATTTTAACCTGAAGGGACTTATCACGATCAAGGACATTGAAAAGCAGATCAAATATCCGGATTCTGCCAAGGATGAGCAGGGGCGTCTGCTTTGCGGCGCGGCGCTTGGCATTACGGCAAATGTGCTGGAACGGGCAGAAGCGCTGCTCAAGGCACATGTCGATGTGGTTGTGCTGGATTCTGCTCACGGACATTCGGAAAATGTTCTGCATTGCGTGAGAATGTTAAAGGACGCATTCCCTGAGCTGCAGGTGATTGCCGGCAACGTGGCGACCGGCGAGGCGACAAGGGCTCTGATTGAGGCTGGTGTGGACGCGGTAAAGGTCGGCATCGGACCGGGATCGATCTGTACGACCCGTGTGGTAGCGGGTATCGGTGTCCCGCAGATTACGGCAATTATGAATTGTTACGAGGTGGCAAAGGAATACGGGATCCCGATTATCGCTGATGGCGGTATTAAGTTCTCCGGTGATATTACCAAGGCGATTGCCGCGGGCGGCAGCGTGTGCATGATGGGAAGCATGTTTGCGGGCTGTGATGAGAGTCCGGGAACGTTTGAACTCTATCAGGGAAGAAAATACAAGGTATACCGCGGCATGGGTTCGATTGCCGCGATGGAAAATGGCAGCAAGGACCGTTATTTCCAGGCCAACGCGAAAAAGCTGGTGCCGGAAGGTGTAGAAGGTCGCGTTGCTTATAAGGGGCTGGTCGAGGATACCGTTTTCCAGATGCTGGGCGGACTCCGTTCCGGCATGGGTTATTGCGGAGCTCCGGATATCGTGACCTTACAGGAAACCGGACGTTTTGTGAAGATTTCGGCGGCGGCGCTCAAGGAGAGCCATCCGCATGATATTCATATCACGAAGGAAGCTCCGAATTACAGCATCGAATCATAACCGGGCAGGGGGATTTATCCTGCGTGTATAAAACTGTAAAAGCAAAAGATGAGAAGAGCGCCTGTTTCTCCGGGAGGGGAGGCAGGCGTAATCTATATGCGCACGGGCGGATATGGAAATTTTGCAGCTGACGCTGCCTCCTACTCGATCGCAGGGACACGTAAGGAATTTCGCGGGGATTCTTTATTTACGATATGGAAAAAACAGCGGCTAAGTATGGCATCAGTGGGAATTTTATGCTATACTAAATTGACGGAATCACAGGATGGTGACGGCTATGCTTAATGAAGATAAAATAAAACTCATGACAGGGATAGCGATGTTTGAAAAAAAGGAAGGCAGGAAGATTTCACCGGCCAATCATCGTTTCCGTGGTGATTATATCAGCGGTCATATGCTGCTTGGCTTTTTTTCTTATACGGTCTGTTTCGCTCTGTGCGTATCTGCCTGGATTTTGTATAACAGTGAAACTCTGTTGAATGTTGCCGACCTGGAGGAGATCGGGGATATTTTAAAGATGGGCGTGGTTCTTTATGCCGTCGGTTTATTTTTGTATCTGCTGATTACATGGCTGATTTACAGGAAACGCTATGAATATGCCAGACGTGGTGTCAATGTATATCTGGCCAAGTTAAAAAGACTGGAGAAGCGGTACGAGTACCAGAGCCGTTCCAAGGAACTGACGAAGGAGGACATCCGCAATGATGATACTTCTCGAACTTAAAGAAAATCTGAAGGTGCTGTACGCGAAATTTTCGGTTCCGGTGAATGCCCTGATTAAGTTTATGCTCAGCTTTTTTACGCTGTGGGTTTTAAATAATAATCTGGGATTTATGGAGCAGATGGACAGTGCCTCTGTTATGGCGGTTTTATCACTGGTCTGCGCGGTTCTGCCTTATGGAGCAATCTGCCTTGTGATGGCGATGGTCATGCTGGGGCATATTTATATGGTGTCTCTGGAAATCGCACTTTTAACGGCGGCGTTTATGATTATCGTAATGCTGCTGTATTACGGTTTTCAGCCTGGAGACAGTTACTGGCTGATCCTGACTCCGCTGGCGTTCTTCTTGAAAATACCCTATGCGGTTCCGCTGCTGGCCGGGCTTTCCGGTACGCTGATCGGCATCTTTCCGGTAAGTTTTGGAATTGTGATTTATTATATTATCTCCTATGTAAAGCAGAATGCGGGTGTATTAACCAATGACACGACCGCGGATGTAACGCAGAAATGTGTACAGATGCTCCGGGCCATGATTTCCAACCACGAGATGATGGTATTTCTCGCCGCCTGTGCGGCAGGCATCCTGATCGTGTATCTGATACGCACGATGTCGGTGGATTATGCATGGATCATCGCGATTGCGCTGGGGACGATCGGACAGTTCGCTGTCGTATTTGTGGGAGATTTTTTCCTCGATGTGACGTTGTCGCTGGTGAATATTCTGATTGGTATGTTGATTTCCGTGGTGATCGCGGGCGCGTATCATTTCTTTGTGTTTGCGGTGGATTATTCGCGGACAGAGTTTATACAGTTTGAAGATGATGACTATGTCTATTATGTAAAAGCTGTGCCGAAGGTGGCAGTATCAAAATCCGATGTCCGGGTACAGCGAATGAACAATCCGCGCAGATTCCGTCGGGGAGGGCGTCAGGAGTGACGTCCGGAAATGTTTGATGGGAGGGTATATTGCGATGACAGGCACCGTTCTCGGGTTGGCGGACATGCTGCAGGGATTGCAGTTATGGCTTACGTTTCTGCCCAGGATTACCTTAAGAAATATATTTGAGATTATTATCATTGCGGTTCTTTCTTATAAGATGCTGCTCTGGATTAAAAATACGAGAGCATGGAATCTGCTTCAGGGCATTCTGGTAATTCTCGCGTTTACGTTTCTTGCGGCCGTACTTCATCTGGATACAATTTTGTGGATTCTGGAAAATATTGCGACGATTGCCGTGATTGCGCTGATTATTATTTTCCAGCCGGAACTTCGCAAAGCACTGGAACAGCTGGGAAGCAAGAATTTTCTGACCGATTTTCTGGTATTTGAGGACAGCAGGAAGAGGTGGGAATTTACTGAGCGCACTGCGGCTGAGATCGCGAGGGCGACTTTTGAGATGGCGGTGGTCAAGACCGGCGTGCTGATCGTGATCGAGAGACAGTCTTCGCTGAGAGAGGTTGAGCAGACAGGAATCGAGGTGGACGGACTGGTTACGAGCCAGCTCCTGATCAATATTTTTGAGCACAATACGCCTCTGCATGACGGAGCGGTGGTGATCCGGGGGAACCGGGTGACAGCGGCAACCTGTTATCTGCCATTGTCGGACAATATGATGATCAGTAAGGATCTGGGAACCCGGCACCGCGCGGCTGTCGGCATCAGTGAAGTGACAGACAGCCTGACGGTTGTTGTCTCGGAGGAGACGGGACGGGTGTCTCTGGCGGAGGGAGGATCTCTTCGTACGATTCGTAATATTGAGACGCTGAGAAGTGAACTGGAGATTTTGCAGAGAGAGGAAGATACCGGTGGAAACCGTTTTATGATCTGGAAGGGAAGAAAAAAGAATGAAAGAAAGGCTGACTAACAACCTGGGACTTAAGATCCTTTCCATCCTGATTGCCTTTTTTATCTGGCTGCTGGTGGTGAATGTCTCCAATCCGGAGGTATCACGCAGCCAGGAGGTGACGCTGGAGATAGAAAATGGTTCTCTCCTGACGGATGCGAACAAGGCTTATGATTTAAACCGACGGACGGTGTCGGTAACTTATGATATTCATACACTTGATGAATATCAGGTCCGGGCGTCGGATTTCCGTGCTTATGTGGATCTGGCGGAGCTCTATGACGTGACGGGGTCTGTGGTAGTCAAGGTGGAGGTGTTAAATAATTCCAATCTGATCCGCAATGTGGCGGCAAAGCCTACGGTTGTCCGTGTCTCGACAGAAGAACTTCAATCGAAGGAATTTGACCTGATGGTGAATATCAATGGCCGTCCGATGGAAAATTACTCAGTGAACGAGATTCAGCTGGAACCGGCATCGATTACGGTAGAGGGGCCGGTCTCAGAAGTCGGCCTGATTAATTCCGTGGGAGTAGAGATCGATGTGGCCCAGTCCGGAGATGACATTTCCGGAGTCGCTGTGCCGGTGTTTTACGATTCGAACGGCAATGTGCTGAGTTCCGTGAGCCGGGTGACGATGGACAGCAGTGAGATCTCGTATTATGTTTCGATTAACCGGATCCGGGAAATCCCGGTGGTGTTTGAGCCGACAGGGACGGCGGCGGATGGATATCGCTATACGGGATATGAAGCAACGGCTGACAGTGTTCAGGTGAGCGGGGATAATGAAGCCCTGAGCTCGCTGACGCAGATCACGGTCCAGTCGGACGCGTTAAATGTGAACGGAGCGAGCGCGAGCAAGTCGGTCGCAATTGATATCAGCAATTATCTGCCTGAGGGGATTGTACTGGCGTCCCGGGAAAGCGGAGTGATCGATGTTACCCTGAATGTAGAGGTGCTGGCGTCAAAAACGATCCGGCTGTCGGAAACGGAGATCCAGCTGATCGGCACGGAGGATACGCTTAATTACCGGCTGCATCCGACTTATGTGTCTGTAACGATCCAGGGACTGGAGAGTGATGTGGACAGTGTCCGGGTGGAGGATCTCGGCATTACAGTGGATGTATCGGGGATGGAAGAAGGAACCTATGAGGCTGAACTGGGATATCTGGGAAGTGAGTTGTACCAGGTTACTCAGGCGGATACCGTGCAGGTCGAGGTGACCCGGCGGGCAGTAGGCCCGGGGATTTCAGCGCCTCCTCAGGAGAGGACAACTGAGACAGAGGACGTGGAAGAGGCTGCCGCACAGCCGCGTGAAAGCAGCAGCGTGGAGGAAGAGACGGGCGAAGCAGAAACGGAACTTACGGAAGAAACGACAGCGGTTCATACGGATGAGACAGCTGCCGCTCATATGCAGGAGACAACTGCTGCTCATACGCAGGAGACTACAGCCACTCATACGGAAGCGAGTGGGGAAAATAACATCGAAGACAGCAGCGAATAGAAATCTGACAGTAAAGTCCGGCATAATAGCAGAAAACAGGGTTATTCCGGGAATCGGATGCCGGGGAATCGAGGGATACTGTGGTTAGAGAGAGCGTAATTGTGACGAGCCCTCTGGGGCTGCATTTAAGACCGGCAAATGTATTGTGTAACGAGGCGGTTAAGTATCAGTCGTCCGTGAAGTTTGAATTTGGGAATTCGCTGCGAAATGCGAAAAGCATATTGAGTGTGTTAAGCGCCCATGTACAAAATGGTTCTGAGATCACCATTGTGTGTGAGGGACCGGATGAACAGGAAGCGCTGGATGCCGTAGTCGGGCTGATCCGGAATGGTCTGGGGAAAGAATACGGCAGTTTGATGTGAAGGGGTATGGGAACGCATACGGTTGTAGTATGTTTCACATAAGCAAATCATTACTTTTATAAGGAGGGTTTCAACATGTTTAAAGGAACAAACGCGTCCGCAGGTATCGGCATTGGTTCTGTCGTTATCGTAGAAGAGACAAAACTGGTCATCGAACAGAGATCGATCGCAAACGTGGCCGCCGAGGTGGATCGTTTTAAAGCGGCTCTGGATCAGACCATGAAGGATACGGAAGCGATGGCGGCTGATCTGGCGGAACGCATGGGTGAAAAGGAAGCAGAAATTATGCAGGGGCATATGATGCTTCTGATGGATCCGTCATTGACCGGAGAGATTGAGAATCAGATCAAGGGCGAGAGTATGAACGCGGAAATGGCTGTCGAGAATGTATGCAATATGTATGCGGAAATGTTTGCCTCGATGGACAATGAGATGTTCCAGCAGAGAGCGACGGATATGAAAGATATCAAGGTCCGTATGCAGAAAGTGCTGCTTGGTGTGGAGTCTGTCGATGTGGCTTCTCTGCCGAGCGGGACGGTTCTGGTGGCAAAAGACCTGACACCTTCGATGACCGCGGGCATTAATCCGCAGAAGATCGTCGGTATCGTAACGGAACTGGGAGGAAAGACTTCTCACAGCGCGATCCTTGCCAGAGCGATGGAGATCCCGGCAGTTGTAGCAGTGGCTGATTTCCTGAAGGAAGCAAAGAACGGCGACACCGTGATCGTGGATGGCTCTGAGGGCGTCGTTTATCTGTCTCCGGAAGATAAGGTGCTGAATGAATATACGGATAAACGCGATAAATATCTGAAAGAAAGAAAGGAACTGGAGCAGTATATCGGCAAGGAGAGCATCACAAAGGACGGCGTCAAAGTTGAGATTGTCGCCAACATCGGCAAACCGGCGGATGTGGAGAAGGTTCTCCAGTATGACGGCGAGGGTGTCGGCCTGTTCCGTACCGAGTTCCTCTTTATGGACCGGGATTCCATGCCGACCGAGGACGAGCAGTATGAGGCTTATAAGTCGGTGGCTGAGTCGCTCAAGGGCAAACCGGTTATCATCCGTACACTGGATATCGGCGGCGACAAGGAGATCCCGTATATGGGTATCGCCAAAGACGAAAACCCATTCCTTGGTTATCGCGCGATCCGTCTGTGTCTGGACCGCAAGGATGATATCTACAAACCGCAGCTGCGCGCATTGCTTCGTGCCAGCGCTTATGGCGATATCCGCATCATGATTCCGATGGTTACCTGTATCGACGAGATCCGTGAGGCAAAGCATCTGATCGAAGAGATGAAGATGGAACTGGATCGCCAGAATATTCCTTACAACAAGGACATCAAAGTCGGCATCATGGTTGAGACTGCCGCGGCATCTCTGATGGCGGATGTATTTGCAAAGGAAGTCGATTTCTTCAGTATCGGTACGAATGATCTGACTCAGTATACGATGTCGTGTGACCGCGGCAATGAGCAGATTTCTTATCTGTACAGCACATTCAACCCGGCGGTTCTGCGCAGTATCAAGCGTATCATCAGCTGTGCGAATGAGGCCGGTATCATGGTTGGTATGTGCGGCGAGGCAGCATCCGATCCGTTGATGATCCCGCTGCTGCTTTCTTTCGGTCTGAACGAGTTCAGTATGAGCGCTTCCGCGATCCTTCAGTCGAGAAAGATCATCTGCAATTCCAGCAAGGCAGATCTGAAGGCCGTCGAGGATAAGGCAATGAGCTTTGTGACTGCTAAGGAAGTAGAAGAGTATATGAAAGAGTACGTAAAGAGCGTACAGTAAAGTAGTGAGTATCGGGCAGGGAGCCGTTCATCCGGTTTCCTGCCCTGAAAAAAGATGGGATGGTAGCCTGCAATGAGTATGATCGTGTATCTGGTCTGTTACGCGGCAAGTTTTCTTTTGTCGCGTTTTGAACATTATATCCTGTCAGGTCTGTTGCTGATCGCGGCAGCCTGCTGGCTGTATTGGTGCGATTATCGGAGAACCAAAAATCTGATCCATCTGCGCGGGCTGTTTTCCCTGTCATGGGTCGGCGGCCAGGGACTGGCCTGCCTGAAGCTCAGCCGTCTGGCGAGCGACTGGAGCGTGATGACCTGGTTTTGTTTTGCGCTGGCACTGGCCGGCTTCTGGGTCGTGTTTGAGATCCTGGTAAGAACCTGTGGTTCCGGATATGACAATTATGGCCGATGGAGGCGATATTCCGGAGATCCGAGACCGGTATTCTGGATGATCTGCGGGCTGACGGCGATTTCTGTGATTGCGTTTGCGGCAGAGGCAGCTGTGCTGGGGTATATTCCGTTTCTGGTGAGGGGTGTGCCGCATGCGTATTCAGAATTTCATCTGACCGGGGTGCATTATCTCACGGTTTCCTGTGTGCTGGTTCCGTCTCTGACGGTGCTTTTTTTCCATATGGAAAATGGCCGCGGCAGTGAGCGCAAATCGGCGGTGGCGGTGGCCCTGACGGTGATTTCCCTGGTAATTCCGATTTTATGCGTTTCGCGGTTCCAGTTTGTATTCGCGGTGCTGCTGGCGTTATTTACTTTTATCTCTCTGCAGAAAATTTTTCATCCGGGCTGGGCAGCCGTGATCCTGGTGTTGGTGATTCCGGTTTATGTGATTCTGACCGTGGCAAGAAGCCATGACGTCGCTTATTTAAACAGTATTTTTGAGATGAAGTCGGAACATATGCCGATCTTTATCACACAGCCCTATATGTATGTGGCAAATAATTATGATAATTTTAACTGTATGGTAGAAGCGCTTCCGGGACATTCCTTCGGGATCCGGGGACTCTTCCCTCTGTGGGCGCTGACGGGACTGAAGTTTTTCTTCCCTCAGCTGATCTCTTATCCGATCTATGTGGATAAGAAAGAACTGACGACGCTGACGTTGTTCTATGACGCGTATTATGATTTTGGCTGGATTGGAGTGCTGGTGCTTGCCTGCCTGCTGGCGGCTGTCGCGTATCTGCTGGTGATCAAGCTCCGGGAAATGCGTAATCCGCTCGGATATCTCCTGTACGCGCAGATCGCGGCGTATCTGATGCTTTCGTTTTTTACAACGTGGTTCAGCAACACGACGACGTGGTTTTATTTGATTCTTACCGGGCTGATGGCGCTGGCTTATAGCTTTGCGGCAAAACGGTACTAAAAGGCTACCTGACAGGACGGTCGGGCTGCTGAAGAAAGAGAAGCGGATCGTCAGGACTGTCGGTACATGGAGAACGAAACTTCCACAGGAATATCTGTGATGAAATAAAGGAGAAGGAAAAATGATTTCTGAGAAAATGAAACCGATGGTGAATAATAATTCCGTGATTCGCGCCATGTTTGAGGAAGGGAAAGCCATGGCGGCGGAATTTGGCCCTGAAAACGTATATGACTTCAGCCTGGGCAATCCGAATGTACCGGCGCCGAAAGAGGTGAAGGAGGCGATTCTGGAAACGCTGGAAGAAGAGGAGTCCACCTTTGTCCACGGGTATATGAGCAACGCGGGTTATGAAGATGTAAGAGAGACGATAGCAGGGTCGCTGAATGAACGTTTTGGGACGGATTTCCATCTGAATAACATTATTATGGTTGTGGGCGCCGCCAGTGGTATGAATATTATTTTTAAGACCATTTTAAATCCCGGCGATGAGGTGATTGCGTTTGCGCCGTATTTTGTGGAATACAATAACTATGTAAAAAATTATGATGGAAATATTGTCGTCATTTCCCCTGATACGGAAAGTTTTCAGCCAAATCTTACCGAGTTTGAGTCCAAGATTACCCCGAAAACAAAAGCGGTTATTATCAATTCGCCGAATAACCCGAGCGGTGTGATTTATTCCGACGCGACACTGAAAAAAATGGCGGCGATCCTGGAGGCCAAGCAGAACGAATATGGAACAGATATTATCTTGTTTTCCGATGAGCCATATCGGGAACTGGCGTACGACGGCGCCGAGGTGCCTTATGTGACAAAATATTACGCGAATACCATCGTGGGATATTCTTATAGTAAATCTCTGTCGCTGCCGGGCGAACGAATCGGATACGTTGTGATTCCGGATGAGGTGACAGACAGCGCGGAGGTGATCACGGCTGCGACGATCGCAAACCGTATCCTGGGAAGCGTGAATGCACCGTCTCTGATGCAGCGTGTGATCAAGCGCTGTATCGAAAAAGGCGCTCAGGTGGATCTGGCGGCATATGATCGGAACCGGAATCTTCTGTATGAGGGATTAACAAATCTTGGTTATACATGTACCAAACCGGAAGGCGCGTTTTATCTTTTCCTGAAATCGCCGGAGCCGGATGAGAAAGCGTTCAGCGAACATGCGAAGAAATATCATCTGCTGGTGGTCCCGGGAAGTTCGTTTGCGTGTCCGGGATATGTCCGGGTTGCGTACTGTGTGTCCTATGAGCAGATTGAGAGGGCGCTGCCGGCATTTGAGAAGCTGGCGCGGGATTATCAGCTGATAAGGTAATATCGTTTGGCGAAGGGTTCTTCCCTCTCAGGGACTATCGTATTGGCATTTTGTTTGATTTGTAATTACCGGAGGTAAATGATGAGAGCGTGGGAAACGAATATCCGGAGGGTGGTTTCGTATGTTCCGGGGGAGCAGCCGCGGGGCGGTAATCTGATTAAATTAAATACGAATGAGAATCCTTATCCGCCGACGCCGGGTGTGGCAAAAGCGCTGGCGCAGATGTCCGTAGAGGGTCTGCGCAAGTATCCGGATCCGACAGCGGGCGATCTGGTGTGTTCCCTGGCAGAGTATTATGGTGTGGGAGAGGATCAGGTCTTTGTGGGCGTCGGCTCGGATGACGTGATCGCGATGAGTTTTCTGACTTTTTTTAACTCGCAGAAGCCGATCCTGTTCCCGGATATCAGTTATTCCTTTTACCGGGTGTGGGCGGATCTGTTTCAGATCCCGTATGAGACACCGGCGCTGGATGAAAACTTTTGTATCCGTGGGGAAGACTATCTCCGGGAGAATGGCGGGATTATCTTCCCCAATCCCAATGCGCCGACCGGAGTGCTGCTTCCTCTGAGTGAAGTGGAAGCGATCATCAGAGGCAATCCGGATGTCATCGTCATTGTGGATGAGGCGTATATTGATTTTGGCGGAGTGTCCGCGTTGGGACTGTTGGAACGTTATGAGAATCTTCTCGTGGTGCAGACGTTCAGCAAGTCCCGTTCGATGGCGGGGATGCGGATTGGTTTTGCCATTGGGAGTCCGCGCCTGATCCGGGCGTTAAATGATGTTAAGTATTCGTATAATTCTTATACGATGAATCTGCCTTCGATTCGTGCCGGCGTCGCTGCGGTGAAAGATGAGGCGTATTTTAAGGAGACAACGGCGAAGATCATTGCAACGAGGGAACGGGCGAAGGGGAAGCTGCGGGAGCTGGGATTTTCCTTCCCGGACTCGAAGGCAAATTTTATCTTTGCCGCTCATGAAAGCGTTCCGGGAGCGCAGCTTTTTGAGGATCTGAAGAAAGCGCGCATTTATGTGAGACATTTTAGCGGTCCGCGGCTGGATGATTATCTGCGGATTACCGTTGGCTCCGATGAGGAGATGGATGCACTGTTTGCATTTTTGGAGGATTATCTTCAATAGGGAAAGGATTTTGTGGTAATCGGTGGATAACAGCAGAAGACTGATTTGCATACTCCTGAATATCGCGGTTCCGTTACTTGAGACCGCGATATTTTTGTACGCCGGGCCGCGGCTGCTGATATTTTTCCTGCCGTTTGTGATTGGCTGGATATTGGCACAGATGACGAATCCGTTGGTGAAATTTATGGAAAAAAGACTTCGCATCGTAAGGCGGCACAGCTCGATGATGATCATTGTACTGACGTTGGGACTGGTGATTTTGATTTTGTACCTGCTGATTTCATGGACGGCAGAGCAGATGATGGAACTGGCGGGAAATCTGCCGGAGATTTATCGGGCAGTTTCTCTGGAAGCGAAAGAACTTTTCCTGCGGTATAACCGGCTCTTTAATATGCTGCCGTCGGCAGTGCGTCAGACGTTATTACAGGTTACCGGAGATCTCGGCGCAGCGGCCGGGCTTCTTGCGGAGCAGATCGCGTCGCCGACAGTGGAAGTGGCAGGAACGGTAGCAAAGAGGATCCCGGACGTGCTGGTGTATACGGTGATTACGATATTGTCCGCGTATTTTATGATCGCCGGGCAGGAGATGATGCATGAATTTACGCGAATCCACCTTGCTCCTTATATACCGGAAGGCTGGAAACGCTGCTGGCTTTGTATTAAGGATGAATGGAGGAGGCTGGTAGTCGGGTATTTCCTTGCGCAGGCAAAGATTATGGTGGTGGTAGCCATGGTATTGACTGCGGGATTTCTGATACTGGGCGTGAGTTATAGCGTTGTGTTGGGAATTTTGATTGCTTTTCTGGATTTCCTTCCGCTTTTTGGAACGGGAACGGTGCTGATCCCATGGGCGATCTGGGAAGTGATTACCGGTGAGTATACGCTGGCGGCCGGATTGGCGCTGCTCTATGTGCTGACACAGGTGATCCGCCAGACCATTCAGCCTAAGATCGTCGGAGATACCTTGGGGCTTTCTCCTATGTGGACACTGCTGTTTCTGTATCTGGGCTATCGCTGGCACGGCGTGTCCGGTATGATCCTTGCGGTACCGGTGGGACTGTTGCTTCTGCGGCTCGCGGAGCATGGGATTTTTGATGAATGGGTGGAGAATCTGAGGGAGCTCATGGAGATGATAAGAAAATACAGAGAAAGAGGGCGGTGAAAGATCACCGCCTTTTGTCATAACAATAACAGAAAGTTAGTGTTGCCATATGTGTCCCATTTCGTTTATACTATAAACAGGATTCCTCTTTTTGTTTGAGAGGATAAGACATGGCAAAAGAATTTCAAAAGCTGACAATTAAGGATCCGTTTATGTTTGCTGCGGTTATGAGTGATGAAGAAACCTGTTGCTGGATGATGTGCCAGGAAACCGGAGAGGCATTGAATGACGGGAGCAGAACGATACTGCTGAGTACAAAGGGAACGAATCCGCAGGATGTACCGGAGGAACTGGTTCATTTTCTGAGTTATGTAGGACATTCAGAAGATCCGGATTCTTCTGTGATCAGAGATGACTTTGTAGAACTTCTGGATCAGAGAATCGCAGCAATCAAACGGGAGCGAAACTGGGAGGCGAAGTATATGCAGTTCAGAGAAATGCTGAGGGATGAACGTGTAGCTGGATTTACTGAAGGACGTAAGGAAGCTGTTATTGAGCTTCTATCAGAACTGGGCGGGATACCGGAGGATATCCGCAGTCGGATTATGGATGAAGAAGATGAAAGCGTTTTAAGAAAATGGCTGCGTTCTGCGGCAAAAGCAGAGTCTTTTGAAAATTTCCGCAGGAATATGTAATAGCAAAGCAGAGAAAACTACAACAGAAAACAACTACAACAGAAAGATAAGGTGAGAGGAATCACAAGGAACAGTCGATTTTATAAGTAAAAGAGGGATCCTCTTACAAAGGATAAAAATAAACTCCAATCATTGACTGCTAAGTGGCAAGAGGGACTGCCATATGGCAATAGTCAGCTGATTGGAGTTTTTTTAAAAAATCCTACTTGAAACCGGAAACAAGAGGGACTATAATCGAACTCCGGCCCTGAGGAGAACTCATGACCGAATTGACCTGAGGAGGAATGGACTTGAATTTATTATTTCTATGTGTCCCTTTTGTGGGAATGTTGCTTTGTATTGCGATCTTACCGCTGATCCGGGGTGAATGGTGGGAGAACCACCGGCTTCACGCAGTGATCTTCTGGTCTCTGTTATTTGCGGTTCCTTACGGGCTGTTGAATGGACCGGCGGTATCGCTGGAGACGGTGCTGGAATGTCTGGTGAATGACTACCTGACTTTTATTATTTTACTGTTTGGTTTGTTCTGCGTTGCGGGCAATATTACGATGTCGGGAGATCTGGCTGGTTCTCCCCGCGTTAATGTGGGGCTTCTGGCACTCGGCACGCTGCTGTCAAGCTGGATCGGCACCACAGGCGCCAGTATGCTGATGGTACGCCCGGTATTAAAAATGAACTCCTGGCGCAAGAGAAAGCGTCACATTATCGTATTTTTTATCTTTCTGGTCTCAAATATCGGAGGATGTCTGACGCCGATCGGCGACCCGCCGCTGCTGATGGGATTTATGAGGGGTGTGCCGTTTTTCTGGAGTCTGCATCTGGCGCCGGTGCTGCTGGTGAATATGGTTGTGCTGCTTTTTATTTTTTATCAGATCGACCGCCGGGCATACCGCCGGGATATCGCCAGCGGCCTGCATCCGGATATCAGTAAACCAGGGACAGAAGTGAAACTTCGCGGCGCGCACAATCTGATCTTTCTGGTGATGATCGTGGCTGCGGTCATATTAAGCGGAACACTTCCGTCGCTGCCGATGTTTCAGGATGCGGAGGGAAATGTGCTGGGTCTGCATATATTCGGGGAGGTAACATTATCCTGGCCGGCCGTTCTGGAGATTGTCATCATTTTGCTTGCGGCATTTTTATCTTTCCGAACAACAGACGCGGGGATCCGCCGGGAAAATCATTTCACCTGGGGCGCGATTGAAGAGGTGGCAGTGCTTTTTATCGGCATTTTTATCACCATGCAGCCGGCCCTGATGCTGTTGAAAGCCTGTGGAGCGAGTCTTGGCCTGACGCGTCCGTCTGAGATGTTCTGGGCAACGGGTATGTTGTCGAGTTTCCTGGACAATACGCCCACGTATCTGGTGTTCCTGACAACAGCGGGTTCTCTGGGATTTGCGGATGGGATGATGACAGCGCTGGGAACTATACCGTTAAAAGTATTAATGGCGATTTCCTGCGGAGCCGTATTCATGGGTGCCAATACATATATCGGAAATGCGCCTAACTTTATGGTGAAGTCAATCGCGGATGAGAACGGCGTCCGGATGCCGTCGTTTTTTGGTTATCTGCTCTGGTCTCTGTGTATCCTCGTGCCGGTCTTTGCGCTGGATACGCTGATTTTCTTTCTGTAGGAGGTGAATCACATGATGAATGAGGAAGCAAATAAGATAAAAGAACTTGCGGAATGCATTTATGATCTGGATGCGGAAGTATACAGTCAGCTCGGCTCTTCCATAGGCCGCGTTTATACGCGCGACCGGGAGCATTGTGTTAATGAGATTGAGCGTCTGCTGGTTACCCGGTCCGAATCAAAGGTGATCCGCAGTGAGCTTGCCTTAATCAGCAATATGGCGCGTACTATTCCGGATAAGCAGGAACGAAAACTTGTGATGACGGAATATAACCGGATCATTCAGGCGGTCAGTGATCTGCCTGACAGCTTTTCTAGCGGCGATGTGATCAATCTGGAGCAGGCGAGACTGAACCGGTTTCATCTGCGCAATCGGTTTTCAGATGATGATCACATGATCATCTGTATCAGCTGGGCCTACGGGAGCGGAGGAGCAGACATCGGGTTCCGCCTGGCGGATCGGCTGAAAATTAATTTTTATGACAAAGAGATCCTGGAGGCAGTGCTGAAACGTCTTGACGCGCAGAAGGATCTGGAGCTGATACAGGCTTCGGCGAAAGCGAATCCGAACGATACCGCCAGGTCCCATCCGGAAGTATTGAACCTGAGTGAAGCGCTGAGAACAGATATGCCTGTGACATTGCGGCAGCGGATGCGTGAGTTCAGCCGTTACCACGGCCTGCCCAAGCAGGATGCGATCTTTTTTAACCAGAGCGATCTGCTGTGCGAGATGGCAAAACAGGAAGATTTTGTGATCATGGGACGCTGCGCAAAGACGGTGATGACCAACAACCGCATTCCCCATATCAGTATCTTTATCAGCGCACCGATGGAACAGCGCGTGCGCCGTATCATGGAGATCAACAGCAGGCTGAGCGTACGGCAGGCACAGCGCATGATCCGGAAAGCGGATGAGGAACATAGACGGTATATTAACTTCTATACCGGGGGAGAATGGGGACATGCAAATAATTATGATCTGTGTATCAATAGTGCCAGTTACGGGATAGAGGGAACCGTTGATTTTATTCTTGGGATGATCGGAGACTGGAAGAAGAAAAAACAGCGTTGAAATTTGATCTTGTGATGAAAAATTTCCACGATAAGGAGACGTCAATCGGGGAGCTGCGGTCGCTGTTAAATGACAGCGACCGCAGCTCCCCGGATCGATTCAGAATGAAATTGAAAGAATACTATCTGTATTTTCCCGGATCGCCGGGAGAAATGAATCGGATATCTATCGGCTTTTTATTGCCTGACCCACACAGTAGCACACCGCGGCGACTACCATCCCGTTGATGGACGCGACGCCCCAGTTCAGAAGATTGGCAACAATCGCGCCAAGGACGACGCCGGCAACTGCGAACCAGTCAACATCCTTTGTATTTCCGGCTCCCGGCTGATAGTCCCTCTGATGCATGAAATAACCTAGTACCAGGATAATGCCCACCGGCGGGAGCGTGCAGTTTAAGACATTGAGCCAGTTGCAGAAATTATAATACAGCCACACAGCCGTAATCGTGCCGATGATCCCTGAGATCAGGACCATCGGCTTCTTTTCCTGATGGAAAATATTTGCCAGACCGAGTCCTGCCGAGTAGAGCGCGTTGTCATTGGTGGTCCAGATATTGAGGCCGAGTACAAGTACCGCGAGGTAGAACAGGTTCAGGCGGATCATAACCTCAAAGATATCGTTGCCGCCTACGAAGATATAGGAAACCGCCCCAAAAAAGAACATCAGCGAATTGCCGATAAAAAACGCAACGACGGTGGTAACCAGTCCGCTGATCCCGCTTTTTGCAAACCGGGTAAAGTTTGGAGTCGCTGTTCCGCCGGATACAAAAGAACCCACGACCAGACCGGCTCCGCCGATCACGCTCAAGGTACCGCTGGATACCGCAAACTGATCAACGATGGTGCCGTTACCTTGACGTATGGCCAGAATCATGGAAACCGTGCCCAGGATTGCCACAAGGGGGACTGCTACATAGCTGACGATCGTGAGCGATTTGATGCCAAAGTAAGCAGAACCGGTCATACAGATCCCGGCGATGATGACCAGCGCCCACTGTGCGGTGGAGCTCCCGCCCAACAGTTCATTCGCCACCGGAATCGCGAACATCGCGAGTCCCACGCCAAACCATCCGATCTGTGTCAGACTGATCATGGCGGATGGCAGATAAGAGCCCCTGACGCCAAAAGCCTTCTGAGCGAGCAGATCCAGGCTCAGACCGGTCTTTGCTCCCACATAGCCGAGCAGTCCGGTATAGAGACCGAGGATGATACCGCCCAGGATGAGCGCGCCCATAAATCCTGCAAAATCCAGTCCTGCGGCCATCTCCTGGCCGACCCACATGCTGGCCGAGAAAAATGTAAATCCCAGCATGATCATAAACATGGTCAGAAGTCCCCTTCTGCTTTCCTGCGGTACTGCCGACGCCGCGTAATCAGCGTCTGTTCCCGCGTTTCCCTTCGTGTGTCCCATTTCCCTTTGTCCTCTCTTTTTTTTATTGTCCGCGGACGGAGATGTCCACGTAGCCTGCCTTAAATTCCGAGATAGATCATATGATAAACCCGGTATAATGTCAAGAAATTTGTATATTGCCAGGTTGAGTCTCTTTCGAAAAAGAGCAACCATTGCAGACAGGAAGGAGCAGTTAAGTATACGAACTATCGTACGTTTAACTCAGTTTTAAATTATAGTACCATAAATTAGAAAGACGTTTATAGATAGCGGTTTAATTTAAAGAGTTCGGCATTTTTAAATGCTGGATTCTGACATTTCCTGCATTAATGGTATTCATAAGAAAACAAACTTCTCACTATAATAATATGCCTGTTCACAGGATTACACAAAGTCACCCCATTATCGGGTATCATTCTCGTAATATTTTATAGTAGTTATTAATTTGAGAAATGAGCGAACTCAAAAAAATCTCAAAAAGCGAATATTTTTCGCTTTTGCGAGAAAGGAAAACATTTATGGAAAAACACCCTGTTTTAAAGCAGTTTTTACTTAAATGTTGGTTCAGGTTAGCAATTTTCTTACAGTGGGTAGAGAAGCATCCTCTAATTGATCGCATAGTGCTTCTTGTTGCGAAAATTGTTATCTATCTGTTGCAACATAGGTAGTACTGCAAAATGGATTTGCCAGCTATCCCTATTTCATAGATGGCTGGCATAATAATCCATTTATTTAAATCAGGGAAGGCTAAATATTATTAAAAAATTGTATTTGAAAGGAGGAATACTAATGAAGCAGGCAATATCGACGGCCAATGTTGGTGAAATTTTAAGGTTATTACGGATATCCTTTGATCTTTCGATTTCAGATTTATCAGATAAAACGAAGATTTCAAAATCTTATATTTCTGAAATAGAAAAAGGAATTAAGACACCATCTGAAAAAATTATTAAAAATTATAGTACTGGACTAAATATTCCAGAAAAGATCTTAAATGATTTGCTAAACAATTATTCTCAAATGCATTTACCGTATCAACAATTATTATTAGATATGCTCAAAACTATATCGAAATTATAATTTTTAGGGAAACGCTGATTTAATCAGCATTTTAGCTACCCATCCAAGCACTATTTA
>JAJQAC010000023.1 GCA_021204025.1 Clostridiales bacterium | reverse complement strand
CGGGTTTCATAGCCCCATTGGTGCCTTTCGCAGAAAGGCGGAATATAAGTATGGTTTTATGAAAGTTATACAAACAGAACATTTGACAAGCCTTGGGAAATACGATACACTAGAACGGATCATGACAGGACTTTTGTTGACATAAGAAACAGGAGGCTCGGCCTCCTGTTTCTTATATGCGTAGGGCTGCGTAAGGAGTTTTTCCGGCTGATGCCGGGTGCTGAGCGCCAGTGGCGTCTACACTTCGTTTCGGTCGGTCCTTGACGTGTGCCACCGGCACACAGGACCGTTTAGCATCGACCGAAACGGAGTGTAGAGCAGCCCACGCGGCGAGTATGAGGCGAAAAAGCTGCCTCCTACTCGATCACAGGGCCGGGTAAGGAATTTTTGCGGCTGATGCCGCACCTGGCAGGGAAATTTTATGGAGGTTGTGATGAATCAGCATGATGAAGTAGAGATCCGGCATCTGGCCGGACAGATTTTAAAGGATTATGATCAGGGACGGGTGATCGATAAGATGGAGCTGTACGATCAGCCGGATAAAGAGGCGATTGTGGAGATCATCAATAAGCTGATCTCGATTGTGTATCCGGGATATTACCGGGACCGGTTTTATAAGATTTATGATGCGAAGACACATCTCTGTGTGATGATCGAGGACGCGATCTTCCGGCTGAGCAAGCAGATCCGCATGGTGCTTCCTTACGGGGAAGAGTTTGCGGGCTTGTCTGATGAGGAGCGCTCGGAGAAGGCGCAGGCGCTGACACATGCGTTTTTTAAGAAGATCCCGCAGATCCGGGAGTATCTGGATACGGATCTGCAGGCAATCCTGGACGGAGACCCGGCGGCGCGTAACAAGGATGAGATCATCCTTGCATATCCGGGATTTTTCGCGATTACCGTTTTCCGTCTGGCCCATGAGCTGTTTGAACTGAAGGTGCCGATGATCCCGAGAATTATGACGGAACACGCGCATAGTCTGACGGGTATCGATATCCATCCGGGAGCTACGGTCGGAAAATATTTCTTTATCGATCATGGCACCGGGATTGTTGTCGGTGAGACGACGGTTATCGGAGAACATGTCAAACTTTATCAGGGCGTGACGCTCGGCGCGCTTTCAACCCGCGGAGGACAGAAGCTCAAAGGCATCCGGCGTCATCCGACGATTGGGGACAATGTGACGATCTACGCAGGCGCCTCAGTGCTGGGTGGAGACAGCGTGATCGGGAAAGACAGTGTGATCGGGAGTAACGTGTTTATCACGAGTTCGATTCCGGAGGGAACCAGCGTCAGCGTTAAGAGCCAGGAGCTGCGTATCCGTCACGGCAAAGGTGTTCCGGACTCAGAGAGTGAACTGGAGCAGACGGAGAACTGGTCCGATACCCTATAGGGATATGATAATCGAGTATGTAAAATAAAGGAATTGAGATGAAATATCTGGAAAAACACCCGCTTCTTGTAATTGTGATCGGAGTGATCGGGATCTCGATGTCGGGGATACTGGTAAGATACTCACAGGCACCGTCAGCAGTGACGGCGGCCTATCGATTGTTATGGACGGTGCTTTTGATGACGCCGGTGGTACTGGGGAAATCGGTTCACCGGAAAGAATTGTGTGCGGTAAAACACCGCACGGCTTTGCTTTGTTGTGTGAGCGGGGTGGCGCTGGCGTTTCATTTTGCGTTGTGGTTTGAATCGCTTTACCAGACTTCCGTTGCGAGTTCCACCGCGATTGTCTGTACAGAGGTCATCTGGGTGGCGCTCGGTTACTGTTTCTTTATGAAAGGGAAGATCGGTGTGCGCGCGGCGGCAGCGATTGCCGTGACGGTGGCGGGAAGTCTGCTGATCGCGTTTTCGGACGCGTCGACGGGAGGCGGCGGGCATTTATTTGGAGATATCCTGTCGCTTCTGGCGGCGATTGCGGTTGCAATCTATACCCTGATCGAAAAAGAAGTGCGGAAAACGACTTCGACGACGATCTATACGTATCTGGTCTATGTCAGCTGTTCGGCGGTATTGGTGGTCATGATCTTCATACAGGGAGAGAGCCTGACCGGATACGGTATGAATTCGGTGATTGTTGGTGTCCTGCTTGCCTTTTTCAGCACAATCCTGGGACACAGTATCTTCAGCTGGTGTCTCCGTTATCTGTCTCCGGCTTTTGTATCGGCATCCAAACTCTGTGAACCTGTCGTTGCCTCTGTTTTCGCGGCGTTTCTTTTTGATGAGATCCCGGCGGCGCTGCAGGTTGTGGGAGGCGTGATTATCCTGGGAGGGGTGATCGGGTACTCGCGGATCGAGGAGGAGGAAGATGTTTCATAATTTCATATTGGCAGGAGATGTGACAGGCCGTTTGTCCGGGAGAAAGGACAGGCGGCCTTTTTTGATGCGCAGGGCTGCATAAGGAGTTTTTCCGGCTGATGCCGGGTGCTGAGCGCCAGTGGCATCTACACTTCGTTTCGGTCGGTCCTTGACGTGTGCCACCGGCACACAGGACCGTTTAGCACCGACCGGAACGGAGTGTAGAGCAGCCCGCGCAGCGAGTATGAGGCGAAAAAGCCGCCTCCTACTCGATCGCACGGGCAGCTAATCACAGACTCTTACTCGATTGTATAGAGCCGGATATGGAATCATGAACAGGAACCTATGCTTTGAGATAACGCCACAGGGTAGAACGGCTGATACCAAGCTGCTTTGCAGTTTTGGTCTGGTTACCCATATTCTCTTCGAGCGTAGCGAGGAGGATCTCTTTGTTCATTTGCGCGAGAGTCTGATTTCTGGCATTCAGGTTCTCTTTTCCCTTTTGAGAAGAGGAATTTCGAAGTACAGGGGAATTGCGCGGCTCTCTTGACAGAAACGAATACACCACTTCGGAGGTGACAAAAGGATCATCACTGACCATGGCAATCTCGTGAAGAATCCGCTTAAATTGGGTAATATTATGTGGCCATAAATAGTTCTGAAGCAGATCAAGCGCTTCCGGTTCAAAACCGACCAGACCTTTTCCGAGCTCAATGTTGAGATCATTGAGGTAGAGATTGGCGATTCTGGCTATTTCTGCCGGATTTTCCCGTAAAGGGAGGATCTGAAAGGTAACCGAAGTAAAAGAATTTACGAAATCGTGGAAATCCGCAGATGCGGAAGCGTCGGATTCTGTGTTGTAAGAAAAGATGACCCGGTTGCGGCCACATAAATTGCTGTCCAGAATCAGTGAAGTCAGATGCTTTGTCTGTTCCGGGCTGAGGTAATTGATATCGCGGAAATACAGAGTATTATTTGAATCGAGAAACGGGGAGTTATAGCTGGAAATCAGATAATTCCACGTTTTTGCCGTGATCAGCTGGCAGTTAATTTCAATAAAGGGATTATTTTTCAAAGGGCTGTTACAATGAATCAGAGCGGCCAGATGGCTCTTTCTGGTTATGGGCTTTAGCCTGTTGAAGGCATTGGAGTTTTTCGTGTTCCGAAAAATGGA
>JAJQAC010000032.1 GCA_021204025.1 Clostridiales bacterium | reverse complement strand
CAGTATTTATAAGGGATTGCACCTCTTTTCTAATCTTAAAGTGTCGAAAACGGGAAAATTCAAGTGAATTCTGAATTTTTTTCATTTTCCTGTTTTTTTAAATTGGCTTCATGTGATCCTGGTGAACCCATCCGTCCCTGAGAAGAGAGAATATTCTCCGGGAAACTACTTTAATGGCATGCCCTTAATATGACGTAAAACTACTATCTATACCAAATATAAAGAATCCTCCTTAAATGATCATTCTTTTTCTCTTACATCTTATTAAGAAAAATCCCGTATTGATCTGTTCCCTAGGAACCATTCCAGCATCTGTTTCAGGCACCATCTGTAATCTCTTTTCGCTACCGTTTGTCGCGCACAAATCGGATACTTCCGGATGACATTTCCATTCAGGAAATAATCCACATGACCAAGCTCGTCACCGGATGTTACCGGTGCTTCTACGCTCTCCGGCAGCTCCACCTGCACATCAACCTCGTCCTGATCGGATAACAGGAGCTTCAACGTTTTCCCTGATTCATCTGTCTGCAGAGTCACCGGAACCTGATTTTCTACTCCTTCTTCAACCGTTACCGGAGAAAAGTTCATGGTTTGCCAGACGTCGCGGTAATGATAGTTGTGCTCTCCGTATGCTGCCAGCGCTCTCACATCCGACCATTTATAAGTCTTGTGCGGCGGCCATCCGGCTCCCAGAAGCGCTATAATGAACGTGCGCCCCTCGCTCTCAATAGCTGCGACATAGGTATACCCTGCTTTGCCGGTAAAGCCGGTCTTGCCGCTTAAGACCCCGCTCATCATGGTAAGAAGAGCGTTATGATTTGAGCATGAATAGGTATATCTCCCGGACAGATCCGTGAACGTATGATTCTGTGTCCGCGTAATCTTCATGAATTCTTCTTTTTTGAGCGACTGTGTCACACAGTAGCGCATAATGAGGGCAAGCTCATATGCCGTGGTGCCGTGAACCACGTCTCTGCCGTCGGGCATCGTCTCCTGAGAATCCAGGCCGTTCGGCGTAAGAAAACAGGTGTTCACGCAACCGATCTGTCTGGCCTTATGATTCATCTCTTCCGCAAATTTTTTAACGCTTCCGGATATTGCCTCAGCGATCATGACTGCTGTGTCGTTGTGCGATTCAAGCATCAGAGAATAAAGCAGATCTTCCAGACGAAATTCTGTCCCTTTTATAGCTCCCAGATGGACCTGCGGCTGTGATGATGCTTCTCCGGATACGGTACAAACCTGGTCCGGCTCTCCCATTTCAAGAGCCAGAATACATGTCATGATCTTGGTGGTGCTTGCCATCGGGCGAAACTCATCTTCGCTCTTCCCAAATAAAAGCCGGCCGGAGTCGCCGTCGATCAGGACAGCGGACTGCGCATGGAGATTCTTTAAAGATTCCGGAACTTCCATCACTGTTGCAGCATCACCGGCCTGCATCTGTACCCCCACTTCCGATGTCGCCGAATAATCAGTACTTCCAAAAGCGCCCCATACCGCAAACCCTATCGTTATACCGGCCATCAGACCATAAATGCCATTTTGACGAATCATGCCGACTATCCGTTTCCCACCCGAATTGTTATAATCTATTCTTTCCCGAAAGTCAATATACCGAACATTCTCTCCCGAAACAGAATCCAATCACCATCTACGTTCTTTTCAATTCCGGGAATTTGTGGTAACCTGAATCATAGAATTTAAAGTAGAAGAAAGGTATTTCATTCAATCATATTATGAAACGTGATTTTTTTTACACAATTACAAAATCAGAGGAAGGAAGTACCGTCAGATCTTTTCTGAAAGCACAAGGATACTCCAAACATCTGATTATTTCCTTAAAACAACAGCCGGATTATCTTACGATCGGCGGCGAAATGGCTTATGTCAATCACACACTTCAGAGTGGAGAGATCCTGCACGTCAAACTGCCACCGGAATCTTTTGATGAACAGATCCTGCCGTGTGAAATGCCGCTGGATATTCTATATGAAGATGATGATATTCTGGTAATTAACAAAAATTACGGTGTACCGGTTCATCCGTCACACGGTCACCAGGATGACACTCTCGCCAACGGCCTGATGTGGTATTTCAGTCAAAAGAACGAACCGTTTACCTTCCGTGTCATCAACCGTCTGGACCGGGATACCACCGGACTTCTGATCGTGGCAAAGCACGCTCTGAGCGCCTGTGTACTTGCCGGACAACTGATACGCCGCGAGATCCACCGTACCTACCTTGCGGCCGTCAAGGGAAATCTTCTCGACACCTTCCCGGATGGCTGCGGGATCATAGACGCGCCGATCGCCCGGCTGGATGCTTCGGTCATCGAACGTGTTGTAAATCCCGACCAGGGAGAGAGCGCCATCACTCATGTCAGACTTCTTTCTTATGACCCGCAGACGGATACCTCACTTGTCAGGCTGAACCTGGAAACCGGACGCACGCATCAGATCCGCGTACACATGGGGCATATCGGACATCCTCTTTATGGAGATTTTCTGTATTATCCGGATTACCGCTATATCAGCCGGCAGAGTCTGCACTCCTGGAAGTTAGAATTCTGCCATCCCGTCACCGGCGTTCCCCTGTCTTTTACCGCACCTGTTCCGCCCGATATGCAGATTTTTGTTACGGATTCCAAGGCAATCCATTGATTTTTTGTCCTAATTGCCCTGTTCAGGCGGAAATGATCATCTCAATTTGTAAATATTTCCCATCGGAATGATTGAAATTCCAACTCAGCAGGGGTATAATTGTCAGAAACAGAGAAAAAATTTAAGGTCATTTGATACGACCTGCCTGAAAATGGGGGATTGCGGATTATGCAAACGGAACACAGAACCTGCCGGTATACCAACAGCCAGATCATCAACGGAATCGCGTTTGGCTTTTCCGCCGCTCTGTTGCTTGCTGCCGCGGCGGCGGCTTTTTATAAAGACGAATGGCGCTACCTGTTTTACAACTGGTATCGTATCATGGTTACGCCCGGCCCGCTGGTTACGGATTATTTTGCTATCGGCGGACTGGCTGCTACTTTTTTAAACGCGGGCGCCTGCGGGATGGCGTGTTTTCTGGCCATGATCCTGCTGAAAGGAGATTCCAAAGCCAATACTCTGGCCGGTTATTTTCTGGTAGTAGCACACTGCTTCTATGGCCTGAATTTTCTGAACATGTGGCCGTGTTTTCTCGCTCCTTTTCTTTATCTGCGCGTCAAAAAGCTGAATTTCAAAAGTAATCTCCAGGTATGTATGTTTACTACATCTTTTGCACCGTTTATCAGCGAGCTTTTATTCCGTTATACGCAGGGCGATGATTTTCGCTTTGGCTTCTCTCATCTGACCCTGCAGGGTATCCTGCTTACCATCCTTTTCAGTCTGATGCTCGGTTTTATCGTGCCTGCGATCCTGCCCGGCGCCAATGCCTGGCACAAGGGCTACAATCTGTATAACGGCGGGCTGGCATTTGGCATCTTTGGTTTCTTTGTCTATAATTTTCTCTATAAAACCATGGGAGTCCCGGCGCCGACCCTCATTCCTCTCGATAATATCAACTACACGAATGTACGGCACAATTATCGTCTGTTCGCCAACTGCTTTTACAGCCTCCTTTTTATCATCTGCATTGCAGTTGGCTATCATTTAAATGGGAAAAGCGCAAAAGGCGTCTCCCATCTTTTCCGGGACACCGGATTCCGCAGCGATTTCGCTGAAAAATACGGCATGTCGATCTGTCTGATGAACATCGGCATCTATGGGTTTCTCTTTCTTCTGTATCTGAATATTGTCATTCTGTATACCAACGGCGCCGGTTTTACCGGTCCGACTTTTGGCATCATCCTCGCCGCGCTCACTTTCACCTCAATGGGACAGCACCCCCGCAATATCTGGCCGATCCTTTTAGGCTATCAGCTTCTCTATCTGATCACGCTTATTTACTGCTCGTTTAACGGACGCGAAGTTGCCTGGTCGGTATCCACTCAGGGATATATGAACGGTATCGCCTTCGCAACCGGCATGAGTCCGATCGTCGGACGCTATGGCCGACGCGCCGGCGTCGTCGCCGGCCTGCTGTGCGGATCGATGTGCACGGCAACCAGCGCGATCCACGGCGGACTGGTGCTCTATAACGGTGGTTTCACAGCCGGACTCACCGTACTGATCCTGCTGCCGATCCTCGAACATTACATTCCGGATACGAGGGACAGTATTGAGGCGAATCAGTATTTTAATTTTAATGACATGATCGCGATCAATGAGACCATTGAAGAAGGCATGTCGTCCTGGGATGGGGATAATCTGGAATGAGGACTGACGGTTTGCAAATTTCTCTTTCATGAAGAATCACCCCTTCCGACATTACACGATACGCAGCCCTTTCGGATAATGATTTTTTAATATCCCTGCTGACGCTTTGCCCCAGCCCACCGAATATCGGTCCGCACAGACCAGAGTCCAGCCCTGATACCTGAAATCAACCGGTAATGTCTGCCCTTTCAGATAAGACATGATTTCCTGACTGTCTGACGGCAGACACAGGGAATATACGGCCATCTCCGGCTGAATCGCCAGCGCCAGCGCGTGCGACGGTTCCAGCCGGTTTTTCTTTAAAGTACCGAGATGAAGTCCCGGTCTTAAGACCCGCAGACCGTCAAGTGCCGGACAGTCCTCCGGCACGGCATAAACCTGATCTCCGAACACAATCAGATGATCATAAATGTCTTCGGAAAACATCGCCGTCTCTCTGAGAATTTCATTCAGCGTTGTTTTTACTGTCCGCAGTCCCGCGCGGTCTCGCCAGAAAGATGGTTTTGCCGGTTTTTTCTTACGGATCTTTTCCTCACTTCCCCGGCAGTCTGGCTTTCTTTCCAACAACGCCAGGAAATGGCCTTCTCCTTCTGTTTTATGCGGCCAGATCCGGAATATCGCTTTTCGCATGTCATTCCCTTCTCTGTCATTTTCTGCTTTTTCTACGCAAAAACTGTTAAGGTTATTCCCTGCAAATCCCTCCGGCAATTCATCCTCCCTCATTTCCACGATCCTGTAATCCTCATGACGACTCAGGAACGCAGCTACGCTCTCTTCATCTTCTTCCGGTGCGAAGGTACAGGTCGAGTACACCAGCCGTCCGCCCGGACGCAGCATAGCTGCCGCATGGTCCAGAATTTCCTGCTGCCTCGCGGCGCAGATCCGGATATTTTCCTCACTCCATTCTGCGCGTGCCTGTTCATCCTTGCGGAACATCCCCTCTCCCGAACAGGGAGCGTCCACAATGATCTTATCAAAAAAATCCGGAAAAAATCTTCTCAGCGACGCGGAGTCCTCATTGGTTACGACTGCGTTTGTGATCCCCATCCGCTCAACATTCTGAGACAATATCTTTGCCCTGCCCGGATGAATCTCATTGCTGATGAGAAGTCCCTCGCCCTTCATGCGCTCCGCCGCATGGGTCGTCTTGCCTCCAGGCGCCGCGCACAGGTCCAGTATCCGCTCGCCTGGCTGCGGGTCGAGAAGTGATATCACGGCCATCGCGCTCGGTTCCTGAATATAATATACCCCCGCCTCGTGGTAAGAGTGTTTCCCCGGGCGCGTTGACTCTTCATAATAAAAACCCTCCCGACACCAGGGAACCTGACGGAGCCGGAAAAGGTCCTGGCAGTTCGCCTGTTCATTCTCCAGAGATGCTTTTAAGGTATTGAAACGAAGTCCCTGTACACGCTCCTCACGAAAGCTTTGTATAAAAGCATCATATTCCTCACCCAGAATCGTTCTCATGCGTTCTAAAAATACTCCCGGAAGTTCTGTCGCCATCTTTTCTTTCACCTGCCTGCTCTCATTTTTGCTGACCTGACTGCCAATCAACATAAAACTCTTCTTCTGCTCCTCAAATGCATACGGACATACATTTTCATCGCTTTCGCTCATTCTATCATGCGCAATCCCAAACCGCAAGATGACGTAATCGCAGGAACACCGATAATCATCTTGATTTTTTCGGGAACTATACTTATACTGTTTTCTGACAAAAGGATCACGCCCGGAACCGACGCCCATCGCTCTGTGTCCGGACTGATTATGAATACACTCAGGAGGACTTACCTATGCGACTTTTATTTATCCGTCACGGCGATCCGGATTACACCCATGACACACTTACGGAAAAAGGGCACCGCTGATTATTGTCTTCGGGCAACCGGACTGACTGCACAGACCATGGACTGGCTGCGCGAATTTCAAACGGATTTTGATTTAAACCGCTCTCCCCATATGAGCAAATCTTTTACCGGGGTAAGGGTGATCGACGGCGTCTATCAGCACTGCTGCTTCTGGGACATGCTGGCAGATGCCTGGACAGAGGATCCTGTCTATATGGATCCGATCCGCTGGCGGGAAAGCCCGATCGCCGGAGAATGTAATCTGACGGCAAACTATGATCATGTATGCACAGAATTTGACCGTCTTCTCGCCTCCCACGGCTATGTGCGGGAAGGTGCTCACTATCGTGTAGAAAAAGAAAGCGAAGAAACGATCACCTTCTTCTGCCATTTTGGTATCTCCAGCGCACTGATTTCCCATCTCTGGAATATCTCGCCCTTTATCCTGTGGTTTCAGACACAGATGGCTCCGACTTCCGTCAGCGAACTGGTCACACAGGAACGTACTCCCGGATATGCGCATTTCCGCGCCCAGCGCCTGGGGGATATCTCTCATCTGTATGTCAAAAAAGAAGAACCATCCTTTGCCGGACGGTTCTGCGAATGCTATCATAATTTTAATCAGCGACATTAATCATTAAGTGTGATCGAGTAGGAGGCGGCTTTTTCGCCTCATACTCGCCGCTCGGTTGCTGTGTGCCAGTGGCATCTACACTCCGTTTCGGTCGGTCCTTGACGTGTGCCACTGGCACACAGGACCGTTTAGCAACGACCGAAGCGGAGCGTAGAACGGGTGCGGCATCAGCCGCAAAAATTCCTTACCCGGCCCTGCGCATCCAGAAAAGGACGCCATCCCGGCGTTCTTTTCTGACAAATCCCTGCTGATACAGGTATTCCAGACAGGAAAAAGTCTTGGTAATGACAGTCTTTGCGAAAATAAAGCGGCGGCTGTCACCGACTCCGCGGATCCCATAGGCCTCAAAGGCTGTCTCACAGACCGTCAGAGGCTTCTCTGATTCATTCACAATGCGCGATATGATATCCAGTTTGTCCAGATAAGACACAGCGATATGCTCAATCTGCCCGGAAAGATCCGTAACCGGCCCATCGTGCGCAGGCAAAATCGTCCATCCAAGGAATTTCCTTTTGATCATCCTCAGTGACTCAAAATAACTGCTCAGCAAATCTTCTCCCTCATAGCTGGTAGAGACAATCGGTGCGATATGGTTAATTACCTGATCTGCCGTAAATACCACTTTATGTCCTTCATCATACAGCCCCATCTGTCCCGCCGTATGTCCCCGCAATCCAAAAGCATGGAATACAAAATCTCCATAGTGGAAAATCTGTCCCGCATACATCGGCTCAAAGTGAAAATCACTAATCGCAAAAACCGATCTCCGTTTCTCATCCGGATCAGCACCCGTCTCAGCATCAACTTCAGCCGAATACCAGCGCCAAAGCTCAGGCGTCCTCTCCGGTGTAACACCAACTGTATATAAAACCGAAAGCTGTTCTTCCCTGGCTTCCTTACCCTGATGATGATACAGGCAGGTATAATGATGACTTTCCTCCTCCGGGTTCATAAAGATCCGTGCGCCTCTCTGGTACAGCGCACTGGCCAGTCCGCTGTGATCATGATGTTCATGGGTTAAGAAAACATCCAGACCGGTGGTCGCGATCTTACATTCATCCAGGACTGTCAGAGTATCATTCAGGCACTGCTCTCCCGCAAATCCGGCATCGATCATCAGGCTGCGCCCATCCGATCCTCCGGGGATGAGATAAATATGAATCTCTGCGATACCGGTAGAAGTCGGATTGTGCAGCGTATATTCATAAATTCCAGGATAGCACTCCAACATGATTTTCTCCTCTCATCGCCCCAGCCATGCCACCATCTCGCTCAACCTCTCCTCCGCGTCCCTGCGTCCGATCTCATACACCGTCTGCAGTTCTTCTGCCGTCGCTTTCATCCGGCCGATCTTTAAGTCATGCTCCGGCCGGATCACAAAGATTTTCCCTTCCCGCTCCAGCTTCTCGATCCATTCGAGTTCCCGGTTATAGACAAGATGCCTGCGCTTCAGCGCCCGGATAAATTCCGGATATCTGTGATACAGGATCTTAGCGAGCGGGTTAAACTCGGACGTCTTATAATAACCGCGGTAGCGGGTCTGGACAACGACCAGTTTCCGGTAACCCAGTTTTCGCATCCTGGCGACCGGAATACTGTCCGTACAACCTCCGTCCAGCAGTTTTTTCCCTTTCCAGTCGGTGATGCCGGAAACAAACGGCAATGACGCCGAGGCTTTTAAAAGCATAATCTGCTTTTTCATATCAGTCAGATGAAAAACCTCTGCTTTCCCTGTTTCCACATTGCTGCACCCGACATAAAAATCCGTACCAGATGCTAAAAATGCCTCATGGTCATAGGGTTCCAGCACCTCCGGCAGATCATAATAGCAGAATTTTACGCCAACCACATCTCCTGTCAGCAGGAAATTACGCAAGCTCACAAAACGCCAATCCTGACAGTATTTTTTATAATACCGGATATTTCTGCCTCGCTGCCCCGATACATAGGAACAGCCATGGATGGCGCCGGCGGAGACGCCGAGTACGCCATCAAAGGTGATGCCGTGTTCCATAAACACATCCAGCACGCCTGCCGTATAGATCCCGCGCATCCCGCCGCCTTCCAGTACCAGACCGGTTTCTTTTTGATTCTTCATTTCTTATTTCCTTTTTAATTCCACAGATTACAAACCTTTCGGATGACATCCTCACTGCTTAAATCAGGAAGATCACACCGACAACAGCCATAGCTGCCAGACCAATCGCCCCCAGCACATAAAACAGACATCCGAGACAGCCTCCCGGACGGCCGTAAAATCTTCTGCGCGGCGGTGGCGGCGGATATCCGCCCATACCACGAGGGCCACCCATGCCTCCGGGTCTCCTCATACCTCCGGGACCTCCCATACCTCCGGGGCCTCCCATACCTCCGGGTCTCCCCATACCTCCAGGGCCTCCCATACCTCCGCGTCCGCCGGGACCGCCTCCCATGCCTCCGCCTCTCGGCATCGTAATCACTCCTTTCACTACGCTGAATGACACAGGCGACAAAAGATATTTTGCCGCCCTAATACCCGGTTTCCCTGTGTTCTGCTCTCCCGCCTGAAATCATACCTCATGTTTACCTGACTATCATCATATCATATGACAGACCACATCCGCAAGCCTGAAAATCAATCCCGTATGAGTCACTCTACCTGTATTTTTATTGCAAAATCCTTACAGTCTCGCAATAATCGCAGCCTCGTACTCCTTCGTCGTCGCGCTTCCGCCCAGATCCGGCGTCATCACGCTGCCGTCCGCCAGCACTTCATCGACCGCCCGGCGAATCTTCGCTGCAGTCTCATTTTTACCGAGATGTTCCAGCATCATACACGCCGACCACAGAAACGCGGTCGGATTTGCAATCCCTTTGCCTGCAATATCCGGCGCGCTGCCGTGAACTGCCTCAAACATCGCATAATCGCTTCCCAGATTACTGGACGGCAGCAGTCCCAGTCCGCCGATCAGACCGCTCGCCAGATCAGACAGGATATCTCCATACAGATTTTCCGTCACAATTACATCAAACTGCTGCGGATGCATTACCAGCTGCATGGCTACGTTATCCACAATCTTATCTTCCGCTGTGATCTGCGGATATTCTTTTGCTATCTCATAGAAAATATTACGGAACAGTCCATCGGACAGCTTCATGATATTCGCCTTGTGAACACAGGTTACTTTCTTTCTTCCCTGATTGACCGCATAGTCAAAGGCGTCCCGGATAATTCTCTCACTGCATTTCCGTGTAATAACCTTGATCGAACGGGCAGTATTCTCATCCACCATTTCTTCGATGCCCGCATAGAGATCTTCCGTGTTTTCACGGAATATCACAATATCAACACCGCCAAACGGCGTTTTGATCGCCGCGTTCGATTTGGCCGGGCGGATATTGGCGTAAAGATCGTATTTTTTACGCATCATCACATTCAGGGAACGGAACCCGGTTCCCAGCGGAGTCGTAATCGGGGACTTCAGTAACACTTTATTCTTCTCAAACGAAGCAAAAGCCTCATCCGGGATCAGGGCTCCATGTGCCTCATACTCTGCCGCGCCCACGGAAAAAATCTCATAAGTCAAACCGGCCCCCGCCGCGTTCAGAATCGCCAGAACCGAATCTGTGATCTCCGGTCCGATCCCATCTCCCTTAAATACTGTAATCACATCGCTCATTTTCATCTCTCCTCCATCGGTATATATTCAATCATATTGCCTACATATTTGGTTGCCGGACGCATGATCCGCCCATCATAAAGCTTATTCTCAATATTATGTGCGATCCATCCGACCAGACGGCTGCAGACAAAGAGCGGTGTAAAAAGATCTCTCGGTATCTGCATCAGATCATAAGCAAATCCGCTGTAAAAGTCAACGTTCGTCGGCAGCGGGCACCCTTTCCGCTCTGTCATGATTTCCCGGAAAATTTTCTCGAACCGGGTATAAAAATCAAATTCTGTTTCTTTATGTTTCTCATTAGCCACCGCGGTACAGCACTCCCGCAGAAGCTCTGCCCTCGGATCTGAAATCGTATAAACCGCATGCCCAAATCCGTAAACCAGCCCGGAACCATCGTAAAGTCTCCCGTTTAACAGCATCTCAATGCATTCACGAATCTTACTGTCGCTGGCCGTATAACCACCCGTATATTCGAGTACCGCATCCATCATCTCTGCAACCTTTAAATTTGCGCCGCCGTGACGAGGTCCTTTCAGAGAACCGATGCTCCCCGAAATCGTCGAATAGATATCTGTCCCGGTTGAGGAAATCACGACATTGGTAAACGTTGAGTTATTACCGCCGCCGTGGTCCGCATGCAGAATCATCAGCGTATCCAGCAGATTGGCTTCTTTCAGAGAAAACTGCTGATCTCTGCGCAGCACGCTCAGGAAGTTTTCCGCAATCGAATAATTCGGATTGGCATAGTGAATAAACAGGCTCTCACGGTTATAATAATGCATCTTGCTCTGATACGCATAGCACGCGATCGAAGGCAGCTTTGCCAGAAGGCTCATCCCCTTTACCAACGTGTCATAAACCTCAGTATTATCCGGATCATCGTCATAATTATAGAGTGTCAGCACAGCCTCCTGGAGTTTATTCATCAGGTTGCTTCCCGGCATCCGCAGCAGGTTCATCTCTACAAATTCATCCGGAATCTCATAATAATCACGCAGAATATCACAAAAACGTTCAAACTCCATCTTCTTGGGCAGATATCCGAACAGAAGTAAAAAACAGGTTTCCTCATAACCGAAGTGGCTCTTGTGCTTGCCGCGGATCAGATCTTCCACGCTGATCCCCCGATACAGAAGTTTGCCGGGAACCGGCTCCACGCCTGCCTCCGTCTTATTATAGCCGACAACATCCGATACGCGGGTAAGACCAACACGTACCCCTGTACCGTCTTCATTTCGAAGACCTTTTTTTACATTATATTCGGTAAACCATTTATTAGGAATATCGGTATAGTTCTGAGATTTTCCATAAAACTGCGCAAGATAACTTTCTTTGACCAATCTCTTTGCTCCTCCTCTCAACGGATCCTCTGACATATACATCCTGTCACAATTCTGTTTCACCGCCGGTTCCTGCGATCCGGCTGGTCATTTTTTAACGACTCCGGTTCCGATTATAATTGATCAGGCAACCTGCCTTGACAATCTCTTTCTCCTCCGCCGTCATATCTGCTATGTACAACCGGATCTTTTTTGGCTGTATATCATTATTTTCTCCGCTGCCCAGCAGATAAGCCGTAATATTCTTCCCATCGCCGTCCAGAGCCTGACGCACCCCCGGTACATAGATATAATCTCCGACCTCAAACTCCGGATCGCTTTCCATCTGGAACGGCACCATACCCCAGTTCATAACATTGGAGCGATAGCGTTTGGTTGCGTATTCTTTGCAGATATTAGCGAGTCCGCCAAGCACACGCTGGCAGCTTGCCGCCTGCTCACGCGCCGAACCGTCACCCGGCTTTACTGCGTAGACAACGCTTCCGATCTCGGTATCTCCCGGTGTCACTGCTTCGCTTCCCGGTATCCTGCGGATCGCCTCAAAGATACCGGCAAGCTCCGGCGCAAGCAGAAGCTCGGCAGCTTCGCCCTCTCCGACTCTCGCTTTCTCCAGACGATCCACCACCTTGGCGCGTCCCACATAGTCCGGGTCGCGGCGGGAAAGCGTAAATTCCGCAAGCCCCAGCGGGTTGGACCGGTAGGATGAGGTTTCTCCCGAAGGAATCAGTTCATCTGTCGTCGTCACCGCGTCCATGATCCGGGAACATACCTTCAGTAAAATATTGTCCGACAGCGGGCTCATCTGCGGCCAGTCCTTGATATTTGGCCCATAAACAAGCTCTCTGTCCTTATCTCCCTTTCCGTAACCCGTATAAACGCGATTGCGGTAGGAGGCGTCGTCAAATTCATAAGACGGAACCGCATCCCAGCCGTCAAATTCCCATGCCGAGGTCAGCCGGCCTCCGTTCGCTGCCGTCGCCGCGATCGAACGCGAATCCATAAGCGCCACCGCAGCCATCTGGCCGTTACCCGGCTTGGAACCCTCGCGATTCGGGAAATTGCGGGTCGCGTGACGGATACTCAGGCCGTTGTTACAAGGCGTATCCCCTGCGCCAAAACAGGGACCGCAAAACGCCGTACGGACGATCGCTCCGGCATTCAAAAGCGCTGTTACCGCCCCCTTCTTTGTGATATCGGCAAACACCGGCTGTGATGCCGGATAGACCGACAGCGAAAACTCACCGCATCCGCAGTTTCTGCCTTCCAGAATATGAGCTGCTTCCATGATATTAGTATAGGTGCCGCCCGCACAGCCGCCGATCACCGCCTGCTGCACATAAAGCTCTCCGCCAATCAGCTTATCTGTCAGCGTCAGATGAGCCTTCTCCCCGGCGATCTTTGCCGCTTCCTTCTCTACCTCGCGCAGGATGTCTCCCGCATTTTCCCGGAACGCATCGATCTCAAACGCATTACTGGGATGGAACGGCAATGCGATCATCGGTTTTACCGTTGAAAGATCGACATAAACGCAGCCGTCATAATAAGCCACATCCGCCGGTTTCAGTTCGCGGTAATCGCTCTCGCGATGATGTGCCGCAAGATAGCTCCTCGTATCCTCATCGGTCCGCCATACTGAGCTTAAACAGGTCGTCTCCGTCGTCATGACGTCCACACCGTTGCGGTAATCCGTCGTCATCGACGCAATGCCGGGACCGACAAATTCCATCACTTTATTTTTTACATATCCGTTTTTAAATACTGCGCCGATGATCGCCAGCGCGATATCCTGCGGACCGGTACCTGGCTGCGGACACCAGTCGAGGTAGATTGCGATCACTCCCGGATATGCTACATCATAAGTATCTTTTAACAGCTGTTTCACCAGCTCGCCGCCGCCCTCACCTACGGCCATTGTTCCCAGAGCACCGTAACGGGTGTGACTGTCTGAACCCAGGATCATACGTCCACAGCCTGCCATCATCTCTCTCATGTATTGATGAATCACAGCGATATGCGGAGGTACATAGATGCCGCCATACTTTCTGGCTGCAGACAGGCCAAACATATGGTCATCCTCGTTAATCGTACCGCCGACCGCACACAGCGAATTGTGGCAGTTTGTCAGCACATAGGGGATCGGAAATTCCTCCATACCAGACGCTTTCGCCGTCTGGACAATACCGACAAATGTGATATCGTGGGACGCCATCGCGTCAAAACGAAGTTTCAGATGCTCCATATCCCCCGATGTATTATGCTTTTCCAGAATCGAATACGCGATCGTCCCTTTTCTGGCCTCTGCCCGGTTTGCCTCTTTCCCGGTCAGCGATTTCAGTTTTTCCGCTTCCTTTTCCTCTACTATGGTTTCTCCGTTTACCAGATAGATCCCACCGTCATATAATGATACCATCTACCCAAACCTCCTGTGATTTATATCGCTATGTATCACCTGTCATTCACAGCTCTGCCTGATCAGAAAACAAAATGGATTCTTCTTTCCGACCATGCCATGAATGATCTGTGTCCTGCGCCTTCGCAGCTTCATCTGCAAAAAGGGACAGGTTTACCTCCTGTAACCTGCCCCTTTGCACCACATATGTTTTAGTATATATGAAATTTTTCGCTTTGTCCAGTCAAAATATTGTAATTATCACAACTTTTTTATTTTGATTATCTTTCCAGCTGCGCGACTATGATTGTTTTTCCGCAAACCAGGTTTCCATTCATAAACTGTAAACAGTGATTCCCTTCATATCCTGCCAAAACAGATATGCGTTATCGCATAGGCCATAACAAAAGTCTTTTCAGGAATGAAAAAGAATCCTGCAAAGCAGGATTCTCCGCCTGCGGCGGGTCGCTTTAGCGACACTTTCCATTCCGCCGCAGTGCGAATCTACACTCCGTTTCGGTCGGCGCTAAACGAGCGCCACTGGCGCTCAGCGCCCCGCCCGGAGGGCTTTTTATCTTATAGGATGAACTTTCCTATAAGATAAAAAGCCGGCAGGTCATCGCACCCATTTGTGCTGACCTGCCGGACACTTTGTCCGCATCTTTCCGATCACCGGATAATCATCGCCTCGCGCTCCGCGCCGGTTCCGATAAATTTCACCGGTATCCCAATATATTTCTCAATAAACCGGATATATTCCTGTGCCTTTTTGGGCAGTTCTTCAAATGTCGTACATCCGGAAATGTCACCAAAATTCCCCTCAAAGTCCTTATAAACCGGCTTTGCGTTGTTTAAGAACCGCAGGTTGGTCGTAAAGTCTTCCGTTCTCTCGCCGTTTACTTCATAGGCCACGCAAACTCGGATCGTATCCAGCTTCCCTACTGTATCCAGATGATTCACCGAAAGGGCAGTCAGTCCGTTGACCCGCTTCGCATATTTTAACGTAACCAGATCCAGCCATCCGCATCTCCTCGGACGACCGGTTGTTGTACCATATTCGTGACCAAGCTCACGGATACGGTCACCGGTCTCATCAGTCAGTTCCGTCACATACGGTCCCTTGCCGACCCGGCTGGAATACGCCTTGATGACGCCGTATACATCGCCGATATCGCCCGCGCTGATGCCGGAACCGCTTAAGATCCCACCGATTGTCGGATTTGAAGAAGTAACATATGGATAAGAACCAAAATCAATATCCAGCAGAGTCGCCTGCGCTCCTTCTACTACGATCTTCTGATCCTGCTCCAGCGCCCTGTGAATCAGGGTAACCGTATCGCAGATATAAGGCTTTAACTGTTCGGCATAGCTGCTGTAATTCTGATAAACGGTATCGAAGTCAAGATCCGCTTCGACTGAGGTATTTTCCGGATCATAAAAAGCGATCAGCGCTTTCCTCGACTCCACCAGCGCCTGCAGCTTCTCCTTAAAGTCCGGATCATACAGATCTTCCATGCGCAGGCCGCAGCGCTCATACTTGTCGCAATAAGCCGGTCCGATGCCTCGTCCTGTCGTCCCGATCTTATAAGTCCTTGCCTTTTCCAGCGCCGCATCCAACAGCCTGTGGTACGGCAGGATTACCTGTGCTTTCTCACTGATCTTCAGATAAGTCTCCACATCATAACCATGAGACTTCAGATTTGCAATCTCCTCCAGCAGTACAGCCGGATTTAAGACCACACCGTTGCCGATCACACCGATCGTATGCCCGGAAAGAAGCCCGGAAGGAACCAGATGCATCGCGTATTTGACCCCATCCACCTTAATGGTGTGTCCCGCGTTATCACCTCCTGTCGCGCGAACCGCGATATCCGCGTCCGCGGAAAGATAGTCGATCACCTTTCCTTTTCCTTCATCCCCATAAAAACAACCGATTACCACATCTACCTTTGACATCGTCAGACTCCTTTGTTTATACTACCCCGGACTTTTATTTTATTCCGGCTTCGATCACGATATTACACACCAGACCAGATATCATCCCTGTTTTTCCAATGTCAGAACGCCGCACCCGGATATCCGGACGCGTCGTTTACACAGAGATCTCCGCTTTCATGCCCAGAACTTCTTTATTTTCTTCCAGAAGCGGAGCAATGACTTCGCAGATAAATTCCTCCGTCTGCTGTGGCGCGCGGCCGACATATTTCTTCGGATCCATGCTCGCACGCAGTTCCTCCAGCGATAATCCAAAGGACGGATCTGCCGCAATCAGCTCCAGCAGATTGTTGTCCAGTCCTCTTTCCTTGACATTGCGTCCGGCCTCCATCGAAAGCTGGCGGATCTTCTCATGCAGTTCCTGACGGTCGCCTCCGGCTTTCACCGCGTCCATCATGATATTTTCCGTCGCCATGAAGGGAATCTCTGCCATAAAATGCTTTTCAATCACCTTTGGATACACCATCAGGCCATCCACCACATTCATATACAGATCCAGAATACCGTCAACTGCTAGGAAACCTTCCGGTATGCTCAGTCTCTTATTTGCCGAATCGTCCAGCGTGCGCTCAAACCACTGAGTTGACGCGACCAGCATGGGATTCATCACATTGCTCATCACATAATCAGACAGGGAAGCGATCCGCTCGCTTCGCATCGGATTTCTCTTATAAGCCATAGCGGAAGAACCGATCTGGTTTTTCTCAAACGGCTCCTCTACTTCCTTCAGATGCTGAAGGAGCCGGATATCATTGGTGAATTTATGCGCGCTCTGCGCAATACCGGCGAGCACATTCAGCACACGGGTATCTACTTTACGCGAATAGGTCTGTCCGGATACCGGGTAGCAGCTGTCAAATCCCATTTTCGCGGCAATGATCTGATCCGCCCTGCGGCATTTCTCATGATCTCCCTCAAACAGTTCCAGAAAGCTGGCCTGCGTTCCCGTCGTACCCTTGGAACCCAGCATTTTTAAAGAACCTCTCACATAATCCAGATCATGCAGATCCAGGTACAGATCATGCAGCCACAGAGTCGCTCTCTTGCCGACCGTCGTCGGCTGCGCCGGCTGGAAATGAGTAAATGCCAGCGTCGGCTGATCCTTATACTTCATCGCGAAATCCGCCAGCTCTGCCATAACATTAAGGAGCTTGCTGCGCACCAGCTTTAATCCCTCATTCATAATGATAATATCGGTATTGTCTCCGACATAGCAGGAAGTGGCTCCCAGATGAATGATTCCCTTTGCTGTCGGGCACTGCTGTCCATATGCATATACATGAGACATCACATCATGGCGAACCTGCTTTTCCCTCTCCTTCGCCACATCATAATTGATGTCCTCCGCGTGTGCCTTTAACTCGTCGATCTGCTCCTGGGTAATCGGCAGTCCAAGTTCTTTTTCCGTCTCTGCCAGCGCAATCCAAAGCTTACGCCACGTCTTAAATTTCATGTCCGGCGAGAAAATGTACTGCATCTCCTTGCTCGCATAGCGCTCGGACAACGGGCTCTGATATCTGTCGTTCATCAGCATATCTCCTATTTACATTCGTTGTATTTATCTATCATCTGCCGATGGCATCTGACTGCACATTCAGCTTTTATTTCTGATATTCTCCCCGGATATCTTCGGTCGGCGGGGCGATCGGATAATCGCCGCTGAAACACGCCGTACAGATCGGCCGGCCTCCGGCCATACCCATAAGTCTCTCAATCTTCAGATAAGAAAGGCTGTCCGCGCCGATAATCTCACGGATCTCCTCGATCGTCCGGTTATGAGCAATCAGCTGATCCTCCGATGGAATATCCGTGCCAAAATAACACGGATGAAGGAACGGCGGCGCGCTGACCTTTACATGAACTTCCTTCGCTCCCGCCTCTCTCAGCATACCTACGATCTGGTTGCTGGTCGTGCCGCGCACGATCGAATCATCGATCATAATGATCCGTTTGCCGACCACCACCTCTTTTAAGACATTCAGCTTGACTCTCACTGCAGATACACGGTTGCTCTGCTTTGGTTTGATAAAGGTCCGTCCAACGTAAGAATTCTTTACAAAAGCTGTCCCATAAGGGATCCCGGACTCCATCGCGTATCCCATGGCCGCGGTGTTGCCGGACTCCGGTACGCCGACCACCAGATCCGCGTCCACCGGGGAATCTTTCGCCAGACATCTGCCCGCATAGAGCCGGGAATGATAAACCCCCATGCCATCAAAGACACTGTCCGGTCTCGCAAAATAAATATATTCAAAAATACATCTTGCCGTCCTGCTCTGATCCGGCAGAATCATGCTGGTATCAGAAGCAATTCCGTTCTTTGTAATCGTCACGATCTCGCCCGGTTCCACATCGCGGATAAACTCTGCCCCGATTGTGTCCAGCGCACAGGTCTCGGAGGTGATGATATAGGCATTGTCCTTTTTGCCAATGCACAGCGGTTTAAAGCCAAACGGATCTCTCGCGCCGATCAGCTTGCGCGGGCTCATGATCACCAGCGCATAGGCTCCCACGATCTTTTTCATCGCATTTGCCACCGCCGTCTCAACATTCGGAGTGTGAACCCGCTCCCGCGCGATATGATACGCAATCACCTCAGAATCGATGGTCGTCTGGAAAATCGCGCCCGTATTTGCCAGTTCCTGACGCAACTCCGGAGCGTTAACCAGGTTGCCATTATGCGCGAGCGCAAGCGTGCCCTTGATATAATTTAATACGAGCGGCTGCGCGTTCTCACGGGTACTGCTCCCCGCCGTCGAATACCGCACATGGCCGACACCGATATTGCCATGCAGGCGCTCCAGCTCCTCCGGGGTAAACACTTCATTACAAAGGCCCATCCCTTTATGGGTATCTACCTTCCCTTTTGGACCGGACGTGTCACTCACAGCAATCCCGCAGCTCTCCTGCCCCCTGTGCTGAAGGGCAAACAGGCCATAATAAATCGTTGACGCTACTTCGCCTCCGTCAAAATCATACATCCCAAAGACTCCGCACTCTTCGTGCAGCTTGTCCGTATCCCATCCCATCTTACCATCCATCATCGAAGCGGATCCTCCTGTCATGCGGCCAGCCGGGTATCGTTGTGACGGCATAAAATCACCAATTCACCGTAGAAATTATAATACATGGTATAGAGTTTTGCAAGATTTTGTTGAAAAACATTGGAAAATCAAGGTTCGGGTCTTCGACACTTGCCTAATTTCAAAATAGTCTCAAAGCCTTGATATAGGC
>JAJQAC010000029.1 GCA_021204025.1 Clostridiales bacterium | reverse complement strand
CAAAAAGCGGGTGATGGGAATCGAACCCACGTATCCAGCTTGGAAGGCTGGTGTTCTACCATTGAACTACACCCGCAGGTGAAATGATGAAAGATATCAACTTCTGATCTGTCATCCAGTCGGGGTGACAGGATTCGAACCTGCGACTTCCTGCTCCCAAAGCAGGCGCTCTAGCCAAGCTGAGCCACACCCCGAATTATGGGAACTATCCGCGCAATGACTCTCATCAAACAACGCAAAAAACATTATAAACCAAACAATTTTATTTGTCAATATAATTTCAGATTTTTATTTTTCTTTTATTTCATACTCGTTACAGGTCACACACCAGCCTGCTGACGTATAACCTGTAACTCATACTCTACAGTCCAAAAAACGCGTCTACACCATCCGCCAGTCCCTGTGCCAGCTGATCCAAGGTAGACGAGGAATGGTCAGACGCCTTATCGCCCAGTTCGATATCTACAGACGGGATTGTCGAATAAGAGGTCTGTGTCAGATCCATCTCCATACTGCCTCCGGAAAAAATCTTAACACCTGCTCCCTTTAATCCTGCAATCAGGCTGTCGCCAAGTGCATGGTGTTCCTGCCAGTGGGAAGCCACCGGCTCCATCGCCCGGTACGTGGAATCAGATGGTACGCTCAGATAAAAAGCGCCCTTATCGCTTTCCGTAGAATCCCAGTGAAGCGCCAGATGACAATCTGAAGTATTATTTGCAATCACTGTCCTGGCAATATTATCCAGTTGAACGTCGTCACTCTCGCGGATCATCACAACATCATAGCCGCGGGAAAGCAGCAATGCTTTTAATTTCAATGCTAATGCCAGCGTCACCTTCGATTCGGCCGTCCCATCGGCAAAAGCCATACCGCCGGATACTGCCACAGCTGTCGTCGCTCCGGCCTGTGTGGTACCTCCTGTCACTTTTGCGCTTCCGTCCGGATGGCACTGTGTCTTTACGCTGCTACCGCCTGACGTCCCATGACCTGCGTTGACGCAGACCACCTTACCGTTGCGGACAGACTCATCAGCCCGGTACCTGACTGCTCTGCCGGAATTGATCTTTGAATAACCGGCATAAATCCATGATGAATTCAGGCCAATCTCAGAAGACTGCCCCGAATCCGCTGATATTCCCGTATTTTCAGTCTCTGCGGCTGTCTCCGGGATCTCCGGCTTCATCTCGGACAGATAACGAGAAGCTGCGTAAGCGACGCCGCCGTGGTACTCCAGCTGGGTCCACTCTCCCGCCGGATCCACGCCGGTCCGGGTCAGTTCCTCGCCCATCTCAACAACAGACAGAATCTCGCCGTCGGTTCCCGCCGTCTTCCGGAGATTCAGACGGTCCGCGTTCACATACACGACATCGTTGCAATCTCCCCATATAATGTCCGTCGGGTGATTTTCCTGCCAGGCTGCCGTCTGCCCCTCTCCCTGTATGATCACATTTGACGTACTCACCGTCAGGGTTTCCCGATCCTCCAGTTCTGCCTGCGACTGCCGGCTTTCTTCCCGGATCGCCCCGACATCCACCTTTTCATATTTCTTCGCCTGACAGCCTGTGACAGCCACAATCAGTCCCGCGGATACCGCGGCCAGCCGCATTGCCGTTGCTTTTTTCTTCATCGGATCGTCCCTCCCCCCAACACGTAATCATTTTCATCATAAAATACAATCGCCTGTCCGGGCGTTGCCGCACGCACTCTGCCCGGGAATGTACATTTCAGAAGGTCATCTCCCTCTCTGCGGATGATACAGGGATCTCCCGCATGATTATATCGGATCTTCGCCCGGACCATACGTTCCTCACCATGCAGGCCGTCAACCGCCATCCAGTTCAGCTGATCACAGAATACCGTATCGGTAAAGACGTCCTCCGCCTCCCCGATCATCACCTCATTCGTCTCAGGTCGAATCTGTGTGACATACACCGGATGTCCCATGGCAAGATTTAATCCCTTGCGCTGTCCGATCGTATAATGAGTGATTCCCAGATGCCGGCCCAGGACATGGCCTTCCCGATCCACAAAATTTCCTGTCGGCAGATCAGCATCCGTATTTTTCCGGATATATGCCGCATAATCATGATCCGGGATAAAACAGATCTCCTGGCTGTCCGGTTTTTGCGCCACCGGCAATCCGGCCTCCCTGGCTATTGCCCGAATCTCTTCTTTACTGTATTCTCCCACCGGCATCAGCGTCCGCGAAAGCTGCTCCTGTGTCAGATTATAAAGAGCATAGGTCTGATCCTTTCTCGCTGTCACCGACTGTCGGAGTGAGAACCGGCCGTCCGGCAATCTCTCCACCCGTGCGTAATGACCAGTTGCGATATAATCCGCGCCGATCGCCAGACTGCGGGAAAGCAGGGATTCCCATTTCACATACCGGTTGCAGGCGATACAGGGATTGGGTGTCCTTCCATGAATGTATTCGTCGATAAAATAAGTCTCGACATATTTTCTGAATTCCGCCTTAAAGTTCATCACGTAATGCGGGATTCCGATCCGGCTCGCCACGCGGCGGGCGTCCTCCACCGCGCTCAGCCCGCAGCAGCCGCCATTCTCCTCGAGGACGTTTTCCTCTTCATCCTGCCAGATCTGCATGGTCACGCCAATCACGTCATATCCCTGCCGTTTCAAAAGCAGGGCGGCTGCCGATGAATCGACGCCGCCCGACATTCCCACTACCACTCTTTGATTTCCGTGGTCAAACATCAATACTCTTCTTCCTCTTCCCCTTCGCTGATATCATTCTTCGGCCTCTTCAGGCCGTCGATGGTAATCCCGTTCTTCTCACAGTAATCCCACAGAGCGGCATGGATCGCCTCCTCCGCGAGCAGCGAGCAGTGTACCTTAACCGGCGGCAGCCCATCCAGGGCCTCCATCACCGCTTTATTGGTTACCTCCATGGCCTCCTGTATGGTCTTTCCTTTCACCATCTCGGTCGCCATACTGCTTGTCGCTACCGCCGCGCCGCAGCCAAAGGTTTTGAACTTGCAGTCGCGGATCACCTGATTTTCATCGATATCCAGGAAAATCCTCATGATATCGCCACATTTTGCGTTTCCTACCGTTCCCACACCGCTGGCGCCCTCTATCTCACCAACATTTCTCGGATGCTGGAAATGGTCCATTACTTTCTCTGAATAATTCATCTCTATGATCTCCTTCGTTCTCCGTCGTTATTTTTTCTCCTGTTTGCTGATGAAATCTGCATACAACGGGGACATATCTCTCAATCGCTGTACAATCCGCTTCAGATTGTCAACCACAAAATCAATATCCTCCATCGTCGTCTCTTCACTCAATGTCAGGCGCAGAGAACCATGCGCGATCTCATGAGGCAAACCGATCGCCAGCAGCACATGAGACGGATCCAGGGATCCGGATGTGCAAGCGGAACCGCTCGAACCGCATATGCCGACGTCATCCAGCAGGATCAGCATGGACTCACCCTCGATAAACTGGAAACAGAAGTTTGTGTTATTGGGCAGGCGGTTCTCCCGCGGCCCGTTCAGACGTGAATAAGGGATCTCCGCCAGTACACGGTCGATCAGATGATCTCTCAGTCTGGTCTCATACGCGATCCGCTCATCCAGTGTCTCCATAGCCAGCTCAACTGCTTTTCCAAACCCTGCGATACCCGGTACATTTTCCGTACCGGCGCGGCGTTTTCTCTCCTGCGCTCCGCCATGGATAAACGAACGGATCTTAACACCTGTGCGGATGTACAGAAAACCGACGCCCTTGGGTCCGAATATCTTATGCGCGCTGGTATTCAGCATATCGATATGACATTCGTCCACATCAATCGGGATATGGCAGTAAGCCTGTACGGAATCTGTATGAAAGAGAATCCCGTGCTCCTTTGCGATCGCGCCGATCTCCTTAATCGGCTCAATCGTACCGATCTCGTTGTTTGCGAACATAATTGAAATCAGTATCGTTGTCGGACGGATCGCTGCCTTCAGATCCTCCAGGCGGACAAAGCCTTCCTCATCCACATCCAGGTACGTAACCTCAAAACCGTGCTGTTCCAGATACTGGCAGGTATGCAGAACCGCATGGTGCTCAATTTTGGTCGTAATGATATGATTGCCCTTTGACCGATACGCCTCGGCAGTCGCCTTGATCGCCCAGTTATCACCCTCGGAGCCGCCTCCGGTAAAGTAAATCTCATTCGTCTTCGCCCCGATACTTCTGGCGATCGTCTCCCGCGCCTGATCCACCGCGTCCTTCGCTGAATCTGAAAAACTATATACAGAAGACCGGTTTCCATACAGTTCACAGAAATACGGCGTCATAGCCTCTAAAACCTTTGGATTCACTCTGGTCGTCGCCGCGTTATCCAGATAAATTAACTTTTTCATTCTATAAAATCCACCTTTCATGGAAATTTCTGCATGCGCCTATTATACTATTCAATTCATAGTAAATCAATAGGAATTAAATTTTTTTCTCACTTTCGCTCATTATAGCACGTCAGCCGCAGGTTTCAATAGCGCAAAACGGTATAAATCTGAAATATTTTTACTATAATATACTAATTTACTGACCGGCGGTGATTTCTGTGAGTCCTTTCATCCAGCTTTCCCCCAGGAAACGTGCGTTTCTGACCGGCGCCGTGCTTTTGACCGGCAGCGGCTTTGTCTGCCGGATACTGGGCTTTTTCTATCGGATCTTTCTGTCCCGCAGAATCGACGCCGAAGGACTTGGTATCTTTCAGATGATCCATCCCATATACGGCATCTGCTTTTCCCTGTGCGCCGGTTCCATCCAGACCGCACTCTCCCAGCTCATTGCTGCCAATGTCCGGCGTGGAAAATGGATCTTTCAGACCGGTCTGGTCATTTCTTTCGGAATGTCCGTCACCCTGGCTGCCCTCATCTGCAGGAACGCACAGTTTCTTGCCGATCATATCCTCCTGAACCCGGATTGTGCCGGCTATCTCCCTTTCATGGGAATCTCGGTTCCCTTCGCCGCTTTCCATGCCTGCGTCAACGGATATTATTATGGTATGCAGAAATCCCGCGTTCCGGCATTCTCTCAGATCGCGGAACAGATGAGCCGCATGATCCTCGTTTTTCTGCTTGTCCGTCTCTGGCAGCAGCAGGGCAAAGAGCTTTCGGTCATGCTTGCCGTCATCGGCCACCTCGCCGGAGAAGCCGCAGCCGCAGGATTTACCGTGATCTGCATGGTTTTCTATCCGCCCGCAGGCGGGTCGCAAAGGCAGGAACCCTTCACTCTTTTTCATCTGGCGGCTTTCGTGGAACCGCTCCTCTCGCTTGCCTTCCCTCTTATGGGCAACCGGCTCATACTTAATCTTTTAAGCAGCGCGGAGGCCGTCTGGATTCCCAGCCGTCTGGAACTTTCCGGCCTCACCTCATCCGAATCTCTGGCCTGCTACGGTATTCTGACCGGTATGGCGCTGCCGTTTATCTTCTTTCCCTCAGCCATCTCCAACTCCATGGCTGTGCTGCTCCTTCCCGGCGTCGCACAGGCACAGGCCGAAGGGAAAGAGGCGGTCATTACTGAGAGTATTTCCCTCTCTCTGCGCTACAGTCTCTATATGGGCATTCTCTGCATCGGCGTTTTCACCATGTACGGCGGCACACTTGGCACCAGCATCTTTCACGCGTCGGAAGCAGGCTATTTTATCCGCACACTTGCCTGGCTGTGTCCGTTTCTCTATCTCGCTGCCACCATGGGCAGCATCTTAAACGGTCTCGGCCGCACCCGGACTACCTTTTTGCAGAATACTGCTGCCCTCATTCTCCGGCTCTGCTTTGTTTTCTTTGGCATACCGGTCTTTGGGATCCGCGCCTATCTGATCGGAATGCTAATCAGCGAAATCCTTCTCGCGGCCATGCATCTCATCTCTTTAAAATATCTCGTCCCCTTTTCCTGGGACGCGGCAGATATGATCGGCAGACCGGCGTTTTGTCTTCTGACCGCTGTCGGCATTACCTGGTTTCTTATGTTTTATTACGAAAAGCTGCTGACCGGCAGCAGCTTTTTAAACTGGTTTCAGAATCTTCCTCTGTTTTTCATTACCTTTGTTCAGATCTGCATCCTGTGCTTTTTCTATGGTGGCCTACTGATCCTCTTTCACTTTTCCAGGCAGGCCGGATCCGGATCGTCTGGTAACGCGTGCCAGAAACGCCTGGACAAATAATCTGGTTCTTTTTCGCAATAACACACAGCCTTTCGACGCGCCGTACCAGATCACCGGGTCATCGGCAATTCATTATTGACTCCCTTAGACATCAGCACCTGATGCAGATCAACGACTCCATGATGAAATGCCGCCGCACATGACGCCAGATACAGATCCCACATCCGGGTAAATTTTTCTCCGAACTTTTCCGTGATCTCATACCGATGCGCCAGAAAATTCTCCCGCCAGCACTGCAGCGTACGGACATAATGGCGGCGCAGACTCTCCACATCCAGCGTATAAAATCCCACGTCCGGCAGCAGCCGGACAATCTCCCTCAGACTCGGAATCACACCACCAGGAAAAATATATTTCCGGATCCAGGGATCTCCGCTGTGTTCCTCCAGCGCACTGATAAAATGGAGTAGAAAAAGTCCTCCGGGTTTTAATACCTGATCCACGCAGTTAAAAAATTCATCATAATTTTCCCGCCCTACATGTTCGATCATCCCCACGCTGACAATCCGGTCAAAACATTCTCCCGCACATAATTCATTCCACAGCCGGTTTCCTGACGCAAAATGCCCGCTCTCCGCATCCCGCTCAACCCGGTCTAATTCTGCCAGGTCACGGTAATCCATCAGATGTACCTCCAGCCGGTCCTCCATATGGGCGCCGTGAATCTCTTCCGACAACTGGCGATACTGCTCTTTTGCAAGCGTGATCCCTACTCCCCTTACGCCATAGTGTTCCACCGCGCGTTTGAGCAAAAATCCCCACCCGCATCCGATATCCAGCAGTTTCATGCCCGGTTTCAGATATAATTTTTCTAAAATATGGTCTGTTTTCCCCACCTGCGCATCAAAAAGGGAGCGATTTTCATCGGGAAAATATCCGCAGGAATAGCTCATCGTCTCATCCAGCCATAAACGGTAAAAATCATTTCCGATATCATAGTGCGAAGTAACTTCTTTTTCCTGGTTATTTCTGCTCAGGGAAGTGTGCAGCAGACCGTGCAGCGCCCAGCTGTCTTTCCGGAATCGTCTGATCTCTCCCATAAGGGTATCCAGCACATCGTACAGGTCTCCGTCTATCTCCAGATCTCCCTTCATATAGGCTTCTCCTAACGCCAGCGAGGTGCTGCGCAGAAGACTGCGTTTGGGAATATCTTTCTTTATTTTTACATGAAAATGTGCGGGACCCTCTCCGATCTGATAAAATTCTTCTGCGGTCTCCAACTCAAAGGGGACCGGAATCAGGTTCTTCAGATAATTTGTTAAATATCGATACTGGCTCATACTGTCTGTCCTTTCCGGCGGATTTCTGAATCGCTGCCATTTTTCGGTTTACTGACAGTATGGCTGAAATCTGGGAAAAAATACATGATTCGCTGCGTGATCAATAATCCGCTCGCGCTTAGGGATTGGTAAACCGTTCGTCCCTGAGAGGAACACATATCCTCCGAGGACCGCTCGCGCTTAGAAATTGACAATCCGTCCGTCCCCGAGAGGAAAACATCTCCTCCGAGGACCGCTCGCGCTTAGAAATTGACAATCCACCCGTCCCTGAGAGGAAAACATCTCCTCCGAGGACCGCTCGCGCTTAGGTTTTCACGTAGCGGTACTAAGCTCGCAAAAGCATGCTCGCTAAGTGCCGACGTGAAAAATGTCCTCTGCGGAGATGTTTTCCTCTCAGGGACTACTTTATCGGCATTTAATAAGGTGATTTTCGCCTGCTCGTCCGTATAGACCAAGTGCGACGTAAACTGCAAAATATTTTTACTGGCTCTGTTTATGCAAAAAGAATGCGCCGAAGCGCATTCCCGTAATTGTCCATCATATACAAAAGGGTCTGCCAATGGCAGGCTCTGTAGCGGATATCACATTTCCATTTTCTTTCTCAGTATCTGGCACACGTGTGCGAGGGGCAGACCGACGACGTTGTTGTAGTCTCCGGAGATGCCGGTCACATAGGCGGCAAATTTTCCCTGGATGCCGTAGGCTCCGGCCTTGTCCAGGGATTCGCCTTCTGCGACGTAACGCCGGATCTGCTCCGGAGTCATCGGTGCGACGTGTACGTCGGTTTTCTCGGCAAAGGTGACCTGTTCTTTTGTTGCGGTAAAGATCAGGCTGACTCCGGTATATACCTGATGAGCCCTGCCCTGCAGGCGCGTAATCATCTCTATTGCTTTCTGCTCACAGCCGGGCTTGCCCAGGATCTCGTGATCGATAGATACCACGGTATCCGCACCGAGGACAATTACGTCCTGTCCCGCATAGTGGGACGCCACTTCCTTTGCTTTTCTGGATGCCAGTTCCTGAACCACAAGCTCCGGCCTCGTCTCTGAGATCTCTTCTCCCGCCCTGCTCGGACAGATGACCGGACTGAGTCCGACCTGTTGCAGCAGATCTCTGCGCCGCGGAGAGCCGGACGCCAGAATCATCTCTTTTTTCATCATTTCTTTTCGCGCCCTTCTAATCCTCGTCCATCTTCAGGATGTAATCCGTCGTCTGGTAGACATAATAATTCAGCCAGTTCGCATACAACGTGTTGCAGGTTGTCCGCCAGGAAAGGATCGGCCGGCTATAGGGATTATTATTTTCATAATAATTGACCGGAAGATCGGGATTGAGACCCTTCTTCAGATCCCGATGGTACTCGATATTGAGCGTCATGCGGTCATATTCCGGATGTCCCTGCAGGAAGATCTGACTTCCGTCGTTTCGTAAAATCAGGAAAACGCCCGCTTCTTCTGACTCCGCCAGAATATTGAGCTCCGGAAATTTTTCTATATCTTCCCGGCGCACCTCGGTATAGCGGGAATGCGGCGCCATAATGTAATCGTCCATTCCTCTCACCAGCGGCACTTTATGATGAAGCACCTTATGGCGATAAATACCGGATAACTTCTTTTCCCGCGGATATTTCGGGATCCCATAGTGATAATATAAGGCCGCCTGCGCTCCCCAGCAGATATGCAGCGTAGAGTGGACATGAGTCTTTGTCCATTCCATGATCGTCGTCAGCTCATCCCAGTAATTGACGTCCTCATACGCCAGATTTTCCACCGGCGCGCCGGTGATGATCATACCGTCAAATTTATGTCTGCGGATATCGTTAAAGGTGATGTAAAATTTATTCAGATGGCTCTGAGACGTATTTCTCGATTCGTGGGTAGAAAGCATCAGAAACGTACAGTCTACCTGCAAAGGAGTGTTCGACAATGCCCGCAGCAGCTGCATCTCTGTATCCTCCTTGATCGGCATCAGATTTAAGATCAAAATCTGCAGCGGACGGATATCCTGGCTCAGCGCGCGCGTCTCGTCCATGACAAAGATGTTTTCCGATTCCAGAATTGCTCTGGCCGGCAGATCATTTTGCACCTTGACCGGCATTGATTTTTCCCTCCCATATCATTTCCATTATGATTGTAATGCGGACAATACAAAAAGCGCTCATCTTTCCGGAGCATTTTTGTCATTGCCGCCGCCTCAATGATACCATGCCCTGTGCCGCATGGCAACTTTTATGCGCAGAACCGGACAGAGTATTTTACGGCTTATGCAGACGAGTATGAGGCGAAAACCGCCTCATACCCGATCATGGTGACACGCCGTATCAGCGACGCCTGTCCGTTTATTTACTTCATCAGTTTCTTCACACAGGCAGCGATCTTCTCATCCCTGCAGTCTTTGAAGAACAGCTCGGAGAAATGCTCGCCGGCAAAGGCTCCTGCCACAAGCTCCGGATCCAGATCCTCAAGGATATCGCACAGGTCGCGGAATGCTTTCGCACGTACGCCGTCCAGGATCTTTTTATTTCTCTGTTCCGGCTCTACGCGCTCACGCGGATAACCCTGTCCATGTCCAAAACCAAACAGCTTCTCAAATACATATTCCAGATTCAGCTCGCCGCCCCAGCCAAAGCCTTTGGCAAACGGCATCGCAACTGCGTTTCCGTCATTAACATGAGCAAACGTATAGGCGTCTACCGGATCTTCTACGTGTCCGCAGATCACTCCCGGAAAGCTGTTCAGCGCAAGCATCGCGCCCTCACCCGTGCCGCAGCCGGTAATCACATAATCTGCAGCGCCGGAATTCAGCAGTACAGCCGCCAGGATTCCGTTCTGTACGTAGGTAAGCTGTGCAGCATCGTCTGCCGCGTACATACCATAATTGATCACTTCATGTCCCATCGGCTCTACTACCTTTTTCAGGGCAGTCTCAATGATGCTGTTTTTTGCCGCCTGGCTGTTTTCATTAATCAGTGCAATTTTCATGTTGATCCTCTCCTTACATTAAGTTTTTGCTCTTATATTTTACATCCGGTTATGGGGAATTGTCAATTTCCCTCTTCCCGTATGAAAAACATTTAACATTACAGATTCTGTATCTCTCCTGCATACCGGCAATTCGCTTCGCTGCACGGTTCCACCATCCGCAGCAATCATCGCCCTGTTTCCAGCAGTTTCAGAAAATCTTCTTCCGAAATCACCGGGATCCCCAGTTCTCTTGCCTTTTTATTTTTTGACGATGACGAGGCGGTATCATTGTTGATCAGATATGTCGTTTTCGACGTCACGGTGCCGGCTGCTTTGCCGCCTTTGGCGATGATCAATTCCTGCAGCTGTCTGCGGTTTGTAAAGTGATGCAGCGAGCCGGTGATCACAAAGGTCTGTCCCTCAAACACGGCCTCTTCCGAATCTTCCTGACCATTCTCAATCGTCAGTTCTCCCAGAAGTTCATCCACCAGCCGGTTATTTTCATCGGATGAAAAATAAGAAATCCATGCCTGTGCCAGCACTTCTCCGATCCCGTCCACCGCGGTCAGTTCTTCTTCGTCAGCATGACGCATCTGTTCCAGATCAAAATGAAAGCTCCGGCACAGCATCCGGGCATTCGCCAGGCCGATGCCCGCGATCCCCAGTCCATAAATCACCCGCGGCAGCGTTGTGTGGGAAGCTGTCTTTGCCGCAGCCGTCAGATTATCGAACGACTTCTGTCCAAAGCCCTCCATGCTGATGATCGCTTCCGCATGACGATCCAGCCGGAAAAGATCCGCATAGGTATGAATCAGTCCTGCCGCAATCAGTTTTTCCAGCGTCATCTCTGACAGGCCATCGATATTTAACGCATCCCTGCTGGCAAGCAGCGCGAAACTCTTGACTTTCTTCGCCTGACAGTCCGGATTGATACAGTAGAGCGAACGAACGTCATTCATCTGACGTATCTCCGTCCGGCCACCGCAGACCGGACAGTGATCCGGGATCCGGATCTGTCCGCTCCTGGTCAGGTTTTCCGCGATCTGCGGGATAATCATGTTTGCTTTATATACTGTGATCTGGTCTCCCTCGCCCAGCTCCAGCGCCTGCATAATGCTGATATTGTGAACGCTGGCACGGCTCACCGTAGTGCCCTCCAGCTCTACCGGATCAAAGATCGCCACCGGATTGATCAGGCCGGTCCGCGACGCGCTCCATTCGATCTCCCGCAAGGTCGTCTCCCGCGTCTCATCAGCCCATTTAAACGCAATGGAATTACGCGGAAACTTAGCTGTCCTGCCCAGCGAATCTCCATAGGCAATATCTTCCAGCAGAAGCACCAGCCCGTCGGACGGCAGATCATACGACACAATCGCCTCTGCAAAATCCGCCACCGCTGCCGGCAGCGTCTCCCGCGTCACCATCCGGTAATCTACCACTTCAAAGCCCTGCGTCCGCAGCCATTCAAACTGTTCCCGGCGGGAATTTTTAAAATCCACTCCGTCCGCGCGCACCAGCGCGAATGCCAGGAAACGTACATTTCGCTCCGCTGTGATCTTATTATTAAGCTGACGCACGGAACCACTGCAGAGATTCCGGGGATTTTTATATTTCGCATCCACATCCTCGATCTCCTCATTGATGCGGTTAAAATCCTCATATCGAATCACAGCCTCTCCACGCAGGATCAGTGTCCCGCGGTACGCGATCTTTAACGGCACATTGACAAATACCCTCGCATTATTGGTGATTACCTCGCCAACTTCGCCGTTTCCGCGCGTGACCGCCTTAACCAGTTCACCGTTTTCATACGTAAGCACAATCGTCAGACCGTCCAGCTTCCATGAAAGGAGCGCCTTCTGATCTCCCAGCCACTCCTGAAGCGCCGGAACCTCTTTTGTCTTATCCAGCGACAACATCGGAGCCTCATGCGCTTCCTTCGGAAGCTCGCTTAATATCTCATATCCGACTTTCTGCGTCGGGCTCCCGGCCAGCACAATACCGGTCTCCCGCTCCAGCTCTGCAAGCTCATCATACAGCAGGTCAAATTCATAATTGCTCATGATCTCGCGGTTTTCCTGATAATATGCTCTCGAGGCAGGCAACAGCCGCGCCGCAAGCTCCTTCATCCGCGTGAGTTTGTCCGTTGAAACTTTGTTTGCCGCTTCTCTTTCCATCGACAATATCTCCTGATTATAAAATGGCGACTATATTATTGGGAACCTGCTTCTTATAAGTTATATTATAGGAACCCGCTTCGCGGAACCCTATAATCAGATTTACGGCGCAAAAGCATGCGCCTTTTATGAGAATCTGCTTTGCATCTTCTCATAAGTTATATTATATGCAAAGAGTCCGTCTCTGCAAGGGAATCATATCCTCCGAGGACCGTTCGCACTTAGGTTTTCACGTAGCGGTACTAAGTTCGCAGGAAAAGCATCCTGCTCACTAAGTGCCGACGTGAAAAATGTCCTCTCCGGATATGATTCCCTTGCAGAGACTACTTTATTGACATAGATAACTTTCGATAAGCCATATCACCGGAATTTGCTCCGCAGAACCTCTCATCCGGATTGACAGCGCAGGTGTATGCACTCTTTCTCCGCCTGTCACCCGCGCTCCTCACGGGCTTCGTCCAGCTGCCGCAGCAGTTCTTCCCATTCTCGGCTGGTAACTTTCCGGAAATCTCCGGTCTTCAGTCTTCCCAGTCTCAGATTCATAATACGTACCCGCTTTAATCCCGTGACGCGGTATCCCAGTTCTCCGCACATCCGGCGGATCTGACGGTTTAATCCCTGCGTCAGCACGATCCGGAACGTTTTGGCGTCGATCGTCTCCACCCGGCACGGCCGGGTCGTCACTCCCAGTTCCTTTAACTCCACGCCTTCCCGCATCTTTTTCAGGAAAGCGGCGTTATACGGCTGACTGACCGTCACCTCGTATTCTTTCTCATGGAAATTGCCCGCATGCATGATCTCATTCGCCAGTTCTCCCTGATTGGTCAGCAGGACCAGTCCTTCGGAGTCTTTATCCAGACGCCCCACCGGATAGACGCGAACCGGATACTGGATCAGCTCAATGATCGTCGTCGCACGATCCTTATCAGAAGTCGTACAGACCACGCCCTGCGGCTTATTTACCATCAGAAGCACCGGCCTGGCACTCTTCTCCCCGGCGCTCTTCCCCACGGGCTTACCGCCGCAGACAATCTCTTCCGCTCCGGTCACTTTCTCACCCATCACGGCGATATGTCCGTCTACGGTAACCTTTCCCGCCTCGATCAGACGATCTGCCTCACGACGTGAACAGACTCCGACCTCACTCAGATATTTATTCAAACGAGTCAATTCCATTCCATTTGTCCTTTGCTTTAAATATATGAAAAGAATCCTGCAAAGCAGGGTTCTCCGCCTGCGGCGAGTCGCTTTAGCGACATATTTCCACTCCGCCGCAGTGCGATCCCGCCCAGAGGGCTTTTCATTCCATAGGACGTACTTCCTATAGTCCTATGGAATGAAAAAGAATGCGCCTCAGCGTATCTCTGCGGCGCACCACACATGAAAAATGCGTCTGATAGGAATCGAACCTACGCACGCGGCTCCGGAGGCCACTGCTCTATCCACTGAGCTACAGACGCATTATTAAATAATGATACTATATTTTTTTCTAATTTGCAAGTGGATAATTGCTTTTTTCTATCTTATTTGATATGATGGTTACAAGTCACACCCATGCCACGCACTAAGCTGCGGTGTTAAGCACCGACCGGAGCGGGAGCGGAGAGCATGGGCCAAGTACGTAATGGAGCCAAAGCGTCAAAATATACGCCATTGACACAAGATAAAGAATCGGAGGAAACATGAGACAGGATCGCAGATTTCAGAAAAAGAAGGGTCTGACAGCAGAACAGAAACGTCTGATTCTCCTGGCCGGCATCGTTATTGTTCTCATTCTTTTAATATTCATCGTTTTTACGCTCGGGCAAAAAAACAAGGCGTCAGACCTCCGAACAACAGCCGATGTTTCTGCCGCCGAGGAAATACCCTCATCGGAAAACACATCGGAGACAGCCGGAAATGAGGATTCTGACCAGCCGCAGGACGAAGGTTTCTCGCAGGAAGCATCGGAAGAAGAAACCGGACCGGATTCAGAAGCTGAAACGACATCTCCTGCCGCTCTGCTGCAGAAAAACAGCATTCCTGAGATACTTTCCGTCATGGAGCAGTATTTCACCGCCCGCGCAAACGCGGACGCAGATACCATCAACGCTCTGTATGGAGTAAGCGGTGCTTCAGCGGATTCTCTCGTTGCTCACCGGGATCAGTTACTGCCAGCCGCAAAATATATCAGCAGTTTTGACGACGTTACCACATACGTCATGGACGGTACTGCGGAAAATAACTGGCTGGTTTACACCACAACGGATATCCGCTTCTTCGCCGCTACAGCAAAAGCTCCGATGATTATGTGGTGCTTTATTGAAAAGGGAGCCGATGATTCCTATTATATTCTCGACAACCACCTGCTCTCACAGGACATGCTGACCTGCGCCGATATCGCAAATCACAGTGATGAAGTTCGCGAGCTTGCCTCAGAAGTCAACGGCAGACTGCGCACGGCTCTGGAAGAAGACGCCGATCTGGACGAAGTCTACGGTATCCTCCGCTCCGGTTCGCCTTTATGGAAAGATGAGGAGGAAACCGAAGCGGAAGTTATGATTTTAGATGATTCAGAAACTGTAACGGAAAGTTCTGCCGGCATGGAATCAGAAATTTCGGAGAGCTCTGAGGAAACCGCGGAAAATGATGACGAGGGCGCTGCTTCTGCCGAAAATGATTCACAGGCAGAGACTGACACTGAAGAGGATACCGATACAAATATTGAGACAGTAACCGATACGGGTACCGATGTCGATCCTTCTTCCGCTCCATCGGATGCCGGGACAGACGCCGACACTGACACGGCATCATCCGGCGATATCGATACCGCTGCGGAATCATCCGCCGATACGCAATAATGGAGGCATAATCAGATATCATGAATGTAAAAGATTTTTATTTTGAACTTCCACAGGAGCTGATCGCCCAGGATCCTCTCGACGACCGGTCGTCTTCCCGTCTGCTCGTTATGGACAGACAAACCGGTGAGATCGAACACCGGGTATTCCGCGATATCGTGAAATATCTGCATCCCGGCGACTGCCTGGTAATCAACAATACCAAAGTCATCCCGGCCCGTCTGCTCGGCGTCAAGGAAGATACCGGAGCGCATATCGAAGTACTGCTCTTAAAGCGCAGAGAAAATAACATCTGGGAAACCCTTGTAAAACCTGGCAGGAAATGCCGGCCCGGTGCGGTGCTCAGCTTCGGTGACGGGCTCTTAAGGGGAAAGGTACTCGATGTTGTCGATGACGGCAACCGCCTGATTCAGTTCTCTTTTGACGGAATCTTTGAAGAGATTCTCGACCAGCTGGGGCAGATGCCACTCCCACCCTACATCACACATCAGCTGAAAGACAAAAACAGATACCAGACAGTATATGCCAAACACGACGGTTCCGCCGCCGCGCCGACCGCCGGACTGCATTTTACCACTGATTTACTGAAAGAGATCGAGGACATGGGCGTCAAAATCGCGCATGTCACTCTGCATGTCGGTCTCGGCACCTTCCGTCCCGTAAAGGTTGAAAACATCCTTGACCATCATATGCACTCTGAATTTTACTGGATCGAGGAATCCGAAGCGCAGAAGATCAATGAGACAAAGGCAAATGGCGGCCGCGTGATCTGCGTCGGTACGACAAGCTGCCGCACCATCGAATCCGCCGTTGACCCGGACGGGCTCCTGCGCGCCAAAAGCGGCTGGACCGATATCTTTATCTATCCCGGATATCAGTTCAAGATCCTCGACTGCCTGATCACGAACTTCCACCTGCCGGAGTCCACACTCGTCATGCTGGTGTCCGCCCTGGCGGGGAGGGAGCATGTGCTGCATGCGTATGAAGAGGCGATCCGGCTGAAGTATCGGTTTTTTAGTTTTGGAGATGCTATGTTTATAAAATGAATATGGAAGTATCTCCTCACTCCTCCGGCAGCCCACGGAAAAACCGCACCACCACCGGCACCGTAACCAGCGCCATCAGCGCAAAGACGATACCCGTCGCGCCGCTGGCGCTGGTTCCCAGCTGGCTGACGAAAAATGTGTCCGCCATATCAAATACCCTCTGTTCTTTTGTTTTCTGTATTTCCATGTTTTCCGTATTTATATTTTTTCTATCAGACAACTATGGGTTTTCATTCCAATTCCTTTTGCATTCTTATCATAATTGATTCCAACCAGAATCAGATTCCCAAAATACTCTTTCAATTTTCCTGCATAACGATTTTCGTGGATCTGCTTAATTGCCGTTTCTGCATCTTTATCATATTTCAATTCTACGATCATAGCTGGTTTATCCGTCCCACTTCGAGGAATGAAGGCATAATCCGCAAATCCTTTTCCTGCGGGGAATTCCCGAATCATCATATAGTCATTCTTTGCAGTATAATATGCAATATAAATTGCACACGCAAGCGAATTCTCATCGTTATATTTCAAAACAGAAGAACATTCTTCGTGTATTAATTCCAATGAATTGGCTACAATCTCACTTTTACACTGGATCGTAGCTTCCAGCAGCTTCTCTGAATGATCAATTGCCTGCTCTATGTCTTTCCATTTTCCGCCCTTAGTCGCAGAGCGAAAGACCTCAGCGACTTCCCGGTTCGGAATATGAATCTCCTTTCTCGACTGATCATAAGACAAATATCCCAAATGAATCAGTAATGTCAATACATCATCCTTATTATCAAATGATGTAATATCATTTTGAAATGTACTGATATCGATCCCAACATTCTGTCCGCCAAGCATCCATACTACAGCGTCTTTCAACCCATCATAATTTCTCTCAATATACCTTTTCAGGCTTTCAAAAGATTCCGTCTGTGTCCAATAATTCCGAAAACGCCTGAATTGTATCGCTTTCATGACGGAATTGGGATTATAGACAGATTTTACATCCTCGAACGAATACCCATCATACCACTGCTTCATTCCATCAAAATCAACCTGATAATCCGTGCAAAGAGTACGAACATCATCTTCTGTAAAACCAACATATTCAGATAATATCAATGGATCTGTCATCGTAAATTCATTAAAATCTGTCAGAGCAGACTCTGTTCCATATTTCTTAATGGGAAGAATTCCGGTCATATATGCCGCCGCTATCGTCTCGTCTGTTGCTGTTCCGCCTTTAAAGAGGCCGCGCAGCAACTGCACATACTCCCTTTGTAATACATGATCATCTTTCGCCTCACGGAAAAGAGCGTCCCACTCATCGATAATAATAATAAACCGATTACCAGTACTGTGACTGATTGAAAACAGCGCATCAGCCAGAACCCTTTCTTCTTCTTTTATGAAAGGAGAATATGCCTGCTTCAATTCTTCAATCACTTTTTCCTGAATATCACTCACAACTTTCCTGATCGAAGCTGCTGTCGAAATAAATCTGGTAATGTCCAGATAAATCACATCATAACCATTCAGGAATTTTTTAAAAGATGATTTTCCTGAAATCGTCAGATTATCAAAGAGTGAATGAGAATCACAACTCTTGTCGTAATACGCGCATAACATCTTCGCCGCAAATGACTTTCCAAAACGACGAGGCCGGCTAAAACAGGTTAACTTAAACGGGGTATTAATTGTACTGTTTATATAATCAATTAACCCGGTTTTATCCACATAAATACCATTCAGAATCGTCTGAAAGCCTCTGCTTCCCGGATTTAAATACATTCCCATATGAATGCCCATCCTTTCCTGCTTTCATTCTCCATTATACGATTGCTGTATATTTTATGCAAATCTTTTTGTCATTCCTGTAAAATTAGTTGCAGGTCACACGTCATCCAACTGATATGTGACCTGCAATTAAAGTTTCAAAACCGCCCGGAACCACCGCGTCTCCGCACAGGAATTTACCCAGTGCTCTCTCACCATCCGGCGTTCCTCTTCCGTCAGGCTCTCCCACACTTCATCCTGAATACACATTTCCAGACGATAACTCCCATAGATGTTCCCGGACCAAAGACGGGCTCCTTCGAGATCCGCGACATAAACCTGCGTCGCTCCATTCTGAAACGCATGGTGGATGCGGCGGCGCAAAACGCCATCCAGTTCTGCATCCTCGCAGCGATCAATCAAAAAGTACGCAGTTTTTTCCTCTATGATATGTGTCTGCAGAATAGCATAACGCCAATGACGATTCTCACGGCTCAACCAGGCAGAAAGTGTTTCTTCATATTGTATGTCAACTAATATCAGGCCCCTGGCCGGGGCCGTCTCTGCGGCCGCCTGACGGTCTCTGGCCTCCAGAATCTTTTCCATCTGCTCTGAAGATAAGTGACCCGAACCCACGCGAAGAAAGGTGCCGACGATAATCCGCACCATATTATAAAGGAAACCGCTCCCGCTTATGCGAAGCGTGATCACATCTTCGTTCCTGCTCAGACTGATATCGTAAATCGTACGCACAGTCTCCTCTGCCTGTGTACGAGGTGTACAAAAGCTCTTAAAATCATGTTCTCCGATCAGATACTGCGCAGCCTCCCGCATCCGCTCAATATCAAGCGGCTGATGACACCAATATGCATACAGACGCTCCTGCGGCAGTGGGATCTTACGGTTCGCGATCCGGTACTCGTAAGTCTTGACCGCGTTTGCCCTGCGGGGGTGCCAGTCTCCCGGCACTTCTGCGGAATCAAGCACACGGATATCCTCCGGGAGACGCTGATTGACGGCAAAGCAGACCTTATCTGCCGGTATCCGGCTCCCGGTATCAAATATGGCGACGTTTCCTCTCGCGTGTACGCCGCTGTCGGTGCGGCTGGCGCCGATCACTGTGACCGGCTCATGGAAAAGATCGGTTAAAGCCCGGTTCAAAGCGGCCTCGATGGTCGGTCTGCCGGGCTGAATCTGCCATCCGCAGTAATTGGTGCCGTCGTAGGCTACGGTCAGGCGTATTCTCTTCATAAAATTCCTCGTATCAGTCTCTGTATGCTATTGGTAAACCGTCTGCCCCTGAGAGGAAAACATATCCTCCGAGGACCGCTCTCGCTTAGGTTTTCACGTAGCGGTAC
>JAJQAC010000079.1 GCA_021204025.1 Clostridiales bacterium | reverse complement strand
CAGATTACTCGGTCAGGAATCTGCCGGAATCCGCGCTGTCAGCAGAGCTTCCCAGTGCCTCAAAGAAATCCTCGACATACTGTGCGCTGTTTGCCTTTGCGTCCTCGAAGTCATAATCGATCGTCAGGCTCAGATCCAGACCAAACTGCTCCGCTTCTTCCGGCTGAGTCGCGTTTGTGATAACCAGGAACTGATAGGATCCGTTTTCCTTTGCCAGGTCAACACAATCCGGAGACAGCGCATACTCGATCCACAGCTTGGCCGCGTTCGGATGTGAACAACCCTTGAAGATCGCGGTCGCGCCGATCTCAGCGGAAGTCCCCTCGCTCGGAACGATCAGACCGATGTTGTCATAGCCCTGCAGGATCTGGTAGATACCGTCATGCAGGAAGCCGATGCCGATTACGCACTCGCCCGGGCCCACCATCTTGGACGGACCGGAACCGGACTTGGTATACTGGATGACGTTCTGATCCAGAGCCTTGAAATATTCCATCGCCTCATCATGGCCCTTCATCTGCACCATCGTGTTGATGACCAGTTTTGCGGTACCCGCGGTATTCGGGTTGGACAGCATAATCAGACCCTTGTAATCTTCCTTAATCAGATCATCCCAGGACTGCGGTGCTTCCAGACCCAGACGTTCCAGCTCCTCGTTATTTACCATGAAGCCCAGGATACCGCTGTAAATGCCATACCATTTGTTTTCCGGATCCTTATACTGATCGCCCATCAGGTTTACCGCGTTCATTGCGTCATACGCTTCCAGAAGATCGTCCGCCACCGCTTCGTTATACGGATCCGTCGTTCCACCGAACCAGACATCGCCGGACGGATTGCCCGCTTCTTCCTTCACTTTCGTATAAACCTCAGAAGTAGACAGTCTCTGATACTTTACAGTAATCCCATACAGCTTTTCAAAATTCTGACAGGCAGCCGCCAGATACTCTTCCTCACAGGAACCGTATACCGTCAACTCTCCCTCTGCCTGAGCTGCTTCAATCAGCGCGTCCATATCGCCGGATGCTGTTTCGGCTTCTGTCTCTGCCGCTGCTTCTGTCCCGGCTGCCTCAGTCTCAGCCGCCTCTGTTTCTGCTTCTGTAGCAGCCTCGGTTGCCGCCGCTGTGGTCGTGGATGTACTTGAACTGCTGCCGCAGGCCGTCAGACCCATGATCATGGAGCAAGCCAGCAAAAGTGCCATTTTTTTCTTCATAAATAAATGTTCCTCCTTTTTTCAGATGTCTCCATTTTACCACAAATGTACACAAATTCCTACATAATTATAATTAATTTTATTAAATTTTTATACAATTATTTGATTACGGATTCTTTCCTGTTGATTCCCGAAACGCCTTCCATACAACCTCAAAGCTCTCGTTTTCTCTGATATCTTCCAGTTTCCGGACCGGGCGCCACCGGCACTCGCACGGAACCTCCGGCCCCACATAATGAATCTCCTGTACCACATCGTCATGATCACGCCCGTCCGGGCCATCCAGAGAAAATGTTACAAGTTCCGGTATCGTAATCTGATCCGGTGCTCCCGGTTCTTCCTCATAGATTGCAGAACCCCTGCTCTTAACGCCATGATTCTGATAGTCTGCCATCGCGTCCAGATAAACTTTCTGGCACAAACGCATGTCATAATAACGATAGACCTGCGATAAGCGGTGAATCCTCTCTGTGTCCGCTTTTTCCGAGATTACTGAAATGTCGCTATTGTGATCATTTTCTATATGTTCTCCCTGTCCAGTATCCTTACCCAGACTCAACAGTTCCTTCAGATCTTTTCGGATCTCTTCCCGCATATGGCAAATTCCCGAAGGGTTTCTCATCATCGCCCCATACCGGCTCATATTCTGAGTCGCCTCTCTCCACCGCGCGGCATCCGCATAGCCCCTGTCTGCCGCCAGTTCTCCCATCACGATCCGCTCTCTGGCGATCCGCTCCATCTCTTTATCTTCACGAATCGTCCATACACGTTTTCTTTCTTTCCTGGCCGCGATCGCTTCTGCCGCACGCATGGATCCCACCTGCCCCGCGTTCAGTGCGCTTCCCCCCGGTCGGGTAATCCCATACGTTGCCGCCGCCTCTCCTGCTACATACATTCCTTCCACATTACTTTGCCACCAGCCGTCTACCGCAAGGCCGCCATTGTTATGCTGAGCGCATACCGCAATCTCCAGCATCTCTCTTTCCAGATCTACGCCATGCTCCCGGTAAAAACTGACTGCCGGACTGTTCAGTCTGCAAAGACGTTCATATGGCGTAGGCGCGTCCGCTCCCGCATGTACCAGATAATCTCTTGTTTCTGACGAAAGTTTTTCCCATTCCACGGGTCTGCTGCCCGGGTTATTGCGGTAATCCAACCAGACACGTCTCCCTCTCACACAGGTTTCCCTGTATACCAGAAGATCGATCATAGATGATCCTTTTGCTGCCCTCCCTGCGTGAAAAGGCCACTGATATCCCTTTAAGAAAACCATATTCATCATCGCTTCCCGGCTTTTATAATAATCAAGCAAAAATTCCCGTTCTTCTCTGCCATTCGCATCTGTAGATATGACTCGCGGAATTACCTGCATATAGCTTCCGCTGACATTCCACCTTGGCCGCAAAGAAGCGATCCCATATTGCCATTCGGTCAGATTTTTCCCGCAGACGCCGGCTTCAAACGCCAGTCCGCTGGCTCCAAACTGGCTGACCGGATAAACACTGTCCTTATAGATTCCTGCCGGTCCTCCCACCGCATAGACCAGATTCGTACACAGAATCAGTTCATAACTTTCCTCTTTACAGTTCAGGCAAAGGATACCATAAAGCATCTCATTTCTGCTCAGAATCCGGATTACCTGATATCCATCCAAAATCTGGATTTCTTTTTCTCTCACCGCACGCTCCAGAACTTCTGTCATAGAGCGGGACGTATAGGGGCCGACGCTGGTTCCGCGTTCGCAGGGATCATGATCTGTTTTATAACCGACGTATTCTCCATACGGATTATGCGGAAAAGGAACTCCCAGTTCAACCAGCCGGTAAAACGCGCGACAGGACAATGCCGCTTCGCAGAGTGCATGCTCTCCATCCACGCATCCCCCATCATAAAGCGCCTTTGCCAGTTGTCTCACACTGTCCCGTGTTTCTCCGGCCAATGACAGTTTATAATAAGTCTGCTTATCCGAACCCGTATTTCGTGAAGTTCCCGCATTCATATCCTCTGTCACAAGCGCCAGATCCCGTACCCCATACTGCCACAGGCGATCCGCCGCGTTCAGCCCCGCTGCTCCGGAACCAACCACCACCGTATCCCATTTTCTTTTTTTCAGTCTTATCATCTTTTTCCATCTCCACCGCATTGGCACGGTATCGCTGTTTACAGTCTTTTGATATGAAATCCTCCGTCAATATCCACATAATTTCCTGTCGTATACAAAAACTTATCGGAGCAGAACGCGCTGACAGCGTCCGCTACGTCCTGGGGCGTTCCCCATCTTCGAATCGGAAACGCTCCGGCTTCAATAAGCGCATCATATTTTTCCTGTACCTTGCTCGTCATATCCGTCCGGATCACTCCCGGACGCACTTCGTGTACCAGAATCCCTTCTCCGGCCAGACGATCCGCAAATAATGTCGTGATCATACTCACAGCACTCTTGGAGATACAGTATTCTCCCCGATTGACTGAGGATACTTCAGCGGAGCAGGAGCCGACATTGACAATCACTCCTCTTTTCTTTCCGATGATCTCCTGTTTCAGCATCTGTTTTGCAGCCATCTGAGTCAGAAACAACGTTCCCTTCGCATTAATCCCCATAACTCTGTCATAGCTTTCCTCAGTCATCTCCAGAAGATCCGCTCTTACGAGAGGCGCTACGCCCGCGTTATTGACAAGAACGTCAATCCGCCCATAAGTTTCCACGGTTTCCTCAATGAGCCGTCTTCGATCCTCTCTTTGATCCAAACTGCCCTGAATATATCGCCAACAGATCCCTGCATCATCCAGCGTCTTTAACTGCTGCATGCAGTCCTGCCTGGGTCGGGTGGCGAATACCGCCACCTGATATCCGTCCAATCCCAGCTGACGGGCAATCGCCAGGCCGATTCCCCGGCTGCCTCCCGTCACAATCGCTGTTTTTTTATTATTCTGCTCCATCTTTACTGTTGATTTCCTCTCTCAATCCCCGCGTCCTCAAACGCAGAAGCCAGAATCCTTTCTTTCTCTACATGCAGCGCGCCCGTCGGACATACCTGGAAACAATAACCGCAGCCGATACACTGATCGGTCTTTTTCGCTGTTTTTCCCGTAATCTCGATGCCCTCATGCCAGCACACGTCCACACAGCGGCCGCATCCGATACATTTGTCGGAAACCTGCGCATTCTGATAGGCATCTGCCAGACGGTTCTGACGCATAGCGGTAAAATCCTTGTCCATCTGGAAAAGTTTCAGCGCATCTCCACACAGACTGTCCATATCCTTATAATCGTTCTCATCCATGAAACGATTCAGGTCCGCAATGACCTTCTTACAGGCTCCGGTTCCTCCCGCGCACGCCAGCGCGCCGAGCTGAACCGCCTGGCTACCTGCCATGATAATCCTGGCCGCCTGATCGTAACTGAATACACCGCCCCCGCCATACAGTGGGATCGTCACTCCGTTTGTCCTGGCTTCCGCAATCGAATAACATACCAGAGGAGTTGCCTGTGTTCCTCCATACCCCGCTCCCGGCCTTGCCTGTGTCGTGCGCCAGTCCAAATCAAAATAAAAAGCTTTCCATCTGGCCGTCGGTCCGGCTGCTGTCGCTCCGGCTGCCTGAGCAATACGCATTGACGTCAGCACATCGACTGACTCAATCGCCAACTTTGCCATAATCGGCATGTCAGGTACTGCCTTTTTCATCAGTTCGATCGAATGACGCAGAAGCTGATGATAATCGAAAGTGCGATCCTTCGCTACCGCCACTCCCGGTGTATTAAAATGCAGTTCGATCGCGTCAGCTCCCGCCAGCTTCAGTTCCCTGGCCTGACGGGTCCACTCCTTCTCCCAGTTTCCTCCTGCTGTGATATCGTTATAGTGTCCCACAGAAACCCACAGCCGGATATCACTGTCCATCTCCCGTTTAATTTTCTGCACTTCCTCACAATACTGTTCCAGCGTCGTGATACTGTCTTTGATCTGCCTTCCCACCGCATGGCTGTGGATACTCATCCGGCCGCCATACATTGCGCTGCTGTCCGGCCCGATATAGCTTCCTCCTCCGGAACCGTGGCCAAAGTTTCTTAAGACGATCGCTCCCGGACGCATCGCCGCACTCTTCAGTACATTTCGTGCCCCCTGTGTTGCCGGACTTGATGCAACTACAAACGGATTAATCATATCAAACGCTTTTACATACAAATCTGCCATAACATTTCCTCTTCTCTCTAAATTGATTCGTTTATGAATGAAATAACCTGTGAATAAACGGATTCATCAATGGGTAATCTGCGAATAGAATCAACAAGGCGAATTCAGCAGGGCGTGAAGGGTTTTCGCGTCCTCCAGGAACTGTTCCTCACTATTGTCCATAACAAATTCCAGCAGGCCGTATCGATCCCGTCTGCGATCCACATGCTTCAGATACAGTTTCCATTCCTCTGTTCCTTCCGCCAAAGGACGCCTCACTCCATCCTGCCAATAGTAAATATGAAGATTCAGCAAACGATCTCCCAGAAGATCCAGCCCCTCTGTCCTCTGAGACAGGCTAAGCGCTACCGTTGGCTGCCATAAGCAGTAAAGGTTGTCCTGATCTGCTTCAGCGAGCAGCTTTATCGCCGACTCATTGGTGTCCGTAAGCGTATTCTTATGCCATTCAAACGCCACTTTGATCCCCATCCTGGCTCCCATGCGACCAATCATCACCGCTTCTTTTACCAGCTGTTCCCGTTTCCCGGGTGTCACCTGGTCGGACGCTTCTGTTCCCGCCCAGATCCGGATCAGCGGCGCGTGAAGTGCTTTGGCTGACGCCAGAGATCCGGCGAACACATCTTCCGGACTCTCCTGTTCACCCAGCCGAAAATAGGATCCATATGCCGCCACGCAAAGTCCCGCTTTCTTCGTCTTCCGGTAAAGTTCATCTGCTCTTTCCGGATCATCCGGCAGTACGTGGGCGTTTTCCGACCATTCTACCGCCGAAAGTCCTGCCTCCCGGCAAAGTCTCAGGATATCTTCCGCCGGTTTCTGGCGAAAGGTCGCCGATACCATCCCTGGAATGATCATGCTCTCCTCCTCCTACATCTCCAGAACTTTTTGCCAGATTTCCTCATCTACGGGGATTCCCAGCTCCATATTTTCTTTTCTTGTGCGCATCATGTTTTCTCCCGGATAGTAAACCGGATGATCCGCAGATACAGGCATGGATGTTTTCATATCATTTAATGTATCGTCAATATTCTTCAGCAGCCTCTCTGAATCCGGCAACGCGTCCAGACTGATTGCCACAAAGATCTGGGACAATTCCGTTTCCACAGAAAGTTCGCCCACCATCCGGGATGTCCTCCCTCCCGCAAGCGTTGCCGCGATCAGATCCAGCGCCAGTGACAGGCCGGATCCTTTCCAGTAACCGATCGGCACACTCTGGTGTGTCTCCAGAATCTCAGCTGCGTTCCGGGTGATCTTCTGATCTTTGTTATATCCCCCGTCGACCGGCAGTTCCTTCCCGGAACGGGCGTAGCTTTCCAGTTTCCCATAGGAAAACATCGACATTGCCACATCGACCAGAACCGGGACGTCCCCGTGAGGAATGGCTATCACCACCGGATTGTTGCCAAGTCTGGCCTCACGTCCGCCCCACGGCGGCATATTCGGCACGGTATTCGTCCATAAAATACCGATACAGTTTTCTTCCGCAGCCATCAGGCCATAATTGCCCAGGCGCATCCAGTGATTGGTGTTGGACAATGCAACACAGCCGACCGTATGCTCCTTAGCCAGGGAAATGGCCCGTTTCATGCAGCTCCATGCATTCAGATTGCCCGGCCCTTTCTGTCCGTTATAACGCTCTAAAAACCCAAAACTTTCTGTCAGAACCGGATCCGCGTGAATATCAACGCAGCCCTTATCAATACTGATCATAAACTTGGGAAAACGATTCAGACCATGGGTGTACACCCCGTCGCGGCTGGCGTCCGCATAGAGCTTTGCGGAAAGTCCGGCGCGTTCCTCGGTAAAGCCCCGCTTGCGCAATACACGAATAAACTCATTCACCATAGTATCATAACTGACTCTCATTCTCTCTCCTCCATAATATAATCTCATAACCTTTGCCTGGCTAAATAACCATTTCCGGCTTTCTTACATCAGCCCTTGACTGCCCCGATCATAATACCCTTGACGAAATATTTCTGTACAAACGGATAAATCGTCAGAATAGGAAGCGTCGCCACTACAATGGTAGCATATTGGATGGTTTCACTGATCAGATAATCATCTGCTCCCGCCGACATCGACGTTGTGTCATTTTGAAGCAGGATCTCACGCAGTACCAGCTGAAGAGGGTATCCGGACTTGTCCCGGATAAAAAGCATGGCATTGAACCACGAATTCCACTGTGTCACAGCATAAAACAGGCAGATCACCGCAATCGTCGGTTTCACCAGCGGAACCATAATAGACCACAAGATCGTCCAGTGGTTCGCCCCGTCAAGTTTGGCAGATTCTTCCATGCTTTCCGGGACGGAAGCCATCGCTGTCCTCATAATAATCAGATTATAGGTACTGACAGCCGGCGGAATGATCAGCGCCCAGATACTGTTATTCAATCCTACTGCCTTGACAACCAGATAAAAAGGAATCATACCGCCGCTGAAATACATGCTGAATACAATCGCCATCATCAGGAAATTATTCCACATCACATTTCTTCTCGACAGGCAATACGCCGCAACGATCGTCATAAAAACGCTCAGGCTCGTACCTACTACCACAATAAAAATGGTATTGGCATACCCTGTCAGAATATTCTTATTTTTGGCAACCGCTTTATAAGCCTCCAGCGAAAACTCCACCGGATGCAGCATGAGTCCCTCATGACGTACATACGCGGCCGGGTTGCTGAAAGATGCTGATACTACATGAATCAGCGGGATCAGAATCACTAACATCAACGAACACATGAAAATCACATTGCAAACATCGAAGATCCGGCTTCCCGGGCTTTCTTTCTTTTTATGCCTTACTACGCTCGTTCTCTGTTCTTTCATCACGCCGCCTCCTTTACCACAAACCGGTTCCGCTGATCTTCTTGGTCAGTTTATTGGTAACTGTTACCAGAATAAAGCAGACCAGACTGTTGAAAAGACCCACTGCCGCACTGTAGCTATACTGAGCGTCAATCAGACCTTTCCGATATACATAGGTGTTAATGACATCCGCTGTGTCATAAATACCCGGATTATACAGAAGCATAATTTTCTCATATCCTACGTCAAAAATCTTTCCCATCTTCAGAATCAGCTGAATGATAATCGTCGGCAACAGACAAGGAATCGTGATATAAATTACCTGTGCCAGCCTGCCCGCTCCGTCTACCCTTGCCGCGTCATACAGTTCCTGGTCGATTCCGGAAATCGCCGCCAGATAGATGATCGAATTCCATCCGACGGTCTGCCACAGATCGGAAAGGATATAGATCGGGATAAAATATTCTTTGTGATTGAGCAGGGTCTCCTGCGGGATCCCGAACAGGCTGTGCAGGATCATTGTAATACCGCCGGTGCTGCTGGTCAGCTTCACGATGATGCCGCATATGACAACAGTTGAAATAAAGTGAGGAATATAGGTAATCGTCTGCACCCATTTGGCAAACATTTTTCCTTTCAGTTCATTGATCAGTAAGGCAAGGATCAAGGGAGCCGGAAACGTCAGCAGAGAAAATACACTGATACGGACCGTATTTTTTAACAGGCGACCAAAATAATAGTTGGTAAAAAAATTCTTAAAATGTTTCAGCCCTGCCCAGCTGCTTCCTGTAAATCCCTTGGCCGGTTTATAATCCATAAACGCGATGCTTAAACCAAACATCGGTCCAAATTTAAAAATCAGATAATACACGATAATCGGAAGCATCATCAGATAAAGCATCCAGTTGCGGTGAAAATCTCGAACCACGCGCTCTTTAAATGTAAGATTTTTACCGTTTACCATGTATTCCCGGCGCTCTTTCCGGTTTCTTTTCATTTGCCGACACCCCCTCCTTTAATTTTCCGGAATAACCGGTCTCCCGCTTTTACCGGACTCATATACCGCCTCCAGCAGACGAACGCTCGTGAGCGCCTCTCTGCCGTCAACCGGAAATTTCTCCCCGGTTCGGATACACCGATAAAAATCGTCGATCAGAAGCCCATGACCACTGCCCCAGTAATCCTTTCCCAGAATCGTACCGGAAGAATAATCCGCCGAGGAAACTTTCCCTTCCTTTTCCGTTGTAACCACATTTCCTGTCATCTTTACGCTCCCCTTTTCGCAGATAATCTCCAGCTCCACCGGGGCGTTTTTTACATAACAGTTTGTGGTATAAAACAGGAAACGCCGTCCATTCTCTCCCGTCATCAGCACATCAACGGTATCCTCAACCTCAATCACGTCCCTCAGACGTTTCGTGGAAATACTGGCCTCCACTTTATTTACTTTTCCTGCCATCCACTGCAGCAAATCAAACGTGTGGATCGCCTGATTGATCAGCACTCCGCCTCCGGCTGTCTCCCACAATCCTCTCCACGGTGTATCCGTGTAATAAGCCGGTTTCCGATCCCACATCACGATACCTCTGGCTCCGACAATCTTTCCCAGTTCACCACTGTCCAGAAGTTTTTTCATCTGAACAGAGGCTTCATTATATCGGTTTTGGAAACAGATGCCCAATTGCCTGCCGGACTGCTCCTGTGCCGTAATCATCCCGCGCGCGTCACGGACAGAAAGCGCCATCGGCTTTTCACAAAGCACATGTTTCCCCGCATTCAACGCATCGACAGCCATCTGAGCGTGAAGGAAATGTGGAGTACAGATATGGATCACATCAATCTCGGGATCCATAAGCAAACGATGATAATCCGTTTCCACTTTCCCGACTCCATAAGTCTGTGCTGCAGTATCTGCCTTTTCCGGTACGATATCACAAACTGCCGCGCAGACCACTCCTTCGACATTTTTAATGGCTTTCAGATGATTATTGGAAATCAAGCCGCACCCAATAACGGCCATGCGTAATTCCTTCATTTTTTCTCTTCCTCTCTTCTCTTTTTCTCTTCCATCTCTTTAAACTGAGTTGGTGTGATTCCCTCATAATGCTTAAAAATCCGCAGAAACGTCCTCTGGCTGCCAAAACCGCAGCGAATCGCTATATTCTCCAGCCGTTCACCTGCAATGAGCATTTTCTTCACATGAGTCAGACGTACCCTGTGAATATATTCTGACAGCTTGATGCCTTCCATATCTTTAAAAAGCCTGGAAAGATATGCCGCCTGTACTCCAAAATGCTCCGCCATATAATTCACGCTCAGTTCTGCATCGTCGTAATGCTCTTCTACAAATTTTCTTACATCCTGATAGAGCTTTTCTTTCTGATTTTCCTTTTCCTTCCTGTCAAATTCCATAACCTCCTGACAGGCGGTGACCGCCAGGCGTTCCAGTTCTTCCTGCATCTTTTCCCTGTTTTCCTGTCTGCATGCCTCCATCAGAGCTTTCTGTGAGATCGAAAGCTCCGTTTCCTGAGAAATCCTGCCCACTGCCCGGACAATACTGGCGGCAATATTACTGACCAGAAACTGCATTGCTTCCGGCGCCAGACAATTGACCTGGTTCTCTTTCAGAATTTCCCTGATCTCCCGGCAGGCATCCTCTGCATCCCCTTTTCTGACACTGTGCACCAGTCGGTTTTCTACATCCACCGGATAACGAAGCAGTGTATCTTTTGGCAGCAGATTGATCTCTCCATAACAAACCACTCCCTGCCTTTCTTCTTTCTTCTGATACTCAAATACCATCTGGACTTCCTGATAAGCACGATAAATCTCATTGATACCATTATGTATCTCACTGAGAGCCATCTGATAAGAAAGATTAAAATGCTCCCGGATAAAGCCGGCAGACTCTGACAACGCCTGCCTGCACACATTTCCCATCTCTTCCCGTGGCATTCCTTCTTTTGCCCAGATTAAAAATACCTGCTCCGTGTCGCTTTCCTGAAAGCTGACACAATCCAGACCGTGATAAACCAGATTTTCCTCAGCAACGTTCCGCAGAATAAACCAGGAAATTTCCCACATATCCGGATCCGCTTCCGTCTGCAAACTTCCTGTGTCTTTCTCCATCCTGCATGAAAAAACACAGCAGCAGGAATCTCCCGCTTTCATCCCATACTGAATTAATATTTCCTGATCCAGCACCTGACAGGCGTTGCTTTCTGTCAGCAGACGGTGAAACAACGCCCTGCCGATCGCATCTTTCTGACGGCTGATCACACTACTGTTTTCTTTATTTTTATCCATCAGTCTATGTACCGAACGATGAATGTACTCGTAGGCGTCCAGACTGGTCTGCCGTTCCTCATCATCGTTCTCCCCTTTCAGAAGATCGATTACCTTTTTTACGGAACGATACCGGCTGAATACCGCAAATGCCATGACAATCACACTGATCCCCAGATAAGACAGGGCCGCAATTCCCATCAGGTAAGATAATTCCGACGCTTTCGCCGCAATTCCCTGTCCCTGTGTGATAACCACATAATCCCAGTTCTCGTATTGGGAAGGATAAAGAGACACAGCGAAATGTTCTGATTCCTGCTGTGTTTCAAAAGTACGGTCCACCGAACCATCGCCACCCGGCGATAACAACGCCTCCTCCAGGTCGGGATCCAGGCCGGCGCTGGACACAATCCTGTTGTTGACCCGGTCAATGATACAGATGATATCCCGTTCCTGATTCAGCCAGGCAGAAGTTCTCAGCACTTCATCCAGATCCATAATCATCAATGCGTAAGCCGACGGGACCTGACGATTGGAAATATCCAGCGGTTTCAGAAAAACAGTCCGGAATTTCCCGTTTTTTACAGGAATTGAAAAAATCTGAGTCGTCCGGTATTCCTGATTGAGCCAGTCATACAGATCCTCATAGGAAAATCCCATCGATTGCAGCATAACATCATAGAAATTTTTACTGTTGCTGTAATAACGACCCGATATCAGAAAATCTGACGCCGGAAAATACAGATAACATTCCTGATTATCGTTATCGAACACCATCTCATTCCCCAGGTCTCGCACCAGTCCGTACAATGTATAAGGAGATATGGTTTCATAGGAATCTGTCTGTCTCAGTTTACGAACCGTGCTGTTCATATTGGCCCGGTTCGTAAAGGTTCTCAGATTTCTGACCGCCCGGTCCATCTGAAGCTGCATGATCTCCATCTGAACCGCGTTGGTATGCTCCAGGTCTTCCCGAAGCGCCCTGGAATACAATCCCGAGCAACATACAATCACCGCGATTGCGACTACAGAAATCAACACATACGAAAGGCCCCATTTCGTAAACATCCTGTACAGGCTTTTTTTCTTCATCCACCCACTTCTCCTCAATTCTGTCATAATCCCGGGCAGTTAAACGTTCTTCCGATATGTATCATGCAGTTATTCGATCACCGGCTCTTTACACCGTTCCTGCAGTTTCTCCAGGAACAAATCCGCATCCACCGGCAATTCTATCCACTTGCCACCAAGCCATGACGAAAGGTGGATCGCATTGGAAATCTGAAGTCCGCGGATTCCCTCCTCACCCGGTGCGATTCGCTTTGTTCCCTTTCGGATCGCGTCACAGAAATTATTAATAATACCCGGATGAGACGTATAGCTTCCCTTAATCGGGATCTCACATTCCCATACCTCTGGTTTTCCAAGTCCCTTTTTATACGTCTGATTAAACTCCGGCTCTGGAATACGCAGCCTTGAGAAACGCAGCCTGCCATCCTCAACCACAATCCTGCCACGCTCCCCATCGATCTCCAGACGATTTGTTCCGGGAGCATCTCCCACCGTAGTAATATAGACTCCCAGGGTCCCGTTCTCATATTCTGCCAGAGCGGTCACATCGTCCTCCACATCGATTGCTCTGTGCTTCCCATAATATACCTCTGACTTAATCCGCTTTGGCATTCCACACATCCACTGCCATAAATCAAGGTTATGAGGGTTCTGATTCAGCAGCACGCCGCCGCCCTCTCCATCCCAGGTCGCTCTCCATCCTCCCTGATCATAATAGCTCTGAGAACGGTACCAGTCTGTTATAATCCAGATTACCCGTTTCATCTGACCAAGTTCTCCGCTTTCCAGAAGATCTTTCACTTTCGCGTACAGAGGATTTGTCCGCTGATTAAAATCCATGCAATAGACCAGTTCCGGATGTTTTGCCGCTACCGCGTTCATGCGCTCTACCTGCTTTGTATACACGCCCGCCGGTTTTTCAACCAGCACATGCAATCCCGCTTCCATCGCCTCGATTGCCATCGATGGATGATAATAATGAGGCACAGCAATCAGTACCGCCTCACAGCAGCCAGAGTGGATCAGTTCTCCCGCGCTTCTGAAAGTTTTCAACTCACTGCCAAAATCCTTTTCGGCTGCGGCAAGCCTGTCCGGGGCGATATCCGCCACCGCAGTCAGATCAACCGCCGGAGTCTTCCCTGCAAGGATCGCCCGTCCATGCTGACTTCCGATTTTTCCATATCCGATGATTCCCAGTCTGACCTTATCCATCATGGCGTACCTCCAGATTTTTTAATAAAGCAAGCGCTGCTTTGGCGTCTTTTTCCATATTTTCCGTTTTTCCTTCAATACTGATCCTTCCGTTATATCCAACGGCATTCAATGCTTTAAAAAACGCGTCATATTCCTCATTCTCCTCAGAAACCGGATACCTTCTCCCGCTCCCTGACGCAATGTGAATATGTCCAAACTTTTTGATATCCCGAATCGAATCAATGCTGTCATGTACGGCCATCATATGATAAAAGTCCGCCAACAACCCGACATTTGGCATATTGACATCGGACTCCAGAATTGCTCCTTCGGAAAGCAGATTGATCAGATTTGTCTCCCCCCTGCTAAGCGGCTCGATTACTACCTGAATCCCGTAATCTGAGGCAATTTCTCCTGTGATCTGATAAACCCGGACCAACTTCTGATACCCTTCTCCAAGCGTCAGATCCGGCGGGCAGCGTCTCACTTTCCCGCTTCCAAACACTACCAGCGACGCTCCAAAACTTTGAATCAGAGTCATCGCTTCTTTCAGATAATTTCTCAGTTCTTTCTCCCCTGTCGAACCGCCTACCAGTTCCATGGTTTTGGGAAACAGAACATTAAACGCTTCGCACTTTACTTTTGACTGTTCAACCTTTCTGCGATAATGATCCTGCTCCTCCGGCGTAAGTTTCATGACAGAAGTCACATTCATCTCTATGTAATCATACCCGAGATTTTCCAGCAAATCCAGATTTTCCGGCCCTGTACAGATTCCAAATCTCATTTATCCTCTCTTCCTTTCGCAATCAGTTCCCTGTCTTTTTCTGTTTCTTCTATACTTTTTTGTTTCCGTTCCTTTCTTTAGGTTACTCCTGTTGTTTTTCCCGTTCCACATCGTCCTGTCTCAGGATCCATGTCTCTTCTCTGCCAGGCAATTTCACGATGGCGATGTCCTCCGCCACGGAAATCTCCATCCTGGTTTTCTCCGGCATAATTACGGTCACAAAACGCACAGGAACCGGCCCCTCTGTCTTCACCGCAAGCTGCGGAATCGGCTTCCTCCATGCGTAACCATAAGAAACCCATCCGCCAATCGGATCCTCACAACCATCCAGTATCTCATAAGACGTTTCTTTGGTCGCATGGCTTTGCACTTCATATCGACGCTCTTTCTGAGAAAGATAAGTAAACTTTCCCTCTCCTTTTTGCTCCAGATGACCAAAAGCAAAATTAAAATACAGCCGGATATCATGTTTCTCAAGCCCCAGACCCGTCACCTGATCGTCAATCACATAGACATCGCCTTTCAACCGGAGTACTCTCCTTCTGTGAAAAATCGGATCCTCCCGGTAAACATATCCGTTGTGAGAAATATCGATGATCTGATAATCTTCCGTCTCCTCAAACCGATGGCAATAGGTTCTCACCCCGCGTACCCTGGTGACGCCGGGAACCGTCCCCATCTCATGATCATCGACATAAAGGGTATTATGCGCCCTGGCAGACAGCATATAGTGACGCCAGTCTTTCCACCAGGAACTGTTGTAGATGTAGCGGCCACTGTCCGTCAGAATATCCTCACCGCGGATTGTCAGTTCCAGATGCCCCGTATCGTTGTGAGAGTGAGAACTCTTCTCTCCGCGTTCCAACTGGGTGCCATGGATATGGAAATAACTGTCCTCCGGTCCCCATCCGGTCCTCATCACATAGATGCCTGCCTCTTTATAGGCATAATTCCTCTGTTCCGGTTCTTTTCCTTCTTTTCTTCCCGTCGCGAGCCACAGATAATCTTCCCTGCCGGTCAATCGGTACATATCATGAAAATATGCCCGCATCTCATTCAGATCCGTCGGATGAAAGGTAAGATTCATCCCCTCATAAAGAGAGGTATCGCATCTGCGTCCCAACAGATCATTCCGATCCGCGTCCCCAATCATCGGCGTAGAAAAATCCGGTTTTACCAGACTCAGTAAAAACCGCGCTGACTTTTCCAGAATCGGCAGGGCATAAGGCGCTACCGGGATATCGTTTGCCATACACAGCCGGTAGCACTGCGTATAGATCCCCGCCGCTACCATATGATAAATCGGCGTCCGTTCCATATGGATACCATCGTTATCAAAAGAATACCGGATTTCATGCATAACTCTCTGATAACCGGTCAGCCTCCAGTCAGAGCGAATCTCCGGAAACATGATTCCACTGATCAGGAGAGCTCCGGATTCCATCGTCAGCCAGTTGCTGGATCGATTGTGATTACTGTAATGATCCATCAGAAAATCCGCATGGTCGCAGATCTGCGTCAGAAACCAGACCCAGTCTTCTTTCTCCCATACCTCCGATCTCCGGAAAGCCTCCATACAGGGAAGCCACGATGTGTAAATCCTCATCGCAGTTTCAATTGTCCGCCAGGCGTGTCCCGGAAACTGGAACTTTGTTTCAAAGGTATCGTCCTCCATAAACGGTTTCGCCGGCCAGTGCTCGCCAAAATCAACCATCTGATGAAGAAATTCCCTTGTATATCGCTCATCTCCTGTCATCACGTAGGCCCTGGCAAGAGGCTGCCAGTATATATGGCGGAACAACGACCAGCTCCATTCGTTATCCCTGGACGTTTCGGTTGTCGGATTAAAATCCCATTCGATCTCCCCCGGAAACGAGTGCCCGTAAATCTTATGATTCATTACATCTTCCGCCTCTGACAGAACCTCACTGTCCTGAAACGACTTCATATCATCCACGGTAAACAGATAAACCGGTGTCGTCCGCGTGCGGAAATGCTTCACCACCGCCTCCATACACCCTTCATAATCCTGTTTTTCATACAATTCTCCTGCTTCTTCCATGCCTGCGGTCCGGTAATCAAACCGATCCAGCAGTTCCCGCATTCTCTCCATGCCCATATTCTTTCCTCTCCAGAAGATGCCGCATCCAAAACAGCTGCTTTTTCGCTATTCCAGATGCGGCATCTTGCTTTTGTTACTCTATCCTGTCACTCAATATTTACAGGGAACCATTTTCCTTATCCGGATCAGTTTGCCATGTAAATATCATACGCTTCCTGCATCATGGCAATAGCGTCCTCGATGCCAAAATCTTTCAGCTGCTGTACATAACTGTCCCACTCATCCAGAGATACACTTCCTGAAATAAACTGCGCCTCCATCTCATCGGACAACGTTTTGACATTACTCATAATATCTGCATATTGCTCGCTGTTCTCCTCCGTAACACTGGTCGGCGGGAAGAAATGTTCGCCCATATCGGTTTTCATACACAGATCCAGCGCTTCCTTCTGGTTATCCTGCTCATAATACTGCTCGATATAACCCTCTTCCTGTACGCATACTCCGGAAGTAGACGCTCTCGTATAAGCAGCCAGCGCATTCGCGACAGACATGCCGTCCGGATTATTCATGATGACATCCGTGTAAGTCGGCACACCATCCACCATTTCAAACGTAAGTCCTTCAATTCCGTAATTACAGCACAGATTTCCCTGTTCGCTGAACATCCAGTCCAACAGATAGGCAGCCGCTTCCACATTTTCACACTGAGTCGAGATCGCGGCGGACGTACCGGATTTGTCATAAACCTGATTCATCTTAGAAAATTTCGCATTCTTACCCTTGGTAGAGGTCACCGGAACGGTTCCACGAATATCTTCTTCGGTAATGCTCGGATCTGCTTCATTCATAATCTGCGTATACTGACCAAGGCCCTGACCAAACGGGGCATATACGGCAGCGCTCTTTCCTGTCGTAAAGGACGTCTGATTCGAAGACTTATCCGCTACCAGATAATCCCGGTCAATCAGGCCCTCCTCATACCAGGCGTTCATCTGTGTCAGAAATTCTTTCCGGTTGTCCTCAATCAATCCGTTTTTCACAACACCGTCTTCTACATAGAAATCGCCCCAGCTGTCAAAACCCGGCGACCAGACATCTTTCATCCACTCGCTTCTGGTTGTAAACGGTACCTCAAACCCTGCCTCTTTATATGCGCGAAGGACTGTATCCCACTCCTCAATGGTCTCAGGGATCTCCAGTCCCAGCTCATCCAGCACATCCTTGCGTACCAGAATACCAGCGCTGAACTGAGTCTTATTCGGCTGGTCCAGACCTCTCAGGAACGGGAAACAGTAATAACTCCCGCCAGAAGTCTTAACCATCTTATCTACGTCCGGATGCTCCGCCATCAGCTTACTGAAATTAGGAGCATTATTTGCCATTACGTCGTCCAGATTGATAATCACGCCATCCGAAATCGCCGCTCCCGGTCCGCCCGCATAGGTCGTCCATGTGTGCTCAATAATATCCGGATATTCGCCGCTCGCAACCATAATAGAAAATTCCTCTGTTTCGGATCCCACGGTCGGATGGATAAATTCAATCTCGATCCCGGTCTGTTCCTGCACATACTGAGCCCAGGGGGTATCTCCCAGATTTGGATAAGTTGCGGACACATTCGCGTTTAACTTGGTCCACCAGGTCAGTTTTGTACCTGCATACGGCTTATCGGACTCCGCCTCTCCTGTCTCTCCGGAGTTTTCCACCGCCTCAGTCTCTGCTGCCGCGGCCTCAGTTGCCGCCGCAGTTGTCTCTGACGAAGAATCCGACGAAGAACACCCTGCGAGAGAAACCGCTGCTATCACAGCTGTCATAACCGCAGCAGTTGTGCGTTTCACAAATAAACTTTTTCTCATACCATTACCTCTCCTTCTCTTTCTTTTTTCCAGTGTACCCCATACTCTGAGGGCATCCACTGATTGTTATAACATGTTTGATATATTTCCCTGAGATTCCGGATATGGCAAAAGCTCTCTCCGTCCTCCTTTACATGTTCCAATTCTTCCTCCCGTATCGGAATGATTGGCAGTTTCGCCAGCTCCAGGACCGCATACAGGTGGGGTATTGCGCACTGGACGCCGCAAACCGGACGACCTCCTTCCCGTACATGAGAAATCGCATCATACAATTTCTGAAGTCGTTCTCCTTTAGGAATATCTCCATAAGAACGTATCCTTCCGTCCTTCATCACCGCCACATATTCGGATACCGGTCCCTCCCCAAAATCCTTTCCATAATAAATCGTTCCCTTTGTAAAACGATACTCGGAAACCGGCCCCAGCTTTTTCTCCGCCATAGCATGCGTTGTGTAATAATAAATCGGCACTCCTTTCACCGTATGGACACATACGGCTGCCGTATCATAATTCTCCACATGATGATTCGCCCGGTAAAGCTCCCCGGTCACTTCTGCAATCTCCTCCGCCTTTTCCCTTTCCTCTCCCAGCAGATATGTCATCACCTGGAACTGATGGGCGCTCGCGTTGCTGAACGGACTGTCATTGACCTCCCATCCGCCCGAAAGAATCTTTCCGGCCCAGTTATTTCTATGATAATAATTGCTCCCTCTGCGTACCGCCTGCATTGCTTTCATCAGAATCGGTTTCCCATAGACTCCATCGCGGATATCCTCTTTGAGTTTGATCACATCACGCTGATAATTCAGCTGATATCCTACAGATACAAAGCGTCCGGTCTCCTGTTCCAGCTCTTCCAGCTTTCTGGCATCTTCGATGCTGGTACATACCGGTTTTTCCAGCAACACATGAGAACCATGCTCCAGACAGTACCTGGCCTGGCTGTAATGGAGATGCATAGGAGTAGAAATCACAGCAAGATCTGCCTCGCGTTCCCGATAAAACTCCTCAAGAGTACGATAGACCGAAATCTTTTGTTCCTCAATCACCGGAAAACGTTCCCTTATCCCAGGCATCACCTCACATACTCCCTCAATGCTCACACCGGTGACATTTTTTTCTGTCAGTTCTTTTATGTAATTAGCTCCATACCCTCCAATGGCAACCAGTAAAATCTTTACTTTTTTCATAATTTCAATCCGTTAATTTCTATTTAAATTGTATAATGTGCCAATAAGTTATAAATAAAGGCTATCATTTTCTCTGCATTTTGTAAATTGACAATATAAATTTCAAAGTGTCAATATTTTCCATTTCACCGCAGTGCAGGTAAGCGATAAGTCAAGACCACCGGCTTAGCCGGTGGCTTGTTCTGCCCCTATAAGGGGCTATTACCTGCTT
>JAJQAC010000087.1 GCA_021204025.1 Clostridiales bacterium | reverse complement strand
CTGACGCAGAACCCCATAATCAGATTTACGGCGCAAAAGCATGCGCCTTTTATCGGCAATTGCTGACGCAATTTCCGATAAGTTACATTATGGAGCAGTAAAGAGCGAGATTTATTTGAGCCTCGGAAAGGAAGATTATGAGAAAAAAGACGTTGGTTTATCTGGCACTGGCAGGCAGTCTGATGTTGACGGCCTGCGGGAGCGCCGGCAATACAGCTGAGACCACCGTGGGTGAGACTGCTGCTGCGCAAGAAAGTCAGGAGAGCAGGGAACAGGAAGAGATGCAGACAGAAACGGTCAGCGGACAGGTGGAGTCGGTATCCGATACAGAACTGATTCTGACTGTTATGAGCGGGGGTCAGAGAAGTCCGGGCGGTAGCCAGATGGGCGGCGGCCAGGGTGGACCGGGAAATGGCGGCGGCCAGAGAGGCGACGGTGAAGCCCGATCCCAGGAGACGGACGAGAATGACGCTGATGAAGGTGCGGCGGCTGACAGTGAGAAGCCAGATGGCAGCGGCAAAGGCGGCGGCCAGAGGCCGGACGGAGCCGGCAGCCGGGGAGACGCAAGCCAGGATGCCGGCGATGGCAAAGGCGGCGGCCAGAGACCGGATGGAGACGGCAGTCAGGGAGACGCAAGCCAGGACGCCGGCAGCGGCAAAGCCGGAGGTCAGAGGCCGGACGGAGCCGGCAGTCAGGGAGACGCAGGCCAGGATGCCGGCAGCGGTAAAGGCGGTGGTCAGAGACCGGACGGTGGCCGGCAGAGTGAGATGCCACAGAGGCCGGGCGGAGGCGACAGCCAGCAGGGCGAGATGCCGCAGAGGCCGGGCGGAGGCGACGGCCAGCAGGGCGAGATGCCGCAGAGGCCGGGCGGAGGCGACAGCCAGCAGGGTGAGATGCCTGAGATGCCGGAAGGAGAGGAAGCAGGCGGTGATGTTGAGAATGAGACTCTGACGGTTACACTGACTGCACAGACAGAGATCACAGACAGCGAAGGGAATACGCTGACAGCATCTGACATCAAGGAAGGCGACTTTGTTACCGTGGAGATCTCCGGTACGGAAGCGATCAGAATAACCGCAGGTGATATGCAGGAATCCCTGGGCGGCCGTATGGGCGGCGGCCAGGGCGGACCGGGAAAAGGTGGCGGCCAGATGGGCGGCGCTCCCGGCGGAGGCGGTCAGTCCGCTCCTGAGTCCTATGACGCGGTGACGACATTTACGGAGAATACGGAGGAAAGCGGTCAGACTTATACCTCTACGGGAAAGGATGAAAATGCAATTCTGATCTCGGACGGAGCTTCGGTGACGCTGAAGGATTTTACGCTGACAAGAACTTCGGATGAGAGCACCGGTGGCGACAGCTCCAGTTTCTACGGCGTAGGAGCAGGTCTGCTGGTGAGTGATGGGACAGCGACGATCAGCGGTGGCACGATCAGCACAGACGCGGCCGGGGGCGCGGGTATCTTCGCTTATGACAAAGGCGTGGTCTATGTGTCTGACACAACGATCACGACCAAAAAGGGAACGTCAGGCGGCATCCATGTAGCGGGCGGCGGCACGCTCTATGCAGAGAATCTGACGGTTGAGACCGACGGAGGTTCGGCGGCGGCGGTACGGAGCGACCGCGGCGGCGGTACGATGAGCGTCAAGGGAGGAACCTATACATCAAACGGTTCCGGTTCTCCGGCGGTTTACTGTACGGCGGATATCACGATTGAGGACGCCGAACTGACGGCGACCGGAGCGGAAGCGGTCTGCATCGAAGGTCTGAATTCTCTGAGTCTGACGGATTGCGTCCTGAGCGGCGATATGCCGGAGAGCAGCCAGAATGACTGCACCTGGACGGTGATCCTGTATCAGAGTATGTCGGGAGATTCTGAGGTGGGCAACAGCACATTTGCCATGGACGGCGGTAGCCTGATCTCGAAAAATGGCGGACTCTTTTACACGACCAATACAGAGAGTACTTTCTCTCTGAAAAATGTAGCGATTACTCCGTCGTCATCCAATGATTTCTTCCTCAAATGCACCGGAAACGCAAATGAGCGCGGCTGGGGGCAGAGTGGAGCAAACGGAGCAGACTGTATCTTCACAGCTGAGGATCAGGAGATGACCGGGGATATAGTCTGGGACAGCATCAGTACGCTGGAATTTACGATGAGCGGCGAGAGCAGTCTGACCGGAGCCTTTGTACAGGATGAGTCCTGCGCGGGAGAGGGCGGCAGCGGTTACGCGAACCTGACGATCGGCAAGGACAGTGTCTGGACCGTGACGGCGGACAGTGTGCTTACCTCGCTGACCAATTCCGGCACCATTACCGGGAGTGACGGTAAGAGCGTTACCATCAAAGGGACAGACGGAACGGTATATGTGACAGGAGACAGTGCGTACACGATCACTGTAGAGAGCTATAAGGAAGCGTAGAAGAAATTACTGGAAGTTGTGTCAGCAACTGCTGATAAAAGGGGGATAGCCCCGCTTATAGGATTCATTATTTTTAACAACTTCTCATTTTCGATACTGGAAACGGCGCAGCCGATACCCGGATACCCACGGGTGTCGGCTGCGCCGGTTTTATATGCGCAGGGCCGGGTAAGGAATTTTTGCGGCCGATGCCGCACCCGGCCCGCGCGGCGAGTATGAGGCGAAAAAACCGCCTCCTACTCGATCGCACGGGCGGATATGGAAATTTTGCAGCTGACGCTGCATCCGCCCGGCGCGGCGAGTAAGAGGCAAAAAGCTGCCTCCTACTCGATCAGTTCCCTAATCAGTATTTTATCTTCGTAGAAAATTTCAGAGCATTGGCAAGCTACTATAATTCAGAAGAGAAAGCAATGAAAAGAATCTTTCAAAAATAAGGCGTCTTTGTTATAATGAAGCTATCAATCACAATCAATAAGGAGGATATCATGTTTCCAGAAAATTTCTTATGGGGCGGAGCGATTGCTGCGAATCAGGCGGAGGGCGCCTGGCTGGAGGACGGCAAAGGCCCGACGATCGTGGATATGATTCCACATGGCGCGAAGCGGATGACGATCAAGACGGGTGAGGTCAATCCGGTGACGCTGCTGGACGGAGAGTTTTATCCGTCTCATGACGCAATTGATTTTTATCATCATTATAAAGAGGATATCCGGTATTTCGCGGAGATGGGATTTAAGTGCTTCCGCACCAGTATCGCCTGGTCGCGGATCTTCCCGCAGGGAGATGAGGAAGAACCGAATGAGGCGGGGATCGCCTTTTATCAGGATATGTTTGCGGAGTGTAAAAAATACGGGATCGAGCCGCTGGTTACGCTCTGTCATTTTGACGTGCCGATGGGGCTGGTGGACAAGTATGGTTCCTGGAGAAGCCGCAAGGTGATCGACTGCTTTACCCGCTATGCAAAGGTCTGCTTTGAGCGGTTCAACGGTCTGGTCAAATACTGGCTGACCTTTAATGAGATCAATGTTCTGCTGCACGCGCCTTTTTCCGGAGCGGGCATCTGCTTTGCGCCGGGCGAGAACCATGATCAGGCCATCTACCAGGCGGCGCATCATGAGCTGGTGGCGAGCGCGCTGGCGACAAAGATCGGACATGAGGTGAATCCGGATAATAAGATCGGCTGCATGATGGCGGGCGGGCAATACTATCCGTATAGCTGTAATCCTGAGGACGTCTGGGAGGCGATGCAGGAGGACCGCAAAAATATGATGTTTATCGACGTACAGGCGAGAGGATATTATCCGTCTTACAGTAAGCGCGTTTTTGAAGAAAAGGGCGTAAAGCTGGAGATGGGGCCGGATGATCTGGATATCTTAAAGGAAAATACCGTCGACTTTATCTCTTTCAGCTATTATTCGTCTCGTTGTGCGTCGGCAGATCCATCGGTCGGGCTGTCCGAGGGTAATCTGATCAAAACCGTCCGCAACCCGTATCTGAAAGTAAGCGAATGGGGCTGGCAGATCGATCCGCTGGGACTGCGGATTACGATGAATTCGATGTATGACCGTTATCAGAAACCGCTTTTCATCGTGGAGAATGGTCTGGGAGCCAAGGATGTCATCGAAGAAGACGGCTCGATCAATGATGACTACCGGATTGATTATCTGAGAGAGCATATCAAAGCGATGAATGAGGCAATCGAAGACGGCGTGGAGCTTATGGGCTACACGACCTGGGGCTGCATCGATGTAGTGTCGGCTTCTACCGGCGAGATGAGCAAGCGTTATGGATTTATCTATGTGGACCGCGACGACGCCGGTAACGGGACGTTGGAGAGAAGAAAAAAGAAGTCCTTTGACTGGTATAAGAAGGTCATTGCGAGCAACGGAGAGGATATTGATTAAATACATATGGAGATTTATCTGGTAAGACACGGGGAGACGGTATGGAATACGGTAAAGCGTCTTCAGGGAAGTACAGATATTGAACTGGATGAAGCAGGCAGGGAGGCTGCCGGGCGGACGGGAGAGAAGCTGGAGAAGGTGCGTTTTGACCGGATCTATAGTTCTCCCCTGATCCGTGCCTACGAGACGGCCTGCCTGCTGCGCGGGCACCGTAACATTCCAATCATCAGGGATGAACGCCTGAGAGAGATCTCGTTCGGTGTCAATGAAGGACGACGGGCTGAGGAGATCCTGGCGGATCCGGACGATGCGTTTCGATATTTTTTCACTCAGCCGGAGCTTTACCGGGCACCGGCTGAGGGGGAATCACTGGAGGCGGTCTGCGCGCGTATGGCAGAGTTTATGCGGGAGGTGATCGAGACTCAGGCGGCAGAGACGGAGCGAGTGATGATCGTCGCTTACGGTGCGCTTAATAAGGCGATCCTCTGCCATGTGAAACAGCATGATATCAGTCACTACTGGGACGGAAATCTGCAGAAAAACTGCGGGATTGTGATCCTGCGGCTGAATGAGAGCGGGTATCAGGTGGTAGATGAGCAGTGTGTGCTGTATGAGGAGAATGCAGCGAAAGGAAAATGATATTCACTGGGCATAGGATGTTTCCGGGCGTGTTTGAGGAGAATGAGTTTTGGAGGAGGGATATTATGAATTACAGTGACAACAAAGTAACCGATATCCAGATCGCGTATATCGGCGGGGGCTCGCGCGGATGGGCGTGGACCTTTATGACCGATCTGGCGCTGGAGGAGCAGATCAGCGGGACGATCCGTCTCTATGATATCGATGAGAATGCGGCCCGGATCAACGAAAGTATCGGCAATCACCTGATGCAGCGCAAAGAGAGCCGGGGAGACTGGAAGTTTGAGACAAAATCGACGCTGGCGGAGGCCCTGACCGGCTGCGACTTTGTGGTGATCTCGATCCTGCCGGGAACCTTTGATGAGATGGAGTCGGACGTACATCTGCCGGAACGGCTGGGCATCTGGCAGTCTGTGGGCGATACGGCCGGCCCCGGCGGCATGATCCGTGCGCTGCGCACGATCCCGATGTTCGTAACCTTCGCTAAGGCGATCCGGACCTACGCGCCGGACGCATGGGTGATTAACTATACCAATCCCATGTCGCTCTGCGTGAAGACGCTGTATCATGTATTCCCGGAGATCAAGGCATTTGGCTGCTGTCATGAGGTCTTTGGTACACAGAAGGTGCTGAAAGGAATCTGTGAACTTTGCTGTGGAGAAAAGGATATTGACCGGCGCGATATCCATGTCAATGTCATGGGAATCAATCATTTTACCTGGTTTTCCGGCGCTTCTTACAAGGGGATCGATTTGTTCCCGGTTTATAAGGATTACATAGACAGGCATTTTGAGGAAGGGTACTCCGTGGAAGGCGAGAACTGGATGAATTCGTCTTTCCAGTGCGCAAACCGGGTAAAGATGGACCTCTTTCGCAGATATGGCCTGATTGCCGCTGCCGGCGACCGTCATCTGGCGGAATTTATGCCGGGAGATGAGTACCTGAAAGACCCGGAAACCGTGGCATCCTGGAAGTTTGGCCTGACCAGTGTGAAGTGGAGAAAGGATGATCTGAGAAAGCGTCTGGAAAGGAGCGCGCGCCTGTACTCCGGACAGGAGGAGATGGAATTAAAGCCGACCGGAGAGGAAGGCATCCTGCTGATCAAGGCGCTGTGCGGACTTGGGCGTGTCGTGAGTAATGTCAATATCCCGAACAGCGGGAGGCAGCTCACGAACCTGCCTTCGGAGGCATTAGTGGAGACGAACGCGGTCTTTGAGTACAATGCGATCCACCCGGTAATAGCGGGGGCTGTCCCGGAAGGCGTCCGGGGACTGCTGATGCCGCACCTGGAAAACCATGAACTGATACTGGAAGCAGCACTCGACTATGACCGGGAGAAGGTTGTGGAAGCGTTTCTCAATGATCCTCTGGTGAAGGGAAAACAATGTACGGAAGCCGATGTGAGAGCGCTGGTGGATGATATGATCGCCAATACCGCAGGGTATCTGGGAGATGGGTGGAAGAAGCAGAATTAAATAAGAAAATGCAACAGACAGAAAACTGCCGGACCTCAAAGGGATCCGGTAGTTTTCTGTCTGCTTTACTTCCGATAGTAGTACCGCACTGCTCATGTGAAAATTTTATGTAAAATAGTTTTCAAGTGCCTCTGCCAGTATCTGAGCAAGTTCCCGGATGTGCTTCGGCAGATTGCGGCCGGGATGGTGGGCGAGGATCAGATGATAAACCTGCGTAGATTTAAATGGGACGCAGCGGGCGAGAACCTCAGGCGGCAGCAGGCTTTGTGGCAGGATGGTATCGGCAGTGCCGGTTTGTGTCAGAAGGCTTAAGATATCGCTCCGGGCTTCGCAGACAATGGATAGAGGCGAGCCGGAAACGTCATCCAGGAGCCGTTCCTGTTCCGCACGCAGAGAACTGCCCGCAGGTGCAAGCATAACGGTGCGTTCCATTGAATCCGGATGCCGGGAAGTACCCTGACAGTACAGCAATTCGTTGTGAGACAGACTTTTACAATTCAGGATCGGGTGCGTCATGTCACAGGAAAAATAGAGACCAAGATCGGCGGAGGCATTCAGTAAGGCTTCCTCGGTCTGTGACCGATCTCCCTCGATGATACTCAGAAGGACATCAGGGTAACGTGAGGAAAATTGTGTTTCCACGGATTCCCGAAGACGGGGCACAAGGATGGGATCGCATGACAGATATACGCCTCCTCCATGACCGAGTCGATAGGTCTTAAGCTGCTCGACGAGATCCTCCTCCAGCCGCAGGAGATTTCTGGCCGAATTGGCAAAGATCTTGCCGGCATTGGTGGGCTGCAGACGATTGTGAACTCTTGTAAAGAGTTGGGTGCAGACCATCTTTTCTACATTTCTCAGATGTCTTGAGAGGGCCGGCTGAGTCAGATAATTTGTCTCGGCCGCTGCCGTCAGGCTTTTTTCATCCACGATGGAGAGGATATATTTGAGGATCTGCGTATTGAGCTGGATCTCAGGAGCGGTCTGGTGAATCGCGGGAGCACGGGTGGTTTCTCCTGCCTTTTCCTGTGGTGAAATGTCTTCTCCAGAGGGAGAATCCGCGATGTGGAGAAACTCTTCGACCTCTGGTGTCCGGATGGCGGTGTAGCGCAGGTCAGACAAGCGTTCCCGGATCAGCAGGGCGGCGAGATAGCGCTCCGGTTCGGTCAGGGTATGTCCGAGCGGATAGCGGATATGGAGAGTCTGGTGGACGGGAGGTTCCAGCGGGCGGTACACCAGATCCTGGCAGGGAAATACATGGGCCTGTGAGACGAGACCGGCGCCGACGGCCTGGTGGAGCATGGAGTCGATCAGGATCACATCGTTGGATTCAAAGGCGACCAGCGGGCTGAAACCGGCTTCACGGAACAATTCATCGGCAAGGATGCGAATGCTGTGTCGTTCTCCCTGGAGGACAAATGGTGTGTCCTTCAGATCTGAGAGACGGATGCTTTTGGCCCATGACATGGGATGAGAGACTGGCAGGGATACGAGGAGCTCCTCGAAAGCAAAGGGTAGATCGGTGACCTTGTCGGATGTTTTGCCGGCGCCGATCGCCAGATCGATCTTGCCGTGCTGGATGGCTGAGGGCTGCTCGCTGGCGTAGAGCTCGGTAAGAGAGAGCGAGATATCAGGATAGCGGCGTGAAAATTCATTATAGATGCGGCTGTAGATGATCGCCCCGCGGTTGGGAGCGGTAGCCAGACGGATATGAGCATGTTGGTTATTGGTGACGGTGCGGATAGTCTGCAGCATGCGTATCTGCTCGTCAAGGATACGCTGCGCGTAGTCAATGACACAACGGCCGGCTGCTGTCGGCGTCAGCTGCCGGTGATAGCGCAGAAAAAGAAGAAATCCAAGAGAGTCTTCGTATTCTGTGAGAAATTTGCTCAGCGCAGGCTGCGAGATACCAAGGATGTTGGCTGCTGCCGAGAGATTTCTCTGATCGGCGATTGTGACGAGATAGTACATTTGCCGGGTGGTCATGAGCGGTCATCCTTTCACGTAACACATATTTTCCCTATGATTATAGCAAACTTAACAAATAAGAGCAATGATATATAACTAAAATGATATGAAATCTATAAGGAAATGGAGTTTGTGAATGGCATTTCTTTATCATATAATTCTAATACAGGCAAGGGGAAAAACCCTGATCAAAGTCAAAATCCATAAAAAGAAAAGGAGAGAAGTGTTATGAAAAAAAGTTTTTATCAGCTGATGCTGGCAGGCGCAGCAGCAGTCGCAGTTCTGGGAATGACCGCATGCGGCAGCAGTTCGGGCAGCACATCTACCACAGCAGCGGCGACTACGGCGGCAGCTACAGAGGCTGCAGAGACTGAAGCGGCAGAGGCTGCGGAGGAGACCGAGGCAGCGGCAGATGCGGCATCCACGGATGATATCGGCTTTCCGGCAGATGAGACCATCACGCTGGTAGTACCCGGCAAAGCGGGCGGCGGTTCCGATCTGGGTATCCGTTACTACAGCGAAGGCTTAAACCGGATCTACGGCTTAAAGACTACAGTAACCAACTATGACAGCAATACAGTAGGACATGCGACAGTAGCAGCTGCGAAGCCGGATGGGACAACCCTCACGGTAGCGACTTCCGCGCTGAATATTCAGTATATCACCGGAAATGCGGAAGTGGATCCGATGAGCGATTTCACCCTGATCGCCTGCCTGCAGGATAATGGTTTCTCCACGCTGGCAATTCCGGCGGATGCTCCGTATGATGATTTCGCTGGTTTTGTTGAATATGCAAAGGCTCATCCGGGCGAACTGAATGCCGGTATGCCTGCTTCCGGAGCCAATACGATGCTTTTTGGTAAGCTGTGCAAGGTCCTGGATATCGAACTGAACGCAGTAGAGTGTGCGTCTGAGTCCGATCGTCTGACCAACCTGGCCGGCGGTTTTATTGATATTGGTGTCGTAGGCGTAGGAAATGCGGTGGAGTATGAGAAGGCTGGCAAACTGAAAGTAATCGGTACCGTAGCTTCTGACGGACAGACGATTGACAAGTATCCGGAAGAACTGCCGGACAACTACAAGACACTGCAGGAGCAGGGCTTTGAGGACTGCACGATGGCGGTTTATCACTATCTGCTGGGACCGGCTGGCATGGATGAGACGATGGTCGCAAACATGAACAAGGCGATGCAGGCGATCGTAGAGGATGAGACTGTTAACGAGGGTATTACCAGCATCGGCAACATCCCTGGCTGGCATGACCTGGAGGAGTCCGCAGAGATTCATCAGGCAGAGTATGACCAGGATGTCGAGATCCTGAAGGATCTGGATATGTATGTGCAGGGTTAATCTCTCTGCGGAGAAAAGAATACGGATCATGTAACGATTCAGGGTGATGGGGTATGAGCAGTAAGGACGGACATCAGCCTGAATGGTAAGAGAAGAAGTCCTGGGAGATCACTCCCAGGACATTTTAGAAAAAGGGGATTATTTCATATGAAGATGAGAAGAGATACCATCACCGGCATCGTCGGTCTTCTGGGATGCGCGTTCTTCCTGATGCAGACGCAGTCGATCAAGCAGCCGGCAAAACTTCTGGAACCGGGACCGCGTCTTCTGCCGTACGTAGCGATCATTCTGATTGCCCTGAGTTCCGTGGCGCTGATTATCAAGGGATATAAAGATCGCAATATTGAAGAAAAGCCGTATTTCCCGAAGGGTGGAGTCTTAAAGATTACAAAAAGCTATCTGATGCTTGTGGTGTACGCGATCGCGATGACATATCTGGGATTTCTGATCACAACACCGTTTGCAACGTTAGTGTTTATCTATGATCTGAAGGGAACTTCCAGAGTAAAATTAGTTCCGTCAATTATCATTTCTGTGCTGGTGACGGCAGCGCTGTACGCAATGTTTGTGTTTGGCTTCCAGGTAAAGCTGCCAGCCGGGGCATTCTTTGAGTAGGGAGGAGAACGACGATGACAGAATATATCAATGCGTTGATGATCTGCTTGCAGCCGATCAATCTGCTCTTAATCGTGGCGATGGTTTCCCTGGGGATTGTATTCGGAGCAATTCCCGGACTTTCGGCGACGCTGGGTATCGCGTTGCTGTTGCCGATTACGTTTGGTCTTTCGACGGAGACTTCCTTTGTTCTGCTGCTGGCAATCTGGATCGGCGGCGTATCCGGCACATTTATCTCGGCGGTACTGATCGGTATCCCCGGTTCTTCCTCCGCGATCGCGACCTGCTTTGACGGATTCCCGATGACCAGGAATGGTCAGGCGGGCAAGGCGCTGGGGATCGGTATGACGGCGTCGTTTATCGGCACGGTGGGGTCGGTGGCGATTGCGACAGTGCTGTCGCCGGTGATCGCGGAATTTGCTCTTCATCTGGGACCGTGGGAATATTTTTCCCTGTGCTTCTGTGCGATCACGCTGGTAGCGTCGCTGTCAAAGGGAAATATTTTCAAGGGAATCATGGCGGCCGGCATCGGCCTGCTGATGGGCTGCATCGGCATGGATCCGATCAACGGTGCGAATCGGTTTACCTTTGGTAACGTGTACTTGAGTTCCGGTATCAGCACGGTGGCTCAGATGCTGGGAATGTTTGCCATGTGTCAGATCATCCGTGACTCCGCGAGAGGTGAGGCCAAGATGCCGGATGCGGATGTCAGTATGATGAAAGGTCTGGGGGTGGGAATTAAGGATATCGTAGAAAATATCCGTACGATTGTGTTTGCATTTGTGGTGGGTCTGTGGATTGGTTTTCTGCCCGGCATGGGTTCCGGTATTTCCAATATGGTAGCTTACGGTTATGCCAAGAGCATCAGCAAGAATCCGGAATCCTTTGGCAAAGGCAATCCCTCTGGCGTATGGGCTTCGGAGACGGCGAATAACGCCTCCCTTGGCGGAGCGCTGATCCCGATGATGGCGCTCGGCATTCCAGGCGATGGTATTACGGCAATGCTGATCGCTGGTCTGACGATTCATGGGCTGCAGGCCGGTCCGCTCTTTATGACGGAGCAGCCGGATCTGGCGATGCTGATCTTCGCCTGCGTCATGGTGTCCGCGATTGTGACTTATCTGGTTCAGATCCTGACGAAGCGCTGGTTCCCCTATATCCTCAAAGTGCCGTATCACTATCTGTATACAGTGATCCTGGTGATCAGTTATATTGGCGGATATGGCATTTCCAATATCATGTTCAACATTTATGTGATGCTGGCGTTGTGCCTGTTGTCGGTATTTATGAGTATTGCGGGCCTGCCGACTTCGCCGCTGGTGCTGGCCTTTATCCTGTCAAGCAAGCTGGAGCGGTATTTCCGTCAGGGTATCAGCTATGCACATGGAAGCTACGCGGAGTTCATTACCCGGCCGATTTCCTGTGCCCTGCTGATCGTGTCACTGGTCTGCGTGATCTGGCCGTTTGTGTCGGACTATTTAAAACAGAAAAAAGCGGCTGAGGCGAAATGACCGTGCAGAAAAAAGAGATGTTTCCCAGAATGAATACAGTATATGGCACGTTGCCTTCGATGCTCAGAAAGTATGACAAATATGCGAGAAAAGATGCTTTCCAGGGAAACACGAGAGAAGATTTTCGAAACTGGCAAAAGAGAATGCGAAGCCTCTTGCGGGAATTGCTGGGATTCGATAAGATGGAAGAGTGCCCGCTGACTCCGGTTCTGGAGGAAGTGGAACCGCTTGCCGGTGGGATCCGCCGGGAACACATCCGAATCCAGACGGAGCCGGATGTATGGATGCCGATGTATGTGCTGATCCCGGAACATGCAGGGACAGATACATGTCCGGTCATCTGCCCGCCGGGGCATAATGGAGCCGGGAAATATACGGTCGCCGGTGTGCGGGGATACCAGACAGTTGATGAGAAAATTGAGTTTTATCATTACGATTATGGGATGCAGCTGGCAAGGCTGGGATATGTAGCAGTCTGTCCGGACTGTCGCGGATTTGGCGAGCGGCGGGAAGATATCGCGGATACGCGGGATTCGGTTGTGGGGCTGAAGGGGGATTGCTACTGGCTTGCGCATATGGGGGAACCGCTGGGGATCCCGGTCGCCGGTATGCTGACCTGGGATCTGATGCGTGCGCTCGATTATATCAGAAAATGCGGCTGCTGGGATTGTGAAGCGACGGGATGTGTCGGTTTTTCCGGAGGCGGAATGCAGACGCTGTGGCTTGCGGCGCTGGATGAACGGTTGCGTTTTGCGGTGATAAGTGGATATTTTTATGGATTTAAAGACTCGCTGCTGACGTTAAACCGCAACTGCTCCTGCAATTATGTCCCGCACCTATGGGAGCACCTGGATATGGGAGATATTGCCAGTCTGATCGCACCTCGGCCGCTGCTGCTCCAGTCGTGTGCTGAGGATCGCCTGAATGGACCGCGGGGATTGGCCAATGTCATGGAACAGGCTGAGATTGTAAGAAACGCTTATCAGCTCTGCGGAGCCGGAGAGGCGCTGATCCAGGAGATCTGTGAAGGGATGCATCAGTGGCATGGAGAACATCTCAAAGAACATCTGGAGGCTATAAAGAGTCAGGAGAATTTGCATGATGAATAAGACAGAGCTGAGAGAATTAATCCTGAGCAAAATTGATCTGCCCGCTATCCGGAAGCAGGAATATTCCGTGCTGGAATTTGGCGTGAGACCGGACAGCGGGGAGATTCAGACCGCCTGCTTTCAGAAGGCGATTGACCGGGTGAGTGAAGAGGGCGGCGGGAGGTTATGCGTCCCGGCGGGGCGGTACCGCACGGGGGCTTTGCGCCTGAAAAGCGGAGTTGAACTGCATCTGCAGACAAAGGATACCATCCTTTCCTTTGTCAATGTGGAGCCGGAGAAGCATTATCCGCTGGTCTTTTCTCACTGGGAGGCGACGCCCTGTTATAATTTCAGCGCATTGATCTATGCCTGTGACGAGAAGGATATCGCGTTGACCGGAGAGGGGACGCTGGACGGCGGAGCGGATGCGGAGCATTGGTGGAACTGGCATCATCAGGTGGAAAAAGCGTGGTCTGCGGATAAGAAGGATCTCCAGCTGGAGGATCGCCGGGAAACCCGCCGGATGAATATGGAGGGAGTGCCGGTATCCGAGAGGATCTTCGGGCCGGGGCATTATCTGCGGCCGAATTTTATTCAGGCGATCCGCTGTGAACGGGTGTTGCTGAAGGGTTTTACCCTAAAGAACAGCCCGATGTGGCAGGTGAATCCGGTCATGTGTAAGAGTCTGACGGTAGACGGACTGACATTATCCAGTCATGGCCCCAATAATGACGGCTGCGACCCGGAAAGCTGCGACGGTGTGTTTATTACTAACTGTCGTTTTGATACGGGAGATGACTGCATCAGTCTGAAGTCCGGACGTGACCGGGACGGCAGGGAGGCGAGGATTCCCTGTGAGCATGTATTGATCGAAGGAAATGAATTTGCGGACGGTCACGGGGGGATTGCGCTCGGGAGTGAGATGAGCGGGGGGATCCGTTGTGTGGCAGCGATGAATAACCGTTTCTGCAGTCCGAATTTGACCTACGCTCTGCGATTAAAGACGAATGCGCGCCGTGGAGGCATCGTGGAGGATATCGTGCTGGCAGATACGGTAATCGACTGCGTTCATGGAGCGGCGGTGCATGGGACGATGCTGTATGAGGATGGAAGAAATGGTGATGAGCTGCCGATTTTCCGTAATCTTCTGATTGAAAATATCCGGGCTTACGGCGGCGATTACGGGGTCTTCCTGGAGGCGTTTGATGAGGTGCCGATCACGGGACTGACGCTGCGCAACATTGAGATTACCGGCGTGACACAGCCGATGCGGTGTATGAACTGGCAGGATCCGGTGATTGAGAATGTCAGGATCAACGGAAAATATTTTCCGCGTCCGGATAAGGTTCGTGTTCTTGGGATCACCGCGAGAGGGCAGGAGGTAACTGCTACGGCAAGAACCTGTCGGAGTGGGGAGAAACTGTCCTGGCGCTGGCAGCTGGCCGGGGAGAATGGCAAATGGGTGGAAGCCGGAAGCGGAGAGACATTTGTAATTCCCACGGATGATGCGGAGAATCATTTGCCGGCGTCAGACATTCCGGCGTATTTGCGTGTGGTGGCGGAGGATGAGAATGGTAATCAGGAATTCAGTCATTGTTATCGGATCCTGTCCGGCAAGGCTGCAGGGGCGGATGTGAATGCGTGCAGGCTGGTTTGCCGGGGCCTCCTTACGGAAAGGGACATTCTGGAAAAAGAAAAGCCGATCCGGCGCGAGACGCTTGCGCAGATGCTGATGCCGTTAGCGAATCCGGATACAGGTGTGAGACGAGAGCCGGCAGCTGAAGAATCAAAGGAGTCCGTGGAACAGGGAAAGAACCAGGTGACAGCGGATGGCACAGTCCCAAATACCATGATTCCAGATGGAAAGGTGCTGGACATTGTGGTAAAGCAGGGGTTTCTCGCGCTTACCGAAGAGGGAGAACTCTGCCCGGAAGGGCTGGTCAGCCGACAGGAAATGGCCACGGTCGCGATGCAGGCATGCGGTGTCAATTACCGCAATGCTTCCAGTACGATGCCGGTATGTGCGGATGTGAAAGAAGTAGGCAATAATTACGGTACGAATGTGGCGCGGGCGCTGTATTTCGGGTTTATGGAGCTGGAACCGGATGGAAAATTCCAGCCCAGACGTCCGGTTACGGGATATGAGACGATACAGATCTTAAACCGCGTAGCAGATTTTGCAGGATTATAAAAGGAAGGAGGCAAGCAGGATGTGGCTGGAATATTTCTCCGATTATCTGACAACGAAGTTTCCACAGTTTTTATGTGATAAGGCATGGAACTATAAGGATGATCTCTGCATGACTGGTGCGGCGTATCTGGCGGAAGCTACGGGAGACAGTTCCTGGAACCAGGCGATTACGGACAACGCGGGCTGGCTGATGCGCGAGGATGGATCGATCGTGAACTGGAAGGAAGGCGAGCACAATATTGATAAAGTGAGCTTCGGTAAGTCGCTGCGCCTCCTGCGGGATCGGACCAAAGATGCGTGTTATGAGAAGGCGGTGCAGAAGGCTTATGCATTTTTGTCTGATTATCCGCGGACAGCAACGGGCAATTTCTGGCACAAGGATATATATCCCAATCAGGTGTGGCTGGATGGACTGTATATGGCAATGCCCTTTTATGCGAAATGTCTGACGGAGAACGGAGAAGATCGCTGGGATGATATCGTGGATCAGTTTGAAAGTGCGCATGAACTTCTGTGGGATCCGGAGATCCGGCTGTATCGTCACGGCTGTGATGTGAGCCGTAAGGCGGACTGGGCCGATCCGCGGACCGGACAGAGCGCGGCGGTATGGCTGCGTGCGGAGGGCTGGTATCTGATGGCGCTGGCGGATGTGTATGAACTGGCAAAGGGGTGCACCGCACGGTCAGAGGAACTGGTTCCGATCCTGCGGCGTGCGATCAAGGGAATTTTACCGTATCAGGACACGGCTTCGCGGATGTTTCTGCAGGTGGTAGACCGACCGGATATGGAGGGTAATTATCCAGAGACGTCCGGCAGCGCCATGGTCGCTTATGCGCTGATGAAGGGCACACGACTGGGAATGCTGGATGAGGTTTGTGCGAGAAAAGGGAGCGAGGTTATCGACGGGATCCGGGATACGTATCTGCGGCGGGAGGCGGATGGGATCTGCCTTTACGGGATCTGCGCGAGCGCCGGACTGGGCGCGGGACCAGATCCGCATAATCGTAAAGATCGCAGTGGTAAAGCGGAATATTATGTGAGTGAGCTTCAGATGACAGATAACCAGCATGGGAGTGCCGCGTGTATGATGGCAGTCAGTGAGCAGATCCGGCATCAAAGAAAAGTCAGACAAATGTGAGAGCATGTGTGATAGCAAACGACATAAGAAAAAGATTTAAGACGTTTCCTGTAAAATTCAGAAGCGGATTCAGAGTACAGCGGAAAGGATGCCTTTGAGCAGAGGGGATTCTTTCCGCTGTTTATGAAATGAGTGGTTGATGATTTGTCCTGTTCATGTTAAAATCATGTAAAAAGCGCGTTAAATCTGTGTTTATCTATCGACTTTAAGAAAGGTATTTACAAAAGAATCCGGGAAAGGATGATCAGACAAACGAATCACAAAGAATCCTTGCCGTGAGTTTTGCGAAAAGAAAGAGGACAATCAGATGGAAGTATTTTATCGAATTCTTGCGGTGCTGGGCGGCCTGTGTATGTTTCTGTATGGGATGCGCCTGATGGGGGAGGGTCTGAAAAGCTGTTCCGGCGGTGCTATGAAGGCAGCTCTTGCCAGAGTGATGGACAATCCGGTGAGAGGCTTTATCCTGGGTATGCTGGTTACCTGTATGATACAGAGTTCTACGGCAACAATCGTGTTGACAGTGGGCCTGGTGGGAGCCGGTTTTTTCACTTTTCGACAGTCCGTCGGTATCGTCCTGGGAGCGAACGTCGGTACCGCAATCACTGCTCAGGTAATCCGGCTGATGGATCTGGATGCCGGGAATTCGATCTTAAATCTTTTCAGTGCAGATCATCTGGCGTCGATCGCATTGATTCTGGGAGTGGTACTGATCATGTTTGTCAGTAACCGGCGAAGCTCCGCAAAAAATCCGGGTGTGATTGCCGTGGGATTCGGTATCCTTTTTATGGGATTGATTTATATGAGCGAGGCTGTCGGTGAGATGGGCGATTCGCTGAGTCAGCTTCTGACTGCATTTGAGGGTAATTATGTCCTGGGATTTCTGTCGGGTGTGTTTGTTACCGGAGTCATCCAGAGTTTCTCGGCGGTCATCGGCATTTTACAGACTCTGGCAAGTTCGGTAGGCGTCCGTTTCTGTGCTGTTGTGGCTGTTATCGTGGGTGTGAACATCGGCGACTGTCTGACGACATTTCTGGTCTGTCGGATCGGAGCAAATCCGGAACAGATCCGGACGGTGCTGGTGCATGTGATTTATAATATCTGTGCAGCCTGTCTGATCGGTCTTTTGCTGGTTGCCGCAAGATGTACGGGTCTGATCGGAGACGAGATCTGGTACATGTCTTTGAATTCCGGCGGCGTGGCTAACATTCATGGACTCTTTCGCCTGCTTCCTGCGGTATTGCTGCTGCCGGTTTCGGATCGGTTTGCGGCGATAGCGGAAAGACTGGTGCCAGATAAACCGATGGAATCCGAGGATGCAGATATCCGTGAAAATCTCCGTGAGCTGGACGAGCATCTGATTACCAATCCGGGACTGGCTCTGGATCAGACCGCTCATCTGATCGCCCATATGGCAGATGTGGCGATCCATAACTATGACGCGTGTATCCGGCAGATTTATGAATTTGACGGTAAAAGGAAGATCCGCATCCGGCAGCGAGAAGACTTGCTCGACGAGATGGCAGATGCTTCGAATAAGTATATTGTAGCCATATCTCCGTACATAGCTCTGGATTCAGATAATCATAACCAGAATTTTCAGATCCGGGCACTGACGTGTTTTGAACACATCGGCGATCTGGCTGTCAGTATTGTGAACAGTCAGAAAATCCTTCTGGAAAAGGACGAGTGTTTTTCTGAGATAGCCATGCGTGATCTTCGTGTCGCCGCGGATGCAGTAAGCGATATCCTCTCGATAACCGCCGGGGCCTATAAAAGTTCAGACTATGATATGGCGCGAACCGTGGAGCCTGTGGAGGAGGTCATCGACGACCTGATCGAGTCGCTGAAGGAACGCCATGTAAAACGGATGGTCAGCGGTGTATGCGATATTCTGAACGGGATCCAATATCAGAATATTTTACAGAGTATGGAGCGGATATCGGATCAGTGTTCTGACCTGGCCGTGTACATGCTGAGCCGCAAAGACGCCGCGATTTCCGGTCAGGAACATCAGTATATTCATAACCTGCACCATTCCTCTAATGAAGAATACCAGCAGTTGTTCCGACAAAATCATAAGAAATACTTTTCTCAGTTGAAAAACAGGGAAGCGATCTGACAGCCACCCAATCCGCGACAGGAGAAAACCTTGCAGGCAACGTCTGTTTATGATTGTGGGAAAGCGTGAAAAATGTTATAATCAGGCTAAGATTTCGGGGAACAGACGTTGGAAAGTTTCCTGAAAAATGAATAGAAGGAAGGTATTTCATATGTTACAGTTAGGCTTGCGTCTGCATGACGCGGAAAAGGTGCCGATGGAAGAACTGCTTCCCATCGTGCGCTCGAAAGGGTACAGCTGTGCCCATCTGGCTCTGAGTAAGGCCATGAAAGAATATGCTTACGGACCGTCCGCCCTGACTCCCGGCTACGCCCATTATCTGAAGCATCTGTTTGAAAAAAATGAGCTGGATATCGCACTGCTGGGATGCTACCAGAATCTGGGTCATCCGGATCCGGACGCAATTCGTGAGTTCCAGCAGAGATATTACGCGCATCTTCGTTTCGCATCGCTGCTGGGCTGCGCGATGGTCGGCACGGAGACCGGAGCGCCGAACGCAGAGTATGTAAATTGTCCGGAGTGCCGTTCCGAAGAAGCTCTTTACACATTTATCAAGAACCTGACGCCGGTTGTGCGCTGTGCGGAACAGTTCGGAGTGATTATTGCGATCGAGCCGGTCGCGCGCCATATTATCTACAATGCGGAGCGTGCACGTATCGTCCTAGATGAGATTGATTCTCCGAATCTGCAGATCCTCTATGATCCGGTTAATCTGCTGGATCTGGACAATGTGGATCACAAGGATGAAGTATTTAAAAAGTCGCTGGAGCTTTTGGGACCGGATATCGCAATGATTCATCTGAAAGATTACATTCATGTAGATACGGGATACGGACTGGAGTCCGTAGGGGCAGGCACCGGAGAGATGGATTATTCGGTTGTTATGAAATATGTAAAGAAAGAAAAACCGTTCTGCTACGCGACGCTGGAAAACACTAACGTTGAGAATGCGGCATGGTGCTGTGCGAGGATGAAAGAGCTCTACGAGCAGGCGTAATCAGGAAAAATAGATTCATAAGGAGTTGCTGCCGGGGTTTTTCGGGTTTCCGAAGGATTCCGGCAGTTTTTTCATTTTCTTTTTCATAAAAATTTGTTTCAAATGTTGAAAAATGATTGCAAATAAGCTATTATGGACATCAACTGGGCGATTATACTGAATGATAGAGGAGACAGATATGGAATGTAGAATTGTTACGATTCCGGGCGACGGTATCGGACCGGAGATTGTCCGTGAGGCATGTAAGGTGCTCGATCGGGTCGGAGAGGTATATGGCCATACATTTTCTTATCAGGAGATCCTGATGGGGGGATGTTCCATCGATGCATATGGAGTGCCGCTTACGGAAGAGGCGCTGGAGACGGCAAAACAGAGTGACGCAGTGCTGCTGGGAGCCGTCGGAGGAAAAGTGGGAAATTCAAGATGGTACGATGTGGCACCAAATCTGAGACCTGAGGCAGGGATTCTGGCGATACGTAAGGGTCTTAATTTATTTGCCAATCTGCGACCGGCATATCTGTATGATGAGCTGGCCGGCGTATGTCCCCTGCGGCCGGATCTGATCGGCGACGGTTTTGACATGGTGATTGTACGCGAACTGACCGGCGGTCTGTATTTCGGCGAGCGCCGTACCGAGGAGGTAAATGGTGTCCTGCAGGCAACGGATACGTTGGTTTACAATGAAAATGAGATTCGCAGGATCGCGATCAAGGCGTTTGACATCGCGATGAAGCGCAGAAAACATGTGATCAGTGTGGACAAGGCCAATGTACTGGATTCGTCCCGCCTGTGGAGAAAGGTGGTCGAAGAGGTCGTGAAGGATTATCCGGAGGTAACTCTCGAACATATGCTGGTTGACAATTGTGCGATGCAGCTGGTGATGAATCCGGGGCAGTTTGATGTGATCCTGACGGAAAATATGTTTGGAGATATCTTATCGGATGAAGCCAGCATGATTACCGGTTCGATCGGTATGCTGTCTTCCGCAAGTCTGAATGAGACGAAGTTCGGCCTGTATGAGCCGAGCCACGGATCAGCTCCGGATATCGCAGGTAAGGATATTGCCAACCCGCTGGCGACGATTTTGTCGGCGGCTATGATGCTCAGGTACTCCTTTGATCTGGATCAGGAGGCTCTGGCCATCGAGGCGGCGGTGAAGCGGGTGCTGGCGGACGGATACCGCACCGTGGATATCATGGCGGACGGTTGTGAGCAGGTTGGTACGACGCGGATGGGCGATCTGGTTGCAGAGAGGATTTGCTGAACCGCAGAGCGGATATTTTTGATGAGACTGTAACGAAATCTGGAATGTCATAAATCGATATACAATATGATTGGAGAAACCTGCTTTTGCCTGTTTTCAGGTTGGAGCGGTGGAAAATATATCAGGAGGAGAGTCATATGAGAAGTGATAACGCAAAGTCCGGTATGCAGCAGGCGCCGGCGAGATCCTTGTTCCGGGCGCTGGGACTGACAGAAGAAGAACTGTCAAAGCCGCTGGTAGGAGTTGTAAGCTCTTTCAATGAGATCGTTCCGGGCCATATGCACCTGGACAAGCTGACGGAAGCTGTTAAGCAGGGAGTCGCTATGGCGGGAGGAACCCCGATCGTGTTTCCGGCAATTGCCGTGTGCGATGGGATTGCCATGGGCCATGTCGGTATGAAGTATTCGCTGGTGACCCGCGATCTGATCGCGGATTCCACTGAGTGTATGGCACTGGCGCATCAGTTTGACGCGCTGGTTATGATCCCGAACTGTGATAAGAATGTTCCGGGGCTTCTGATGGCGGCGGCACGTCTGAACATCCCGACGGTCTTTGTGAGCGGCGGCCCGATGCTGGCCGGTCATGTCAAAGGGAAAAAGAGAAGCCTTTCCAGTATGTTTGAGGCGGTCGGCGCTCACGCGGCGGGCACGATGACCGAGGAAGAGGTTGAGGATTTCGCAAATAATGTCTGTCCGACCTGTGGTTCCTGCTCCGGTATGTATACGGCCAACAGTATGAATTGTCTGACGGAAGTACTCGGCATGGGTCTTCAGGGCAACGGTACGATCCCGGCTGTTTATTCCGAGCGTATCCGTCTGGCAAAGCATGCGGGCATGGCGGTTATGGACATGTTAAAGAAAGACATCCGTCCGAGAGATATCATGACGGAAGCGGCGTTTATGAACGCGCTGACGATGGATATGGCGCTGGGCTGCTCGACAAACAGCATGCTGCATCTGCCGGCGATCGCTCATGAGGCGGGCGTGGAGATCAACATCGACATCGCGAACGAGATCAGCGAGAAGACACCGAATCTGTGCCATCTGGCGCCTGCAGGTCCGACTTATATGGAAGATCTGAATGAGGCCGGCGGTATCTATGCGGTGATGAAAGAGATCAGCAAGCTCGGTCTCCTGAATCTGGACTGTATGACAGTTACTGGTAAGACAGTGGGAGAAAATATCGCAAACGCGGTAAACCGTGATCCGGAGGTCATCCGTACGATTGACAATCCGTATTCCAAGACCGGCGGACTGGCGGTACTCAAGGGAAATATCGCGCCGGACGGCTGTGTTGTGAAGCGCTCTGCAGTAGCGCTGGAGATGCTGAAGAATACCGGAGTGGCCAAAGTATTTGACAGTGAGGAAGAGGCGATTGAGGCGATCAAGGGCGGCAGGATCCAAGCAGGCGATGTCGTGGTGATCCGTTATGAAGGACCGAAGGGTGGACCGGGCATGCGAGAGATGCTCAATCCGACATCAGCGATTGTAGGCATGGGGCTGGGATCTTCTGTGGCACTGATCACGGATGGACGTTTCAGCGGCGCGTCCCGCGGCGCGGCCATTGGCCATGTGAGCCCGGAGGCAGCCGCAGGGGGTCCGATTGGCCTGATCGAAGACGGCGACATTATTGAGATTGATATCAATGCCTATAAGATTAACCTGAAGGTCTCGGACGAAGAGCTTGCGGCCCGCCGTGCGAAATGGACTCCGAAGACCAAAGAGGTGTCCGGTTATCTGAAACGTTATGCCGGGCTGGTAACCAGTGCGGATAAGGGAGCGATCCTGAGAGGAAATTAATGAATGAACCATGATTCAGGTCGCTGATTTCCATGTCGGCCTGAATCATTGAGGAAAGGAAAGGGGTTTTTAGTATTATGGCAGAGACCAGAGTTCTTCCCGGTTCTGAGATTGTTGTGGAATGTCTGAAGGAACAGGGAGTCAAGACAGTTTTTGGCTATCCGGGCGGTGCCATATTGGAGATATACGACGCGCTTTATAAACATCAGAATGAGATCCGGCATATCCTGACCTCTCACGAGCAGGGAGCTGCGCATGCTGCGGACGGATATTCGAGAGCGACAGGAAAGGTCGGGGTGTGTCTGGCTACTTCAGGTCCGGGAGCGACTAACCTGGTTACAGGTATCGCAACCGCGTACATGGATTCGATTCCACTCATCGCGATCACCTGTAATGTCGGCGTCACTCTGCTTGGCAAGGACAGCTTTCAGGAGATCGATATCCTTGGCATAACGATGCCGATTACCAAGTATAATTTTATCGTAAAAGACGTAAAAAATCTGGCAAAGACCATCCGCCGCGCGTTTCAGATCGCGCAGAGCGGCCGGCCGGGACCGGTGCTGATCGATATTACAAAAAATGCGACGATTGAGAAATGTGAATTTACTCCCGAGGAGCCGCATCGTGTGGAGCGTCAGAAGGATACGATCCGGGAGGAGGATCTGGAGGCAGCCATGGAGCTGATCCAGAGATCGAAGAAGCCGTTCATTTTTGTCGGCGGCGGCGCGATCCTGTCGGGCGCTTCGGAGGAACTGCGAACACTGGCTCACAAGATTCAGGCGCCGGTCGCGGACTCTCTGATGGGAAAGGGAGCCTTTGACGGAACAGATGCTCTTTACACCGGTATGCTGGGTATGCATGGAACAAAGGCGTCCAACTTTGGCGTGAGTGAGTGTGATCTGCTGATTGTGGCGGGAGCACGTTTCAGCGACCGTGTGACCGGCAATACTGCAATGTTCGCGAAGAATGCAAAGGTGATACACATCGATGTTGACGCGGCTGAGATCAACAAAAATGTCCATGCGGACGTGAGGATCATCGGCGATCTGAAGACGGTCTTAAGAAAACTGAATACGCGTCTGGATCCGATCCATCATGATGAATGGATCGTGCATATGGAACGGTTGAAGGATATGTATCCGCTGCGGTATGATAAAAGTCAGCTGACCGGGCCTTATGTGATAGAGACGATCTATGATATAACAAAGGGAAATGCGGTGATCTGTACCGAGGTCGGGCAGAATCAGATGTGGGCGGCTCAGTATTATAAGTATTCAAGACCGAGACAGCTTCTGACGTCCGGCGGTCTGGGAACGATGGGTTATGGCCTGGGGGCGTCCATCGGGGCAAAGCTGGCGTATGAGGATATGGAAAAACCGGATATGCCGATCTTCAATATCGCAGGTGACGGCTGTTTCCGTATGAATATGAATGAAGTGGCAACGGCGGCGCGTTATGGCGTACCGGTCATCGAGGTGATCATTAATAATCAGGTACTGGGTATGGTGCGTCAGTGGCAGACTCTTTTCTACGGGAAACGATATGCCGCTACGATGCTGAATGATTCGGTGGATTACTGTAAGCTGTCAGAGGCGATGGGCGCGAAAGCGTACCGTGTGGTCAGCAGAGAGGAACTGCGGCCGGTGCTGGAGGAAGCGATGAAAGCGCAGGTACCGGTGGTGATCGACTGTCAGATCAACTGTGACGATAAGGTATATCCGATGGTTTCACCGGGCAATGCGATTCAGGACGCGTTCGATGATACCGATTTAAAGATCCGGCAATAAATGAATGATGCAGTAAGAAAAGAGGAGAAAATTATGGAAAGAGTGTATAACTTTTCGGCTGGTCCGGCAATGCTTCCGGTAGAGGTACTGGAGGAAGCGGCGGCGGAGATGTTGAATTACAACGGAACTGGTGAGTCAGTTATGGAGATGAGCCATCGTTCCAAGGAGTATCAGCAGATTATCGACGACGCGGAGGCGGACCTGAGAGATCTGATGAAGATCCCGGATAACTATAAAGTGCTTTTTCTTCAGGGAGGTGCGAGCCTGCAGTTTGCGATGATCCCGCAGAACCTGATGAAGAACGGTGTTGCCGACTATATCATCACCGGCCAGTGGGCGAAGAAGGCTTATCAGGAAGCGCAGAAATACGGCAAGGCGGTTGCCATCGCCTCCAGTGCGGACAAGACCTTTTCGTATATCCCGGACTGTTCCGATCTTCCGATTGACGAAGACGCGGATTATGTTTATATCTGTGAGAATAATACGATCTACGGAACCAAGTATAAGACGCTGCCCAATACCAAGGGCAAGACTCTGGTTGCGGACGTTTCATCCTGTTTCCTGTCTGAACCGCATGACGTTGAGAAATACGGCGTCATCTATGGCGGCGTTCAGAAGAATATCGGGCCGGCTGGTGTGGTGATTGTAATTATCCGTGAGGATCTGATCACGGAGGATGTCCTGCCGGGGACGCCTACGATGTGTCAGTATAAGATTCACGCAGACGCAAAGTCTCTGTACAATACTCCGCCGGCATATGGCATCTATATCTGCGGAAAGGTATTCAAATGGCTGAAAAAACAGGGCGGCCTGGCGGCTATGAAAGAGCGCAATGAAAGAAAGGCGAAGATCCTGTATGATTTCCTGGATCAGAGCAGTATGTTTCATGGGACTGTGGTAAAGGAAGACCGTTCTCTGATGAATGTTCCGTTTGTCACGGGTGATAAAGATCTGGACGCGCTGTTTGTGAAAGAGGCGGCGGCACAGGGCTTTATCAACCTGAAGGGGCATCGGACAGTCGGCGGTATGCGCGCCTCGATCTACAACGCAATGCCGCAGGAGGGCGTAGAAAAGCTGGTTGCGTTTATGAAAAAATTTGAGGAGGAACATCAGGCATGAGAAAGATCCATTGTCTTAACGCGATTTCCAAGTATGGCCTGGGATTTCTGACTCAGGAATATGAACTGACGGAAAACATCGAGGATGCAGATGGGATCCTGCTTCGCAGCGCATCTCTTCATGAGACGGAGTTTTCAGAGCATGTTCTCACAATCGGCAGAGCCGGCGCAGGAGTCAATAACATCCCGCTGGAACGTTGTGCACAAGAGGGCATCGTTGTATTTAACACGCCTGGCGCCAATGCCAACGGAGTAAAAGAACTGGTGTTGTGCGGTCTCCTGCTGGCGGCCCGTGACGTCATTGGCGGTATTGACTGGTGCAGAGCCAATAAGGCGGATGAAAATATCGGAAAGAGCGCAGAAAAAGCAAAAAAAGCGTTTGCCGGCGGAGAGATTCGCGGCAAAAAGCTGGGCGTGATCGGTCTGGGCGCGATCGGCGCGGAGGTAGCTAACGCGGCTGCCGGTCTGGGGATGGAAGTATATGGATATGATCCGTTTATCTCTGTCAATGCGGCCTGGAATCTGTCCCGTGATGTGAAACATATCACCAGCGCGGACATCATCTATGCGGAATGTGATTACATTACGATCCATGTACCGCTGATGGATTCCACAAAGGGAATGTTAAACAAGTCCAATTTCTCACGGATGAAGGATGGCGTGGTGATCCTGAACTTTGCGCGTGATCTTCTGGTGAATGATGATGATATGGCGGAGGCTCTGGCTTCCGGCAAGGTGAGACGCTATGTAAGCGATTTCCCGAACGCAAAGAGCGCCAATATGGAAAACGCGATCATCATTCCGCATCTGGGGGCGTCTACAGAAGAGTCTGAGGACAACTGCGCGAAGATGGCGGTCATTGAGGTTATGGATTATCTGGAAAACGGCAATATCCACAATTCGGTCAATTATCCGGAGTGCGATATGGGAGTCTGCAAGGCGGCGGCCCGTGTCGCGGTTATGCACCGCAATGTGCCGAATATGATCGGACAGGTGACCGGTATGCTGGCAGCTGGCGGGATCAATATTTCGGATATGACCAATAAGAGTAAAAACAAATACGCGTATACGCTGATGGATCTGGACGGAGTGCCAAACGCGACTACCGTGCAGAATCTGAGGAGCGTGGACGGCGTACTGCGGGTAAGAGTGATCCAGCAGGCTGAGTAGAGAGCGGAAGATTCATAGAAAATGTTTGAAAGGAAAAGCAGGCAGAAGGAAGAAAAAACTTCTGCCTGTTTTTTATGCGCAGGGGCGGGTAAGGAATTTTTGCGGCTGATGCCGCACCTGTTCTACGCTCCGCTTCGGTCGTTGCTAAACGGTCCTGTGTGCCATTGGCACACGTTAAGGACGGACCGAAACGGAGTGCAGATGCCACTGGCACACAGCAACCGCGCAGCAAGTATGAGGCGAAAAAGCCGCCTCTTACTCGGTTGCCAGAAGCCTGCGGATATCCAGCATCCCCCACCCCTGCTGGTTCTGCGGCAAGCCGAGATCAACAGCCCGGTTGCGCAGCAGGAGTTTGATGTCCCGATTAGTGAGGTTTGGATGTCTTTCAAGGAGAAGTGCGATAGCGCCGGTAACGATCGGCGTTGACATGGAGGTCCCGCTTTTGACCGTGTAGGAGCGGGAGCGGTTTGCGCAGCTCGCAACCATGGCTCCTGGGGCTACAATATCCGGCTTGCATATGCAGGAACCGGTGGGGCCGCGGCCGGAGTAATGGATCATACGTTTCCCTTGGACATTGACTGGCAGACAGTCGTCAGAGCTTCCGACGGTGATGACTTTGCGGCTGATACCGGGAGCGGTGACACTGCCTTTATCCGGTCCCATATTGCCGGCCGCGGCGACGATGATCAGGCCGTCATCCCAGGCGGCATTGACTTCGTTTACCAGAGCAGAGTCTTCGCCGAATCTCTGTCCGGAGAGGGAACCGATGGAGATATTGATGATGCGGATATGATATAAGCTCTGTTTCTGACGGATGAGCCGTAGTCCGGTGATCATATCAGAGGAGAAACCGTTCCCTTTCTGATCCAGTACCTTGACGGGGATCAGGTGACATCCGGGGGCAATTCCGGCAAAGCGTCCGCCGGAGGTCAGACCGCTCCCGGCGATGATGCCGCAGACGTGCGTGCCATGTCCGTTATCATCATAGGGCGTCTGCCCCTGACGGTGGACAATATCGTAAAAAGCGGAGATTCTATCAGAAAAATCTTCATGAGGAAAACATCCGGTGTCCAGTACCGCGACGCCTACGCCGCGGCCAGTCAGTCCGCCGGTATGTTCCGCATGAAGCCGTGTTCGGATATGGTTCATAGAGATACCTGAAGGGAATATTCATTAATGTAGAATATTATTCCGGACAGGGGAAAAGGAACTGTCTGAACATTTTTTTAATTTTGTCCCACTGGATGCGGCATGCGTACTTAAGATTGATAAAGAATGTTTTTAATACAGAGATCTGTTGTTCTAATCTTTCTATTTTCCGCATAACCTGATAGTAACAGGCAGATCAGGGGAAGCCGATGAGACGAAAAGAGCGCGGGCTGCGGCGGGATTCGCGGATTTTATTTGCGGTGCTTCTGACAGACGCGCTGTTTTTAGGCATTGTCGCGGGAGGTGCGTCGGCATGGTACAGGCACCGGCTGCCGGTTGAGGAGACGAAGTCTGTGTCATCGGATTTTCCGAGAACCGAAGAAGGATATCCGGTTTCAGGAGGTGAGAGAATACAGTCCCGGACAGAGGCAAAGGTGCTTGCGCTGACCTTTGATGACGGACCGGACGCGTCCACCACCAAACTTTTGCTGGACGGTCTGCGGGAGCGGGGCGTGGTGGCGACATTTTTTCTGATGGGGGAAAATATTGCCGGAAATGAAGATCTGGTCAGGCAGATGCAGGAGGACGGACACCTTATCGGAAATCATGGTTTTCGTCACGTCCAGATGACAAAAGAAGGTGTGGAAGCGGCCTGCATTAATATTGAAAAAAATGAAAAACTGATCGAAGATATTACCGGAAAACGGCCGGAATACCTGCGGCCGCCCTATGGGGACTGGAATGAGGAACTGGAGGAGCGTCTGGATCTGACTCCGGTGTTCTGGACGGTGGATTCCCTGGACTGGAAGCTTAAGGATACGGCTGCTATTGTCAGCCGGGTGAGCCGGGAAGCAGAAGATGGAAGTATTATTCTGATGCATGATATCCTGCAGGAGTCTGTGGACGCGGCGCTTGAACTGATTGATCTGTTTCAAAAAGAAGGCTATGTCTTTGTTACTGCGGATGAACTGGTGATTGACTGAGAGCCGAAATCTCATTATACTTATCAGGAGACGATATAAGGAAAAGGTGGATGCTGTTTCCTGTCAGATCGGGTTTAGAAAAAGGACTGTGATTTTCGTTTCAGAGAAGGAAAAGTACGATGGATTTATTTGATTATATGAGAAGTAATCTCCAGGAGAGAGAATCGCCGCTGGCGTCGAGGATGCGCCCCCGGACGCTGGATGAGGTAGTAGGACAAAGACATCTGATCGGAAAGGATAAACTTTTATATCGGGCAATCCGGGCGGACAAGCTGGGTTCGATCATTTTTTACGGTCCTCCCGGGACGGGCAAGACTACGCTTGCGAAAGTGATCGCGAATACGACAAGCGCGGAATTTTCCCAGATCAATGCAACGGCAGCGGGAAAAAAGGATATGGAGGACGTCGTCCGTAAGGCGCAGGACGCTATGGGGATGTATGGGAAAAAGACGATTCTCTTTATCGATGAGATTCACCGGTTTAATAAGGGCCAGCAGGATTATCTGCTCCCTTTTGTGGAGGACGGAACGATTATTCTGATCGGTGCGACGACGGAGAATCCTTATTTTGAGGTCAACGGCGCGCTGCTGTCCCGGTCTCGGATTTTTGAATTAAAGGCGTTGGAGAAGGACGACGTAAAGGTGCTGATCCGGCGGGCAATCGAGGACCCGGAGCGGGGCATGGGAACTTACAACGCGAGAATTGAGGAAGACGCGGCGGATTTTCTGGCTGATGTTTCGGGCGGCGACGCGAGAGCGGCGCTGAACGCAGTGGAGCTCGGAGTATTGACGACGGATCGTGACCCGGTAGATGGGCTGATCCATATTACGCTTGACGTTGCGCAGGAGTGCATCCAGAAACGGGCTGTGCGCTATGATAAGGACGGCGACAACCATTATGATACGATTTCAGCATTTATTAAGAGCATGCGGGGATCCGATCCGGATGCCGCGGTTTACTATCTCGCACGGATGCTCTATGCGGGTGAGGATATCCGTTTTATCGCGAGACGGATCATGATCTGTGCGTCGGAGGATGTGGGAAATGCAGATCCGATGGCGCTGACGGTGGCGGTAAGCGCTGCTCAGGCAGTAGAGCGGGTCGGGATGCCGGAGGCCCAGATCATCCTGTCGCAGGCGGTGACTTATGTCGCGACGGCGCCAAAGAGCAACACGGCGGTCTGTGCGATCAATGACGCAATGGACGTAGTAAAAAGCAGAAAGGCATCGCCGGTGCCGTCTTATCTGCAGGATTCGCATTATCGGGGCGCTGAAAAACTCGGCCGGGGAATCGGATATAAGTATGCGCATGACTACCCCAATCACTATGTCGAGCAGCAGTATCTGCCGGATGATCTCGCGGACAGTGTCTTTTACCGGCCTTCCGATCAGGGATATGAACGTAAAATCCGTGAACATATGGAAGAGATCCGGAGAAGTGCGGCTGAAGGACAAGAATAGAATCATTGATTTTTTGTAAATGCCTGAAAGATGTCGGGGGCATAGGTATTTGCCTCTGGTTTCTTCTGAAGTTATCAATCATACAGATATGGAACAAAGTTTTATAAGAATGCTCTTCCATTTTTTGTGAAGATAGGGTATAATGATGTCTGGGACGTCTGTATCGTCCCAACATCTGTTATCCAGATATCATCATTTCTAAATTTTAATTCCCATATTTAAACTTACCGATGATAAAAGATAAAACACCAACCGAAGAAATTTTATAATTGATAATGGTATTGATTGAGAATGGAGAAAAATCTATGAGAGAAAAACTTCAGACGCTGCCGCTTGCACAGCTGAAGGAACTGGCGAAAAGCCAGGGAATCAAGGGAAGCAGTACGATGCGCAAGGGCGAGCTGATTGATGCGCTGTGTGCAGTGGCAGAACAGGAAGAACTGATGCGGACGGTGGCGATGCCGCCGAGACCGGCGGCTTCGGAGGCTGACCGCCGGACGGAGCAGGATACAGGCTCGAGACCCAGGACGGAGCGTCGAACGGACTCTGACCGGCGCGGGGAGCCGGATGCAAATGGGAGAACGTATACGGAGAAAAGGATGGAAAATGAACGCAGACCTGAGATGGACCGGAGACCGAACCGTCCGCAGGAGGTGCTGACGCCTCAGGACGTTGCAGAGCTTGACAGCGGGATCGCGGCAAACGGGATTCTGGAAGTTATGCCGGATGGTTTTGGATTTATCCGCTGTGAAAATTTTCTCCCTGGAGAGAACGACGTGTATGTGGCGCCGTCACAGATCCGGCGGTTCAATCTGAAAACGGGTGATATTATCACAGGCAGCCGCAGAGTCAAAGCAGCTACAGAGAAATTTGCAGCTCTGCTGTATATAAAGAATGTTAACGGATATCCGGTCAGTGTAGTGGAACGCCGGCCGCATTTTGAAAACCTGACGCCGATCTTCCCTAATCAACGTCTGCACCTGGAGACGCCTGGGAAGACAACGACGGCGATGCGGGTACTGGATCTGCTCTCGCCGATCGGCAAGGGACAAAGAGGTATGATTGTTTCTCCGCCAAAAGCCGGTAAGACGACGCTCTTAAAGCAGGTCGCGCAGGCGATTACGACGAATTATCCGGATATGCATCTGATGATTCTGCTGATTGATGAGCGGCCGGAGGAAGTAACGGATATTAAAGAGTCTGTGGTCGGCGATCAGGTGGAAGTGATTTATTCGACGTTTGATGAGCTGCCGGAACGTCATAAGAGAGTTTCTGAGATGGTGATCGAGCGCGCGAAACGTCTGGTGGAGCACGGACGCGATGTGACGATCCTGTTGGATAGTATCACACGTCTGGCGCGGGCATACAACCTGGTCGTACCGCCGAGCGGACGTACTCTGTCGGGAGGTCTGGATCCGGCCGCGCTGCATATGCCGAAACGGTTTTTTGGCGCGGCGCGCAATATCCGGGAGGGCGGTAGTCTGACGATCCTGGCAACAGCACTGGTGGATACGGGCAGCCGCATGGACGATGTGATCTATGAAGAATTTAAGGGGACCGGTAATATGGAGATTGTGCTTGACCGCAAACTTTCCGAGAAACGTATCTTCCCGGCGATTGATATCCTGAAATCCAGCACCAGAAGGGATGATCTGCTGTTAACGCAGGATGAGGCGGAGGCAGTCGATAATATCCGCAAGGCAACGAACAGCTTAAAGCCGGACGACGCAGTGGAGCGGGTCCTGGATCTCTTCAGCCGGACAAAGACCAACCGGGAATTTGTGGAAAGCGCGAAAAAAATGAGATTTTATTAAGGTGTTTGCCGATTCAGATGAAATTCACAGATGAAATTCCGTTAAAATTGTGCTTGCCAATGACTTTTTTGTATGGTATACTAACAACGCTCTTTATAGATGTGACGTGATTTTAACGATACACCCGAGATCGTTAGATGATCACACATTCATAAAATACAGGGAAAGCAGAGAGGTGAAATCATGAAAGAGGGAATCCATCCGACCTATTATCAGGCGAAGGTTACCTGCAACTGCGGTAATGAATTTGTAACCGGTTCTACCAAGAAGGAAATCCACGTTGAGGTTTGTTCCAAGTGCCATTCTTTCTATACCGGTCAGCAGAAAGCGACGACAGCACGCGGCCGTATTGATAAGTTCAACAAGAAATATGGCATCACGGCATAAGGACTGCATGAGGGAGACAGGGTTGAGCTTGACGGCTCAGCCTTTTCTTTTTATGCGCATGGGCGCGTAAGGAAATATTCCAGCTGACGCTGAACACGCCCAGCGCGGCGAGCATGAGGCGAAAAAGCCGCCTCCTGCTCGACCATAAGGCAGGGCCGGGTAAGGTAATTTTGAAAGGAGTTTTTCGAATGAAATATTCCGGCATCGGCGGCCAGGCCGTCATTGAAGGAATTATGATGAGAAATAAAGATGATTACGCGGTCGCCGTCCGTAAACCGGACGGGGAGATCGCGGTGCAGAAGGATCGTTATGTCAGCATGACAGAGAAGATACCGGCGCTGGGACTGCCTTTGATCCGGGGAGTTTTCAGCTTTGCGGACTCGATGATTCTGGGAATGAAGACGCTGACCTTTTCCGCCGGTTTTTTTGAAGATGACGAGGGAGAAGATCCGGAGCCGACAAAGTTTGAAAAATGGCTGGATGATACTTTCGGCGATCAGGTGGAGAAAGTGCTGATGTCGTTTGTGATGGTCTTTTCTGTGGTTGCGGCGGTGGTGATCTTTATGATTTTCCCGCTGTTCCTGGCAAATCTTTGCCGGAAGGTGATCGTGTCGGAGACCGTGATGGCGATTCTGGAGGGTGTGATCCGGATCGCGATCTTTGTCGCGTATATTAAACTGATTTCGCGAATGGAGGATATCCGGCGGACATTTATGTATCATGGAGCGGAGCATAAATGCATCAATTGTATCGAGCATGGCATGACTCTGACGGTGGAGCATGTAAGAAAGAGCTCCAGAGAGCATAAGCGATGCGGAACGAGCTTTCTGATCATTGTTATGATGATCAGTATTCTCTTTTTTATGGTGATCCGTGTGCCAAATCTGTGGCTGAGGATCCTCAGTCGGATCCTGCTGATCCCGGTGATTGCGGGAGTGTCTTATGAATTTCTGCGGCTTGCGGGCCGGAGTGATAACGCGCTGGTCAATCTGTTAAGTAAACCAGGATTATGGATGCAGGGCCTGACGACCAGTGAGCCGGATGACAGTATGATTGAAGTGGCGATCGCGGCGGTCAATGAGGTATTTGACTGGAAAGCCTATCTGCGTGAGAATTTCCCGGATACAGAGATCCCGGAGGATGGAGATAGTGAAGAAATTGCCGTGAGAAAAGATGCGGGAAAGGAAGCCCGGATATGACACTTCTGGAACTGTATACAGAAGGCAGGGATACATTGGAAGCAGCCGGGATTCAAACAGATGCGGAGATTGACGCGCGGGAGCTGCTTTTTGCGGCGTTTTCAACGGATATGACACAGTATCTGCTGAACCGGACCAGAGAACTGCCGGATGACGGTACGTTACGAGAACCACGGGAACGTTATCAGGACATGATCAGACAGCGGAGCCGGAGGATTCCGTTGCAGCAGATTCTGGGAAAAGTAGAATTTATGGGACTGGAGTTTGAGATAGACAATCATGTGCTGGTACCACGGCAGGATACAGAAACGCTGGTAGAGCAGGTCCTGACGGATTGCCGTAAGAGAGGTGCAGGTGTTCTGACGAAGATCAGACGGGAACCGGGAGGCAGTGCCGGTGAAAAGGAAACAGCGGAAACGGGATTGTCTTTGCTGGATTTGTGTACGGGGTCCGGCTGCATCGTCGTAAGCCTGGCGGTGTATGGTGATTTCGCGAGAATCACGGCGACGGATCTTTCTGACAGCGCGCTGCAGATTGCGAAGAAAAACGCAGAACATCATGTTCCGGGCAGACTGGCTTTTTATCAGGGAGATCTGTTTGGCGCCCTGTCGGAAAGCAGGGAAAAATATGATGTGATTACAGCCAATCCGCCGTATATCCCGACGGATGTGATCGCCGGACTGGAGCCGGAGGTAAGGACGTATGAACCGCGGCTGGCGCTGGATGGCCATGAGGATGGGCTGTATTTCTATAGAAGGATTTTGTCAGAGGCAGGAGATTACCTTGCGCCGGACGGGAGGATTTACCTGGAGATCGGATACGATCAGGCACAGTCGGTGACTGCCATTGCGAAGGCGGAGGGGTATCGTCCGGTCAGAATCTGCAGGGATCTGGCGGGGAATGACCGGGTGGTGATTTTGGAACGATAAGGGAAGGAGGAATACGGATGTTTGACCGTTTGGATGATATTGTTGCTCATTATGAGGAACTGATGCAGATGTTAAACGAACCGGGGGTGACAGATGATACGAAGCGGTTTCAGAAACTGATGAAGGAGCAGGCAGATCTGGCTCCGATTGTGGAAACCTATACCGGATATAAACGGGCAAAACAGGACATAGAGGAGAGTCTGATGATCCTGGAGGAAGAAAATGATGAGGAAATGCGCGATCTGGCCAAAGAAGAGCTTTCCGACGCGCGACGCCGCGTGGCAGAACAGGAACAGGAATTAAAGATTCTGCTGCTGCCGAAGGATCCGAATGATGATAAAAATATTATTCTGGAGATCCGGGCAGGCGCCGGCGGTGAGGAAGCAGCACTTTTTGCATCGGAATTGTATCGGATGTATGTAAATTATGCGGAGAGCCAGCGCTGGAAGGTTGAGATCGTTAACCTGAGTGAGAGCGGGATCGGTGGGTTTAAAGAAGTACAGGCAATGGTGACCGGAAAGGGAGCGTACTCGAAGCTGAAATACGAGAGCGGTGTTCACCGGGTGCAGCGCGTACCGGAGACGGAATCCGGCGGCCGGATCCACACATCTACAGCTACCGTGGCGGTGATGCCGGAGGCAGAAGAGATCGACGTGCAGATCGATATGAATGACTGCCGGATCGACGTCATGCGTGCGTCGGGAAGCGGCGGGCAGTGTGTCAACACGACAGACTCTGCGGTACGGCTGACTCATATTCCAACCGGTATCGTGATCTACAGCCAGACGGAAAAGTCCCAGTTCCAGAATAAGGACAAGGCGTTTCAGCTGCTGCGGGCCAAGTTGTATGCATTGGAGCAGGAAAAGTCACAGAACGCGCAGGCACAGGAGCGCCGCAGTCAGATCGGCACCGGAGATCGCTCAGAGAAGATCCGTACTTACAATTTCCCACAGGGCCGCGTGACGGATCACCGGATTAACCTGACCCTGTATAAACTGGATAAAATTCTTAACGGAGACATCCAGGAAATCCTGGATGCCTGTATTGCAGCCGATCAGGCGGCGAAGCTGGCAAAAATGTCAGATACGGAGAACTAAAACGACAGAACAGGAGAAATATTCAGATATGCGGGAAAAAGAAATTTTGCGGATGCCGAAGATTGACCTGCACTGTCATCTGGATGGCTCTCTGACGCCGGAGAGTGTGAGCCGCATGCTGGGGCGTCCAGTCCGGGTGGAGGAACTGAAAGTGGGTGACAATTGCCGGAATCTGTCGGAATACCTGGAGAAATTTGACATTCCCCTTCAATGTCTCCAGACAGCGGACAATCTTTGCCGTGCGGGCCGGGAATTCCTGCTGAATGTGGCGAAGGAGAATATCTGCTATGTGGAAGTGCGTTTTGCGCCGCTGTTGTCGGTACATGAAGGGCTGAATTGCCGGCAGGTGCTGGAAGCGGTGCTGGACGGGATTGCAGAGGCGGAGAACATCTGCGGCATCCCATGCAATGTGATCGCATGCGCGATGCGTCATCAGAGTGATGAGGACAATCTGGCAATGCTGAAAGTATGCAGGGAATTTCTGGGAGAAGGGCTTTGCGCGGTGGATCTGGCAGGAGATGAGGCTTCTTTCCCGATGAAAAATTTCCGCAGTCTGTTTGCGGAGGCGAAGAAGCTGGGACTGCCGTTTACGATTCACGCGGGCGAGTGCGGAAGCGTGGAAAATATCTTTGATGCGGTGGAGTGCGGTGCGTCCAGGATCGGCCATGGTATCGCTATGCGGGGGAACCTTCGGACAGAGAAGTTCTGCGTGGACCGGGGAATCGGTATCGAGATGTGTCCCACCAGCAACCTGCAGACGCAGGCGGCGGACGCGGAACACTATCCGATCCGGGAATTTCTGGACGCGGGTTTAAAGGTCACAATCAATACAGACAACCGCACAGTGAGTAATACGAGCCTGACAGAAGAGATTCAGCTTGTACAAAGGCGATGGGGCATCACAGACGAGGAAGTGAAAATCCTGATGCGCACCGCGGCGGAAGTGTCATTTGCGGATGATCAGACGAAGCAGGAACTGTGGAAAAAACTGGATTGACGGACTGTTAATCAGAATGGGGAGCGAAAGATGAAGACAGTGATAATCGGAATAGCCGGAGGTACCGGATCCGGGAAATCTACATTTACCAATCGGCTCAGGGAAGCATTCCCGGATGATGTGGCGGTTCTGTATCACGATAATTATTATCGCGCGCAGGACGATATCTCTTTTGAGGAACGCAAGAGAGTCAATTATGACCATCCGGACGCGTTTGAGACGGAGCTGCTTTTAAAGCAGCTGCTGGAACTGAAAGAAGGCAGGAGTATTGAGTGCCCGGTATACGATTACACTCTGCATACCCGCTCCGCGCAGGTAACGGTAGTAGAGCCCAGGAAAGTTATCCTGCTGGAAGGAATCCTAGTGCTGGCAGACGAGAATCTGAGAAATCTTCTGGATATCAAAATCTATGTAGAGGCGGACGCAGATGAGCGGATCCTGCGAAGAGTGATCCGGGACGTGAAAGAGCGCGGAAGGGATATAGAAGGAGTGGCGGAACAGTATCTGACGACCGTAAAGCCAATGCATTATCTTTATGTGGAGCCTACCAGGGCGCTGGCGGATATCGTCATCAACAGCGGAAAGAACCGGGTGGCGTTCGAACTGGTCAAAAACCAGATCCGGGAAATACTGGAATCCGATTAAATGGATGGATTTATTGAACAGATTGATTGAAAAATGTCTTTTATTTTTGTTATAGAAATGTTAAGATAAGGTCAAGTCCCATATATAAGGGACAGTACCGGCGAAAGCAGGAAAGAACAAAGGAGAGAGACATATGAAAAAGAAGATTTTATCAGTAGTGTTGTGCGCAGCTGTGATCGCGTCGATGACCGCATGCGGGGGCAGCTCCTCGGGTACGACGGAGACCGCAGCTGCAGGCGGCGCCGCGGAGACGGCAGGAAATGAGGAGAAGAGTGACGGAGGCACTGCTGCAGACGGATCCGATTTTAAGATCGGCCTGATCACAGATGTAGGCGGCGTCAATGACGGTTCTTTCAACCAGTCCGCATGGGAAGGACTTCAGACGGCGATGGCAGATATGGGCGTGGAGGCGAATTACCTGGAGTCTTCCACGGACGCGGACTATGCTCCGAATATCGAGACGTTCGTGGACGAGGATTATGATCTGATCATCAGTGTCGGTTATATGCTGGCGGACGCTACACGCGCGGCGGCCGAGGCGAATCCGGATACCAATTTCGCGATTATTGATGACGCCACGATTGACCTGGACAATGTGACCTGTCTGATGTTCCGTCAGGAGCAGGCGTCCTACCTGGTAGGCTATGTGGCAGGACTGGTGACTGAGTCTGACAATATCGGTTTTGTACTCGGCATGAGCAATGAGACGATGAACCAGTTTGGTTACGGTTATGTGGGCGGAGCCATCGACGCCAATCCGGATATCAAGGTTCAGCAGTTCAATGTAAATTCCTTCTCGGATTCTGCTACCGGTAAGACCATGACAAATACAGCTATCACCAACGGCGCGGACGTTGTCTTCCACGCGGCTGGCGCTACGGGGCTCGGCGTGATCGAGGCGTGCCAGGAGGCTGGCGTGTATGCGATCGGCGTAGACAGTGACCAGTCAAGTATCGCTCCGGAGACCGTCATTACTTCTGCTATGAAGAGAGTGGATAACGCAGTGTATGATACGGTTGAGTCTCTGATCAACGGGACGCTTGAAGGCGGCATCCATACCTATGACCTGGCGGCAGGAGGTGTGGATATTGCGCCGACGCAGGATCTGCTGAGCGATGAGGTGATTGCGGCAGTTGACGAAGTAAAAGCGCAGATTATTAGCGGAGAGATTGTTGTGCCGGTTACGCGGGAAGAGTTTGAGGCTTCCTACGGCGACGTCTATGAGTTGGACTGATAACCTGGGAAATTGAATCCGATGTATCTGATGCGGGGCCTGCTGTATGCAGAGCCCCGCAGGCGCATATGCATTCTTTTTAAACGGATGAAGGAGGTAGGAAGGAGTGAAAAGGGAGAGCCATATGGATGAAGGCACCGTAGTGATCTCCATGAAGGACATTGTGAAAAAATTCGGAAATTTCACAGCTAATGATCACATTAATCTGAAGGTGCACAAAGGGGAAGTCCATGCAATCCTGGGGGAAAACGGCGCGGGGAAAAGTACGCTTATGAATGTACTTTGCGGACTCTATAAGCCGACGAGCGGGCAGATTTTCATCAATGGCAAAGAGGTTCATTTTGCCGGGCCGAGAGATGCCATTGAGATGGGCATTGGCATGGTTCATCAGCATTTTATGCTGATCCAGCCATTTACGGTGACAGACAATATTATTCTCGGTGTGGAGCCGGTCAGAGGGATCACGGTTGACCGGAAACTGGCGCGGACCCGGGTCATTGAGCTGTCCGAGCGCTATGGAATGAAAGTGGATCCGGATGCGAAGATCGAGGATATCTCCGTGGGTATGCAGCAGAGAGTGGAGATTCTGAAGGTTCTCTACAGGGGTGCGGAAACGCTGATTCTGGATGAGCCGACCGCCTCTCTGACGCCGCAGGAGATTGACGGCCTGATGGAAATTATCGGAAATCTGACAGCCGACGGCAAGAGCGTTATCCTGATTACTCATAAGCTGAAAGAGATTATGGCGTCTTCTGACAGTTGTACGATTATCCGTCAGGGAAAATATGTCAGAACCGTCCGGGTGGACGAGGTCAATCAGAATGAGCTGGCCGCCATGATGGTAGGCCGGGACGTGAATTTTAAAGTGGAAAAAAGGGATCAGGAACCTGGAGATGTCGTACTGGATATCCGCGATCTGCATGCCAGGGATTACCGCGGCGTTGAGATCTTAAGGGGTCTCAATCTGAAAGTGCGAAGCGGTGAGATCGTGGGGCTGGCCGGGGTAGACGGCAATGGGCAGACGGAACTGGTGGAGATCCTGACGGGGCTCCGGAAGGCCGAATCCGGACAGATCACCTGTCTGGGAAAGGACGTCTATAACAAGACGCCGCGCGAGACTTTTGCAGACGGGATATCAAGTATCCCGGCAGACAGGCAGAAGCACGGCCTGATCCTTGACTTTTCGATCGAAGACAACCTTATCCTGCAGCATTTTGGGGAAGCGCCGTATGCTTCCGGGGGAATCCTGAACCGGAAAGCCATCCGAGAGAATGCAACGAAACTGATGGATCAGTTTGATGTGCGTCCCAGAGGCAGCGAAGGTGCGCCTGCGGGAACGCTCTCCGGCGGAAACCAGCAGAAGGTGATTATCGCCAGAGAGGTGACGAATGATAAAGAAGTGCTGATCGCGGTTAATCCCACCCGGGGACTTGACGTGGGGGCCATTGAATTCGTACATAAATATCTGGTGGAACAGAGAAATAAAAACAGGGCAGTTCTCCTGGTCTCGTTTGAGCTGGATGAGATCATGAGCCTGTCTGACCGGATTGAGGTGATTTTTGACGGCCAGATTACCGGAAGCGTGAGCGGGAAAGCGCTGGACGCGGGGGAGACGGATGAGAAGGAGCTTGGTTTTATGATGGCGGGAGGAAGACAGCATGAATAAGAAAAAAAGTATTTTGGAGAACAATGTGCTTTATACGGTCATCTCGATCATCGCCGGCTTTATTATCGGTGCCATCTTCCTTCTGATCGCGGGAATCAGTCCTGCTGTAGCATATGGCAAGCTTCTGAGCAGCGTGTTCAGCCGGCCGAAATATCTGGTATGGACGCTGATCTACGCAAGTCCCCTGATTTTTACCGGTCTCAGCGTGGCGTTCTCATTCCGGACCGGCGTATTCAATATCGGCGCTGAGGGGCAGTTTGTGGTGGGCGGTCTGGCGGCCTGCGTTCTGGGGATTGTCCTGGACCTCCCCGTTGGGATTCACGCGATTGTCTGCCTTCTGGGGGCGGCCGCGGCCGGCGCGATCTGGTCGCTGATCGTGGGACTCCTGAAGGTAAAGAGGGGGATCCATGAGGTGCTGTCGTTTATCATGTTCAACTGGATCGCGTTTTATCTGTCCAATTATGTGGTAAACCTGAGTGCGATTCACCGGGAGAGCAGTGAGGCCACAAAAGACGTGGCGGATTCAGCCAGGATCTTGTTCCCGGAATCGATCAGAGGTATGCTGGACTGCAGCGCTGCCAACTGGGGCATTGTTCTGGCAGTTCTGGCGGCGATTATTGTCTGGGTCATTATTGAGAAGACGACACTGGGCTATCAGTTAAAGGCAGTCGGATTCAATAATAACGGCGCTCTGTACGCGGGCATTAACGCGGACGGTTCCGTGCTGACGGCGCTTGGCATTTCCGGTGCGCTTTCCGGTCTCGGAGGAGCGGTGCAGGTGCTTGGTATGGCCGGCCGTCTGAGCCAGTTTGCCAGCCAGGAGGGTTATGGTTTTGAAGGAATCACGGTAGCTCTCGTCGGATCTTCTAATCCCATCGGCTGTATCTTCTCCGGTATCTTTTATGGAGCCATGAAGTACGGAGGTTCCAAGCTGAGCATCGTCAAGGCTCCGTCAGAGGTTGTTGACATCATCATGGGATGCGTGATTCTGTTTATCGCGATCTCTCAGGTGTTCCGGATTCTGCTTCAGAATTTCGCAAAGAAAAAGGAGGGAAAATGAGATGGATGTGATCCTGAAAAATCTTGGGCTTCTGATCAACGCGACGCTGATTGCAACGCCGCCCCTTCTGCTGGCTGCGTTGGGATCCTGCTTTTCCGAGCGGAGCGGCGTGGTCAATATCGGCATCGAGGGTATGATGACAATCGGGGCGTTTACCGGCGCGGTCATGGGTCTGTATACCGGGAACGGCTGGCTGGCTTTCTTCTGTGCAGGCCTGGCGGGAGCAGTGTTCGGACTGATTCATGCAGTTGCCTGTATTTCCTTCCACGCAGACCAGACGATCGCCGGGACAGCTATCAACTTCCTGGGACCCGGCCTTGCAGTATTCCTGTGTAAAGCCATGTTCAACAATTCCTCGGATACGCCGGCCATGGCTCCGTCCAGCAAGCTGCCAAAGCTCTTTGAGGGCGTATTTCCCACAGGTTCCTTCTGGAACAATGTGCTGAATGTATATTCAGTGGCGTATCTGGTGTTTGTGCTGGCGTTCGTATGCTGGTTTGTTTTTTACAAGACCCGGTTCGGCGCACATCTGCGGGCAGTCGGAGAGCATCCGGAGGCCTGTGAGTCGCTGGGCATCGATGTGTACCGGGTGAGGTATATCTGCGTGGTTCTGTCGGGATTTATGGCAGGATTGGGCGGAGCGTTTGTGACGCTGGCGACGATCAACCAGTTCCGTCCGAGTATCATCGTCGGGCAGGGCTTCATCGCGGTGGCGGCCGTGATCTTCGGGAAGTTTTCCCCGGAAGGGGCTACCAAAGCATGCCTTCTGTTTGGCTTGTGCAGCGGTATCAAGTCGCTGGCCAGCCAGAGCAATATGATCTCGCCAAACTTGATTTCCATGATCCCTTACGTGGTGACGATCCTCGCGCTGGTGCTGTTTGTGGGGAAGGCGCATACGCCGGCGGCAAACGGAAAGATCTTTGTGAAATCAAAATAAAAATGATTGTCGGTAAATGAATGGAGGATAGGATATGCGAGACATTTCGATGGAGAGGGTTAACGCGACAAGGGAAAGGATTCTGAATATTATTAAGAGTCCGACTCTGACCCACGAGCAGAAACTTACGAATCTTGCCAATCAGGCGGATTCCCTGATGGAGGTTCTGGATCTTCCGGATGGCCTGGACGAACTTCTGAATGCGCCGATCGATCGGAAATGCATCTGTGATCTGAATGAAGGACACGCGCCCGTGAGACCACGCTACATTGTTCCCGATTACGCAAAGTTTATGAAGGAGGGCAGCGAGTTTCTTCAGCTGGCTCCTCCGACTGATCTTTATGAGGCACTGAACAGCCTGCTGATTTTCTATAAGCATGTGCCCAGCGTAACCAATTATCCGGTTTATGTGGGACAGCTGGATGAATTGCTGGAGCCGTTCATAGACACGGTGGACGAGGCTCAGGCCAGAAAAATGTTAAAACTGTTCATGACTCACATGGACAGAACGGTGCTGGATTCCTTCTCCCACGGAAATATCGGGCCGCGTCCGACAAAAGCGGGGCGCCTGCTTCTGGAAGTGGAGAAGGAACTGGAGAACGCGATCCCGAACATTACGTTAAAATACGAAGAGGGCATCACGACAGATGAGTTTGCCCTGGAGGCCATCGACTGCGCGCTGCACAGTGCGAAACCGAGTTTTGCCAATCACCAGATGTTCCGAAGCGAGCTGGGAGAGGGCTATGCCATCGCCAGCTGTTATAACGGACTGTTGGTCGGGGGCGGATCGTATACGCTGTGCCGCCTGATCCTTGGCAATATTGCTAAGAGGGCGAAAAATATTCAGGATTTCAGGGAGCGTGAGCTTCCGTATGTGCTGGATGTGATGGCTCGTTACATGGACGCGAGGATCCGGTTTGAGGTGGAAGAGAGCGGCTTCTTTGAAAATCATTTTCTGGTAAAGGAAGGCTTCATCCATCGAGACCGCTTTTCCGCTATGTATGGCCTGGTTGGTCTGGCGGACTGTGTCAATATCCTTCTGGAGAAGGAAGGCAGGTCCGACCGCTTTGGACATGATGAGGCCGCCAACGAGCTGGGAGTCGAGATCATGGAGATTATCCGGGAATTCAATGACCATCATGTGAATCCTTACTGCGAGGGAACCGGAGGACATTTCCTGCTCCATGCACAGGTGGGTCTGTCGGACGATGAGGATGTAACTCCGGGAACCAGAATCCCGATCGGCGAGGAACCGGAGGAACTGGTGGATCACCTGAACGTGCTGAGTAAATTCCACAGGTATTTTGTGTCGGGGACGGGCGATATCTTCCCGATAGATGTAACGGTACACCGAAATCCGGAATATGTGCTGGACATCATTAAGGGGTCTTTCAAGATGAACCTGAGGTATCTGTCCTTTTATTCCAGCGACAGTGATGTGATCCGTATTACAGGTTACCTGGTCAAGCGCTCCGAGATGGAGAAGCTGGAGAAGGGCCAGGCTGTACTGCAGAACACCACGGAACTGGGATTGGGGGCAGTCAGGGGAGGACATATCCTGGAGAGGAAGGTGCGCTGATGAAGGCGGTGGTGAACCGGATCATCCCATTCAGCAGCGTGGATGGTCCGGGGAACCGGACAGCCGTATTTCTTCAGGGCTGCGATATTGACTGTAAATACTGCCACAATCCGGAGACAAGGAAGCTCTGCGTTCAGTGCGGCGTCTGCGTCAGAAACTGCCCGGTGGGCGCGCTGTCCTTTGACGGGGACGGAAAGGTCTGTTTTGCTCCTGAGCGGTGCATCCGATGCGACAGCTGTATCCATGTCTGCCCTTATGACAGTTCACCCAGAACCTGTGAAATGACGCCGGAAGAAGTGTATGCCAGGGTAAAAAAGCAGATTCCCTATATCCGGGGGCTTTCGGTATCCGGAGGGGAGTGTATGCTCTGGCCGGAGTTCCTGACCGAACTGTTCCGGCTCGCCAGGAAAGACGGACTGGGGACGCTCATCGACAGCAACGGGATGATCCCGTTTTGGGAGTATCCGGAACTTATGGACGTCTCCGACGGCGTTATGCTGGACATCAAGGCCTTTGACGATGAGGATTACGAGAGAGTGACCGGGGCCTCGAATCAGATCGTACTGGACAATGCGGTCTATCTGGCGAAGACCTCGAAGCTCTATGAGGTGCGGGCGGTTATCGTGCCGGATCTGTATGACGGAGAGAAAAGTGTGCGTGGCATGGGAGATTTTCTGGCGCCATATCTTTCCATCCATGATATCCGGGTAAAGATCATTGCTTACCGGCCCATGGGAGTCCGGGAACGCTATTCTCATTACCAGGTGCCGGAGCCGGTGTATTTGAAACAACTGGCGGACATCCTGAGGGAAAAGGGATTTAAGAACATTGCGATCCTGTAAATCCCTGTCCGGGACAGTGCCGCCTTGATAGGGAAGGAAAAGAAAATGGATGAAAAAGAGATTTTAAAGCATGTAGACCACACGCTTCTGACGCAGGGAGCGACCTGGGAGGAGATTCGCCGGATCTGTGATGGCGCGATCGCCTGCGGGACCGCATCCGTGTGCATTCCGCCCAGCTATGTGCGTCAGGCAAAAGAGTATGTGGGGGATCGGATGGCGGTGTGTACAGTCATCGGATTTCCAAATGGGTACAGCACAACGTCCGTAAAAGAGTTTGAGACGAAGGACGCACTGGCAAACGGAGCCGATGAAATCGATATGGTTATCAACATCGGGTGGGTCAAAGATAAAAAATTTGACTGTGTCGGGCAGGAAATCCGCACATTGAAAACGGTCTGCGGGGATAAGATCCTGAAGGTGATTGTCGAGACATGTCTTCTGACAGAAGAGGAAAAGGTAACGATGTGCCGCGTGGTAACTGACGCGGGTGCGGATTATATCAAGACTTCTACGGGCTTCTCCACGGCAGGAGCCAGGTTTGCGGATGTTGAACTTTTTGCGGCGCATATCGGTGAAGGTGTGAAGATCAAGGCCGCCGGCGGCATCTCCTCTATGGCGGATGCGGAGAGATTTCTGGAGCTGGGCGCGGAACGCCTGGGAACCAGCCGTATTGTGAAGTTGGTGAGGCAGGAATTTCCCTCTTGACAGCGGGATTGATGATCCCGGTGGTGATGAAAGGTTTACGCTGCAGGAACTGTACTTGGACAGTTAAGCAGATGAGTTTTGCATGAGAACCATGTGTGATAATGGCGGCCAGTTCGGCTGCCTTTTTTGTTAGGGCATTTAATCGCGATTGACCCGATTCCATTTGCGAAGAGAACAATACAGAAAAAGATGCGGTAAATGTGCTTATCCGGACTTACACGCCGGACTTTGAGCGGATCATCGAAAAGGTAATTAGCAAAACGGATGTTATTCGTAACGAGGATATTTGAGAATGATATAATTACATTGTCGTCGTCGATCAAAAGTTGTCTTGCGGGTTGCGTTGGTGCTGTGGTAAGATAATAGAAATAGTAGGGATTTTTAAAAATGCTATTTTGAAAGGTATCAACGATTTATAGATACAGTGGAGCAGACTTTGAAAGGAGTGGATCATATGTGTCAGATAGCAGTGAATATACCGGATGAGGTTCTTTATGATACCAAGATGAATATAGAAGAAGCGAATCGTTTCGTGAAAAAGGCAGTTGCTTTTGGATATTATACACAGAGCGGCGTATCGATTGGATATTGTGCTCAGATAGCGGGAATGTCAGAAGAGGAATTTATTCGCTATCTTGGGCAAAACCATATATCGATTTTTCAATTTGATAATAGAGAAGAATTTATGGAGGAAATGAACAATGCGTAGGGTAATTGTGAATTCAACACCATTGATTGTTCTTTGCGGAATTGGACAATTGGAACCTCTGCGGAAGTTATATGGTGAAATTCACATTCCTCTGGCTGTATATAAAGAGGTAACGGCTAAAACGGATTCCGCTTGTATTCAGATAAAAAAATCGAGAGATTGGGTTCATGTGGATCCAATTAAGGATTTAAGCGAGAGGAAAATGTACCGGGCAAAGTTACATGACGGAGAGGTTGAAGTGATGATTCTTGCTCAGGAGCAAAAGGCAGACCTGCTAATTATTGATGATAATGCAGCTAAAAAACAGCAAAGTATTTAGGCTTGACAGTCACGGGAACACTCGGAGTTTTATTGAAAGCAAGGAAAGAGGGCTTTATTCAGGAACTAAGACCTCTTTTATCTGAAATGAAAAGGAATGGATTTTATATTAGTGATGGAGTAGAGAAATTCGTGTTAGAATCAGCAGGAGAGGATAAGAGATAGAGTTAGCTTAATGGCAGTCAGTTCGGCTGCCTTTTTATATCACAGGAAAGTACGTCCTGTGATATAAAAAGTCTCCGACGGATCGCACTGCGGCGGAGTTGAAATATGTCGCTAAAGCGGTCTGCGCTCCGCTTCGGTCGTTGCTAAACGTGTGCCACTGGCACACAGCAACCGCCGCAGGCGGAGAATCCTACAAAGCAGGATTCTTTTTAAAGTATAAAGCAAACAGAGCCAGGAATCGCCCCCGTGGACAATCGCAGGGGAAACTGTTATAATATGGCTTATCGGAAGTTGCGTCAGCAACTGCCGATAAAAGGCGCATGCTTTTGCGCCGTCAATCCGATTATAGGGTTCGCGAAGCGGTTCCTATAATATCCCTGTTGACAACCAATCGCGCGTTACATTTTCCGTATCATTTCCCCTTTTCCGCACAGTCAGGGAAAATGGTTTTAGTGACCAAAATTCGTCCAAAGGCACTTTTGATTGAAAATGAGGATGGCAGCTGGTGCGCGACAGGGTTGGAAAATGAGGCGAGAATCCGGAAAGAATTTTGGGATACAATCAATAATCATAATAAAGTTTCTGCTTGTCTTCTGTCGGATAAAGATTTGGAAACCTATGAAGATGAAAATGAGAAATTAATCATAGTGATCCATGTTCCTGCGGCTAAACGAGAACAGAAGCCTGTCTATATCAACAATGATATGTTTAACGGTACGTTTCGTCGGAACTGGGAAGGAGATTATCATTGTGAACGCAGAGAAGTGCTGGCTATGCTTCGAGATGAACCGGAAGAAACGATGGACATGAAGGTCCTGAAGGAAAGGGAGCTTTCTGATCTCGATGTTGAAACAGTTCGTGCGTATCGCAACCGCCATATGGCATATCGACGGGAGCATGTCTGGGAGAAATTAAGTGATGATGAGTATCTGGAACGGATAGGAGCGGCAAAATTGTCAGAAGAGGATGGCAAACTGCATCCGACGGCGGCTGGCCTGCTGATGTTTGGCGAAGAATATAAAATACTTTATGAATTCCCGGAATATTTTCTGGATTATCGGGAAGTGCTTGATCCGACGATTCGGTGGACAGACCGTATTCAATCAAGCTCCGGAGACTGGACAGGTAATCTTTTTGATTTTTTCTTCCGGGTAAACAGCAAACTGGTGAAGGATTTGAAAGTTCCTTTTCAGCTGGATGGTATAGTACGAGTAGACGATACGCCGGTACACAAAGCGATCAGGGAAGCACTGGCGAATTGTATTGTAAATACGGACTTTTATCTGCCACGCGGTGTGGTGATCCGTAAAGATGCAGAGTCTATTATCATGGAGAATCCGGGCAGCATTCGCACAGGGAAAAAGCAGATGTTGAAGGGTGGTATTTCTGATCCAAGAAACAAAGCGCTGATGAAAATGCTGAACCTGATTGGAATTGGTGAGCGTGCAGGAAGCGGTGTCCCAGATATTTACAGTGTATGGGAGCAGCAAGGATGGAAAGAACCGGAAGTGGAAGAACAGTATGCACCGGATCGGACGATATTGAAACTGTCGTTTTTGGAAAAACGAGTGAAAAAAACGAGCGAAAAAAACGAGCGAAAAAAACAAGCGAAATAAAACAAGCGAAAAAAACTTTGAAAAACAAAGAAAAGATCATTGAGTTTATCTGCGAAAATAAAAAATCCAAAACAAGCGAAATTGCGGAAATGTTGGGATTAAGCGAAGCCAGGACAAGGGTTATTTTGAAAGAACTGGTGGCAGAGGGACAACTTGCAGCGAGCGGTGGAACCAAAAATAAGATATATCATTTGTCGGGTGCCCTTTATTCAAAGCAGGTTTGAGGAACGTGAGGAAATCCCTTCTATCGAAAATATAGTACATCAAAACGGAATTCTGGTGTTGTTGAGTATTTGAAAAATGGAGAACAGGATACATGATTGAAATAGAAAACCTGAAATCCGAAATTGATAGATTGAAAAAAGAAAATGACTATCTGAAAGGGCTGCTTGTAAAAGCTGGTATCAGTTTTGAATCCGAAACGATTGTTGACAAAACCAGTGCATATGCTCCGGATCAGAGTAGCCGCATCATTCCGAAAACTGATTTTTCGGAAGAGGATGCCAATCAGTTCTTTAAGATGTTCTGGGGAAGAACGGACGTATACAGCAGGCGTACTTTTGTGAAGTCGAAGGGGACGGCAAATTATTATCCTCAGTGTTATAATTTCTGGAGAGCAGGGTGCCCCAAAAGGACAGATAAACGTAAACAATGCAGTGCATGTACATCACCGGCATATATCCCTCTGAGAGCGGGGCAGATCGTAGCACATCTGAAGGGTCTGTCGAAAGAGGCGGAAGATGTGATCGGAGTATATCCGCTCCTCCCTGATGATACCTGTCGATTTATCGTGTTTGATTTTGATAATCATGAAGAAGGAGCAAATAAGCGTGATTATGCCAATACAGATGATGTATGAAAAGAGGAAGTAAATGCACTTCGAAAGATTTGCAGTATCAATGGAATTGATGCATTGGTGGAAAGGTCAAGATCCGGAAGAGGCGCCCATTTGTGGATCTTTTTCCAAGGAAAGATTGATGCTGTCCTTGCCAGGAAATTTGGAAATGCGCTTCTGAAGAAGGGCGCAGAGTCAGTCGATTTAAAATCGTTCCGTTATTATGACCGGATGCTTCCCATGCAGGATCATATGCCAAAAGGCGGCTTTGGAAATCTGATTGCACTGCCTTTGCAGGGACAGGCACTTAAGAATGGGAACAGCGCATTTGTAGACGAATATTGGAACGCTTATCCGGATCAATGGTCTGTTTTGTTATCTAAGGACAAGCTCAGCAGGGAGTTTATCGAGCAGAAGATAAAGGAATGGAGTATTTGTGGCTCTTTGCCTGCAGTTACATTAGATGAAATATCGGAAAAGACGGAGGAACATCCATGGAATAAATCAAAGGGATTTCATGCTGAGGATGTGACCGGTGTTCTGCGGATCACGATAGCTGACGCTTTATATGTGGATGGATCAAATCTTACTGCGAGGATCCGAAATCAGATTCGGGAGCTGGCAGCTTTCAGCAATCCGGTATTTTATAAGAATCAGGCAATTGGTCTATCCAATTTCAAAAATTCGCGTTATATTTATCTGGGAAGGGACGTTGATGGATATATCCGGATTCCAAGAGGATTACTGGATGGGCTCACAGATCGCTGTAAAAATGCGGGTATTTCCTTTGAAATTGAAGATAAACGATGTGAGGGACGACAGATAGCAGTTCAGTTTCGTGGGGAACTGAAAGAATCCCAGACGAAGGCCGTTCAGACGTTAGAAAAGCATGATATGGGTATATTACATGCCGCCACGGCATTTGGAAAGACTGTGTTAGCTTGTAACATGATTGCAAGAAAAGGGGTAAATACCCTGATCCTGCTGCAATCTTCGGCTCTGATGGAGCAATGGGAAAATGCATTAGGAACTTTTCTGGACATTCATGAGAAACCGCCGGAATACCGGACGCTGACCGGAAGAGTTAAGGTTCGGAAAAGTGTGATTGGAAGACTGCAGGGTGCGCAGGATACCACAACGGGGATTGTGGATATTGCCATGGTGGGTTCCTTATGTAAAAAGGGAAAATATCACGACAGGCTGAAGCAATACGGGCTGGTAATTCTGGATGAATGCCATCATGCCGCTTCGGATACGATTGTGGATGTTTTGCAGGAGGTATGCGCAAAATATGTTTATGGAGTGACCGCAACTCCCGCCCGTGGTGATGGTCTGGAAAAGATTAATTATATGCTTCTTGGTCCGGTTCGGTATAAATTCACTGCAAAAGATCGTGCGAAAGAGCAGGGAATAGCGCATCTGGTAATTCCGCGTTTCACCAGAGCGGTCGCACCGCGATTCGGAAGTGAAAAGATGCATCCGAATGAAGCATATGAAATCCTGAGAAATAATGAAGATCGTGATGAAATGATCATTCGCGATGTCAGACAATGTGTGAATGAAGGCAGAACGCCGGTCATTTTGTCAAGATATGTTGACCATTCCAGAAAATTATTTGACCGACTACAAGGATATGCGGATAAGATATTTTTGCTTTCCGGTGAAAATTCCAAAAAAGAACATAGAGAGATGATTGCTCAGATGAGTGAAGTTCAGCGTGATGAAAGCATGATCCTGATTGGAACCGGAAAATTAGTCGGTGAGGGCTTTGACTATCCGCGCTTAGACACGTTGATAATGGCGACGCCTGTATCAGGGAAGAATGTCGTGGAGCAATATGCCGGTCGGCTGAACAGGGATTATGAGGGCAAGAAAGATGTTATCATATATGATTATGTAGACAGTCATATTGACATGTTTGAAAAAATGTATTATAAGCGTTTGAAAGCGTATAAACAGATCGGTTACGATATGTATTCAGAGGCTGCCTGCGTGGAAAATACAGAAGAAGATAAGTTGCCGGGTTCTATCTATGACGCAGAAACTTACTATGACAGGTATCAAAAGGATTTGCTTGTGGCTCGGGCGGAAATTATCCTCTCCAGTCCTGTGATAAGCGGGAAAAAGGTAGATGAATTTATTGATCTTTTACAGGAAAAGCAGTTAAATGGCCTGAAGGTTATTATTGTTACTTGGAAACCGGATATGTATGGCTTTGGTGACAGCGCGTACTGGATGGAGTTACAGGAGCGGATGCGAAATGCAGGATTTGAAATGAATCTCGTAGAAGATTACTGTACGCATTACTGCATCATTGACAGGGAGCTTGTGTGGTATGGAAGTTTGAATTTCCTTGGAAAAGAGGATGTGGAGGATAATCTGATGCGTGTGTCGGACAGAGGGATAGCTACGGAGCTTTTAGAAATGACGTTTGGAAACGATAAGTATTGGGGACAGAGGATGGTTTGACTTGAGCCATGAACTGATCAAAGGCTTACATAGCGGGATTTTAATTTTTTGTGTATGAAAAACATGATTCAGGTGACCTTCATTCGTAATGAGTGAAAAAGTTCGCCTGTAAGACAGAGAAATTCTCCGCTTCGCAACAATTTTCAACCATAACGCAGGTTTTTACGATAAGATTTTCGGAGGTGATTTTTGTGCAAAGTGAACAAAAACCTTTCATCCTACACAGCGAGTACCAGCCCACCGGCGACCAGCCACAGGCCATCGCCGAGCTGGTCAAAGGCTTCAAAGAAGGCAATCAATTCCAGACTTTACTGGGGGTTACGGGTTCCGGTAAGACCTTCACGATGGCCAATGTCATCGAGCAGCTCAACCGGCCGACTTTGGTAATTGCGCACAATAAAACCCTTGCCGCGCAGTTGTACGGCGAGTTCAAGGAATTTTTCCCTGAGAACGCGGTCGAATATTTTGTGTCCTACTATGACTACTACCAGCCAGAAGCTTATGTCCCTTCAACGGACACCTACATTGAGAAAGATTCTGCAATCAATGATGAGATTGATAAGCTGCGTCATTCAGCGACTGCGGCACTGTCAGAACGCCGGGATGTGATCATTGTGGCATCCGTATCCTGCATTTATGGACTTGGCTCGCCCATTGATTATAAGGAGATGGTTATTTCTCTGCGTCCGGGTATGGAACGGGATCGTGATGATATCGTGCGTAAGCTGATCGAAATTCAGTATAATCGCAATGATATGGATTTTCACCGCGGTACGTTTCGTGTCCATGGCGATGTGCTGGAAGTTTATCCGGCCTACTCCGGGAGTGAGGCGTATCGGATTGAGTTCTTCGGCGACGAGATTGACCGGATCAGTGAGATTGATTCTCTCACCGGGGAAGTGCGGTATCAGCTTGGTCATGTGGCAATCTTCCCGGCGTCTCATTATGTGGTGCCGAAAGAAAAGATGCAGCTTGCTACAGAGAATATTCTGGAGGAGCTCAAGGAGCGGGTAGAGTATTTTAAGAGTAATGATAAACTTCTTGAAGCGCAGCGGATCTCGGAGAGGACCAATTACGATGTGGAAATGATGCGCGAAACCGGGTTTTGCTCCGGCATTGAAAACTATTCCCGTCATCTGGCCTTTGGGAAACCGGGAGCGCCGCCATGGACGCTGATCGACTATTTTCCGGATGATCTGCTGATGATTGTGGATGAGTCTCATATTACACTCCCCCAGGTGCGGGGGATGTATTTTGGGGATCGCTCAAGAAAGCAGACACTGGTAGATTATGGTTTTCGTCTGCCGTCGGCACTGGATAACCGGCCGTTAAATTTTGCAGAGTTTGAGAGTAAGATTGATCAGATGATGTTTGTTTCTGCAACGCCGAATGTGTATGAAGCAGAACATGAGATGGCCCGCGTGGAACAGATTATCCGTCCGACCGGTCTGCTGGATCTGGAGATCTCGGTGCGTCCGGTAGAGGGGCAGATCGATGATCTGATCGGAGAGATTCGCAAAGAAACAGCAAAACATAATAAGGTTCTGATCACGACGCTGACGAAGCGTATGGCGGAGGATCTGACCGATTATATGCGGGATGTGGATATCCGTGTCAAATACCTGCACTCTGACATTGATACTCTGGAACGGGCGGAGATCATCCGCGATATGCGGATGGATGTTTTTGATGTGTTAGTCGGCATTAACCTTCTCCGTGAGGGTCTGGATATTCCGGAGATCTCTCTGGTGGCGATTCTGGATGCGGATAAGGAAGGTTTCCTGCGATCGGAAACCTCCCTGATCCAGACAGTAGGCCGCGCCGCCCGTAATGTGGACGGGCATGTGATCATGTATGCGGATACGATCACCGATTCGATGCGGCGGGCGATCGAGGAGACCAACCGCCGCCGCGCGATTCAGCAAAAATATAATCAGGAACATGGAATCACGCCGACAAGCATCAAAAAAGCAGTGAGGGATCTGATCGCCATATCAAAGGCGGCGGAAAGCCCGGCCAATGCAAATGAAAAGGATCTGGAATCCATGGATGCGAAGGAACTTCTGGCGTTGGCAAAGAAGCTGGAAAAGAAGATGCGTCAGGCAGCGGCTGAGCTGAATTTTGAGGCGGCGGCTGAGCTGCGTGACCGGATGATTCAGATTAAAGAGATGCTGCTGGAACTTTAGACAGGCGAGAGTCAGGCGGCCGGATCAGACATGGAGAATCAATACTTCCGGGGAGACGGGAGGTTGGAACCTGACCGCCGGTAGTTTATCTGACCCGTTTATGCAGAAAAAACGATCAGAATGCGGGAATCGATATATCGTCAGACAGGCGATTATACTGATAGACGTGATTGGACAGCCGGTCTTCCTGAGATACTTCACTTTGATTAATGACTGATATGATATGGTTCAGCTCGTTCAGATCGATGCCAAGTTCCAGCGGTGCAAGGAGAACTTCATGTACACTGGATGGAATGATGATCAGATCCCGGTTCAGGAGATCCGCGAAATTTTTTAATATTTTCCGGTAAAGCATACAGGCAGCGCCGTAGATGCCGGAAGAATTGGTGAGCACATAGAGCGAGGAGGCAGCTTCATCATCTTCTAACAGATCCCGCAGGGATTCGTCATCATAATCTGTATTGAGATGATCCTTTGCGACGCCCATAAGGATATGTGACATGCTGTGTATTTCAGCCGGGTAGGCGAGAGGGGTATTTTCCATCGCAAGCCGGAGCAGATCGTACTGATCCATATTCCATTGTCTGAGATATTCCTGGCGAATGAGAATGGTGAGCTGGCCGTGCTCGGAGCGTTCCAGTGAGATATAAAAGACGATAGAAAGATCGAGATAAGGGATATGAGGGGTATCCTTTAAAAGAGCCTGGTTGGATTCGCTGTGGATCAGCTTCATCATGATCAGAGGACGCATTTTCTGAATGTCAGAAAAATCTTCCGCACATATGCCGTCCGGAGTGGGATGATTCAGAAATATTCGCAGGATGTCTTCACAGATTTCTTCGAGGGTCATTTCGCCGTGATCATATTGAGAATAATAAGAGTTAAGATAAACGGTCGGGGCCAGTGGGCTTGAAGGATGATGGTCGCTGATACCGTCAAGCATGACACCGTTGTTTTTGGGAACCTTATGGATCTCCAGATGGTGCTCGGGACCAAGCTGCGCCTGCAGCAGTTCTCTGACTGTTTCCAGAAAGGTTTCATAATTCATAAAAATACCTCCTATTGCAATATGAAATTAGATGGATGAAAAATAAATGATGGAACACTAGAAACTTTTGAAACGAAGAGTATCAGAAGTCGAAAATTTCTGGTGAAACTTTCGGTAAGCCTCATTATAGCGGATGGAACCGGCTTTGGCAAGAGCTAAATTTTTCCGGAAAGACATTTTTTCTTCTTCTCCGATCATAAGGCTTGCAGATCGAAGAAAAAAACGTTAAGATAACTTTCGAGGTGAAGCTGTTTTATGATTCGAATATTAAAAAAAGGGGCGATCCTGTTTTTTATTTTTGTGATTGCTCTTGCGGGATATATGATCTGGAACCTTGGAAAAAAAGCTGCGGATCCGTCGTCTTATACGGCAATGGGAGAATCTACGCTTCCTGTAGTATATACTGAGATGTACGGACGCAGGATGAATCCGATGTATGGATTCCGGCAGGATATGGGAAATGTGCGCGTAAGGGACAGTCTGACTGTGCTGCCCGAGGATCGGGGGTTGATCATTGATGTGGTGGGGAGTAGCGGATCGGTGCAGGCAATCTGTTATGAGATCCGGAGCCTGGATCTGGAGCGTCTGGTAGAAAATACAGAGCTGGAGGACTGGGATATTCAGGATGGAGAGATTACGGCGCGTCTGCCGATCCAGAATCTTCTGACGAGAGATCATGAATATCTGCTTCGTCTGGAGCTGAAAATCGGCGGAGAAAGTGTTTATTATTATACAAGAATTGTCTGGACGGATGATACTGCGGTTGAGTCAATGATTAATCTTGCGGTTGATTTTTCTGCGAAGACTTTTTCCTATGATGAGGCCAGGGGACTGGTCACGTATCTGGAAACGAATGATATGGAGGACAACAGCAGTTTTGGGACGACGACGATTCGTTCGAGCTTTTCGCAGCTGACATGGGGAAGACTTAAGATGCAGCCTGTGGGAGACGTACAGGTTTCCCTGCGGGAAAAACATGGTCGGGTCAGCAGTGTAACTTTGTCCTATATGGCATCCAGAGTGACAGATTCCGGGAGAACAGAGATTTACGAAGTGGAAGAAAATTTCACAATGAAATGGAATGAGATCCGTACCTACATGATGGATTATGAGCGTAAGGTAAATCAGGTAGTAACCGGAGAACAGGAGGATTTTTCCGGGAAGCGGTTGATGATTGGCATCGGCAATGACGATGAGATCAGCGTGACAAAGAGTCCGGACGGACAGGTGCTGGCGTTTCGCGCAAACAGGGATTTGTGGTGTTATCAGCAGAGAGAGCGCCGTGCGGTGCGGATTTTTTCTTTCCGCAGTGAGGAAAATGATCTGCGCAGTGACCATCGGGAGCATGATATCCGTATCCTTGGGGTGGAAGATAATGGCGATATGAATTTTCTGGTTTATGGATATCATAACAGAGGAAGCCATGAAGGCGAATTTGGCATTGCAGGGTATCATTATGACGAGTCATCCAATAGTCTGAGAGAACTTTTTTTCATTCCGGTGAACTGCCGCTATGAAAAATTAAAGATGGATATGGATACTTTATCGTATCAATCGGAAAACGATATGCTTTATCTGTATCTGGATCATGCCGTTTTCGGAATTGACTGTACCAGTAATGAGACGATGGTCCTTGCGGATGCGCTGCAGGACGGAAGCTTCGCGGTCAGCTCCGATCAGTCAAGAATTGCCTGGCAGGAGGGCGGGGCCTATGACGCGCATATCGTTCATCTGCTGGATCTGGAGACCGGAGAAAGAAAGGATATCTGCGGTGAGACAGAAAATGAATTTGTCCGTGTGCTGGGCTTTGTTGGCGGTGATCTGGTATATGGCCTGGCGGGAGCGGACGCGTTGTGGACAGAGAATGGCCGTACCGTCGATCTGCCGATGTATGCGGTTGAGATTATGAATGATGAAATGCAGGTAGAGACCCGTTATGAGAAGGCGGGCTATTATGTCGCTGGTGTCGAGGTGGATGAAAGTCGTATCCATTTGCACCGTGTGACGCGCAGCTACGGGGGCGGATATACCGGAGCGCAGGAGGATACGATTGTCTGTAATATGGATGTAGGCGCAGGTGATATGGAGGGAATCGGCTGGTATGCGTCACAGGATAAAGGAAAAGTTTATTTTGTTCAGCTGGATCAGGAGATATCAGGGACTCGTAATATCCGGGTTAGTTCACCGGGGAGGCTGGTCTCCGGAGGATCTGACCGGTTGGAACTCACATCGGTCTACGACCTGGCAGGTATGTGCTTTTACGCGTATGGAAACGGACGTCTGACTGGTGTGACGACGAGCTTTTCAGAGGCATTGTCACTGGCATATGAGAGAATGGGTTTTGTGACGGATCAGAATGAAAATGTGCTGTGGGATCGTGTGGATCGCCCGGATGCGGCGTCGGTGAGTAACGTGGACGCTGCCATTGCGCTGATGGAGAAACATCTTGAAGATTTTACGGAGAGTCGGAGCTTTAGTGATGGCGTGGTACTCCTGGATGCGCGCGATTGCTCCATGCAGCAGCTTCTGTATTTCATTGGGAAGGGAATGCCGGTACTGGGATATACACAGGAAGGTGCTTATGTGGTTTTAAGTGGTTATGATGCGTACAATGTGACAGTTTATCAGCCATCAGGCGGTACGAGCTTTAAGGCGGGGATCAATGACAGTACCGAGTATTTCCGGAGACTGGGAAATGATTTTATCTGCGCTGTGCAGTTGCCGTGAGCCTGAAGGGACCGGGCGCCATGAGCCGGGGCTTTACAAATTCCTGATCTATGGTATAATAAGGGAATGGTTTAAATATTATTTAATATTTTTGTAATTCTTTGGCAATAAACGGCGATTGTCCGATAGATAAAAAGAAGCAGAAAAGAAAATGTTTTCTTTTCGTTTAGGGTTTTTATTTCGTTTAGATAGAGGTGCAGGGATGGAACAGTATATCATGAAAGGCGGCAACCCGCTGGTGGGGGATGTGATGATCAGCGGAGCGAAAAATGCCGCGCTTGGTATTCTGGCAGCAGCCATTATGACAGATGAAGATGTTCTGATTGACAATCTTCCGGATGTCCGTGATATTAATGTAATGCTTGAGGCAATTCAGAAGATTGGCGCAAGAGTGGACAGGCTTGACCGACATGTTGTAAAGATTAATGCGTCTACGATTCGCGAGATTTCGGTAGATGATGATTATATCCGTAAGATTCGGGCTTCGTATTATTTTATCGGGGCTCTTCTTGGCAAATATAAGAGCGCCGAGGTTCCGCTTCCCGGTGGCTGTAATATCGGAAGCAGACCGATTGATCAGCACCTGAAAGGCTTCCGGGCATTGGGAGCGAGGATCGAGATTGAAAACGGAGCGGTCAAAGCGCATGCGATTGACCTTGTGGGCAGTCATATTTATCTTGATATTGTTTCCGTGGGAGCGACGATCAACATCATGATGGCGGCTGCGATGGCGGAAGGACGCACGACGATTGAGAATGCGGCAAAAGAGCCGCATGTCGTGGATCTGGCAAATTTCCTGAACAGTATGGGCGCGAATATCAAGGGCGCGGGTACCGATATCATCCGCATCCGCGGTGTGCGGCAGCTTCACGGTACGGAGTATTCGATCATACCGGATCAGATCGAGGCCGGTACGTTTATGTGTGCGGCGGCGGTTACCAGGGGTGATGTCACTGTGAGAAATGTGATTCCCAAACACCTGGAAGCGATTTCGGCAAAACTTCTTGAGATTGGCTGTGAGGTCATTGAGGGCGATGACGCGGTACGAGTCGTAGGAAAGCTGCATCAGAGACCGACCAACATCAAAACACTGCCATATCCCGGTTTTCCGACGGATATGCAGCCGCAGATGGCGGTGACGCTGGCGCTGGTTGACGGGATCAGCATTATTACGGAAAGTATTTTTGAAAATCGTTTTAAATATGTTGACGAGCTTACACGGATGGGCGGCAATATCAAGATGGTGGAGGGAAATGTCGCCGTGATCGAAGGGGTAAAAAACTTTTGCGGAGCTCAGGTAGAGGCGCCGGATCTGCGGGCAGGAGCGGCGTTGGTACTGGCAGGGCTGGCGGCGCGGGGCTTTACTACCGTTGATGAGATCGGATATATCCAGAGAGGGTATGAGCGCCTGGATGAGAAGCTGAGGCATCTCGGAGCCTGCATTGAGTGTGTCGACTGTGAGAGAGAAGCGAAGAAATTCCGGCTGAAGGTCGGATAAAAGCGAAAATTGTGCAAAAAGCAAAAAGTGCCGGACAGGAGATGAAGTCTTTTGTCCGGTTTTGTTATCAATTCTTGAGGAATTGTAAGAGTATTGTAGAATTTTTGCTTGCGTTTTGTTATAATTAATTCACAGTTTGGTCATGATTGCCAGATAAAATAAGAACAACAATTAAAACCGGCATGGAAAAGACCGGGGGGATATGGAGTATTGAATTAAAATTTAAGGAGGTAGATTTTATGAAGAAATGGAAACAGGCATTGACGATGACGACAGCGGCTGCGATGCTGACAGCAGCCTTTGCGGGGAGTGCATTCGCGGCTGAGAGCAGAACCGCGATCACCAGTCTTACGATTACGATTGATTCCGGTATCGCGGTGGGAGACTCTGATTCGGACGATGTAACGGCGACGGTTTCATCTTCGAATTGTGATGTAACAGATGTGGAAATTCTCAATGATGATGGCGAATGGAGCGCCGGCGATACGCCCAGAATCCGGATTACCATTGAGGCCGATGATGATTATTATTTCGCGTCGATGTCGTCCAGCAAGATTTCTCTGAAGGGCGATGACGCAGATTATGTGAGTTCCAGCCGTTCGGACAGTAACTCGACTCTGAAGGTTACGGTGAAGCTGGATGAACTGGAAGGCACGTATGAACTGGATGAGGTAGACTGGGTGAATGAATACAGCCCGGTAGCGACCTGGGAGGATGAAGAGAACAGCGGTCATTATCAGGTACGTGTTTATCGGAATGATTCTTCGGTCGGTTCTGCTGTGACGACGACCAATACCTATTATGATTTCGCAAGTTCCATTACGAGAACCGGTGACTATACCTTTAAGGTACGTGTTTATATCAGCAGCTCCAAGAAGGGCGAGTGGATTGAGTCGGATGCTCTCTATGTGGATGACGATCTGTTAGCGCAGATCCAGAGCGGCAATTATTCGTCAGCAAGCTCAAGCAGTTCCAGCACTTCTACGACAACCAGCAATCCGAGTTCCGGTCCTGTTGCTGTGACTACCGGATGGAGACAGGACAGTGTCGGCTGGTGGTACGTACTGTCTGATGGAAGTTATCCGACTAATGGATGGCTGCAGATTGATGGTTACTGGTATTGCTTCGACTCTGTTGGATATATGCGTACCGGATGGATCTTATCTGCAAACGGTTCTTATTACTATTGTGATACCAGTTCCGGTAAGATGTTGACCAGTACTTATACTCCGGACGGATATTATGTAGACGCAAACGGCGTGTGGGTGCCGTAACACAGAAAGCGAAAAAAACGAAAAGATAAAGTCAGTTAAAACAGGGGCTGCCGCATAAAGCGGTGGTCCTTTTTATATGCGCACGGCCGGATATGGAAGTTTTGCGGCTGATGCCGCACCCGGCCCGCGCGGCGAGTATGAGGCGAAAAAGCCGCCTCCTACTCGATCGCACGGTCGGAGCCGGGTAAAGAAATTGTAACAAAAAATTATTTTACTGGACGAAATGATCTTTGAAAGCTACAATAAGAAATGTTTGCCTGTATGAATATGAACAGAAATTTTCATTCGTGAAGATGAACTCATTTGTAGAAAGGAGATCTGCGGTGTATTTGTTGTATTTTATCCTCTGGATGGTGTTTCTCGGAAATCTGACTGAGGAGGTCTGCCTGTTCGGAGTCGTGATTGCGGCGGTTATGTTTGCTTTTACCTGCAAATTTATGGATTATAATTTAAAAAAAGAAATCAATCTGTATCAGCACATTCCTGCTATGCTGCATTATGGATATGTGCTGGTATCTGAGATTGTAAAAGCGAATATGACGGTGATTCATATGATTCTGTCGGAGAGGGAAGAGTTAAGGCCGGTAATGGTTCATTTCCGGTCAGATCTGGAATCGCCGACGGCACGGGCACTGATGGCAGACGCGATCACGCTGACGCCGGGAACGATTACCGTTTCTCTGGAGGGATCGGATTATGTGGTACACTGTCTGGACGAAAGTCTGGCGGTGGGTATGGATGAGTCGGTGTTTGCCGATATGCTCCGTGGTATGGAAGAAAGGAGACAGGATGAGTAAAGGCGTAGAGGGACTGACTCAGGCGTATCAGCTTTTATTTGGCGCAGCATTGATTTTTCTGGCGTTGATGCTGGTACTCTGCCTGATCCGGGCGATCATCGGACCGCGTGTGGCGGATCGGGTTGTGGCGGTAAACATGATGGGAACGATGGTCATGGTTATTATTGCGATCCTGACTGTAATGCTGGAAGAGGGGTATCTGGCGGATATCTGCCTGATCTATGCGATGCTTAGTTTCCTGGCGGTGATTCTCCTGACAAAGATCTACACAGGGGTTTATCTGGAGAGAAAGGCCAGTGAGGAGAGACATCAGGCGGCGCAGAAGAAGCTGGCAGCGGCCAAAGAAGGACTACTGGAAGAACTATCCGATGTTGGGAAAGGAGTATAGGAAATATGGCGGCATGGGAATGGGTCCGGTTCGTGATCGGCGGTTTTCTACTGTTGTGCGGGCTGGGGATTTATGCGATTGAGATGATAGGCGTCTATCGGTTCCGTTATGTCCTGAACCGGATGCACGCGGCAGCGATGGGGGATACTTTGGGAATTGGCTTTTCCATTGTCGGGTTGATTGTGATGAACGGAGTGAATGCTGCGTCATTGAAATTGTTTCTGGTAGTGGCGTTCCTCTGGTTCTCATCTCCGACATCTTCTCACCTGATTGCCCGCCTGGAATATGATACGGACGAGGAGAGAGAGAATCACTATCGTCAGGTGGAATTAAAAGATCTGGAGATGGAATATAAGGACGGAGAAAAGGAGGAGGAATAAGATGCAGATATTGATGAGTCTGCTGCTTGGTTTCCTGCTGGTTTGTGCAGTTTCTGTCAGTGTTTCAAAGAATTTGCTCAACTCGGTCTGCATTTACATGTCATATAGTCTTGTCATGTCGATCATCTGGATCCTTCTGGAGTCTCCGGATCTGGCGATCACAGAGGCGGCGGTAGGAGCGGGTATCACGAGTATTCTCTTTTTTGTGACACTGAAAAAAATTCACGCGATTGTGAGCGAAGATGAAGACCTGGAGCCGGAAGGCGGAATTTATGAAGGAGATGTGCCTGTAGAGGGCACTGCTTTGGCGGAGAAAAATGTCGGGAAGGAGGAAGCCGGGCATGAGCAGACAGCGAACACAGGAAGAATATGAGAAAACGTGGTCCTTTCATCTGAAACAGTGGGCGGATGGCAGCAGGGACCCTTTCCTTGACCGGATAGAGATGAAGCCGAAAAAGCCGTTTACAGAATCGCAGGAAGAGAAGGAGCGGCGCGAAGGAGACCGGGAACGTATGTTATCACGGGTGTATGATATGAACCGCAATGTCAGGCTGCGTGAATTTCATCGGCTTTATCAGGTCTTTGCGGTCTTATTCTGTCTGATTCTGGTGGTGATGCTTCTGACTGCAGTATCCTGGCTGCCGACGGTAGGAGCCGAAGACCGACCGGTTAATAATGAAGTAGCGGCGCGTTATATCGAGAGTGGGCTGCAGGAGACAGGAGCGGTGAATATCGTGACGGGTATGATTCTTGATTATCGTGCGTTCGATACGCTGGGTGAGTCTCATGTGCTGTTTACCGCGACCTGTACGGTGCTGATTCTGCTGCGTCAGGATAAGAAGCGTAAACGCAAGACCAATGACCGGATGTATGAGCCGAAGAATGACGTCATTCTGCAGACGGCGGCGCGGGTGCTGGTACCGCCAATCATTATTTTCGGAATTTATGTGATTTTATGCGGGCATCTGGGACCGGGAGGCGGCTTTTCCGGCGGAGCGATCATCGGCGCGGGCCTGATCCTGTATCTGTGTGCGTTCGGTTTTGAAAAGACGGAGCGGTTTTTTACAGCAAGGACGTATCAGGTGATGAGCTTCTGTGCGCTGGCGTGTTATTCGCTGTCGAAGTGCTATTCGTTTTATACGGGGGCAAATGGCATTGAGAGCGTGATTCCGCTGGGGACGCCGGGGGCGATTCTGAGCAGCGGATTAATTTTCGTATTGAATATCTGTGTCGGCGTTGTCGTCGCCGGAACCATGTATACGTTTTATTGCATGTTTCGGAAAGGAGGATACTGAATTGAATCTTGCTAATCTTATGAATAACTATGAGGAAGCGGTTGCGATGATTCTGTTTGGAATTGGATTTTCCAATCTGCTTTTGCAGAATAATCTGATCAAGAAGATTATCGGGTTGAATATTATGGATACGGCTGTGTATCTGTTCCTGGCCCTGAAGGGTTATATCGCGGGGAGGAAAGCGCCGATCGTGGTGGACGGTGTGCAGAGTGTTGATGCCTATATTAATCCGATTCCGAGCGGACTGGTGCTGACCGGAATTGTTGTTTCTGTGTCTGTATCTGCATTGATGCTGTCACTGACCATCCGTCTGTACCGGAGGTATCACACGTTGAATCTGGATGAGATTTCTACAAGGCTGCGCAGGGAGGGACTGTGATGGAACTGGTTCAGAACTTTCCCTTTTTCTCAATTATCCTGGCACTTTTTTCCGGACCACTCTGTTCGATCCTGGATCGGGGTGCGGCGCGGCGGGTTAATACGGCGGTGATTCTGATCATTGGCGTAATGTCTCTGATGGTGCTGCATTTTACGATCAGTACAGGTGCGTCTTATGTTTATCAGATGGGTCACTTCCCGGCTCCCTGGGGCAATGAGATTCGTGTCGGCCAGCTGGAGGCATGTATGGCATCTTTCTTCTGTGTCGTGATGCTGTTGTGTATGCTCAGCGGTCGCAGAGAACTGGAACGCGAAGTGCAGACGACCAAGCAGAATCTGTATTATGCGATGATCGGCCTGCTGCTTTCCTCGCTCCTGGCGTTGATTTATACGAATGACCTTTTTACCGCATATGTATTTGTGGAGATCAATACGATCTCGGCCTGCGGTCTGATCATGATCCGGCAGAATGGGCGGACACTGGAAGCAGCGATGAGATATATGATCATGAGTCTGCTTGGTTCCGGCCTGTTGTTGATGGGAATCTGTTTTCTGTATGATCTGACCGGCCATCTGCTGATGAGCAATATCAAAGAGTCGGTGGGGGAGCTGGCAGCGTCCGGTATGTACCATGTGCCGCTGCTGATTACCATCTGCCTGATATCTGTCGGTATCGCGATCAAGAGCGCGCTTTTTCCGTTTCATGCCTGGCTGCCGGACGCATATGGATATTCGACACTGTCATCGTCGGCAATCCTTTCTTCACTGGTATCCAAGGGTTACATTTTCCTGCTGATCAAGATCTTTTATCGTGTGATCGGCTTTGACGTGATCCGGGAGAGCAAGGTGATTAACGTTCTGTTTGTCTTTGGTATTATGGGTATGATTCTGGGATCGGTTTTTGCCATCCAGGAGAATCATATCCGCAGGATGATCGCGTACTCGTCGGTTGCGCAGATCGGTTACATCTATATGGGCTTTGGCCTGGGGACGACGGCCGGGATGATCGCGGCCCTGTACCATATCCTGTCGCATGCGGCGACAAAATCACTGCTTTTCGTGGCGGCGTCTGGTCTGACGGATGTGTCAGATGACCGGACGGACTTCCTGGGACTGACCGGGGCGGGCTACCGCAATATCCTGGCAGGAATGGCGTTTACCGTAGGTTCACTGTCGATGGTGGGCACACCGGCGTTTGCCGGATTTATCTCCAAGCTGCTATTTGCTCAGGCCGCGTATGAGACCACTCATAAGCTGGTTCTGGCACTTGTAGCGCTGGCAGTTAGTACGGTTTTAAATGCGGTTTATTTTATGAAGACAGTGATCCGGCTCTATACGCCGGGTTGGCGGGCCGGACTTGAGGTGTCAGGAACCCGGATCCGGATCAAGGATCAGCCGCTCAAGTCGGCAATGCTGGTGTGTTTTGTGATTTTAAATCTGTTTCTGGGACTCTGTTCGGAACCTGTCGTCAGGCTCCTGGCGGAGGGACTGGAACGGTTTGCATAGGGAGGAAAGAGCGATGATATTATTACCGATTTTTCTGCCGGTGGCTGTGGGAGTCCTTTTACTGCTTCCTGTCGGACAGGAGGTACTGGGAGACGCGGGAAAAGCGGCTCTCCGGGCGCTGCATGCGGTGGTTGGTGTCGTATTGCTGATTACGGCAGTGGCGGCGCTTACCGTGGCCTGGACCGGGCCGGACAGCCTGACCTGGTTTGAATTGATGAGAGGGATTCCGGTATATTTTCATATCGATGATGTGAGCCGGCTGTTTGTTACCGTAATCAGCCTGATCTGGGTGCTGGTGGGGGTTTATTCTTTTGTTTATATGGAACACGAAGGGAAGGAGCGCAGATTTTTTGGTTTTTATCTGATTGTGTATGGGGTGTTGGTTGCACTGTCGTTTTCCGGTAATCTGATTACATTGTATCTGTTTTATGAATTGATGACGCTGACGTCGATGCCGCTGGTGCTGCATAACGGATCGCATGAAGCGATTATGGCTGCGCTTAAATATTTGTTTTATTCGATGTGCGGCGCATATCTGGGACTCTTTGGTATTTTCTTTCTTTACCGCTGTTGTGATACACTCACCTTTATACCGGGCGGAGTGCTGAATGAGGCAATGGCGGCGGAAAATCAGACGATACTGATGATTGCTGTTTTTGGGATGTTGATCGGATTTGGCGCAAAGGCAGGTATGTTTCCTCTGCACGCATGGCTGCCGACTGCTCATCCGGTGGCGCCGTCGCCGGCGTCCGCGGTTATGTCGGGCATCATTGCGAAAGCGGGTGTACTGGCGCTGATCCGTGTCGTGTATTATATTGCAGGACCGGCTTTTATCCGGGGGACATGGATCCAGACTGCCTGGATGACGCTGGCGCTTCTGACCGTATTTATGGGGTCGATGCTCGCTTTCCGGGAGCCGGTGTTTAAGAAACGGCTGGCGTATTCGACCGTAAGTCAGGTCTCGTATGTGCTGTTTGGCCTGTCGGTGCTGTCGGAGACGGCGATGGAGGGCGCGCTGCTTCATGTGGTCTTTCACGCAATTATCAAGTCAGCGCTCTTTCTGACTGCCGGCGTCTTTATTTTTCAGACAGACCGGACGCGGGTGGAGGAACTGCGGGGGATCGGTAAGAAGATGCCGTGTACGCTGTGGTGTTATACATTCGCGTCATTGGCGTTGATCGGGATCCCGCCGGCGAGCGGATTTATCAGCAAATGGTATCTCGCGCAGGGGGCGATGGAGGGCGGCGTTGGTGTTTTTGGCTGGGCAGGCCCGGCGGTGCTTCTGCTTTCGGCGCTGCTGACAGCGGGATATCTGCTTCCGGTTGTTACCGATGGATTTTTCCCGAAAGACACGGCTGTGGTAACGGCGCTTCCGGATCGGGGGGATCCACCGCTCATGATGCTGATTCCACTGGCGATTCTGGCAGCGCTTACTCTGCTTCTGGGAATTTTCGCCAATCCGCTGATCCGGTTTGTGAGCGGGATTGCGTCATCCGTGCTGTAGAGAGGAGGAGATCGGAATGAATGCCATTGGACTGGCGGTTGCGGTGCTGCTGCCTGTGGCCGGCGGGATTCTGATCCCGCTGCTGCCATTTCACAGCCGGAAGAGCCGTTTGGTTTATATTGAGTGCGTTGTGCTGGCTACTTCGGCGTTGACATTTTGTCTGCTTCTGCATCGGCCGGAGGAGGGCGTTGTCATATTTGAATTCACCAGTAATCTGACGCTGAGTCTGAAACTGGACGGACTGGGGACGGTATTTGCAGGAATTATCGCCGCGCTCTGGCCGTTTGCGACGCTCTACGCTTTTGAATATATGAAGCATGAAGAACATGAGGTAATCTTCTTTTTGTTTTATACGGTTACCTTTGGCGTTACTCTGGGGATCGCGCTGGCAGAAGATCTGGTAACAATGTACTGTTTTTACGAGATATTAACACTGGTGACACTGCCGCTGGTCATGCATACGCTGACAAGGGAGGCAGTGCTGGCGAGCCGGACGTATCTCTATTATTCTCTGGGTGGTGCGGCCTTTGCGTTTATAGGTGTGATTTTTATTCTGATCTACGGGACGACGGCAGATTTTGTCCCGGGTGGAGTGCTGAATCTGCAGAAGATCGGAGAGCATACCAATTTACTGCTGCTTATCTATGTATTCTGTTTCTTTGGGTTCAGTGTGAAAGCGGCGATGTTCCCTTTCTCCGGCTGGCTGCCAAAGGCCGGAGTGGCGCCGACTCCGGTGACCGCGCTGCTTCATGCGGTGGCTGTGGTGAAAGCGGGGGCATTTACGCTGATGCGTGTCACTTATTACAGTTTCGGTCCGCAGTTTCTGCAGAGAACATGGGCGCAGACGGTGGTGATGATTCCGGTGATTTTCACGATTGTTTATGGCTGCAGCCGCGCGGTGAAAGAGACACATCTTAAGAGACGGCTGGCCTGGTCTACGGTCAGCAATTTATCTTATATTCTGTTTGGAGTGGTACTGATGTCTCCGGCTGGTTTGATGGGCGGGCTGTGTCATATGATTTTTCATGCGGTCATGAAGATCTGCGCGTTTTTCTGTGCGGGTGCAGTCATATACCGGAGCGGCCGCGAGTACATTTATCAGCTGGACGGGCTGGGACGGCGGATGCCGAAGGTATTTGCGGCATTTACGATCAGTGGGATGGCGCTTATGGGAGTGCCGGGGCTATGCGGATTTATCAGTAAGTGGAATCTGGTCCGGGCAGCGATTGAGAGCCGGAATCTGCTGGGGTATCTTGGAGTGGCAGCGCTGATGGTCTCGGCCCTCCTTACGGCGATTTATATGCTGACAATCTCTGTCCGCGCGTTTTTTCCGCCTAAGGATCCGAACTATACGGAGGAGGAACTGGGACTTGCGCCGGTTGTGTCAGCAGAAGCCGAAAACCGTGTTTCCGGTACCGGATACAGGATTATTCCTTATGAAGAGATCTGTGATCCAAACTGGATGATGCTGTTGCCACTGGCAGTTTTTGTGACAGCGATGTTGATCTTTGGGCTGCATCCGCAGCCGGTGCTTGACGGCCTGTCTGCACTTACGGCTGTGATTCGCTAGAGAGGAGGAAGTGATGGAAAATAGCGGTTTTCTGGGTTTCCTGGTCTTTTATCCGTTTGTTGGCGGATTTTTCAGCTGGATAGCCGGATCTGTGGGCCGGCACAGACAAAAGGACGCGGAACTTCTTATGAGCGGGCTGACGGCGGATTTCTTTGCTGTTACGGAATTCGTCGTGATGGCATGGCTGTTTGTGAGATATGTGGGCGTGGCAGGAAACGGTGCGGTACTCTCTCTGCGTCTGGCAGGGATCTGCGGTTTTGGCCTTTCTTTTATACTGGATGGATTCCGGCTGGTATATGGACTGATTGCTACGTTTATGTGGATGATGACGGTGATTCTGTCACGGGAATATTTTACCGGACATCACAGTACAGCCCGGTTTTATCTCTTTATGCTGCTGACTTTGGGAGCAACGATGGGAGTATTCCTGTCATCCAATCTGTATACGACTTTTGTCTTCTTTGAAATGATGTCCTTTACTTCTTATGTCTGGGTCGCACAGGAGGAGAATGTCGCTTCGCTGCGTGCGGCGGATACCTATCTTGCTGTGGCAGTGCTTGGCGGACTGGTCATGCTGATGGGCGTTTTTGGTATTTATCATGAGCTGGGAACGCTCGAAATGACAGAGCTGGCATCGGCGGCGTCTGCCTGTGAGAATAAGCCTGTCCTCTATGCATTGGGCTGCTGCATGCTGGTGGGATTCGGCGCGAAGGCAGGGGCGTTTCCACTGCACATCTGGCTGCCGAAAGCTCATCCGGTGGCACCGGCGCCCGCATCGGCACTGCTTTCCGGCATCCTGACAAAGACCGGTGTATTCGGTATTCTGGTTACGACGTGTGGAATCTTTCTGTATGATGGCAGGTGGGGAGTGATGATCCTGATCATCGGAACCTTTACCATGGTGATCGGAGCGCTGCTGGCGGTATTTTCCATAGACCTGAAACGGACGCTGGCCTGTTCGTCCATGTCGCAGATCGGTTTTATTCTGATCGGCGTGGGGATGCAGTGCCTGCTCGGAGAGGAAAATGCTCTTGCCGTGCATGGAACTATGCTGCATATGGTCAATCATTCTCTGATTAAGCTGGTTCTTTTCATGGCAGCCGGTGTGATCTATAAAAATGTCCATGCACTTGATCTGAATGAGATCCGCGGATATGGCAGGAAAAAGCCATTGTTAAAAGTAGTTTTTCTGATTGGGGCGCTGGCGATCGGAGGGATCCCGCTATTTGGCGGATATATCAGCAAGACGCTGCTTCATGAGAGCATTGTCGAGTACGGAGGCGGCGGCTGGATGAGCGGTCTGGAGGCGCTGTTCCTTTTTTCCGGAGGACTGACGGTGGCATATATGACAAAGCTGTTTATCGCGGTTTTCATAGAGAAAAATGCAGATCCGGCAAGGCAGGAGCAGTATGACGCGCAAAAGCTTTATATTAATCGGGAGAGTGTATTTGCGCTGGCGGGAAGTGCGGCTGTATTAGGGATATGGGGAGTCTTTCCGCACGGGATCATGGATCGGGCGGCACAACTGGGACAGAGAATGATGGGGCTTACGGCATCCGGACATGTCGTTCGGTACTTTAGTCTTACGAATCTCTCCGGCGGCCTGATCTCTATAACGATTGGTATCCTGGTCTATCTGTTTGTGATTCGAGGATTTCTGATGAGAGAGGGCGCGTATGTCAATGTATGGCCATCCTGGCTGGATCTGGAACAACTGATTTATCGTCCGTTGCTGTTGGGACTGCTGCCGTCCGTATCAGGAGCCGGATGTTATGTCCTGGATGTCCTGACGGACCGGATCGTCTCGATCCTGATTCCGGTCGGAGCGGTGCTTGCGCGTGTGTTTGACAGTATGACAGATGGTATGGTTGTGCTTTTGCGGGCGAGTGTTTACCGTGACAGTCCGTTGCCGCATGAACGGCTCGAGGGCAGCTTTGTGACCGATATACTCGGCGGCGCGTTGAATGTGCTGCAGGAAATTGGAAACAAAAGCTGGCGGCGCCGCCGTCCGGTCAGGAACGATCATCGGCATACTCTTGCTATTCGCTATGAGGAACTCCGGGAGACCGGAATGATTATCGGCAGGAGTATGTCTTTCGGCCTGCTTCTCGCCGGTATCGGTCTGTGTCTGATGTTGATTTATATTTTGTGGATAGAATGAAAAAAACTCTTGACAAACAGTGCATGGTAAAGTATATTAATGAAAGAATGTTAGCACTCTAACATGACGAGTGCTAACAAACCAGAAACGGAGGTTGGTGCATGGAGCTGGATGATCGAAAAATAAAGATATTAAAAGCGATTATTAAAACCTATCTTGAGACCGGCGAACCGGTGGGGTCCAGAACCATTTCCAAATATACGGATTTAAAGCTCAGCTCAGCTACAATCCGCAACGAGATGTCCGATCTGGAAGAAATGGGCTACATTATACAGCCTCATACTTCTGCCGGACGGATTCCTTCTGACAAGGGATACCGTTTCTATGTAGATCAGATTATGCAGGACAAGGAAAATGAAGTTACGGAGATCAAGGAATTGATGATCCAGCGGGTAGACCGGGTGGAACTGGTGCTCAAGGGTCTGGCGCAGATGCTCGCGGCCAATACCAATTACGCCGCGATGATCAGCGGACCGCAGGTGCATCACAGCAAGCTGAAATTTATTCAGCTTTCAGAGGTGGAACCGCTGAAACTTCTGGTTGTCATCGTCCTGGAGGGTAATTTGATCAAGAACCGTTTCATTACCGTGCAGGAAGCACTCAGCCGTGAGGAACTGCTGAATCTGAATATTCTGTTAAATTCTAATCTGAATGGATTGACGATCGAGGAAATTAACCTTGGCGTAATCAGTCAGATGAAGGATCAGGCAGGAAACCATCGGGATGTGATTGATCTGGTATTAAATGAGGTCGCGGAAACGATCCGGGCTACGGAGGATCTGGAGGTTTATACCAGTGGAGCGACCAATATTTTCAAATATCCGGAGCTTTCGGATGGAGAGAAAGCCAGTGGTCTGATTAATACACTGGAGCGCAAGGATGTGCTCCAGGAGTGGATCTCGGATAATGTGGATAACAGTGAGAATACAGGTATCCAGGTTTATATCGGAGATGAGACAAAGATGCAGGCGATGCGGGACTGCAGTGTCGTCACAGCGAACTATGAACTGGGCGAGGGGCTGCGTGGTACGATCGGCATCATTGGCCCGAAACGGATGGATTATGAAAGGGTTCTCAGTACACTGAGGCAGCTGATGAAGCAGCTGGATGTGACATTTAAAAAAGAAGAAAGGTGATGAGCCATGAGTCAGGATAATTATAAAGAGACCGGAGACGACATGCCGCAGGAGGATAACAGTAAGCCTGATGCGGCTCAGGAGCAGCAGCCGGAGGAGGAGACCGCCAGCGAAAGCGGAGAAAAGGTCGATTCTGGAAAGGCAGCGACCGGGCTGGAGGAGTCTTCCGGAAAAACAGAGAAAGCAAATGCCGCCAGAAAAGATCCGAAGGATGAAAAGATTGAAGAACTTCAGGAACGGCTGGTGCGACAGATGGCAGAATTTGACAATTTCCGCAAACGGACGGAAAAAGAAAAATCATCCATGTATGAGATTGGTGCAAGAGATATCATCGAAAAGATTTTACCCGTGCTGGATAATTTTGAGAGGGGCCTGAGCGCAGTGCCGGAAGAAGAAAAGGGATCTTCCTTCGCAGAAGGCATTGAGATGATTTACAAGCAGTTATGGAAGATGCTTGAGGATGCCGGCGTGGAAGCAATTGAGGCTGAGGGACAGCCGTTTGATCCGAATCTTCATAACGCAGTGATGCATATCGATGATGATTCGTTTGGGGAGAATGTGATTTCCCAGGAGCTTCAGAAGGGATATAAATATCGCGGGACCGTTGTCCGGCACAGCATGGTACAGGTGGCGAATTAGCGGTTTTGCGGGTTATAAAATAGTTCAGTCAGTCAGGAAATGCCTGATTGGATGATGAATGACAGAATTAATTATGGTAACAACATGAATTCAGGAGGAATGAATGATGAGCAAGATTATTGGTATTGATTTAGGTACAACAAACAGCTGTGTAGCAGTAATGGAAGGCGGCAAACCGGTCGTAATCCCGAATCAGGAGGGATCCCGTACAACGCCGTCTGTAGTAGCGTTTACCAAGACCGGTGAGCGTCTGGTCGGTGAACCGGCAAAGCGTCAGGCAGTTACCAACGCGGACAGAACGATCTCTTCCATCAAGAGACATATGGGAACGGATTATAAAGTAAATATCGATGGCAAAAATTATACGCCGCAGGAGATTTCCGCAATGATTCTGCAGAAGCTGAAAGCGGACGCTGAAGCTTATCTGGGTGAGAAGGTCAGTGAAGCTGTGATCACTGTTCCGGCTTACTTTAATGATGCACAGCGCCAGGCGACGAAGGACGCGGGCAAGATTGCGGGACTGGATGTCAAACGTATCATCAATGAGCCGACGGCGGCAGCGCTGGCATATGGACTGGACAACGAGAAAGAGCAGAAAATTATGGTTTACGATCTTGGCGGCGGCACTTTTGATGTCTCCGTGATCGAGATTGGCGACGGGGTTATCGAGGTCCTTTCTACGAACGGCGATACCTACCTTGGCGGTGATGATTTTGATAATCGGATCAGCAAATGGCTGGTTGACGAGTTTAAGAAGGCAGAGGGCGTGGATCTGTCCGGCGATAAGATGGCAATGCAGCGTCTGAAAGAAGCGGCAGAGAAGGCAAAGAAAGAACTTTCGACCGCGACCACGACTAATATCAACCTGCCTTTTATTACCGCGACTGCGGAAGGTCCGAAGCATATGGATATGAATCTGACACGGGCGAAATTTGATGAACTGACTCACGACCTGATCGAAAAGACAGGGGTGCCGGTACAGAACGCTCTGCGGGATGGCGGCATCACAGCCTCTGAACTGAGCAAGGTTCTGCTGGTAGGCGGTTCTACTCGTATGATTTCTTCTCAGGATAAGGTAAAACAGCTGACCGGTAAAGAGCCGAGTAAGACGTTAAATCCGGATGAGTGTGTAGCGATCGGAGCTGCTATCCAGGGCGGTAAGCTGGCAGGCGATGCAGGTGCCGGTGATATCCTGTTGCTGGATGTTACCCCGCTGTCACTGGCAATTGAGACGATGGGCGGTGTTGCTACCAGACTGATCGAGAGAAACACGACGATCCCGACCAAGAAGAGTCAGATCTTCTCCACAGCCGCGGATAATCAGACAGCAGTAGATATCCATGTTGTACAGGGCGAGAGGGAATTTGCCCGCGATAATAAGACACTGGGACAGTTCCGTCTGGATGGTATTCTGCCGGCGAGAAGAGGCGTACCGCAGATTGAGGTTACCTTTGATATCGATGCAAACGGAATTGTAAATGTATCGGCAAAGGATCTGGGCACCGGTAAGGAGCAGCATATCACGATTACGTCCGGTTCGAATATGTCGGAAGCAGATATCGATAAGGCTGTCCGTGAAGCAGCGGAGTTCGAGGCCCAGGATAAGAAGAAGAAAGAAGGAATCGATGCAAGAAACGAGGCAGATTCCATGGTATTCCAGACAGAGAAAGCGCTGGAAGAAGTCGGCGACAAGATCTCCGCGAGTGATAAGGCTGCTGTTGAGGCGGATCTGAACACTTTGAAAGAAGCGATTAATCGTGCTCCGATCGATCAGATGACCGATGCACAGGTAGAGGATATCAAGGCAGGAAGAGAAAAACTGATGAAGAGCGCGCAGGCGTTGTTTACCAAGGTATACGAAGCAGCTCAGGCAGCTCAGGGCGCGGCCGGACAGGGCGCGGGTCCACAGCAGAGCGCGGGTGGAGCGGCTTCCGCGGATGATGATGTCATCGACGGAGACTTCAAAGAAGTATAATCCTCAGGTAAGAGTACAAATTTAGCGGGGATAATATTCTCTGTAAGAGAAAATGGGCTGGCGTGTCCGCCGGGGCAATAGAAGGCCCGGCGGGACGACAGCCATTTAGTACGTAGGCAGAAAATATCTTTTGCCACTATGAGGAATAGAGAAACAAGGAGACAGTTATGGCGGAAAGCAAGAGAGATTATTATGAAGTCCTGGGCGTTCCGAAGGATGCGGATGAGGCCGCGTTAAAGAAGGCGTACCGTGTGCTTGCAAAAAAATATCATCCGGACAGCAATCCGGGTGATGAAACCGCGGCAGAGAAGTTTAAAGAAGCGTCAGAGGCTTATAGTGTACTGAGTGATCCGGAAAAGCGGAGACAGTACGATCAGTTTGGTCATGCGGCATTTGATGGCACGGGCGGTGCCGGAGGCTTTGGCGGATTTGATTTTAACAGCGCGGATATGGGAGATATCTTTGGGGATATCTTCGGAGATATTTTCGGCGGCGGCAGGAGCAGCCGCGGCAGCGCTCAGTATAACGGTCCGATGCGTGGTGCGGATGTCCGTACGGCTGTTCGGATCACCTTTGAGGAAGCCGTATTTGGCTGCGAAAAGGAGATTGAGATCAATTTCCGCGAGGAATGTGCAAAATGCCATGGTACCGGAGCAAAGCCCGGAACTTCTCCGGAAAACTGCCGCAAATGTAACGGCAAGGGTAAGATTGTCTATACACAGCAGTCGTTCTTTGGTCAGGTGCAGAATGTGCAGACCTGTCCGGACTGCCGCGGCGCGGGCAAGATTATTCGCGAGAAGTGCCCGGATTGCTATGGTACGGGATATGTGACGAGGAAAAAGAAGATCAAGGTGACGGTACCGGCCGGTATCGACAATGGGATGAGCGTGCGCTGCAGTGGTAACGGTGAGCCGGGCAGCAATGGCGGTGAGCGTGGAGATCTGCTGGTGCAGGTGGCAGTATCTCAGCATCCGGTCTTTAAGCGCCAGGATACCAGCATTTATTCGACTGTACCGATTTCCTTTGTGACAGCGGCGCTTGGCGGTCCAATCCGGATTAAGACTGTGGATGGTGAGGTAGAGTACGAGGTAAAGCCCGGCACTCAGACCGATACAAGGATCCGTCTGAAGGGCAAGGGAGTGCCGTCTCTGCGCAGCCGTAATATGCGTGGAGATCATTATGTAACGTTGGTGGTGCAGGTTCCGGAACGTCTGACAGAGGCGCAGAAGGAAGCCCTGAGGAATTTTGACGCCGCAATGAAGGGCATGACGGCATCAGAGGGAAAAACAAAGAAAAAAGGATTGTTCAATAAGTAAAAAGAAAGAACCGATAAAGGATTGTAAAAGGAACGCTTTCAGATACAGACGCTGAAAACGTTCTTTTTTTGTTTTTTGCACAGGGCGGATAAGGAGTTAATCCGGGTGTCCTGATCATGAACTTTATGTATACAGGAAAACATAGCAGGATGACGCAGATTTTACTTGCTATTTGATCACTTCTGTTGTAAAATTTTAACTATATTCGCGATCTGGTTATTTCTAAACCTGGATTGCAGGAAAGATGATGCAAAAGAGAGAAAAGTTATGTACCGAAAAGAAATAGAAGGATGGCTGAAACATTACAATTTTATACTGTTTGACCTTATATGTCTGCAAATCGCCTTTGTGGCGGCATACGCGCTCAGCGGATATGGTTTTCACCCTTACCGGCAGATTGTTTACCGCAATATGGCGGTTTTTCTGACGCTTGCAGATGTGATTGTAATTATTGCTCTGGAGTCTTTAAAGGGAGTATTAAAGCGCAGCGATCACACGGAACTTCTTATCACCGCGCGTCATGTTGTTGTATTATGTGGTTTGTCACTTCTATACTTGTTTGTATTGCAGCAAAGTGTTTTTTATTCCCGTCTGGCTTTATTCCTGACCTTTATCTGCTATGCTGTACTTACTTATGTGGTAAGGCAGATCTGGAAGCACAGATTAAGCGAAAAGTGGAAAGCGGGAGGAGAACGGTCTCTTCTGATTATTGCGGCGCCGAATATCGCAGAATCGGTGATTGATAAAATAAAAGCTAATAATTATGCCGGTTATACCATTGCAGGCGCGGTGCTGATTGATGAAACGGCCGACTGCGGACGAGGTGCAGGACAAGGTGAAAGAAGCCATACTTCACCGGGAAGCAGAAGTATCGCCGGGATACCGGTTGTCGCGGACAGAGACAGCGCGGCGATGTATGTATGCCGCGAGTGGATCGATGAGGTGATTATCGTGCCGTCCGAGGGGCAGGAGCCTCCGCAGAAGCTGATGGATGAATTACTGGAAACCGGAGTGACGATCCATGTGAATCTCGCGACAATATCAGACGCGCCGGGGAAAAAGCAGTTTGTCGAGAAAGTGGGAGGATACACCGTTCTGACTACGACAATTAACTGTGCTTCTGTCAAACAGATTCTCATGAAAAGAGTGATGGATATCGCGGGAGGCATCGTCGGTTGTATCCTGACCGCAGGGATTTTTGTCTTTGTGACGCCGGTTATGATGATTCAGTCGCCGGGTCCGATTTTCTTTACGCAGGAACGGGTGGGAAAAAACGGTAAGAAATTCAAAATCTTTAAATTCCGCAGTATGTATCAGGACGCCGACGCGAGGAAGGCGGAACTGATGAAGGAAAATAAGATGAGCGATGACCGGATGTTTAAACTTGACTTTGATCCCCGCGTGATCGGCAACCGCATTCTGCCTGACGGTACGCAGAAAAAAGGCTTTGGTCAGTTCCTGCGGGACACCAGTCTGGATGAATTCCCACAGTTTTTTAATGTCCTGCACGGAGATATGTCTCTGGTCGGTACCCGTCCGCCGCTGGTAGAAGAGGTTTCCAAATATGAACTGCATCACCGTGCGCGTCTGGCCATCAAGCCGGGCATTACAGGTCTGTGGCAGGTCAGTGGACGCAGTGATATTACGGATTTTGAAGACGTCGTCCGTCTGGACCGGCAGTATATCAGTGAGTGGAATATATGGCTGGATATCAAGATTCTGTTTAAGACTGTAGTTGTGGTATTGCGGAGAAAAGGTTCTGCGTAAGGATATAAGAAGGATGAAAACGGCTGTAAATAATATCCCCCGGATTCGGAAAAGAGAATCCAGGGGTATTTTATTATTCTTCTTTTACGATATTCCCGGTTGCCCGGATCACAAACACGATGGCGAGCATCATGGCGATACCGACGGCGAGGCTGATCCAAGGGTTCTGTACAAAACCGGCGAAGATGTAGGTAAAGAAAGAAATGACCGCTGCTACAATCGCATAGGGCAGCTGGGTGTTGACATGGTTGATATGTTCACACTGAGCGCCGGCTGACGCCATGATTGTAGTATCTGAGATCGGAGAGCAGTGATCTCCGCAGACTGCCCCTGCCATGCATGCGGAGATAGAGATGATCATCAGATTTGGGTTTACGTTTTCAAATACTGCAACGACGATTGGGATCAGGATACCAAAGGTACCCCAGGAGGTGCCGGTGGCAAAGGCCAGAAGACAACCTACGACAAAGATGATAGCCGGAAGAAAATTCAGCAGGCTGGCCGCGCTCGCCTGTACCAGAGCGGCGACATAATATCTGGCACCAAGGCTGTCTGTCATGGACTTCAGGGACCATGCGAGCGTCAGGATGAGGATCGCGGGAACCATGGCCTTAAAGCCTTCCGGCAGGCAGGACATACAGTCGCGAAAATTCAGCACCTGGCGGAGCTGGTAGATCAGAACTGTGAGTACCAGTCCAAAGAAACTTCCCAGCGTCAGTCCGAGAGAGGCATCGCTGTTGGAAAATGCGGTGATAAAGTCCGTCCCGGAAAAAAAACCGCCGGTATAAATCATGCCGATAACGCAGCAGATAATGAGAGAAGCGATCGGAAGAACGAGGTCGATAACCTGTCCGTGGCTGTCCGGGCGGATCTCGTTTTCAGCTGCTGCGTAAGGACGTCCCGGCGTGGTATAGATATCGTTATGGAAAGTCGCGTTCTCTTCATGGGTTTTCATGGAGGCATATTCGACTCGCAGAATTACCATGGAGATCATCATAACGAGGGTGAGGATCGCGTAATAATTATAGGGAATCGCCTGAATGAAGATGGCGAACCCATCCTCGCTCTCTACAAATCCGGTTACCGCGGCGGCCCAAGAGGAGATTGGGGCGATGATGCAGATCGGCGCAGCTGTAGCGTCAATCAGATAAGCAAGTTTGGCGCGGGAAACCTTAAATTTGTCAGTGACCGGACGCATGACGCTACCGACGGTCAGGCAGTTAAAATAGTCGTCAATAAAGATAACGACGCCCAGAAGAATGGTGGCAAGCTGCGCGCCGACCTTTCCTCGGATATGGGAGGCGGCCCAGTCCCCGAAAGCGGCAGATCCTCCGGCTTTATTCATCAGGCATACCATAGTACCGAGTATGACCAGAAAGACCAGGATACCGACATTGTAGCTGTCGGAGAGCACCGCGATGATGCCGTCTTCAAAGATATGGGTGATGGTCAATTCAAAGCTCCCTCCGGAGTAAAGGAGAGCGCCGACCAGGATACCAAAAAAGAGGGAGCTGTATACCTCTTTCGTGATCAGAGCGAGAGCAATGGCTACGACAGAAGGAATCAGCGCCCAGAATGTCGCATAGACGGCAGGCAGATATTCGGCGGTTCCGTCTGCCGCCAGCGCCGGAAAAGTAAAGGCGGCGCAAAGCGGCAGAGCAAAGAACAGCGAACCGAACAGATGGTTCAGACGTTCGTTTTGTTTCATTTTACTGTATCCAGTTTGAATCCGAAGTAATTAACTGCGTTGTTGTAGCAGATGCCCTTAACGATCTTTTCCAGAGCTTTCTGGTCGTTCGGATATTCTCCGTTTTCCACCCATTCGCCGAGTAGTGCGCACATCACGCGGCGGAAATAATCATGACGGGTATAAGACAGGAAGCTGCGGGAGTCAGTCAGCATGCCGATGAAGTTGCCAAAACAGCCCAGGTTTGCCAGGCTGGACATCTGAGCGGTCATACCGAGCTTGTGGTCATTGAACCACCATGCGGAACCCTGCTGGAGCTTGCCAGCAACGGACGGATCCTGGAAGCAGCCAAGGATGGTGCCGATGTAAGCGTCGTCGTTGGGGTTCAGGGAGTAAAGAACCGTCTTCGGGATCTCGTTGGTTGCGCTCAGGCAGTTTAAGAAGTCAGCCATCTGCGCAGATGGAGCATAGTTGTTGATGCAGTCAAAACCGGTATCCGGGCCGAGCTGCTGGAACATATAAGCATTGTTGTCGCGCTTGCAGCCGAAGTGGATCTGCATAACCCAGTCTCTCTTGTTGTATTCTTTTGCGACGAAAAGCATGAATGCGGTCTTATATTTCAGTTCTTCCTCGCGGGAAACTGTCTCATGGGACAGGCCTTTCTGAATGATGGCATCGAGCTCTTCCTCGGTTGCCGGAACAAACATCACGAATTCCAGAGCATGGTCAGAAACCTTGCAGTTTAAGGTATCAAAATAATCCATACGGTTCTGGATCGCCGCTTTCATGGAAGCGAAATCCTTTACTTCAATACCGCTGACTGCGGAAAGTTTTGCGGCATATTCTGCAAAATCCGGTTTCTCAACGTTGAGGGCCTTATCCGGACGCCATGCCGGCAGAACCTGTACGTCAAAGGTGTCGTCAGCCGCGATTACCTTATGCCATTCAAGAGAGTCGATCGGATCATCCGTGGTGCAGATCAGACGGACGTCGGATTCTTTGATCAGAGTGCGTACAGTCAGTCTTTCCTGAAGCTGTTTGTTGCAGAGATTCCAGACTTCTTCGGCGGTGTCGGCGCACAGATGTCCCTGATAACCGAAATATTTACGAAGCTCCAGATGGCTCCAGTGATACAGCGGATTGCCGATCAGCTTTTCCATGGTCTCTGCCCATTTCTGGAATTTTTCACGATCCGGTGCGCCGCCGGTGATATAGTATTCGTCAACGCCGTTGGAGCGCATCTGACGCCATTTGTAATGGTCGCCGCCCAGCCATACCTGCGTAATATTGTCAAAACGGCGGTCTTCTGCGATTTCCTGCGGATTGATATGGCAGTGATAGTCGAGAATCGGCATATCCTCAGCGAAATCGTGATAGAGCTGCTGTGCGCTCGGGGTGGAAAGTAAGAAATCCTTGTCCATGAATGCTTTCATTGGTTTGTCCTCCTTGATTTTGAAATAAAAAATTAAAACTTGGTTGATGCTCTTTTTATCAAATCGCCGGCAATGATCGTCCTGCTGGGCGCGTCGCCGCCGTTGAAAACACCCATCAGAGTGTTGACCGCCATACTGCATAGGGCTTCAATCCGGCTGTCTACGGTGGTCAGTTCCGGATCGGTACAGATGGCAAGATTGGTATTGTTATAGCCGATGACGCTCAGTTCATCCGGGATGGAGATCCCGACGGTATGCGCGTATTTGATCGCACCGACGGCGATAGAGTCGTCAGAGGCAAGCACTGCATCAAAAGGAAGTCCGCGGCGATGCAGATCGAGCAGGAGATTCTTTGACGCAAGGATATCCTTGGGACACTGACAGATGTATTCTCTGCGGACCGGCAGACCGTGAGTAGTCAGCGCGTCCTGATATCCGGCCAGCTTATTTCTGCCGCTGTAGGAACGGCTGGAGTAGAGATAAAGGATATCGCGGCAGCCGGAGAGGATGAGCTGTCTGGCCGCATAGTCCATGGCGCTGCGGTCATCGCACATGGTGCAGTAGATGTTTTCCGCTTCCAGAAATCCGTTGATTAAAAGGATCGGAAGTTCCTGGGCTGCTTCAATAATATAATCGTTGTCCTCCGCCGCGGTTTCAATAAATTTGGAACCGGCCAGTATGATTGCATCTACTTTTTTTGAGCGGATGAGATCAAAATAATTGCGTTTCGTTTCCTGGGAGCTGCCGGTACAGCAGAGGATGACATCATATCCGTGATCCCGCAGACCCCGTTCCAGATGGTAAATCGCGTGCGCCAGATAAGGATCCGAAGAATCGGAGCACATGATACCAACACTCTGAATGGTGCCGAGACCCAGGCCGCGGGCAAATACATTGGGGGTGTAGCCCAGTTCCTGCATCACCTGCAGGACATGGCCGCGAGTCTTTTCACTTACATTCGGACTGCCGTTGAGGACACGGGAAACGGTAGCGATGGATACGCCGGCATGTTCGGATACGTCATAGATATTCATGGGGATGCTCCGTTCCAGTGTATGATTGGTTTTTGTTCTGAATTTAATTAATGATATCCCGGATTTCTCCGCGCTTCGCGCTCCCGAAATCCTCAAAACATTCGGAATTCGCTCATTTTTCTGCGAAAAATGGCTGCTTCCTCATGTTTTGGCGGGTCCCAAAGCAGTGAACAGGAACGTATACGTTCCATTCACAGCTTTTTTGACCCTGATATCATTATAATCAGGAATTGAAAATTATGCAAGGGAAATAAAGCGATTTGCACAAAATGTTAAAGAAAACAATCGGTTCTTCTTGACTTATTATCCAGATTTCAGTAGAATAAATGTAAATGTTTACATTGACATTGGGGTTTATTAAATGAAGGAGAAGAAGTCATGCAGGATTTTATCAGAATTCATGAGAATGACAGTGTCGCGGTGGCGCTTCGCCCGATCGCAAAGGGGGAACAGCTGACTGTCGGACAGTATCAGGTGACGACACTGGAAGAGATTCCGCAGGGTCACAAATTCGCGTTGAAGCCGATCGCCGCGGGGGGTGATGTCATCAAGTATGGTTTTCGCATTGGCCGGGCAAAGGAGGATATCCCGGCGGGCGGATGGGTGCATGTCCATAATATCAAGACCGCGCTGGGAGAGTTGTTAAGCTATACTTATGAACCGATCGGATCGGATTTAAAGGAGAGCGAGCATGTCTATTTTGACGGATATCGTCGTTCAGATGGTAAGGTGGGCGTGCGCAATGAGATCTGGATCATTCCGACCGTGGGCTGTGTCAATTCAATCGCCAAGGCATTGGAGGCGAAAGCACAGAAGTTTGTCGGAGGTAATATTGAGGAAGTTGTTACCTTCAATCATCCTTACGGCTGTTCACAGATGAGTGAGGATCAGGAAAATACACGCCATGTGCTTGCGGATCTGATCCATCATCCGAATGCCGGCGGAGTGCTTGTGCTTGGTCTTGGATGCGAGAACAGCAACATTCCGGTACTGAAAGAATATATCGGTGAGTATGATGAGCAGAGAGTGAAGTTCTTACAGTGTCAGGATGTCGAGGATGAGCAGGAAGTGGCAATGGGACTGTTGGAGGAACTGGCGGCTTACGCGGGCGCGTTCTCAAGGGAGAAGATTGATGCAGCGGAGCTGATTATCGGTATGAAGTGCGGCGGCTCTGACGGACTTTCCGGTATTACGGCAAATCCGACGGTAGGCGCGTTTTCCGATCTGCTGATCTCGAAGGGCGGCACAACAATCCTTACAGAAGTGCCGGAGATGTTTGGCGCGGAGACGCTTCTGATGAATCGATGCGAGACACCCGAACTGTTTGATCAGACCGTTAAGCTGATTAATGATTTTAAGAATTATTTTACCAGCAATCACCAGACGATTTATGAGAATCCATCTCCGGGCAATAAAAAGGGTGGTATCTCGACACTTGAGGACAAATCTCTGGGCTGTACGCAGAAGTCCGGCAGTGCTCCGGTTAAGGGTGTGCTTCCGTATGGCGGTCAGGTGAAGGTAAAGGGACTCAATCTCCTTTCGGCTCCGGGCAATGATCTGGTCGCTTCGACAGCTCTGGCAGCAGCCGGCGCGCAGATTGTCCTCTTTACGACCGGACGTGGTACTCCATTCGCATCGCCGGTGCCGACAGTCAAGATTGCGAGCAATTCTAAGCTGGCAGGGTATAAGGATAACTGGATTGATTTCAACGCGGGTCGCATGGTTGAGGATCGGACAAAAGAGGAACAGGCGCAGGCGCTCTTTGATCTGGTGATCGCGGTTGCCTCCGGCAAGAAGGTAAAGGCGGAAGAGGCCGGATTCCATGATATGGCGATCTTTAAGCAGGGTGTGACGCTGTAGCAGTTTTGGCTCCGGGTCCGTCTCGGCTCAGAATCATATCTTCCGAGGACCGTTCGCACTTAGGTTTTCACGTAGCGGTACTCCCTATGACGTGTCACTGGCACGTCATAGGGATACTGAGGCATAAATTCGCAGGAGAAGCATCCTGCTCATTAAGTGCCGACGTGAAAAATGTCCTCTACAGATATGATTCTGCTCCGAGACTACAGTACTGGCAGAAACTATAATACATTTTGTGAAGAATATAATAAATAAAAGTGACTGCATTGTAAAAACGATGGTTTCTGTGTTATAATAATAACAGTATGTGCAATAATAAACGAAGCATTTTCGTTTACTTATAATTAAAAATTCAGGAGGTTTAACATGAGCGAATTAAAGGGAGCTATGATTATCGGACAGTCCGGCGGACCTTCCTCAGTCATTAACTCAAGCTGCTATGGCGCAATCAAGGCGGGTCTTGATTCTGACTGCATTACGAAGGTTTATGGCGCGGCAAATGGTATTGTCGGTGTCCTGACGGATCATCTGTATATCATGGACGAGGAGGATCCGGAGGAGCTTGCCATTATGCGTTATACGCCATCGTCTGCTCTGGGTTCCTGCCGTTATAAGATCGCGGATCCGGATGTGGATGAGACGGATTATAAGAAGATCCTTGAGATCTTTAAGAAATATGATGTGCGGTATTTCTTCTACAACGGCGGAAATGATTCCATGGATACCTGCAATAAGATCTCTAAATATATGAAGAAGGTTGGTTATGACTGCCGTGTGATGGGTATTCCGAAGACGATCGATAACGACCTGTTTGGCACAGATCACTGCCCGGGTTATGCTTCGGCGGCAAAATATATCGCGACTTCTCTGGTAGAGATTTATCAGGATTCTCATGTATATGATAAAGGACAGGTTACGATCGTTGAGATCATGGGACGTCATGCCGGCTGGCTGGCTGGCGCCGCTTCCCTGGCTAAGGTCGCTGGCTATCCGGCGGATCTGGTTTATCTTCCGGAAGTCGATTTCAAGATGGACGAGTTTATTGAGGATGTGAAGAACATCTGGGATGCAAATAAAAACGTAATCGTAGCGGTATCCGAGGGAATTCACTATGCGGACGGACGTTTTGTATCGGAAGCAGAGACTTCCGCCACGGATGGATTTGGCCATGCGCAGCTCGGCGGCCTTGCGGCGAAGCTGGGTGATGTTGTGAAGAATGCAATCCCGGGTGTTAAGGTTCGTCCGATTGAGCTTTCTCTGCTGCAGCGCTGTGCGGAGCATTGTGCTTCTCAGACTGACTCGGATGAGGCCTTTATGGCAGGTCAGACTGCGGTGAACGAGGCGATTGCCGGTGTTACCGATAAGATGGTAGGCTTCAAGTGCACCCGTGATGAGAATGGTTACAAGTGCGAAGCGGAACTCTTAGATCTGGCTCAGGTGGCAAACTATGAGAAGAAGGTTCCGGTTGAGTGGATCAATGAGAGAGGAAACAATGTAACGGATGAATTCATTAATTATGCACTTCCGCTGATCCAGGGTGAGATCCAGATTAAGAAGGAAAACTCTCTTCCAAGGTTTGTGCGCCTGAAAAAATCAGTGGCAAAATAAGATTGGTATTGTGAGTAATCCGGGCGGTAACATGAGCCGCCAAAGAGTTCCGCAGTATGGATTCTGAGGCGGCTTAATTTATAGTAATGATTCATTCCGATTCATTATGAAATCAAAATGATTCATTACAAAATCAAAAAAGGAGAAGAACATCATGAAAAAAGAACAGGTTTTAGCAAGACTGAAAGAAGATTGCCTGGTGGCGGTTATCCGCGCTAAGAATCTGGAGCAGGGTGAGAAAGTGATCGGCGCGGTCATCGACGGCGGCATCAACTTTATCGAGATCTGCATGACCGTAGACGAGGGAAGCCCGATCGACCTGATCGCCGCTATGGTTGAGAAGTACAAAGATAACGATAAGATTGTCATCGGCGCCGGTACGGTTCTGGATCCGGAGACGGCAAGACTGGCAATTATCGCGGGCGCAAACTATGTGGTAAGCCCTGGTCTGAATGTAGATACCATTAAGATGTGCAACCGTTATCGTGTACCGATGCTTCCGGGCGTTATGACTCCTACTGAAGCAATCACCGCGATGGAAGCTGGCTGCGACGTCATCAAGATCTTCCCGGGCAATATCGTGGGACCGGCTGCGATCAGCAGCTTCAAGGGACCGCTTCCGCAGGGCGAGTTCATGCCGTCGGGCGGCGTTGATGTTGACAACGTTGACAAATGGCTCAAGGCAGGCGCTTATGCAGTTGGTACCGGCAGCAGCCTGACCAAGGGCGCTAAGACCGGCGATTATGCGGCAGTTACCGCTAAGGCTCAGGAGTTTGTAGCGGCAGTTGCGGCAGCCCGCGCATAAGAAGTCTGATACATACGGCCTGCGCCGCCGTGAATCAAACGGCGGCGTGCGGCCGCTATCATAAAAACGCCGCCGGACGGCCGGATACCGGAGACGTCCGCGGACTTAAGAATACAAAAGAACGGGTAAGCGTACAGCGGGAAATTTGTTACAGGCAATTTACCATGTATCGAGTGTATAGAGTCTGTGATAAAAGTACAGAAGCATGTTGCTAAAGGTACGCAGGATAGGTGCAGATGCGGGATACATAAGAAAATCTGACAGAAATACAGGAGAAAAATGTACCAGCGAAAAGCACAGAAGAGAACAGAGTGCGCATACGATACACCAGAGATAAGAGGTGGATCGTATGCGCATTTTTGATATGAAGAAAAAAGAAGTCATCAATGTCTGTGATTGTAAGCGCCTGGGATTTGTCGGGGATGTCGAATTTGATCCGGCAGGCGGCTGTATTACTCATCTGATTGTCCCGGGGCCCGGCTGCCTGGCGGGGATCTTTGGCAGAGAAAAGGAGTATGTGATTCCTTTCTGCGATGTAAAACAGATTGGAAAGGATATTATTCTGGTAGAGATCCGGGAACTGAAGGATGTGGAGAAGGTGTGTCCGATTTTGTGAGAGTTGTTTTTCCTCTCTTTGCGAGTTATAATAATTATAATAATCGGGAAATATAAAGGAAAAAATTGATCCGAAATTTTAAACTTTTCATGAATTTAAATATAAAAACTTGTTTATACGTATGCAAAAGAACGGTATTTGTTTAAAAAGGGCAGGGAGGCTGTATATTATGGACAATGACACATTAACATTTGAAAAAATAGTAGAAATTGTACGGCCAATTGCGTCTAAGTACGGTATAAAGGAAATATATTTATTCGGTTCTTATGCAAGAGGAGAGGCGACGAAAGAGAGCGACCTGGATTTCCTGGTTTTTGGTGGTGATCAATTTAGATTGACTATGATTTTTGCTGTAGCAGAAGAATTGAGAAAAGCTTTTGGCAAAGAGGTGGACGTTTTTGAAATTCATGAGGTTAATCAGGATAGTATGTTTTATCAGACAATTATGAAAGAGAGGTTACTTGTCGCATGAAATATTCGGACGAGCAACGGATTCGAAAAATCAAGGAGTACTCGCAGAAACTTTATGATTATATAAAAAAGGAAAACATTACAAAAGAGGATTTGATAAAAGAGTACCCTTTACAGTGGCTTGTTACGACTCCTTTATACAATATTGGTGAACAAGTGTATCATTTGTCGGATGATTTTAAAGAACGTCATAATGAAATCCCATGGGCGATGATATCGGGACTGAGACATCGTCTTGTTCATGATTATGATGGAACGAATTGGAATATTATAGTGGATGTTGTATTTGAGGAATTGCAGGAATTGATCGAACAATTAAATCATATAACTTGATAGAGATCCGGGAACTGAAGGATGTGGAGAAGGTGTGTCTGATTCTGTAAGAATTATAGGGCGCTAAACGGTTCAGCAAATAATGTTGCAGATCGTTTAGCGCTATTTTTAGATCAAATGAAAATGCAATTTAGCTCATAAGGCAATTATTTGACCGGAGTATAAATGGAAATCTCTCCCATTATGAATCCTAATATCATTAGAACGCTGCAAACGATAAATTGCGGATCGAAAGCTGATTTATCGATGCCGACCAAAACGACAGACATTTCCAGATACATGGCGTAAATAAATCTTAAGGCGCCAATGCCGATTATGAGAGTAACAATTGCAGGTACAAAGGCTTCTAATCTGAGCAAAGTCAGAATCAGAGCTGCAGGAAAGGCAATAAGCAGTATTGCAAAAACAGAAGAAGAATAATCAGCGTTGTTATAGTAAGTCAATTGATAGATAATTGCAGTAACGAGAGAAAGTATTGCTGCAAGACCGGACAGATAAAATCCGATTTTTTTGTCAGAAAAAATATTTGAAAGCATAAAAACCTCCTTGGAAATAATTGATATACGCGCTTCTCGGAGACATTACCGCATTATACCGATTTAGTACTAATGTCAAAAGAATTGATATTATTATTTCATTTTATGGTAAATTTGTCAATAAAATAGAACGACCATTTGCGCTTGAAAAATGACCACTTGTTACATAATTGTGGATTTCTCTTAAAAAGTTGGCTATAATTCCATTATCGACAGATGAAATGACGAATTTTAAAAGATAAGGGTTTTAAAATTACTGATTCCGCATTATCAGCTACAATAGTCTTAAGATGAAGTTCATTACACATCTGTCAATTATGGAAACAGGATCTTTCACCTCATTTTGTCAGATCTTTCGATTGATTATATATTACGAGGATGGAAGAAGAAAGTTATGGGATAAATATTAGGAGGAAAAAATGGCGCGGAAAAGTAAAACGACATTAAAAAAGATATTTTTAAACATTACGGCAGCTGGGCTTGCGGTATTTGTAACGGCAACAACAATTGCTACGGAAAACAGCGTTGCTGTAAATTCGGCGTTGGGTGTCAAAACCTATGAGATTGTCAATGATAATCATGAGGATACATCAGAATTTATTCGATATTATGAGTCGGAATATGAGAATATTGCTGAATTAAAGGCAGCCGGATATGATATTGTACGAAGAGTGGAAGAAGAAGGAGCGGTGCTGCTGAAAAATGACAACGATGTGTTGCCAATGAAAGATACAAAATTGAGTCTGTTTGGTGCGGCATCGACGGATCCGCTTTACGGCGGAACCGGATCTGCCGGTATTGAATCGGATGATGTGCCGGACTATAAAACAGCGCTTGAGAATGTCGGGTTTACAATAAACAATGAATTATATGATTGGTACTCGAACAGCGGTTACGGAAGAACCATAGGTGAAGGTAATACTGTTACCGGCTTCCCGATTTCGATCGGAGAGGCGCCGTGGTCGGAAATAGAAAAGAATTGTGGGTCTGGTCTTGGAACAGGAGAAGCAGCGCTTTTTATTATCGGCCGCAATGCCGGCGAGGGCGGAGATCATGAAGTAGCAAATCAGTCCGATGGACTTAATGGAGATTATCTTACTTTAAATACGGAGGAATTATCGATATTAAAGGGCTTGAAAGAATTGAAAGATGAGGGTCGTTTTTCAGCTATTGTGGTATTGATCAATTCACCCAATCCGTTATCTTGTGCGTTCATCAATGATGATGAATATGGTGTTGACGCTGCATTGTGGATTGGTGCGGTGGGTCAGACCGGATTGTATGCTGTAGCTGATTTGCTCAAAGGGAATGCGACTCCATCTGGAAAACTCTCGGATACTTTTTGGATGGATAATCGATTAAATCCGGCGATAGCAAATTTTGGATCATATGTTTATGAGAATGCAGATCAGTATACTTTTGCAGATCCGGAACGGTTTATTAACTATGTAGTCTATCAGGAAGGCGTATATGTCGGTTATCGGTATACGGAAACACGGTATGAGGATAAGATACTTGGTACGCCGAATACAGGAGATTATCAGTATGAAGAAGTGGTAGCTTATCCTTTTGGATATGGTTTGAGTTATACAAATTTTGAATATTCCGATTTTACAGTAGAAAAAGGTGGGCAGGGAAGAGAAACAACCTATGAGGCAACGGTTACGGTGACCAATATTGGTGAAGCGGAAGGAAAAGAAGCTGTAGAGATTTACTTGCAGAAACCGTATACCAGCTATGATGTGGAAAATCAGATAGAGAAGCCTTCAGTTGAACTGGTTGGCTATGCAAAGACAGATACTCTGAAGCCAGGTGAGTACCAGAAGCTGACAATCAGTATTCCGGAATATTATTTTACCTCGTTTGATGCTTATGGAGCGGGAACCTATATATTGAGCGAAGGGACTCATTATCTTACGGTTGCTGAGAACGCCCATAATGCCGTTAATAATATTCTGGCAAAAAAGGGAAAGACAATGGCGGATGGAATGACAGCCGAGGGAAATGCCCAGATGGTATTTGACATAGACTACGCTTTTGATACGGAAACTTATCGAATGGCGATGGGAACTGGAAATGAAGTAACTGCACGTTTCGATTTTGTGGATATGAACCGTTATGAAGGTCGCGGAGAGAATACAATTACTTACTGTAGCAGAAATGACTGGGAAGGAACTTTGAGTCTGTGGAAAGACGAGGATGGAGATAAGGTTAGTGATGATTATGTAAGACTTGCCATGACCGATCAGATCGCAAAAGATCTTGTGTTGGATGATGACGATATTCCTGCTGATCCGGAAGGAATGGAATTCCCAACTATGGGATCCACAAATACCGCACTCCAGCTGATTGATCTGAGAGTTGATGAAAATGGTAATGAAATTCCGTTTGAGGATCCGTTATGGGATAGCCTTTTGGATCAGCTTACTTATGATCAACTTACTAAGATTGTCTCAATTGGTATGCGTATGACAGTAGGAATTGAAGAAATTGGAAAGCCGGAGACACTGGATCATAATGGTTCTACGGGCGTGACTCAGGCATATGGAAATGGTCAGAATGGCTATGCGACGATTACGGATGATCCAGATAAGAGTTTAACGGGAACGCAGTTTCCTTGTAATGGAATTATGGCTGCAACTTGGAATGATCTGTTGATTAAAGAGGCTGGTGAGTTATTTGGAGAGGACGCCATGTGGGCCGGATATTCGGGAATATATGGGACTGGTCTTAACATTCACCGTACTCCTTATGGCGGCAGGGTCTTTGAGTATTATTCTGAAGATCCGATTCTTTCAGGGCTGATGGTGGCAAGCGAGACCGCGGGAATCCAGTCCAAAGGTGTGTATGTTTACAATAAACATTTTGTGATGAACGACCAGGAAAATAACCGTCGTGGAATCGGAACCTGGGCTACCGAGCAGGCAATGCGTGAAATATATTTAAGGGCATTTGAATTGCCGATTTTATATGCAGACGCTAAATGCGTTATGACTTCGTTTAACCGTTTAGGCGCTTTTTGGTCAGGTGGTAGTTACGCGCTGATAACAGAATGGCTCAGAGGAGAAGCTGGTATGTCGGGATTTGCTGTGACAGATATGCAGGGCAAATACGCTGTTACTTACATGTCGGTGCCTCATGAAGTTTTGGCAGGGAATGATTTGCCAGATGGTTATCCGGGACGTGTGGAAACCGGAGCAGATTTGTCAGATGTAACAGAAGATATTTTATTATCAGAATTTGTTCCTTATGCTCCTGGAGGGAAAAAAGAGTCAGCTACTATGGCGTGGGCTATGCGTGAAAGTGCCCACAGAGTGTTATATACGGTAGTTCATTCCAGAGGTATGGATGGTATTGCTTCTGGAAGCAGGATCGTCACTGTTACACCATGGTGGCAGACAGCTCTTAATGCTGTAACGGCTGTTTTCGGGGGACTTACTATAGTTGCTGTTTTATTGATGGTGTTTGACATGATTCAGCGAAAAAAGAGAATAGAAGTCGAGTAAAGTAGTGAAAAGGATATAAATGAATATGATACATATTGCAATCATGGATGATGATAAATCCCAGCTCTCGTCATTGAAAAGAGAAATCGCAAGATTTTTTGCGGAGCGGAAATTGGAGTGTAAAATTCAGACATATTTGGATGAAGGACAGTTTGAAAGAGAAAGTGATAAGTTTGATGTGCTTTTCTTTGAAATTAATCTGAAAAAGACAGATGGATTGGAAATGGCCAGACGTATCCGTGGCCGTAGTAAGGATCTGATGCTGGTATTTGTCACATCCATGGTGCAGTATGCGGTACAAGGTTATGAACTGGATATCTCGGATTTTATACGTAAACCGGTGAAAAAAATAGAATTAGAACGGGCTTTACAGAAAATAGTAAGACAATGGAGCAGTCGTAAAAAGAAAAAGCTGATTCTCAAAACTGCGAAAGGAGTAGAAGTTATTTCTATCAATGAGGTGCTTTTTGTAGAAGTGTTGAATCATGCTCTGGTTTATCATACCCGTGAGGGAAATTTTCAAATACGAGGACAGTTTTGCAATGCGGTAAACCAGTTTATGGGTGAACAGTTTCAAATTTGCAACCGTTCGTGCCTGGTGAATTTAGAGTATGTTACAGCATTAGGATCAGATTATGTTGAAATTGGTGAAAACAGGCTTCCGGTTTCCAGGGCGAGGAAAAAAGAATTGATGGAGGAATATAAAAACTATACAGGGGCTTAGTATGTACAGGATTGCTGTGGTTGAAGATCAGATAGAATTTCAGAAACAGATTGAGCATTATTTGATTCAGTATGGGGAAGAACATGGGATTGTATTTGAAATAAAAAATTACGAGGATGGAATTACCTTTTCCGAGAGCAGGTCGTCGTTTGATATTATTTTTCTGGATATTGAGATGCCTGGGATGAATGGAATGGATGCTGCCAGATATTTACGGAAGAAGGATGAATATGTGTCGATTGTTTTTGTCACAAATCTGGCTCAATATGCGATAGACGGGTATTCTGTAGGAGCGCTCGACTTTGTGCTAAAGCCCATAAATTATTATGAGTTTGCCCTGCGTCTAGCCAGAGTGATTGAGAGACTGAAACAAAAACGATCAGTCAAACTGACTTTGTCCGCCAAAGTGGGAGAGCAGGTGATTGATTCTGATGATATTTATTATATAGAATCAAACGGAAAACGTCTTCATTATCATACAATCAGGGGAACTTATACAGTTTATGGAGCTTTGCAGGAAGCAGAACGTATTCTGAACGATTATCACTTTGCCAGATGTAATTACTGGTATCTGATTAATTTGAAATATGTTTCTGGTGTCAGACAAAATACTGTTATGGTAGGATCTGAAAGACTTGAAATAAGTCGGCGCAATAAATCTGCTTTTATCAAAGCTTTAATGGGTTATATCGGAGGTGGTCTGTAATATGATAGAGGGCGATTTTAATCATTTGATCATTGTCCTTTTTATTATGGCAGCTGGAATGGTATATTTATATCCATTAGAACACAGGAATTCTGTATGGCCGGGAATTTTTGCCTCTGTGGGAGCGGTTGTTGCGTGCCTTATACTGGAAAAAATGATCTCGCTCAAATTCCCTTGTGGATTTTTAAAAATGATTCTTCAGCTTCTGGCAGTTTCGGTGATGGTTTTTGCGTGTGCAAAGTGTAGAAAGTCAGATGCTCTTTATGTGGCGATCTGGTCGATGATTACGGCAAAATTTTTTTCCGGCATTTGGAAAATCATTATAAGCATTTATCCAATTGATGGGATATTTGAAGGAAAGCAGGAATTGTTAATGATTGCTGTTTACCTGTTTTGTTGCGTTGTCTTACATTTCACAGTGGCAAAGATCATGCCCGTGGATGGTCATTATCAGATCGGTCCCCGGCAACTGAGTCTGGCTGTCGGTTTGTGGATTGTGTTTGAGGTGTTGTATTATTTTATACTGACATCCGTTATCCGGGCGGACGAGAAGCATTTATGGTTGTCCATCGCATTGGTTCAGTGTTATTGTGTCACGATGCTGTACCTTTTAACGGAACTTTTCAAAAAAGGGGAGATAGAAAAGGAACTTCTGACTTTAAATCTGCTGAGACAGAATCAGAAAGTACAGTATGACTTAACAAGGGAAAATATTGATTTGATTAACCAAAAATGTCATGATTTAAAACATCAGATCGCCGCAATCCGGGAAATTAGCGATACGAAGTCGAGAGAAGAGTATTTGACTGAAATTGAATCGTCAATAAAAATTTACGAGTCTATCGTTAAAACAGGAAATGAGGTTCTGGATACGATACTTACAGAGAAAAGCCTGTATTGCAACGCCAATGAAATACGGATCAACTGTGTTGCGGATGGGAGAAGTCTTGTTTTCATTAACCCAATGGATTTGTACGCGATACTGGGTAATGCTGTGGATAATGCAATAGAAGCAGTTCGCAATTTTGATGAACCGGAAAAACGCTTTATTGATATTTCTATTTATACGAGAAATAATTTTCTGGTTATCAATATTACAAACCCGCTTTATGGAAAATTAAATATGAAAGATGAATTCCCGGAAACGACGAAGATACACAAAGGTTATCATGGATATGGTCTGAAAAGCATACAGCATAATGTCAAAAAATACGAAGGATATCTGGATATATCTGTGCGGAATCAATGTTTTGATTTAAAAATAGCGATACCATTGCCACAAGAGAATGAATAAGTTTTTTGATATAAATTTGAGGAAGACAATGAGAAAATATATTAATCTGAATTTTGATTGGGAATTTGTGGATCCGAAAGGTTTTTGTGAAATTGTTAATCTCCCCCATACATGGAATAACAAGGATGGACAGGATGGCAATAATAATTATTTACGGGGTGTAGGAAGGTATAAAAAAGAATTCTGTATGCCCGAAAATTTTACCAGGAAGAATCGCCTGTATCTGGAATTTCATGGTGTCAGTTCAAGTGCGAGAGTTATGATTAACCGGAAAGAAGTGTGTTTCCACGAAGGGGGATATTCCACTTTTCGGGCAGATATCACAAACGTTCTGGAAGAAAAAAATATTCTTGAAGTAGAGGTGGATAATGGTATCAATCGCCGGGTTTATCCACAGAAAGCAGATTTTACATTTTATGGGGGTATATATCGGGATGTTAATTTACTGGTTGTGGATTCCGATCATTTTGAATTAGATTACAATGGTGCAAATGGTATCAAAGTGACACCGACGATACAGGGAAGTTGCGCAACGATACAGATAGAAACATTTGTAAGCGGAGATGGGGAAGTAGAAATAAAAATCCTTGAAGAAAATGGATTGGTGGTAGGAAAAGGAACGGGAGTAAATGTAACGATTGTGTTAGAAAATCCTCATTTTTGGAATGGACGGCGGGATCCATACCTTTATACAGCGATAGCAGAACTAAAAAAGGGCAGCGAGATAACAGACCGGGTGAGCTGTCGTTTTGGTATACGAGATTTTTATGTAGATCCAGATAAAGGATTCTTTTTAAATGGAGTAAGTTATCCGCTGCATGGCGTTTCCAAACATCAGGACAGGAAAGGAATTGGAAATGCAGTTACGAAAGAGAATTTAAAACAGGATATGGAGTTGATCCTGGAAATGGGTGCAAATACAATACGATTGGCCCATTACCAGCATGATCAGTATTTCTATGATCTATGTGATGAATACGGGATGATTGTCTGGACGGAAATTCCATATATATCGGAGCATATGCCGGAAGGTTATGAAAATACTCTTGCACAGATGAGAGAATTAATTGTTCAGAATTATAATCATCCTTCCATAATCTGCTGGGGAATATCCAATGAGATTACCATATCGACAAGAAATCGTAAAGATATGATGAAAAACCACAGGGTTTTAAATGATTTATGTCATCAGATAGATCCCACCCGATTAACTACGCTGGCGTGTTATGCGGTATGCATGCCTTTTGATCCTGTGGTACATAAAGTTTCGGACTTAGTGTCCTATAATCTCTATCTGGGATGGTATGTGCCGGGACTTTTCTTAAACGATCTTTTTATGGATATATTTCATAGATTCTGGCCGAAACGTTGTCTTGGCTATTCGGAATACGGGGCGGAAGGAATGCCAAATTTGCATTCATCAAGACCCAGACGGGGAGATCATTCAGAAGAATATCAGGCTCTTTATCATGAGTATATGCTGAAATGCTTTCAGAGACATCCATTTTTGTGGGCAACATATCTCTGGAATATGTTCGATTTTGCGGCGGACGCCAGGGATCAGGGAGGTGAACCTGGCATGAATCATAAGGGGGTTGTGACGTTTGACAGGAAAATCAAAAAGGATAGTTTCTATCTTTATAAAGCATGGTGGAGTGAAGAACCTTTTGTTCATATTTGCGGAAAACGTTATGTAAATCGAACAGAATCGAAAATTAAGCTTCGGGTTTATTCCAATCAACCGGAGGTCAGTCTTTATCAGAATGGTCAGCTTCTTGAAATCTGCAGGGGAGAGCATGTTTTTGTTTTTTCGGTAGTATTAGATCGGGAGAATAATTTTGAGGCTGTTGCAGGAAACTGCAGAGACAGTTCTTACATTAGGAAAACAAACGCTCCGGATCATTCTTACAGACTGTCAAAGCACAGGCAAAAAGAAAGTAAAAACTGGGTTTAAGGAGGAAGATGTATGGAAGAAAATTGTTCGGTTAATCATACAAAATCATGGCAATTGTTATTATTCTCTTTTAATAATGGCGCTACAAATGTTTATTTTGTTTTAACCGCGAATTATATCGCTTACTATGCAAATGGTGTCCTTGGCCTGATGCTTGTATTTGCTACCAGCATGGTGACACTGATGCGTGTGTTTGATGCGGTTACAGATCCTGTAATCGGTATGATTATAGATAAAACTTCAGGAAAATATGGGAAATTTCGCCCGTATATGCTTCTGGGAAATGTAATCATGGCGGTTAGTGCTGTTTTACTTTATTTTGTAACCAGAGGAATTCCTGAGGGGATGATTTGGCTGCGATATGTATCATTTATCCTTATCTATATGCTTTATGTGATTGGGTACACCTTTCAGACGGCCTGTACCCGTTCCGGACAAACCTGCATTACAAATGATCCAAAACAGAGACCGTTGTTTACTATTTTTAATACAGTTGCATCTCTGTTGGGAATGGGGTTGTTCCAGGCGATAGCTGTTATTGTCGGAGGGCGTATTGGATATGGAAATACCCACTTTTTTGATATCGTGATTCCAATTGCGATCATACTATCTTTTGTTCTGACGTTGTTTGCGATTGTCGGAATCTGGGAAAAGGACTGCCCGGAAAATTATGGTATTGGAGGAAATGATGCTGCAAAAGTAAATTTAAGACAATGCATTTCCATTTTAAAAGGGAATCATGAGTTACAGATGCTGGTGATTGCAGGGGCAGGCACTAAGCTGGGCTTTGCAGTAGCGACTAATACTTCCGTAGCCTGTATGTTATATGCGTCTATGATGGGAGATTACAACGGTTTGTTTTTACCTCTATATGTGATAGGTTATGCGGCAAGTGCTCCGTTTTTCGTTTTAAATGCCAGAACTTCACAAAAAAAGGGTCAAAAAGCCTCCCTTGTGCGGTTTACAAAACTTGCTTTTGTACTTTACATAGGGGTATTCATTCTGTTGCTTTTGTGGGAGCCGGGAAATCCGCATACTTCGCTGTCATTGAGAAATATAAATCTGTATACAATCTTGTTTGTGTTGTTTTATTGTGTCGGATATGGTTCGTATTATAGTACAGCGGATATGGTTATTCCTATGACAGCCGATTGTTCGGATTATGAAACCTATCGAACCAGCAATTATATGCCAGGTATTATTGGCACGTTGTTTTTTCTGGTTGATAAATTGATTTCATCTTTAAGTGCTACGATTGTAGGAGTTTCGGTAGCTGCGGTGGGATTAACAACGCTTCCGGACAGTAATACGCCATATATGCCGGGAATGAAAACCCTCGTGATCCTGTTGTTTTGTGTTTTGCCTATGACCGCATGGCTGGCAACGTTGTGGGCTATGAAACATTATAGTTTAAGTGGGGAACGTATGAAGCAGATACAGAAGATAAATGCGGAGCGCAAAAAAGCGATAGCCGGTGGAATGACCGTGGAAGATGCGCTTAGTACCTTGCGTGAGTAATAAGAGATAAAATTTAAACTAATATTTTATAATTTGGATATAAGGATTTCCTGATCCCTTAATATGAGAGAACTTTTATGGGTGGGGAATCCTTTGTTATTTTTGCAGAATGTATAGGAAGCCTGACTAATTTTCTCTTGCGAATCCTTCCTTGTTATTTTATAATGATCAGAGAAATGCGAACAGGAAAGAGGAGAAATCAGGATGAAATGCCCATTTTGCAGTGAAGCCGATACCAAAGTGATCGATTCCCGGCCCGCGGATGATAACAGTTCGATTCGCCGCCGCCGTCAGTGTACGAAATGTGGAAAGCGTTTCACGACATATGAAAAGCTGGAGACGATACCGCTGATGGTCATTAAAAAGGATCGTTCCCGCGAGGCTTACGATCGTTCTAAGATTGAGGCGGGCATTATCCGTTCCTGTCACAAGCGCCCGGTGTCGATCCAGCAGATCGGCCAGGTGGTGGACGAGATCGAGAACCGGATCTTCACGATGGAGGAAAAGGAAGTTGAGACTTCTGTGATCGGAGAACTGGTGATGCAGAAGTTAAAGGATCTCGATGAAGTCGCGTATGTCCGTTTTGCTTCTGTCTACCGAGAGTTTAAGGATGTGAATACCTTTGTCGAAGAGGTAAGCAAATTGCTCAAGAGTAAATAAGTTACGTCAATCAGTTACCGGCAATGCGGTTGATGTGAAAATGGTAATGCAGGTAAGTTTGCAGGGAGAATAGTGTGAAAGATAGCTCTTTCATCACTATTTGTGCCATGAACAGAATATCGGCGGAATGGAGATTATTATGTTTCTGGAACATTTTTATCCGGGAGAATGGATAGACAGCGCCTATGATATTGCATGGGAAGATTGGTATCGCCGCGGGTTCCGCGGCGTAATTTTTGATATCGATAATACGCTTGTGGAACACGACGCACCCGCCGATGCGCGCGCGCGTAAGCTCTTTGCCAGACTTCGCAAAATGGGGTTTGCGACCTGCCTGCTCTCTAATAACCGTGAGCCGCGGGTGGCTTCTTTTGCAAAGGCAGTTGGGGGGAGCGCATATATCCATAAAGCCGGCAAGCCGGGAATAAAGAATTATAAAAAGGCGATGCAGCTGATGCATACGGATAAACGGACAACTCTGTTTGTCGGCGATCAGCTGTTTACAGATGTGTACGGGGCGAACCGGGCGGGGATTTATTCGATTCTGGTAAAACCAATCAATCCCAGGGAAGAGATACAGATCATCCTGAAGAGGTATCCGGAAAAGCTGATTCTGCACTTTTATCAGAAGAAGATACTGACAGAGAAGTGAAGTCTCTGGCAGAGAAAGAAGGCGTTTTTTGTTATATTTTTACTGAGGAAATCAACGATATTTTATCAGGGTAATTTCATAGAGGAGACAAAGGAGATAACAGATGAAGAAAAATCTTATATTGATTGGATTTATGGGGGCAGGAAAGACGAGCGTAGGCGAGGCTTATGCGAAGAAATCCGGCTGGCCGATTGTAGATACCGATCAGCTGATTGAGGAAGAAGCCGGGATGACGATTTCGCGGATTTTTGCGGAGAAGGGAGAAACTGTTTTCCGGGAAACGGAGACTGCAGTCATGCAGCGACTGCTGTCAGACTGTGACAACACGGTGATATCTGTGGGAGGTGGTCTCCCGCTCAGAGAGGAGAATCGCAAAATCCTGAAGGAACTGGGTACGGTTGTGTTTCTGCGTGTACAAAAGGAAACCGTGCTGAAACGTCTGGCAGGAGATACGACCCGGCCGCTGCTTCAGACCGATGATGTTGAGGCGCGTGTCGGGGAACTGCTTGCTTATCGTAACCCCATCTATGCGGAAGCCGCCCATATTGTGATAGATACCGATGACAGAACCCCGGATGAGATCGCCGTAAGTGCCGGTCAGAAAGCAGGATTCCTCATCTTATAGGAAAGTTCATCCTATAAGGATAAAAAGCCCTCCGGGCGGGACGCTCGTTTGGTGCCGACCGAAACGGAGTGTAGATTCGCACTGCGGCGGAGTGGAAGATGTCGCTAAAGCGTCTACGTTCCACTTCGGTCGTTGCTAAACGTGTCTTCTGCAGCCGATAAAGCGCTTGCGTCTGGCGGGTGATTCGGTTAGAATATAGAAAACAGGATGAGTATACAATAACAGAGGTTGTAGATCTATATGGAAAATGAATTCAGGACGGAAAGGAGTTTCACTATGGAAATCAGCGGACATACGCAAATGCTTTGCCTGATCGGAAGCCCGGTCGGACATTCCGGTTCACCGGCTATGTACAATTATAGTTTTGATCGATTGGGCCTGGATTATGCATATCTGGCTTTTGATATCAAAGAAGAGGAGACAGCGGAAGCAATCCGCGCACTGCGTCTGTTAAATGTCAGAGGCTTCAATGTTACCATGCCATGTAAGACGGCGGCGGTTGCTTATTGTGATAGTCTGTCAAAGGCAGCAGAGCTGATCGGCGCGGTAAATACTGTGGTGAATGAAGGCGGAAAACTAATCGGGCATAATACAGATGGACTCGGCTGGGTGCGCAACTGCCGGGAACACGGCTTCGAGATCCGGGATAAGAAAATGACGATCGTGGGTTCCGGAGGAGCGGCTACTGCGATCGAGATCACCGCAGCTCTGGAGGGTCTGAAGGAAATGTCAATTTTTGCCATGAAGGATTCTTTCTTTGCTAATGCGCAGGCTACGGTGGAGAAGATTCGGGCTAATATCCCAGATTGCACAGTGAATCTTTATGATCTGTCTGACCGGGAGGTCTTTTATCGTGAAATAGCAGACAGTGATATTTTCACCAACGCGACAAGAGTGGGTATGAAGCCGATGGATGATCAGAGTGTGATTGACGATCTGGCAGCATTCCGCAAGGATCTGGTGGTTTCGGACGTTGTCTATAATCCTCGTGAGACAAAACTTCTTTCGGAGGCTGCGGCTGCCGGGTGCAAGACGATTTCCGGAATCGGCATGCTTCTGTGGCAGGGAGTCGAGGCGTTTCATCTGTATACCGGTAAGGAAATGCCAGTGGCTGAAGTGACGGAGAGATATTTTTCTGAGCAGTAGGAATGATATTTTGTTGACGGGTGGGTGATGATCCGTATGGAGTTCCATAAAGGGATGACAGATAAAGGAACTGCCTGAAAAAAGTAGTTGAAAATAAGCTACGTTTATTATACAATAAATCTAATTATGAGCAATTATACAATACCAGGAGGAATATCGTATGATAGTAGCAGGTGATTTTAGGAATGGCATTACGCTGGAGATTGACGGTTCTGTTTATCAGATCCTTGAGTTCCAGCATGTAAAACCGGGTAAAGGCGCCGCTTTTGTAAGAACAAAGATTAAAAATGTAATGACTGGTTCCGTGGTTGAGAAAACCTTCCGTCCGAGCGAGAAGTTCCCGGCTGCGAGAATTGACCGTGTGGATATGCAGTATCTGTATGCGGACGGTGATATCTATAATTTTATGAACATGGAGACCTATGATCAGATCGGACTCAGCGCGGATGTCATCGGCGACGCGCTTAAGTTTGTCAAAGAGAATGATTCTGTTAAGATCTGTTCTTACAACGGCAATGTATTTTCTGTAGAGCCGCCGCTGTTTGTGGAACTTGAGATCACAGATACGGAGCCGGGCTTTAAGGGTGATACCGCGACTGGTACTTATAAGCCGGCTACTGTGGAGACCGGTGCTCAGATCATGGTTCCGCTATTTGTCAATATCGGAGATAAGATTAAGATTGATACCCGTACCGGAGAGTATCTGTCCAGAGCATAACCGACAGGATTATTACACCCGAGAATCAGAAGCGGTTCTCGGGTGTTTCGTTATGCGCACAGGCGGATATGGAAATTTTGCAGCTGACGCTGCATCCGGTCTACGCTCCGCTTCGGTCGTTGCTAAACGGTCCTGTGTGCCAGTGGCACACGTTAAGGACGGACCGAAACGGAGTGCAGATGCCACTGGCATACAGCAACCGGCGCAGCGAGTATGAGGCGAAAAAGCCGCCTCCTACTCGATCGCAGAGTCAGGAAAGAAATTTTGCGGCGAAAGGAGAGTATGTCGTGAAAACAGTGACAGTGAGAAATGTGGTAATCGGTGAGGGGCGTCCGAAGATCTGTGTGCCGATTGTTGGTCAGACATTGGATGAGATTCTGGAGGCGGCGAGGGAGATTACGGAGCTTCCGGCCGATGTGGTCGAGTGGAGAGCGGACTGGTATGCGGAAGCGTTTCAGGAAGCCTGCGATAAGGCGGATGATCCTTTTGCACATATGATCCTGCGGATGAAAGAGACCGCGCTTCGGCTTCGCGAGATCCTGGGAGAGAAGCCGCTGCTCTTTACGTTTCGCACAAAAGCGGAAGGCGGCGAGAGGACATTGACACAGGCGGAATATGAACAGTTAAATGAGACGCTCGCGAAGAGTGGAGCTGCGGATCTGATTGACGTGGAATTATTGACAGCAGGGAGTCATATGAAAGAATTTACGGCCGCTCTCCATCAGTATCCGGTAAAAGTGGTTGCTTCCAGCCATGATTTTGCCGCGACGCCGCCAGAAGAAGAGATGATCAGCCGGATGTGCCGGATGCAGGAGTGTGGAGCGGATCTTGTCAAGATGGCTGTGATGCCGCGCTGCAGACAGGATGTGCTGACACTTTTGTCTGCGGTCATTGAGATGAATGAAAAGCACGATGAGACGCCGGTGATCGCAATGTCCATGTCGTCGATGGGTGTGGTGAGCCGCCTGGTAGGAGAGAGCTTTGGTTCCGCGCTGACATTCGGCGCGGCTAAGAAAGCTTCCGCGCCGGGCCAGATCGGAGCAGAGGATTTGCAGACGGTGCTGGATATCATCCACGGAGGTGTTCTGGGAAATCGCTGAGCGGATGGAGAATTCCGGGGTGCAGAGGACGGTAATTTGAGAAGAAAAACGAGGAGATAAAACGTGAAAAAGTTAATCGATATCATAACAGAGCGGATGCAGGCCGCTTTTACTGAGTGTGGATATGACGGGAGCTACGCGAAGGTTGTGCTCTCTAACCGCCCGGATTTATGTGAGTACCAGTGTAACGGGGCGATGGCCGCGGCCAAAGTTTATAAGAAGAAACCAATTGAGATTGCCGCGCAGGTGGTGGACGTTGTGATGGCGGAGGCAGAAGTCTCCGGAGGGAAGGTTTTTTCCGAAATTGACGCCGTGATGCCGGGATTTATTAATCTGCGTCTCGATGAAAGCTATCTGGCAGATTATATGAATGAGATGCGCAGTGCGGACAAGTTTGGCCTGGAGGAACCGGGACATGGTGAGACTGTAATTGTGGATTACGGCGGAGCAAACGTGGCGAAACCGCTGCATGTGGGACATTTGCGTTCAGCAGTGATCGGTGAGGCAGTTAAGAGAATGGGTAATTATCTCGGCTATCACATGATCGGGGACGTTCATCTGGGCGACTGGGGACTGCAGATGGGACTGATTATTGAGGAACTGCGGGATCGCCAGCCGGAACTGGTCTATTTTGATGAAAATTACACCGGAGAATATCCGCAAGAGGCGCCGTTTACGATTGGAGAGCTGGAAGAAATCTATCCGGCGGCAAGCGCAAAGTCCAAGAAGGATGATACATTCCGCGCGCGGGCACAGGAGGCGACCTTCCGCCTGCAGAATGGCTACGAGCCGTTCCTTGCAATCTGGAAGCAGATTATGAAGGTGTCGCTGGCAGACTTGAAAAAAAATTATGACAATCTGGACGTCCATTTTGATCTCTGGAAGGGAGAAAGCGACGCGGAGGAGTATATTCCGTGGCTGATTCAGGATCTGCAGGATCAGGGTCTGGCTTATGAGAGCGAGGGTGCGCTGGTTGTGGATATCGCACAGCCGGGAGACCGCAAGGAACTGCCGCCCTGTATCGTGCGCAAGTCGGACGGAGCTGCTCTGTACGCGACCTCGGATCTGGGGACGATCATCGAGCGGGAAAAGGATTTCTCACCGGTGAAGTATGTCTATATTACGGATAAGCGGCAGGAACTTCATTTTATACAGGTTTTCCGTGTGGCAAAGAAGGCGGGATATGTAAAGCCGGAGATACCGATGATCCATATCGGGTTCGGCACGATGAATGGAAAGGACGGCAAGCCGTTTAAGACCCGTGACGGCGGTGTAATGCGTCTCGAACATCTGATCGCAGATATCAATGAGGCGGTATACGGGCGGATCATGGAAAACCGGACGGTGTCGGAGGACGAAGCCCATGAGACGGCGCGGATCGTCGGGCTGGCGGCGCTGAAGTATGGAGATCTTTCTAATCAGGCGTCAAAAGATTATATTTTTGATATTGATCGTTTTACTTCTTTTGAGGGCAATACCGGACCGTATATTCTGTATACGATTGTGCGTATTAAGTCGATCCTGGCGAAATACCGTGCGCTGGAGCAGGAAACAAACGAGGGAAAGATTCTCCCGGCAAAGAGCGGCACGGAGAAAGCTGTGATATTGTTGCTGGCCCGTTACAGTGAGGTGATGGAGACGGCGTTTGAAGAAACAGCGCCGCACAAGATCTGCCAGTATATCTATGAACTGTCCAATGCTTTTAACAGCTTTTACCATGAGACAAAGATCCTGACGGAGGAGGACAAAGAGAGGCGCGCCGGATGGATTGCGCTGGTTATGCTGGTGAAGGATGTCCTGGAAGCGTGTATCGGAGTGCTGGGATTCTCGGCACCGGAGCGAATGTAGCGTGGGAGTTAGTTCTCAGAGCTCCGGATAGGTGTTTGCATGTATTCGGTGAACAGTGTAATCTCGATTATGAATCGGGTATGTGATCGAACGAGCGCGGGAGCGTCGGCGGAGCGTTCGCGTTCCTGACAGAAAGGAGGCAAACTTATGGCAATGTATGATTACGCGGGGGCACTGAGGCGTGGCCGCAAACGTTACCAGGAAAATGTATCAAAGGGGGAATATCCCTACTTGCCGGTACTGGATGATATCCTGGCAAATACAGAAATTGTATCCGAGGTGAGCCTTGGGCTGGTAGATATCCCACTGGAAAAGATTGTGGGAACCCGGACGCAGGGACGTACACAGGCTTTTGCAAGCAATTTCATGCCTTTGATGCCGGAAAATACGGAATTTGCGGATAAATGGTCGTCTGTTTATGAGCATCAGATCGAGGAGGGAATCCACGATCCGATCAAAGCATATGAATTTATGAACCGCTATTATGTCCAGGAGGGCAATAAGCGGGTGAGCGTTCTGAAATACGTCCAGGCTTACAGCATAACCGGCCGCGTGACGCGGATGGTGCCGAAGCGAACCAATGATCACGATATCCGGCTGTATTATGAATTCCTGGATTTTTATCAGGTCTCCTTTAACTGTGACGTCTGGTTCTCTCAGGAGGGCGGGTATAAAAAGCTGCTCGCCGCCATGGGAAAAAAGGAGGACGAGGTCTGGTCAGAAGAGGAGCAGAAAGACTTTTCGCTGGTTTTTCATCTCTTTTCCTCGGCTTTTGCGGCTGCGAGGACGGAAAAGCTGCGGATGACTGCCGCAGACGCCTTCCTGAAATATATCGAGATATTCGGCTATGATCACGCGAAGGAACAGACAGAGAGGCAGATTGGCCAGGATCTGACGGAGATGTGGCAGGAACTGGAACTGTCAGCGAGCGGCGGCGAGGTGGAGCGTGTCGAGCAGCCCAGGGAGGAAGAACCGGAAAGCGGAGCGGGAAAGCTCTTTAACTGGCTGTTTCCGTCTGCGGAGAGCCTTGTGCCGGAGCGGTTTAAGCTGGGCTTTTTGTATTCGCGTACCAGAGAGACGTCAAGCTGGACGTATTCGCATGATCTGGGAAGGAGTCATCTGGCAAAATGTTTTGACGGAAAACTTCGTACCTGTGTTTATGATAGTATCGGAGCCCCGGAGAATACAGAGGCAGCTGTGGAGCAGGCTCTGGCCGATCATTGTAATATGATATTTGCCGTGGATCCTCTGATGCAGCCTTATCTGGTAAAAGCTGCCGTGCAGCATCCGGAGGTCAAATTTTTCAACTGTTCGGTTGATAATAATTACTCCTCGATTGATACTTATTTTGCCAGAGGCTATGAATCAAAGTTCCTGATGGGGGCTCTGGCTGCGGCGGTGAGCGGAGATGATAAACTGGGGTATATCGCGGATTTCCCGGTTTATGGTGTGCTGGCAAATGTCAACGCCTTTGCGGTCGGGGCAAGTATGATCAATCCTCGTGTAAAGATCTACCTGAAATGGTCCGGGAAAGAAGATGATTATACGCATCTGGAGCAGGAACTGGAAAAAGAAGGGGTTCATTATATATCCGGCGACGACATGATTACGCCGGCGCATCCTTCGCGCAAATTCGGCCTTTATCACAAGCTGCCTGACGGTTCGGTGGAAAATCTGGCCGCGGCTGTTCTGGACTGGGGAGTGTTTTACGAGAAGCTGATTCGCTATTCGAGCCATTCCGTACTGGAACCAAAGCCCAAAAAGACAGGCCGGGCGGTCAGCTACTGGTGGGGAATGTCCGCGGATGTGGTGGATCTTTTCTGCTCGGAGAACCTTCCGGTCGGAACGAACCGCCTGATCAATTTTCTGAAAAACGGAGTAAAAAGTGGGGCGTTTCATCCGTTCCATGGACAGATATATACGCAAAGTGGAATCATAGTGGGAGAAAAAGACCGTGATCTGACTGCTCAGGAAATTATTCATACCGACTGGCTGTGCAGCAATGTGATCGGGGAAACGAAATGAGAATGACGAAACGAGAATAAAGAAATGAAAATACTGGTTTTGGCTGACATCGAATCAAAATACCTCTACGACTGCTATCTCCCGGGGAAACTTGACGGAATCGACCTGATCCTTGCGTGCGGCGATCTGGAGCCGGAATATCTGGAATTTTTCGCGACGCTGTGTCACGCGCCGGTTTTGTATATACTGGGAAATCATGATAAGTGGGCGGCGGAGGAGACAAAACTGCCTGGCGGCTGTATCTGTATCGAAGATACTATTTATGTCTATAAGGGTCTGCGGATCCTGGGACTGGGCGGAAGTATGCAGTACCATCCGGGCGCTCCGCAGCAATACACAGAGGGGCAGATGCGCCGGCGGATCCTGCAGCTCTGGTGGAAGCTGATCCGCCACCGGGGAATCGATATCCTGGTAACTCACGCGCCGGCAGCCGGCATTCATGATCTGCAGGACCGTCCGCACAGAGGATTTGAGTGTTTCCGGGCGATGCTGGAACAATATCGCCCAAAACTTTTTGTCCATGGGCACGTCCACGCCAATTATGGCGGGTTTGTCAGGAAAGACCGGTATCAGGATACGATTGTGGTCAATGCGTATGATCATTATATTGTGGAACTGCCGGAGGGGTAGCTGTTGTCTGCGAACGGATGGGAAGTACGGATAAAGATGAAGAGCAGATCGGCGGCGATGCCGGTTACCTGTAACAAACGAATTGACAACAGGAAGGAAAGAGAGTATATTGATATTCAATAATGATAAACCTATGATAAAAATAGGTTTATAAATATTGACCGTTTGTGCCAAATCAGGAGGAATTACCATGAAAGAACATATTTCACGCGAGGAAGCCTTTGCGCTTCTGAAACAATACAATCAGGATCCGTTTCACATCCAGCATGCGCTGACAGTCGAGGGCGTTATGAAATGGTTTGCGAAGGAAGAAGGTTACGGCGAGGATGAGGAATACTGGGGCATCGTCGGTCTGCTTCATGATATTGATTTTGAGCGTTATCCGGAGCAGCATTGTATCAAGGCGCCGGAGCTGCTGCGGGAGGGTGGAGTCGGAGAAGATATCATTCATGCGGTGTGCAGCCATGGATATGGACTGACGGTGGATATCAAACCAGAGCATGAGATGGAGAAAACACTCTTTGCGGTAGATGAACTGACCGGCCTGATCTGGGCGGCGGCGCTGATCCGCCCGTCAAAGAGTACTCAGGATATGGAACTCAAATCGTTAAAGAAAAAGTACAAGAGCGCCAGTTTTGCGGCGGGATGTTCCCGTGCAGTGATCGAACAGGGCGCGCAGATGCTGGGGATCGAGCTCAACGAACTGCTGGATAAGACCCTGCAGGCGATGCGCGCGTGTGAGGCAACGATTCAGGAGGAGATGCGGGCAGAGGGACTGGCATAGTCTCCAAGGATAAGTTGTCAATCGTCCGTCACTGAGAGAAAAGAATATCTTCCGAGGACCGCTCTCGCTTAGATTTTCACGTAGCGGTACTCCCTATGACGTGTCACTGGCACGTCATAGGGATACTGAGGCATAAGTTCGCAGGAAAAGCATCCTGCTTACTAAGTGCCGACGTGAAAAATGTCCTCTACAGATATTCTTTTCTCTCAGTGACTATTTTATTGGCATATAATAATTATAGCTTTGTTCCATCGATTAAGGGATTCTGCATAACAGGATCTCATAATATCTCTGTCGGTTCGCAGGTTCACAAAATATACTTGCGAAGCGCAGTCTTAAACTCCAGAATCCGCTGTTCAGCGATTTCCTTTAAAGTTACTCCCTTCAGGCTTTCTATGTAACCCAGTTCCTGACGGTACAGCCAGGTCGTCTGAACGGGATCGATTTTTTCATAGTGATTATAATGGAGCCAGTCTTCATAACTGACGGGCGTCGGATATCCGAGCTTTTCGTCCAGCAGTTCTTTGAAGTCGATCTGATCGGCGCGTGCCAGGATGCCTTCCCAGAACTCGAGAACCTCACGGACATGCTCGTGGATCTCATAGCGTCTGGCGCCGCCGTCGTAGATGATACATTTTTCAAACAGAGGATCGCGCATGGACAGGGTTTCCCGGCGGAATTCCGGGGCGACGATGCCATTCTTCCAGTAAAAGTCGACGTTTACGACGTTGATGCCGGATACGCCTTTGTCCTGGTAGACACTGAAAATGCCTTCATAGTAGACGGCAATGAATCCCTCAAAATCCGGCCAGAACTCGCGGATGTCCTTGGTCAGCTTTTCGAGAAGGGTGATCCCGATCGTGCCGCCGATGGTAAAGATAATGATATTGCGCAGTTTCGCGCCATTGCGCCGGTAAAATTCTGTCACATAGCTCAGGCAATGGATCAGAGTCTCGCCGGTCGCGATGATATCGCCGATCAGCAGGGTGCTGTCCGGAACCATGGTCAGCTTGCTGTATTTGATCTCCAGGCCGGCGATTTCATTTTGGTGAAAGACTCGTTCGCTGGACAGGAAGCTGATGTCATGTACCCGGATGTGCTCGCGGTAGCAGCTTTCCTCCAGTGGATAATTCAGGGCTCCGCGGAGAATGGAAAGAATGTTGGCGGTGGTAACCTTTTTGTGCTCTTTAAAATAATACATCATCTGGGCTGTCGCCGGGATCAGACAGTGATAAACCTCATATCCGACAATCTCAGGGGTGTTCAGAAGTTTTCTTGTCTCAGCCTCTGATACAATGTAATATTCATTTTCATAGCCGCCTCCCTGCAGGCGGTAGCAGTCGACTCCCTGTTCGGAAAATTCACGAACAAGAAAGGTTTCGCTCCAGTTACCCATTCCCGTTCCTCCCCTTCGTACAGATTATTCTATAAAATAACCGGTTTTACGCAGAAAACCGGTTTAGTTTTATAAATGAGTGGTAGAATTTATTATTTGTATATCAGATGATAAAATCATATCCATCTGAAATCTAAAAAGATCATAAGATAAACCCGCCGCGTTGTCAAGAATTTTCAGCAGGTAGAAATCTTTTCTTGCACCTCCATAGCGGATGTGTTATAAAGGTAATGTGATTTGATTCATGGTGATGCCCGCACGAAGCGGGCATGTCTGTTTTGCCGTAGCATAGGAAAAACGCTGTGAACGGCAGTTCTGGTGGTTCTCTCGTGGAAGACGACTTCCGGTGATGGCGATAAAGCAGACATTATTTCGAGGTATTTGAGGACAGTTATGTTTACTTTTCTTAAAAATCAGTCGCCCGTGCGGATTATTTCGCTGGGTTTTGCCGCGGTCATCCTGGTCGGTTCGCTGTTGTTGAGCCTTCCCTGCAGTATTCGGGCGGGGCAGACCGTGCGCTATATCGACGCGCTGTACACTTCTACCAGCGCGGTCTGTGTCACCGGGCTGATCGCGGTCGATCCCGGCGATACGTTTACGCCGCTGGGCCAGTTCTTCCTGGGAGCGCTGATCCAGATCGGCGGCCTGGGCGTTACCGCAGTCGGCGCCGGCGTGATCATGGCGATGGGGAAAAAGGTAAATTTAAAAGGAAGAAATATCATCCGTGAGGCGATGAATCTGAATTCCGGGAGGGGTACGATCCGCTTTGTGAAAAATGTCCTTTTTACAACACTGGCCTTCGAGCTTGCGGGGGCAGCGCTGAGTTTTCTGGTGTTTATCCGGGATTATCCGCTGTCTCACGCGCTTGGCATCAGTCTCTTTCATTCCGTGGCGGCGTTTAATAATTCAGGATTTGATATCCTGGGCGGCGGACAGAGCCTGATTCCTTATCAGGACAATGTATCCCTTAATCTGATCACCTGTATCCTGATCTTTTTTGGTGGCATTGGATTTCTGGTGATTCGTGAGATGGTGGATCAGAAGTTTCGCTGGCGGAAGTTTTCGATGCACACGAAAGTTGTGCTGACGATGAGCGCAGTGCTGATTCTCACAGGTACGATACTGTTGCGTCTGACGGAAGACATCACCTGGATGGGCGCGTTCTTTAACAGTATTACAGCCAGAACCGCCGGATTTTCGACCTATCCGCTTGGTGAGTTTTCCCAGGCGGGGCTCATGGTGATGATTGTACTGATGTTTATCGGAGCTTCTCCGGGTTCTACCGGGGGCGGCATTAAGACGAGCACAGTATTTGTACTGCTGCAGGGCATCAAATCTGCCGCTACGAACACGTCAGAAAAGGCGTTTCATTACGCGATTCCGGCGGACGCGTTCCGTAAGGCGACGGTCATCACCCTGATCGGACTGGGCGTGGTGATTTCCGGCTCCTGGCTGATCCTGATGCTGCATCCGGAGATGGCGTTTGTGGATGTCGTATTTGAGGTTGCCAGCGCGTTCAGCACAGCAGGACTTTCCACCGGTATTACCGGAGATCTGTGTGACGCGGCGAAACTGCTCTCGATTCTGACCATGTATATCGGCAGGCTGGGTCCGTTGACGATCGTGTCGCTCTGGTATTTTAACAAGGGCGAGCGAACCCGTTATCCGGATGGAAATATAGCCGTCGGCTGAGAGAAAGAAGATGGTAAGGTCCGGATGAAAGATTCAGGACTGGTTTGCGCCATGGAAAGGACTGGTATTAATTATGTTTTGGAAAAAGAAGAAAGAGAAGGATACTTACGGTATCATCGGACTGGGACGTTTCGGGCGGGCACTTGCCATGGATCTCGCGTCATCCGGCGCGGACCTGCTTGTTCTTGATAAAGAGGAAGAAAAGGTGCGGGAACTCAGGGATTATACAGAAAACGCTTATGTCGTGAAGAACCTAGATAAAAAAACGCTGGCGGAGACCGGTATCCAGAACTGTGATGTAGCCGTCGTGTGTATCGGTGAACATATGGATACCTCGATTCTCACGACGCTTCATCTGGTGAGTCTTGGGATTCCGAGAGTGATCGCCAAGGCGGCGAGCAGCGAGCATGGAGAGATTCTGGAAAAGCTGGGAGCGGAGGTTGTCTATCCGGAGCGTGATATGGCGATCCGTCTGGCTCGGCGTCTGGAGACCTCAAGTGTGCTGGATTATATCCAGTTGAGTGAAAAACTCAATATTTCCAAGCTCATGGTTCCGGCGCGGCTGGTCGGAAAGACGGTCCTTGGGGCCAATCTGCGCGGTGAATTTGGCCTCAATATTATTGCGATAGAGAATACGGGCGAGCTGACCGACAGTGTCCGGCCGGAATACGTATTTCGTAAAGAAGACATTATGTTTCTTTCCGGCAGCAAAAGCGGGCTGAACCGGCTGTCGCAGTGGGCAGAAGAGCGGGATGGTTCGTGATACAGGACGACAGTACAGATTTTTAGAAATAAGCGGGAAATAACCGGATTTTTCAGGTCCGGTTATTCACGAAACGCTGTATCAGAATAATTGACAGGAGTGGACAACTGATGGAACAGATAGGAGAGATAATCCTGTGTATCACAAAGGACTTGCTGGAGCCGATCAGTTATCTGCCGTGGGGATGTCTTACAGGAGGCGGTCTGTTTCTGATCGGATCGGTTGTCGGTAGAACAGTACTCAGCAGAACAGTAGTAGGCAGAGTCAGGTGTCACAGATGGGCGCTTGTCTGTGTCTGGATTACCTATATAACCGTACTGCTTATTCAGGCATTTTTTTCACGGGAACCAGGGTCAAGGACAGGAATCGATCTCGCGTTGTTTGAAACCTGGGGGAGGTCTGCACAGTCGCACGCCTATGTAGTGGAAAACGTCCTGATGTTTGTGCCGCTTGGGATTCTGCTGCCGCTGATTTTTGCGGGGCAGCGGTCTCTGCTCGTCTGCGGACTGACCGGTTGCGTGTGCAGCACGGCGCTGGAATGTCTGCAGTTTGTGACACAGCGGGGACATTGCCAGCTGGATGATGTGGTGATGAATACGCTGGGAGCGGTTCTGGGGTGGGTGTTGTATCGGACCGGGCAGTTTGTTCTACGGAAAAAGGGCAGGTAAGAAGGAGAACGGAATGACAGTTAGCGAGGTTGTGAGAGAAGTTATCTGCATATGTAAGGAGTACGAGGCAAAAGAAGTGATTTTGTTCGGCTCGCGGGCAAAGGATACAGCTACAGAAAGAAGCGATATTGATATCGCAGTGCGGGGAGCAGATGATTTCGAGTCGCTCGAAGAGAGGATTGCGGATATCCCGACGCTTTATACTGTGGACATGGTAGATATGGACAGATGTAAAAATTCATTGCTGATGGAGGATATCGAACGGTATGGACGAAAAATTTATGAAAAGATATGAATCTTTTTGTAATTCTTTGAGCTCTCTTGATGAGGCCAAAGGCCGTGACCTGTCAGATTCGTTTGTTTTAAGTGGAACCGGTGCAAAATTCAATATTACATTTGATCTGGCGTGGAAGGTGATGAAGGATGTTCTGATTCAGAGATATGCGATAACGAACTTTATTACGGGTTCTCCGCGGGAAGTGCTGAGGGTCTCGTTTCAGGCAGAACTGATTGAGGGAGATGAGTGGATGGAAATGCTGAAAATCCGCAATCAGATGACGCACGATTATGACGGAACGATTCTGAAAGAACACTGCAGAACGATCGTGGAAGTCTATATCGATAAACTGTGGGAGTTTGAAAAGAAGGTAACGGAAGTGACAGAAGGGGAGAGTGCTTAAACATACCGAAAGCATTTAGTGGTGAAGTATGAGAGAAAAAGATAACGATGCGGAATAGAAACGTGAGATAAATTAACGGGAAACCGGAGAAAATTCAGATGAATCAGAAAAGAAATAATCAGAATATGCAGATCTGGCGGGGAGAACTGGCGTTGCTTACGGTGATACTGATCAACAGCTTCGGAGTTGATATCGTCTTATGTTCGGGATGGGGGATTTCTCCCATCTCCAGCGTTCCGTTTGCGTTTTCAGAAGTCTTTCCCATATTGACGCTTGGGACGTGGACGTATCTGTTCCAGGGAAGTCTGGTACTGAGCCTGATGATATTGCGAAAACGCTTTGTGCCTCAATATCTGTTCAGCTTTGTCGTGGGATTTGCCTTTGGCAAAATGATTGATTTTTATGAACCGATTGTAAATATGCTGCCGTTTATCTTGTCGTTGCGGGTGCTTTATTTTCTGGTCGGCTGTTTTTTGCTGACATTTGGAATTACGCTTTCCAATCGGTGTGGGCTGCCGATTATACCGACTGATTTGTTCCCGCGGGAGTTGTCGGTTATTACCGGAATCGATTATTCGAGGATTAAAGTTACCTTTGATGGGATCAGCGTTCTTGTGACGGCCATCCTGACGATCGGGTTTCTGGGACATCTGGAGGGACTGGGAGCCGGCACGATCGTGATGGCGTTGTCGTTTGGACAGATCGTCGGAGTGATGGGCGCGGCACTGGATAAAAAGGTTCGTTTCGTCAGCTTCCTGTCAGCCAATACAGAATCCTGAAACTTTAGGAAAGATTCGCGCATCTTCGGCATAATCTGTAAAAACAGTGATTTCAGGGGGTTCAACCTTGAAAGAATATATCGAAGAGCGGGCAGTTGCGATCGCCAATTACATTATAGACCATAACGCTACGGTACGACAGACGGCAAAGCAGTTTGGGATCAGTAAGTCGACCGTACATAAGGACGCTGTGGATCGCCTGCTGCATATCAATCCATCACTGGCCTCGCAGGTGCGGGTGGTGCTGGACATCAATAAGTCGGAGCGGCATATCCGCGGCGGCATGGCGACCAGGAAGAAATATCAGCATCGGCTGGCGATCTGCAGCAGGGAGGAGAAGTAGCTGCAGGGGAAAAAGTCAGAAGAGGCATGGCGGAATCGGTCAGGCCTCTTTTTTCTGAGTAGATCCTCCTGTCTTCCTGTTTTCTGTTGACAAATTCCAGACTATGTGAGAAATATAAATAAGATCGAATCTTATGTTGCTATGGTGGTTTTTCCCGAAGAATCATATATAAGAGAAGTACGAAAGATCATGAATCAGAAATGGCGAAATAAGTTTCGATCGACGGATACGATAACATGGAAGAACGGGGAATTATGAATGGAAAAGGGTAAACAGATCAGCGGTAATCCGCGTATTTTGATCCCGGAGATAGAGACGGCAGTAACGAATTATGAGAATGCGCTGAAGGGCTCAGGCGCAGAGCCAATTGTAATCACGAGTGCAGAATTTGATGTTGATGATTTTGACGGACTCCTGCTGCCGGGCGGTGCGGATATCGATCCGGCTCGCTATGGCCAGGAAAATATTGCTTCGGAAGGTGTGAATGAGAGGCGGGATGAACTTCAGTTTCAGGTACTCGATGCATTTGTCCGCGCGAAAAAACCGGTTTTTGGCATTTGCCGAGGTCATCAGGTGATCAATGTTTATTTCGGCGGGACGTTGATCCAGAATCTTGACAGCAGTGAGAGACACAGCAGGATGGGAGGATGTGAGGATAAAGCCCATAGTGGAACAGCAGAGGAGGGTTCGTTCCTTGCGGATATCTATGGACATACCTTTTTCGTCAACAGTTCCCATCATCAGGCAGTGGAACGCGCAGGCGAGGGTTTGCAGATCGCGATGCTCTCGGATGATGGCGTTGTGGAAGCTTTAAAACATGTAGAATTGCCGATATGGAGTGTGCAGTGGCATCCGGAGCGCATATGTTTTGCCCACCGGAGGGAAGATACGGTGGATGGAAGTCTGGTATTAAGATTTTTCGTTGATCGGTGTTGTCTGGGAAAAGCATGATAGAGTGTTGCGATGACTGGACAGTAAGCAGTAGGAGGTGACATTTCCATGCGTTTTACATATCTTCACATTCGAAATTTCAAATCGATCCGGGACATGGAGATTCGTGACATTGATCAGGCGCTGATCCTGGTGGGTAAGAATAACACGGGCAAGACGTCTGTTCTGGACGCCGTCAGTGCTTTGTGCGGGAGCTACGTTTTTCAAAGTGAGGATTTCAACCGGCGGAGGCAGGCAGTGCGGATCGAGGCGGAGATAGAAATTGCCGCGGAGGATCTGCGGATGTTTCAGCAGCTTGGCCTTGTAAGCCAGTATCGGCGCAGGGATGTGTGGCAGAGAACCTTCTGTCAGAGATTTCCTTCTTATGACGCGGAGTCGGGAAGGTTGAGATTTACGCTTCACGTCACTCCCGATGGGAAACGCCGGTATGAGGATGGGACGCATAAAAATAACGGATACCTTCCGCAGATATTGCCAAGGCTCTACCGCATCACTGCGGAACGGGAACTGGATCAGCTGCAGGATGATCTGCTGATGTTCCAGGAGGATGATCAGCTGCGTAAGCTGCGTTCGGGCAGATGTATCTTTGAACCGGCGAAGGAATGCCGGCATTGTTTTCAGTGTATCGGACTGATCAATCAGAAGAGTCCGGAGGAACTGAGTGCCTGTGAGACGGCGAGACTGCTGGAATATAAGATTTATCAGCTGAATCTGAACGAATTTTCACAGAAGATCAATGAGAATTTCCGGAAAAACGGGGGTTACGAGGAACTGAGCTACACACTCCGCTGCAACGCGGACGAGCTTTTTACGGTCGGGGTGACTGCGTTTAACCGTCAGCAGGGCCGGATGCAGCCGGTCTCGTCGCTGGGGAAGGGCATGAGAAGTATCTATATGCTGTCGCTTCTGGAAACATATATAGGGGAGCCGGATCGCCTGCCCAGCATTATCATGGTGGAGGATCCGGAGATCTTTCTGCACCCGGAGCTTCAGAAGACTTGCAGTGAGATCCTGTATCGCCTGTCTAAGAAAAATCAGGTGATTTTCAAAACTCATTCGCCGACGCTTCTCTTTAATTTCAACAGCCGTCAGATCCGGCAGGTGGTACTCGATGAGGATCATTATTCGGTGCTGCGGGAAAATGCCACGATCGACGGGATCCTGGATGATCTGGGATATGGGGCGAATGACCTGATGGGGGTCAGTTTTCTCTTTATCGTGGAGGGGAAACAGGACAAGAGCCGGCTGCCGCTTCTTCTGGAAAAATATTATTCCGAGATCTATAATGAGGAAGGAAAGCTGCTCCGGATCTCCATCATTACGACAAACAGTTGTACGAATATTAAGACTTATGCGAATCTGAAATATATGAACCAGCTTTATATGCGGGATCAGTTCCTGATGATCCGCGACGGCGACGGTCAGGATCCGGAGGTACTGGCGAACCAGCTGTGCCGATATTATGACGACCGCGGCCGTGAGGACGCGGATAAGCTCCCACGGGTGACGCGCCGCAATGTGCTGATCCTGAAATACTATTCGTTCGAGAATTATTTCTTTAACCCGGAGATAATGAGCCGCCTGGGGATCGTAGAGAGTCCGGAAGCCTTTTATGAAACGCTGTATGCGAAATGGACGGAATATCTGCACCGTCTGCGCAGCGGACGTCAGATCACGGAACTTCTTGGCCGGGATTTTACAGGGCCGGAGGACATGCAGGAGCATATGGAACTGATCCGGACTTATCTGCGCGGACATAATCTGTATGACATTTTCTATGGAAGGTATAAGGAGTGCGAGACAGAGCTTTTGCGAGAGTATATCCGCCTGGCTCCGCGGGAAGATTTTAAGGATATTCTGGACGCGATCGACCGGTTTGTGTATTTCGACAGCAGAAGGAAAGCTATATCAGAGTAATAAGCAGATGACAGATGTTATGCAGTGATGGCAGATATCACTTACATATTTATAAAAAAATTATTTTAACGGTTTATCTGACTGACCGCTATATGCGGGCTGGGATGAGTGAAAAGGCCGGGATTTTCTGAAATATTTTATCGGATTATGTATAACAGGGTATCTTGACATCACATAAGGAATATGTTAGCATATTCCAAGCAGAATTTTACATCCGCAGTAGTGCCTGCGGATTTTTTGTCATATGCGCAGGTATGGAAAATGACCTGCTTAATCAGCAAACAGGAGGAAAGTAACATGGAAAAGCGATTGTTTACGTCAGAATCGGTCACCGAGGGGCATCCGGATAAAATCTGTGATCAGATTTCCGACGCGATTCTGGATGCGCTCATGGAGAAGGATCCGATGAGCAGAGTGGCCTGCGAGACCTGCTGTACGACCGGACTGGTGATGGTGATGGGAGAAGTGACGACGAACGCTTACGTGGACATTCAGAAGATCGTTCGCGAGACGATCCGTGAGATCGGCTATGACCGCGCGAAATATGGCTTTGACTGTGATACCTGCGGCGTGATCGTAGCGCTTGATGAGCAGTCGCCGGATATTGCGCTGGGAGTGGATCAGGCGCTGGAGGTGAAGGAACATACGATGTCGGATCAGGAGCTTGACGCGATTGGCGCCGGCGATCAGGGCATGATGTTCGGCTACGCGACCAACGAGACCGAGGAATACATGCCGTATCCGATCGCTCTCGCGCATAAGCTCGCAAGACGTCTGACCGAGGTGCGTAAGGATGGGACGCTGCCATATCTGCGTCCGGACGGAAAAACGCAGGTGAGCGTTGAGTACGACGAAGAGGGACGCCCCAGACGGCTGGAAGCGGTGGTGCTTTCCACGCAGCATGATGAAAAGGTGACGCAGGAGCAGATTCATGAGGATATTCGCAGATATGTATTGGATGAGATCCTTCCGGCAGATATGGTAGATGAGAATACTCGTTTTTATATCAATCCTACGGGGAGATTTGTCATCGGCGGACCTCATGGCGACAGCGGGCTGACCGGGCGCAAGATCATTGTCGATACTTACGGCGGTTACGCAAGACATGGAGGCGGCGCATTTTCCGGCAAGGACTGCACCAAGGTAGACCGTTCCGCGGCTTACGCAGCGCGCTATGCCGCAAAAAATATTGTGGCAGCCGGGTTGGCGGATCGCTGTGAGATTCAGCTGTCTTATGCGATCGGCGTGGCGCATCCGACTTCGGTGATGGTCAATACCTTTGGAACCGGTAAGGTTTCCGATGAAAAGCTGGTAGAGATCATCCGCGAGCATTTTGACCTGCGGCCCGCAGGCATTATCAAAATGCTGGATCTGCGCAGACCGATCTATAAGCAGACAGCTGCCTATGGACATTTCGGGAGAACGGATATCAATCTGCCCTGGGAGCGTCTTGACCTGGTGGAGAAGTTAAAAACATACTGTTAATAAAAATGTAAGACGATGTAAGCCCCCTGCGACTTGTTTTTCCGGGGAAACCGCATATAATAAGGATACCGAAGAATGGGTTGTTTTTCCTGCCGGAATCTCAGATCCGGCCCGGGAAAAGCTGGTAAGACAGATGACAGAAACAGGTATTTGCGGGGCGGAAAATACGAGGACAGGAGGCTTATATTTGATGAAAAATAAATTTTTGCTGATAAGAGGGGCTTTTAGGCGGTTGGCTGCGCTTTCCCTGAGTACGGCGGCTCTGCTGGGGATGAGTGGTATGCAGGTTTACGCGGATACGACGGCACAGGTAGAAACCACTGCGACAGCAGAGGCGGAGACAGAGGCGCCGGTCAAACCGGCTCCGACCGAGTACGCTCACATTACGAACTGTGCCCTGGATGGAAACGGACAGATCGTGATCAGCGGATATATGGAGGGCACCTGGTCCGATCCAGCGTGGTATGATAATTATCTGTATCTCTTTGAACTGAAGCCTTACCAGGATTCGCTGGAGGGAAGGTCGGACTATTGCGGATGGATTACAAAGGGTGACAATCTTTCGTTTACTATTTCCGCAAATCTGAATACTGTGAATGACCGGCTGTATTCGAAATTTGTCGTGGCAGTGTATGATGGAGAGTCCTATACGCAGGCAAGTAATACCGCTTACGTGACAAATCCGGAATCGCTCGCGTCGCATACGGATGCTTATAAGAGCGGGATCAATAAAAAGGGTCTGCTCATCCAGACAACCGATGAGATGGTTGCCGACGCGTTTGAACTGGGGGTAACGCATGTGATTGTGAACATTCCCTTTGAGCAACTGATCGGGTCGGGCATTGATTATCAGTATGACGGTGTGACGTATCATTTTAATAAAGATCTGCTTGACAATTATGACGCCGTGATCCGGCGCTTTTCTGAGAAAGGCATGAATGTAACCGCGATTCTCTTAAACGGATGGAATGCGGCGACGCCGCAGTTGTATTATCCGGGCGTCACTCAGCAGAGCAGCGCGATGTATTACGGGTTTAATGCCGCGACGAAGGAGGGGTATGAGACGATCAAGGCGATCGCGACCTTCCTGGCGGAGCGGTATTGCAGTCTGGATTCGTCTTATGGCAAGGTATCCAACTGGATCATTGGCAATGAGATCAATAATCAGTACTGGAACTATATGGGAGATATGGATCTGGCTCAGTATGTGAAGGAATATGAGCGGGCGTTCCGCGTATTTTATACAGCGATTAAGAGTGTGAATCAGAATGACCGGATATTCTTCTCCACGGATTTTTACTGGAATAGTCTGTCGGCAACCAGTCCGAGAACTTACACGGTGAGGGATTTCCTGCAGACGTTTGCGGAGTCGGTAAAGGCGGGTGGCGATATGGACTGGGGTCTGGCATATCATCCGTATTCGCTTCCGATGACGGAACCGGAGTTCTGGGATGATGGCGATACCGGTCTGGTCACGCAAGACGTGGATACACAGATTCTGAATCTGTGTAATCTGAGTATCCTGACGGATTATATGCAGACGTCTGCGATGCGGACTGCGTCCGGTGAGGTGCGGCATATCATTTTGTCGGAGCAGGGCTTTACCTCTGTCAGTGCGACGCGGGGGGAGGATCAGGATCTGCAGGCGGCGGCGATCGCGTATGCGTACTATATTATAGACAGTAATCCATATATCGATGCGTTTATAATGAGCCGTCAGGTAGACGCGCCTTCCGAGGCGGCGTTGTCGCAGAATTTCGGTCTGTGGAACTGCGACATGAGTGTGCCGGATAATATTATTCCGACCACAAAGAAGAAGTCGTGGCAGGTTTATAAATATATCGATGTGAGGACAAAGACACTGGAGACGACGGAATTTGCGAAGTCGATCCTGGGGATCTCAAAATGGAGCGATGTGATTACTAACTTTAAGTGGAAATCTCAGGAGAATTAAAACAGACTATGAAAGTGTTGTCATGCGACTGACTTTCATGCTCCACGGCGTTCATGCGGGACATGAGTGTAAATTTTATATTGATAAGAAACTGTGATATTAGATTGATAAGGAAATATTTAAAGGAAACATTCAGAAGAAACAGGCATTGAGATGAGATAGAGGTGACGTATGAAAAACAGACCGACCGCCAGGATCGTGGCTTTATATGGGATGCTGATTGCGCTGGCATTTGTCTTCAGTTATATTGAGGCGATGATCCCGATCCCGCTGCCGGTGCCCGGCGTCAAGCTGGGACTGGCCAATTTGGTCAATGTGGTCGGTCTCTATACGGTCGGCATCGCCGGAACCATTGCGGTGGGGCTGGTGCGGATCGTGCTGGTCGGATTTACCTTTGGCAATACGTTCAGCATGCTGTATGGGCTTGCGGGAGGGATCCTAAGTCTGGCAGTCATGGCGGCAGTGAAAAAGACAGGTTTCTTTGGCAGTACCGGTGTGAGCGTGCTGGGAGGGATCTTTCATAATGTCGGCCAGCTGATCGTGGCGGCCTATGTGACCAAAACCGCGGGAGTCTTTACTTATCTGCCGGTTCTGACCGTGGCGGGAGTGATCGCCGGGACGCTGATCGGGCTGCTCGGCGGGCTGATCGTAGAGCGGATCGGAGATTTTGTGAGGCGGCTTGACAATAGCCACATGTAAGTATATACTTTGGATATACAAGGAGGTGCTGATGATATGATAGCACAGGTAAAATCATGGGGGAATAGTCAGGGAATTCGTTTACCAAAAGATGTTTTAGATATGGTGGATATTCGTGTCAACGATTTTCTCAGCGTAGACGTGGTGGATGGAAATATCATTTTGCGAAAAACGGTGAAACATCGCACTCTGGAAGAACGCGCCGCAGAATTCGATGGTAAAATCGGTCCTTATCATGAATATGGCTGGGATAAGCCTGTTGGCAGAGAGAGGTGGTAAGATCATGTTTCTGATGGAACAGGGTGACATCCTTACTGTTGAACATATCCGAGGGCGTGTACTCGTTGTAAGTAAAAATTTTTTTAACAGAACGAAAGCGGTTATGGCTTGTCCGATCGAGGAAAAAGCCGAACCGGATCCTCTGCATATTCCGATTGCCTGGGAACAGGAAGAGGGAATTGTTCTGTGCGAACAGGTGAAACTGCTTGACCTGAAAACCAGAGGCTATAAAAAAATTGGCCGGATTTCCTATGATGCCATTATAGACATCACGGATGCGATACAGGGGATTTTTGATTATTAGTGATAAATAATATTAGTTCATTTTTCTTATTCCATTTAAAAGACGCCGTTTCGTGCCATTTCACAGATTAAATCACAGTATATATATTGTAAATATACAAGAAAAAATGATGTTTGAAATTGTTATACTCCGGGATTATATTGTCTGTTGACAGAATCACTTTGGGAGGATAGATACATGGAGGAACATCAAAGAAATACAGCGGATTTTCTGGTTGAATGTCTGGAAGAAGAGGGAGTAAAGGTGATCTTTGGGATCCCCGGGGAGGAAAACCTTGCCGTGATGAACGCGATCAGCCATTCGGATATCCGTTTTATTACGGTTCGTCATGAACAGGGAGCAGCTTTTATGGCGGATGTATATGGCCGTCTGACGGGAAAAGCCGGCGTCTGTCTGGCAACACTGGGGCCGGGCGCGACGAACCTGATCACGGGTGTGGCTGACGCGGACAGCGACGGCGCTCCGCTGGTCGCGATCACCGGACAGGTCGGAACGGAGCGGATGCATATTACGTCCCATCAGTTCCTGGATCTGACAAAGCTGTTTGAACCGATCACCAAACGGACCAAGATGGTGGTGCGGCCGGATACGGTGGGAGAGATTACCCGTCTGGCGTTTAAATACGCGGAAGGAGGCAAACCGGGTGCTACGCACATCGATCTGCCGGTCAATATTTCCAAAATGCCTGTCACCAACGCGGAAAAGCCACTGAGACGTAAGGTCGCGCCCAAAGAGTACGCGGAACTTGACACAGTCGAGGATGCGGCGGGGATGATCTTCAAGGCAGAAAGGCCGGTGATCCTCGCGGGCAGCGGAGTGATCCGCGGAAATGCGGCAAAGGCACTGACCGAATTTGCCACAAAATTAAAAATTCCGACAGTCAATACGATGATGGCAAAGGGAGCAATTCCCTTTGATAATGAGTATTCTATGTGGACAATCGGCATTCCACAGGAAGATTATCAGAATAAGATCCTGGAAGGTGCGGATCTGGTGATCGCGGTCGGCTATGATATCGTAGAATATGCTCCGGCAAAATGGAACAAAAACGGAAACGTGGATATCATACATATCGATACCCGCCCGGCTGACATTAATAAACTATATCAGCCGCAGGTCGAAGTGGTGGGAGACATCAGCGATTCCCTGATCCAGATCGGGCGGCGCACCCGCTGCAGACAGGAACCGGTAAAAGCGCTGGAACTGAAAGCAAAAATGCTGGCAGAGCATGAGTCCTACGCAAACGATGACTTGTTTCCCATGAAGCCACAGCGGATCCTGAATGATGTCCGTAAGGTTATGGGGCGGGAAGACATTGTGATCTCCGATGTAGGAGCGCACAAAATGTGGATCGCGTGCCATTATCAGTGCTATGAACCCAATACCTGCCTGATCTCCAACGGATTTGCCACGATGGGGATCTCCGTCCCCGGCGCGATCGGCGCTAAGATCGTATACCCGGACAAAAAGGTGCTGGCGATCTGCGGCGACGGCGGCTTCATGATGAACTGCCAGGAGTTCGAGACAGCACTGCGGGAAAAGACCCCCTTCGTGACCCTGATCTTTGAAGACAGCAGCTACGGTCTCATCAAATGGAAACAGCAGGATCAGTACGGCATGAGCTGCTATACCGATTTCACAAACCCGGATTTCGTAAAACTCGCCGAGAGCATGGGCGCGATCGGCTATCGTGTCGAAAAAGCCTCCGATCTCGTACCGATGCTGAAAAAGGCTTTCGAACAGACCGTCCCCGTCATCATCGACTGCCCGGTTGATTATTCCGAAAATACCAAGCTGACCGCCCATTTGCAGGAGTTGATGGAAAAGCTGTGAGGGACACAGCTCATTTTATATATTAATAAAGCCAATAATGTAGTCCCTGAGGGGGCATGAATATCTGGAGAGGACATTTTTCACGTCGGTTCTTAGTGAGCCGGATGCACTTCCGGCGAACTTAGCACCGCTACGTGAAAACCTAAGCGCGAGCGGTCCTCGGAAGATATTCGTGCCCCCTCAGGGACGGTCTGATTACCAGTAATTTTATTTTATCAGAAAAATATTCTGGACATGGATGGAATCCTTTCCCCTTTTGTGTTATGATAATCAGCGAGAGACAAGAGGTGGCATATGGGAAAGAAAAGTCTGATTCTCCTGGTGACAGCGCTTATGCTGATCGGATGTCAGGGCAGGCAAAAATCAAAGGAACTGACACAGTACAACGCTCAGTACCTGGAATACTTTGACACGGTAACGAGCGTTACGATTTATGCGGAAAATGAAGAACAGTTTGAAAAGTACCGGACCGTGATTGAGGATGGGATGGAGTATTATCATAAACTGTTTGATATTTATTATAACTATGACGGCGTTGTGAATGTTAAATCGATCAATGACAACGCGGGAATTGCACCGGTTACCGTCGACCAGGAACTGTTCGAACTGTTACAATTTTCGCTGGAGGAATATGAGCGCACCGGTGGGATGGTCAATATCGCGCTCGGAAGCGTCCTCTCGATTTGGCATGAGTACCGTGAGTACGGAATTGAAAATCCAGATGGTTCTCAGCTGCCGGATCTGTACATGCTGGAAAAAGCAGATGAATATACGGACATTTACGCGATGGAGCTGGATGAGGAAAAGCTGCAGGTTTATCTGCCGGATCGTCATATGAGTCTGGATGTCGGCGCAGTTGCAAAGGGATATGCGACCCATAAGGTCGCGCAGTCGTTGCGGGATATGGGCGCGGTCAGTGTGCTTCTGAGCGTAGGAGGTAACGTAGAGACGATCGGGAGCAAGGGAGACGGGAGTCCATGGAGGATCGGGATCCAGAATCCGGATACATCTTCTTCCCGGTCTTATCTGCATGTGATGGAACTGAAAGACCAGGCGCTCGTGACCAGCGGCGTGTATCAGCGCTTTTATGAAGTTGACGGCGTCCGTTATCATCATATCATCCACCCGGATCTGCTGATGCCCTGGAATGAATATGAATCCGTGACCATTCTGGCTGAGGATGGCGGTCTGGCGGATGCATACTCTACAGCGGTTTTTAATATGGAGCTGGAAGAAGGAAAGGCATTTATCGAAGCACAGGACGGGATCGAGGCCATGTGGGTGCTGGAGGATGGGACAGAGGAGTTTTCCTCAGGTTTTCGGGATCATATGTCTGAATAAGAATACGAAATGAAGATGGGAACGGAGTGTAGAACGCTCTCGCGCGTAGGGAATGATGTCGCCAGGGCGTATTCTTTGTTCGAAAGGAATGGCGGGCTGTGAAAAAGGAGAAAATCAACTCCTTTTTTCTGGCCCGGTTCTTATGATGTGAAGAATACGAGAGATGCAGGAGGAATGAATGGAACCAACGGAATTTAAAAAAGGAAACGATCCCCAAAGCAGTGCATTGCTGGTGCTTGCCGCACTGATCTGGGGTACGGCTTTCGTGGCTCAGAGTGAGGGAATGAAATATGTCGGCGGATTTACCTTTATCGGCGTCCGTTACCTTCTGGGAGGACTGGTGCTGCTTCCTGTACTTGCGGTGATGAGGAGAAATTCTCTGGCTGCAGAGAGTAAATCTTCAGAAAAGGAAGTGTCGGCAGGATTTCGAGCCGGTGTACAGGGTGGTATCTGTTGTGGGCTCTGTCTCTTTGTCGCCACCTCTCTGCAGCAATTCGGGATTGTGCATACGACAGTGGGAAAGAGCGGATTTATCACGACGCTTTATATCGTGATCGTTCCCATTTTGGGAATCTTTTCTCATAAAAAAACCGGTCTGGGCCTGTGGGTCAGCGTCATGCTGGCAACGATCGGGATGTATCTGATGTGTATCAACGAAGGCTTTACGATCGGAAAGGGAGATTTTCTGATCTTTTTATGTGCGATTGCATTTTCCTTTCATATCCTGATCATTGATTATTTCTCACCGAGAGCAAACGGAGTGTTGATTTCCTGTGTTCAGTTCTTTACTGTGGGGGTATTGGGAAGTATCCTGATGCTGTTGATCGAGAAACCAGAGGTGGAGGAAATCCTTGCGGCATGGGCGCCAATCGGATATGCAGGGATTCTTTCAAGCGGAGTAGCCTATACGCTCCAGGTCGTGGCGCAGAAAAAACTGCAGCCGGCAGTGGCCAGCCTGATCATGTGTCTGGAATCTGTTTTTTCGCTTCTGGCAGGGTGGCTGATCCTGCATGAGTGGTTGTCTCTGAGGGAGTTGACCGGATGCGCGCTGGTATTCGTGGCGATTATTCTGGCGCAGCTGCCGTCGAAAAGAAAAGGAGGTTGAGCAGGTTTTTACGCCTGTGTATAAAATAAAGAGGCCGACGGATGCCGGTCTCTTTCGCTATATTATTTTTCGTTCTGTTTTGCTACTTCCGCCATCTTCATCGCGCGAACCTTGAGCGGCAGTCCAAAGAGCGTGATAAATCCGCTCGCGTCGTGATGGTCATACAGCTCGCCGGTTGTGAAGGATGCCAGAGACTCGCTGTAGAGAGAATACGGAGAAGTAGTTCCGGCCTTGATAATATTGCCCTTGTAGAGCTTAAACTTCACTTCGCCGGTTACGTATTCCTGAGTCGATGTGATAAAAGCGCGTACCGCGTCGCACAGCGGGGTGAACCATTTGCCCTCATATACGATCTGAGCCAGCTTATTTCCCATATCCTTTTTGACTTCCATCGTAGCGCGGTCAAGAACCAGTTCTTCGATCTGCTGATGAGCTTCCATCAGGATCGTACCGCCGGGAGTCTCATATACGCCGCGGGATTTCATGCCGACAACACGGTTCTCAACGATATCCACGATGCCGATGCCGTGCTTGCCGCCAAGCTCGTTGAGTTTGCGGATGATGTCAGAAACCTTCATCGCTTCCCCGTTGATGCTGGTCGGAACGCCCTTTTCAAAGGTCATCGTGACATATTCGCCTTCGTCCGGAGCCTTTTTCGGAGTAACGCCGAGAACCAGCATATGGTCGAAATTCGGTTCATTGGCCGGATCTTCCAGTTCCAGTCCCTCATGGCTGATGTGCCAGATGTTGCGGTCACGGCTGTAGCTGTGGCTGTGATCAAACGGAAGGTCGATGCCGTGCTGCTTGCAGTATTCGATCTCATCTTCACGGGACTGCATTTTCCAGGTATCGGTCATTCTCCATGGAGCGAGAATGCGGATGTCCGGAGCCAGAGCTTTAATGGTCAGTTCAAAACGGATCTGGTCGTTTCCCTTGCCGGTAGCGCCGTGGCAGATCGCGGAAGCCCCTTCTTTACGGGCGATTTCAACGAGACGTTTCGCGATCGCAGGACGAGCCATGGATGTGCCAAGCAGGTACTTATTCTCATACACAGCATTGGCCTGTACGCACGGAACGATATAATTGTCACAGAAATCATCGACGATATCTTCAATATATAATTTGGAAGCGCCGGAAAGTTTTGCGCGCTCCTCCAGACCGTCCAGTTCATTTCCCTGGCCGCAGTCGACGCAGCAGCAGATTACTTCATAATCAAAATTTTCTTTTAACCATGGGATAATGGCGGTGGTGTCCAGCCCGCCGGAATATGCCAGAATAACTTTTTCTTTCATATGAAAGGATCCTCCTTCAAAATGCTGATTTTATGTTCGTTCAGATTGTCCTGAATATGACGTTCATAAATATACAACATTTTACTCTGATTTGCAAGCAAAAAATCCAACTAATTTCAAAAAATAGTTGCATAATATACATTAATAATGTATAATTATGAAATCTTTGAGAGATCATCTTATGAAAATTATTCAAATAGAGACTTTTCATTAGGGAAAAAAGCTACTATAATAAGAAAGCCATTGATTCAGGAGGAGAGAAAACATTATGATTAAGGCAGGAATTATCGGTTCCACCGGATACGCAGGAGTGGAGCTGGCGAGACTTTTATTGCAGAGAGATGATGTAGAGATTGTATGGTACGGTTCCCGAAGCTATGTCGGGGAAGACTTTGCTTCCATTTACAGAAATGTTGCGCATGCGGTAGACGCTGTCTGCAGCGATGACGATATGGAGAAACTTGCGGATCTGGCGGATGTCATATTTACGGCTACGCCTCAGGGATTCTGCGCGTCAAAGGTAACAGAGGAGATATTGTCAAAAGCAAAGGTAATTGATCTGAGTGCGGATTTTCGGATCAAGGATGTGAATATTTATGAAAAATGGTATAAAATTACACACGCCGCGCCTCAGTTTATCGAGGAGGCAGTATACGGTCTGCCGGAGATCAATCGCGATCAGGTGGCAAAGGCCCGTCTGATCGCGAATCCGGGCTGTTATCCGACCTGTTCATTCTTAAGCATTTATCCGCTGGCAAAGGAAGGGCTGATTGATCCGGATACGCTGATCATCGACGCGAAATCCGGTACATCCGGCGCGGGACGCAGCGCGAAGACGGCAAATCTTTACTGTGAAGTCAATGAGAGTATGAAAGCATATGGCGTGGCGTCTCACCGTCATACGCCGGAGATCGAAGAACAGCTTTCCTATGTGGCAGGGAAGCCGGTGACGGTGAGCTTTACTCCTCATCTGGTGCCGATGGACCGGGGAATTCTGGTGACGGCCTATGCGAATCTGACAAAGCCGGTTACCACAGAGGAAATCAAAGCGGTTTATGACCGGTATTACGGAGAGGAATATTTTATCCGTGTGCTTCCCGCGGGCATGCCGCCGGAGACCCGCTGGGTGAAGGGCAGCAACTTTGCGGACGTGTCATTTAAACTGGATCCCCGCACAAATCGCGTGATCATGATGGGCGCGATCGACAATATGGTAAAAGGAGCCGCGGGACAGGCAATCCAGAATATGAATCTGATGTTTGGTCTGCCGGAGAATACCGGATTAAAGCAGATCCCGGCATTTCCGTAAATACTTCGTGTGCGATCAGACATTGAAATAAATAAGAGGAGTAACAAAATGAAGATTATCGAAGGTGGAGTGACCGCGGCAAAGGGCTTTCAGGCTGCTTCGACAGCTGCGGGAATCAAATATAAAAACCGGAAGGACATGGCGATGATTGTGAGTGAGGTCCCCTGCAAAGCGGCGGGTACCTTCACAAGCAATCTTGTAAAGGCTGCGCCGGTCAAATGGGATCAGAAGATCGTGAAGGAGTCGTCATTCGCGCAGGCAGTTGTGATTAATGCGGGGATCGCGAATGCCTGTACCGGGGCAGAAGGGTATGCTTACTGTCAGGAAACTGCGGCGGTTGTCCATGAGATGCTGGACATCCCGGAGGAAGCTGTCTGTGTGGCGTCGACGGGTGTAATCGGGATGCAGCTGCCGATGGATCGCCTGGCAGCCGGGATCCGGGCCATGGTTCCGGCACTGGACGGGAGTCTGGCGGCCGGTACGGAGGCGTCGCGGGCGATTATGACGACAGATACCAGGAATAAAGAGATCGCTGTGCAGTTTGAGATCGGGGATAAGACCGTTACCGTTGGCGGTATGTGCAAGGGTTCTGGGATGATTCATCCGAATATGTGTACGATGCTTGCATTTGTTACGACCGATCTGGCGATCTCGAAAGAGCTTTTACAGGAAGCGGTGAGCGAGGATGTAAAAGATACTTATAATATGATTTCGGTAGATGGAGATACCTCCACAAACGATACTCTGCTGGTGCTGGCAAACGGTCTGGCCGGTAATGCGGTGATCACCGAAAAAAATGAGGATTACGAAAAATTCAGAAAAGCATTAAATGTTATTAACGAAACGCTGGCCAAAAAGATGGCGGGAGACGGCGAGGGCTGCACCGCGCTCTTTGAGGTGAAGGTGGTCGGCGCTGAGAGCAAGGAGCAGGCAGTGACTCTGTCCAAGTCGGTTATTACCTCTAATCTGACGAAAGCCGCGATCTTCGGACATGACGCAAACTGGGGAAGAATCCTGTGCGCGATGGGATATTCCGGAGCTCAGTTTGATCCGGAGCGGGTGGATCTCTTCTTTGAGAGCGCTGCGGGAAAGATTCAGATTATCGAAAATGGCGTCGCGCTGGATTACAGTGAAGAAGAGGCGACAAAGATCCTCTCGGAACCGGAAGTGACGGCGACCGCGGATATCAAGATGGGGGAGGCGTCGGCAACTGCATGGGGATGCGATTTGACCTTTGATTATGTGAAGATTAATGCGGATTATCGGTCTTAGAATCAAGTGTAGGTAAACTGTCCGTCCCTGAGAGGGAAACATATCCTCCGAGGACCGCTCGCGCTTAGGTTTTCACGTAGCGGTACTAAGTTCGCAGGAAAAGCACCCTGCTCACTAAGTGCCGACGTGAAAAATGTCCTCTGCGGATATGTTTCCCTCTCAGGGACTGGTGTATTGGCTTGTATGGTGATTCGGAACAAAAGAATTTGGGTAAAAAGTAAAAAGAAGGAAATATGAAAGATGGAAAAGAATATGCTCGAAGGGATGCAGAAAGCGGAGGTTCTTGTGGAGGCTCTGCCTTATATCCAGAGATTTAACCGTAAGATCGTGGTTGTGAAGTACGGCGGGAGCGCGATGGTGGATGAGACGCTCAAAAAACAGGTGATTCAGGACGTCGTGCTTTTGAAGCTGGTAGGATTTAAGCCGATCATTGTTCATGGCGGCGGCAAGGAAATCAGCCGCTGGGTAGGGAAGGTCGGTATGGAGCCGAGGTTTGTGAATGGGCTGCGGGTGACCGATGAGCCGACGATGGAGATCGCCGAGATGGTGCTCAATAAGGTTAATAAAAGTCTGGTGCAGCTGGTTAATGAGCTGGGAGTCAAGGCGGTCGGCATCAGCGGTAAGGACGGCATGATGCTGAAATGTGAGAAGAAGTATTCTGGCGGTGAGGATATCGGATTTGTCGGCAATATTGTGGAGGTGAATCCCAAGGTGATCTACGATCTGCTGGAAAAGGATTTCCTGCCGATTATCTGTCCGATCGGCTTTGATGAGAATTTCTTAAGTTATAATATCAACGCGGATGACGCGGCCTGTGCGATCGCCCGTGCGGTCAATGCGGAAAAGCTGGCGTTCCTGACAGACGTGGAAGGTGTGTACCGTGATTTTGAGGATAAGGATTCCCTGATCTCGGAAATGTCGATCACTGAGGCGCAAACATTTGTTGACGGAGGTGGTCTGGGCGGCGGCATGTTGCCGAAGCTGCAGAACTGCATCGACGCGATCAACAACGGCGTTTCCCGTGTCCACATTCTGGATGGAAGGATTCCTCACAGCCTGCTGCTGGAGATTTTTACTAATAAAGGAATCGGGACGGCTATTTTGAAGGATGGAGCGGAGCGTTTTTACCGTGCGGCGGAAGCGGATGCATAAAAACGGCGGAGAATTTTGAAAGATTCCGGTATTTCGCGGACATAACATATAAGCAAAATACGGATTGGCATCTGTCGGGTGTCAATGAATTAAGAAAGGTGCAGGAGATATGGAAAAACAAAAAGCGATTGCGAAGGCCGAGAAGGTCTTATATAAAGTGTATAATCGTTTCCCGGTGGTATTTGATTCCGGAAAGGGCGTAAGGCTGTATGACACGGATGGAGGGGAATATCTGGATTTTGGCGCGGGGATTGCTGTTATGGGTCTGGGATATGATTATCCGGGATTTAACGATGCGGTAAAAGCACAGATTGATAAAGTATTTCATTTATCGAATCTCTTTTATAATGAACCGTCCATCGAGGCCGGAGAAAAGCTGCTGCAGGTATCCGGGATGGAGAAAGTATTTTTTACCAACAGCGGGACGGAGGCCATTGAGGGCGCGCTGAAGATCGCGAAGCGCTATGCATACAACAAAGGCATGGGGACGGACTACGAGATCATCGCAATGAAACGTTCTTTCCACGGCAGAAGCCTGGGGGCCCTGTCCGTGACCGGAAATGATCACTACCAGATCCCGTTCGCGCCGCTGATCCCTAACATCCGCTTTGCAGATTTTAATGATCTGGACAGCGTAAAGGCGCTTTGGAGTGATAAAACCTGCGCAGTGATCATGGAAACCATTCAGGGTGAGGGCGGCATCTATCCGGCAAAGGAAGAATTTATCAAGGGTGTGCGGGAGCTTTGCGACCAGAGCGACGCGCTGCTGATTCTGGATGAGATTCAGTGTGGAATGGGACGAAGTGGTTCGATGTTTGCGTGGCAGGGATACGGCGTGAAGCCGGATGTTATGACAGCGGCAAAAGCGCTGGGGAACGGCGTTCCGATCGGCGCATTCCTGGCAGCCGGGAAAGCGGCTTCGGCGATGGAGCCGGGTGATCATGGCGCGACCTATGGCGGGAATCCGCTGGTATGCGCGGCTGCGTGCAAGGTCCTGGATATCTTTGAACAGGACCATATCGTGGAACATGTCAATGAGATTGGAGCATATCTCTGGAAAAAACTGGACGAACTGACGGAAAAATATGACTTTATTACGGATCATCGTGGTAAAGGTCTGATTCAGGGACTGGAGTTTACGCTTCCGGTGGGGCCGATCGTCACGAACGCATTGCTGGAACAAAAGCTGGTTCTGATCAGCGCCGGAGCGAATATTATCCGTTTTGTGCCTCCGCTGGTCATTCATGAGGCGGATGTCGACGAGATGGTGAAACGTCTGGAAGCGGCGATTACGGCGGTTGTGAAATAATTTTATGGGATGAGTCGGATGATATTTGCCGGTATAGCAGATGGTATCTGAAATCAGGCAGGAGACGGTTCTTGGTTTCCTGCCTGTCTGCGCCGGCCGTGTATGGTGTAAGCCATAAATTCGTTAAACAATCGTGTGTATATACAACAAACCGCAGGAGCTTTCATTTAAGAAAAAGTCCTGCGGTTTGTTGTATATGTTCACTATATGCTTACGGGAAGACAGGAAAGTCAGCAGCGTATGCTGCCGCCCTATGATAACTCTTTTTTCGCCAGTTCCATCAGCTCTTCGCTTAAAATAGAAGTGCAGTTCGGACAACGCGCGGCGTCAAGATCCACTGTGCTCTTACAGAATGGACAGGTCTTCTCATGAGGAGCCTCAACCGGTGCCGGTTCCGGTTCTCTGCGAAGTTTATTTAAGGCGCGGACGATCATGAAGATCACAAAAGCCATGATAATGAAATTAATGATGGCTGTAATAAACTGACCATAAGCAATCGCCGCTGTCTCCGCCTGAGCAGCCTCCAGTGTCGCGTAGGACTGGCCATTCAGCGCGATGAACATATTGGTAAAATCAACCTTTCCGGTGAAGACACTGATGACCGGGGTCACAATGTCAGAAACCAGAGACGTTACGAGACTGTTGAACGCGCCGCCGATAATGATACCGACTGCCATGTCCACCATGTTGCCCTTGATGGCAAATTCTTTAAATTCCTTTAAAAGTCCCATAGGAAAACTCCCCTTTCCGTCATTTTTACAGCCAGTATAAATGAATTGACATGAAAATGTCAACAGGTTATAATGAAAAAACGGGAAAGAAAGGGATAAAGAGAGATATTTTTTAAAACAATCAGACGCGGGAACAGAGGAGATAGAAAATGAACGAAGGAAGAAACGGTTCGATCTTGAAGACGGTATTAGGAGGATTGTTTCTGGCTCTTTGCATGGTATTGCCGATGATCGGGGGGAATATTCAGCAGATCCTGAATAAGGTCTCACCAATGCATTTTCCGGTTATGCTGTGCGGCTTTGTATGTGGCTGGCAGTATGGACTCGTCGTCGGCTTTATCGCGCCGATTCTGCGCGGAGTGATCTTTGGCATGCCGCCGTTGGTGCCAACCGGGGTTGCGATGGCATTTGAACTTGCGGTTTACGGGGCGGTGACAGGTATCCTGAATGCACTCCTGCCAAAGAAAAATCAGTGTATTTATATTACTCTGGTGGTTGCGATGGTTCTGGGACGGGTTGTATGGGGACTGGTGAGCGTACCGCTTTATGGGATGACAGGCAAGACGTTTACTGTTATGATTTTTATTATGAATGGGTTTATTAACGCAATTCCGGCGATCGTTCTGCAACTTTTAATCATTCCGGTGATCGTCATGGCGCTTCGGAGAGCGAAACTGATCCGTTAGCCCGATGGAAAGGGGGATCTGGATGGTTCAGATAAGAACAGAATATGAGCGGGTGTTCGCGTCAATCGACAGTTGTCTGGAAGAAAAACCAGAGGGTCAGATCCTCGTGGCGATCGACGGGATGAGCGCCAGCGGCAAGACAACATTGGGAGAAATTCTCAAAAGCCGTTACCACTGCGGACTTTTTCATATGGATGATTTTTATCTGCGGCCGGAGCAGCGTAACCCTGAGCGATACCGTGAACCGGGAGGAAATGTGGATCGTGAGCGGTTTCAGGAAGAGGTCCTTGCGCATCTGGCGGATCTGCGGGGGCTGGAGTATCGACCGTTTGACTGCGCGAAGATGGAGCTTGGCAGTATCATCCATGAGGATTATCACCGCCTGAATATCATTGAGGGCGCGTATAGCCAGCATCCTTATTTTGGAGATATCTATGATCTGAGATTTTATTACGGTATTGATCCCGAAGAACAGAAAAGGCGGATTCTTGCAAGAAATGGAGAGGAAAAACTGGCGGTATTTTTAAAAAAGTGGATTCCTCTGGAAAATCACTATCTGGATGTGTTCCGGATTGCCGGGCAGAGTATCCGGATAGGAGTATCGCAGGAAACGGATAATGGGTAAAGGAGAAAAAATGGCAATCGAACAAAATCAGATCGGCGAGTGGGTTGACAGGCTCGCGTCGAAAGCGCCCGTGCCGGGCGGTGGCGGAGCCTCTGCAGTCAGCGGTGTGCTGGCGGCGGCATTGGGACAGATGGTAGCTAACCTGACGGTGGGCAAGAAACGTTATGCCGATGTGGAAGAAAATATGATCGCTGACATCGCCAGGCTGAGCCGGCTGCAGACAGAGATGTTTGCGTTGGCTGAACGGGATGCGGAGGTATTTGCGCCGCTCGCGCAGGCTTATGGGATGCCGAAAGAGACGTCGGAGCAGATCGCGGCCAGGGAACAAGTGATGGAGGAACGCCTGCTGGATGCCAGCCTGGTCCCTCTGGCAATCATGGAAAAGGCAATTGAGATCCTGGAAATCCTTGATCAGCTGGAATCTGAGGGAAGCCGGATGGCAGTGTCAGATGTGGGCGTAGCCGCGCAGCTTGCGAGAGCTGCGGTCGGCGGCGCGGTGATGAACGTTTATATTAACACAAAATCGATGAAAAACCGCGAAAAGGCGGAGAAACTGAATAAAAAAGCCGCTGAGTTAACCCAAAAGGGTTTTGAGCAGGCGGATGCGGTTTATGAGAGGGTGCAGAAGAAATGCGGGAAATGATACCATTAAAGGGCGCGGCTGTATCCGCGAAGCTGAAAAAAGAGGTGCAGGATAGCCTTACTCTTCTGCAGGGAAAGGATACGCCGAAGCTCGCCATTGTGAGGGTGGGAGAGAAGCCGGATGACATGGCGTATGAGCGCGGCGCGATCAAAAAAATGCAGAATTTTGGTCTGGAAGCAGAGTCGTATCCGTTCCCGGAGACGATCAGCAATGAGGATTTTAAACGGGAGTTTCGCAGGATCAATGAAAATCCGGAGATTACCGGTATCCTGCTTTTACTGCCGTTGCCGGATCAGATCTCTCAGAAAGAGATTGAGACGATGATTGATCCTGCGAAAGATATGGACGGGATCTCACCGATGAATCAGGCAAAAATTTTTTCCGGGGATCTTTCCGGCTATGCTCCCTGTACGGCGGAAGCTGTGATCGAGGTATTAAAGGGATATGAGATCCCGATAGAGGGGAAGCGTGTGACGATTGTCGGGCGGAGTATGGTAGTCGGCAAACCGCTTGCCATGTTGTTGTTAAAGGAGAACGCGACGGTTACAATCTGTCACACGAGGACGAAAGATCTGCCGTCCGAGTGTCGACGCGCCGGGATTCTGGTGGCGGCTGCAGGTCGTGCGAAGATGCTCGGCGCAGAATCGGTCGGAGAGGGCGCGGTCGTGATCGACGTTGGCATCAATGTGGATGCGGAAGGGAAGCTGTGCGGAGATGTCGATTATGAGGCAATCAGAAATACAGCGGCGATGGCGACGCCGGTCCCCGGCGGAGTCGGGACAGTGACGACAGCTGTGCTGGCAAAGCATCTGGTACGCGCGGCGCTGGCAAAGGAAACCATATAAACAGGGTAGAAATGACGCGGAAATGATGATATACTGAATACAGTGTTGTACTGTCAGGCACAGAAAAAACTCAGTGTGGGGAGGAATTTGCCATGGGGAGAGTGATCTGTATCAGCCGTGAGCTGGGAAGCGGCGGAAGGGAAGTTGGTTTTCATTTATCTCAGAAACTGAATATTCCGGTATATGATAAGGAAATCATATCAATGGCGGCGGAGCATGGGAATATTGCGGAGGAGTTTGTCTCTGCTCACGATGAGGTGATCGCGGGAAAGGACAGGAATGAAACTTATCATTATGTAAATCCGTTTTCACCGGTTTACGAGGTTCCGATGTCGGACCAGCTTTTTTATCTGCAGTCTCAGGTGATTCACAGACTGGAGCAGGAGGGCCCATGCATTATTATTGGACGCTGTTCCGATATTGTTGTTTCTGATGGCTTTAAAGTATTTATCTGTTCGAGCATGAAGAAGCGGCTGGAGCGCTTAAGCCGGCTGGAGCCTGATGTCCCGATACGCCAGCTGGAGGCGAATGCCCGAGCGATCGATCGCAAAAGAAGGGATTATTATTCTTATTACAGCGGCAATGAGTGGGGAAATCCCAGAAATTATGATCTTTGCTTAAACAGCGGCAAGCTGGGTGTGGAGCGTTGTGTGGATATCATCGCGTCGAACTGGCAGGAGGAAAAGAAAAGATGATACGCGGCTGTATCTTTGATCTGGATGGAACGCTGTTAAATACACTTGGCGCTCTGACGTATACAACCAATCTTGTCATGGAATATTTTGGTCTGCGCCGGATTGACGAGGCCCACATCCGCCAGTTTGTGGGCGATGGATATAAACTTCTGATGGAGCGGTCACTGAGATTTGCGGGCGATGAGACATTGGAGCATTACGAGGAGAGTCTGACTGTTTATACCGATTATTTTGCACAATACTGTATGTACCAGGTAAAGCCCTATGACGGCATCCCGGAACTTCTGGAATCGATGAAAGCGCGTGGATTGCGGATAGCGGTTCTTTCAAACAAACCTCATGCAAGGACAGTGGAAAATATCGAGACGATTTTTGGCAGGGGTTATTTTGACCGGATATACGGGGAACAGCCTGGCGTTCCGAAGAAACCGGATCCGGCCGGAGTGAACCGGATTTTAAGAGAATGGAAGATCGAACCGGACGAGTGTCTCTATCTGGGCGATACCAATACGGATATGCAGACCGGACTGGGAGCAGGACTGATCACGGTGGGAGCAGCCTGGGGATTTCGCGGGAGAGAGGAACTGGAAGCGTTTCACCCCTGTTTCGTCGCGGACAGTCCGTCGGAAGTTCTTGACAAAATCGTGCGGAATGATTATAGTTAAAGCAACGCAAGGTAAAGGATCCTGTTGAACAGGGTCCTTTTTCTTTGCAGGATTCTTTTGCTTGTAATATTTAAAATATTCGTTATAATGGGTATATGCGGGTTTTAAATATGCATGAAAATTATTATTTATTCAAAAAAGATCAGGGAGGACAGATTTATGAAGAGAAGATTAGTGGCTTTGGGAGTGACCGCGTGCATGGCGGTGTCGCTGGCTGCCTGCGGAGGAAGCAGTTCCTCTGAGACAACTGCTGCGGCGGCAGCGGAGACGACCGCGGCGGCAGCGGATACGGCGGGAGAGACAGCCGGGGAGACTGCAGAGACTGAGGGAGCGGCTGAGTTTACAACAGTGAATGCAGGTAAGCTTACCGTGGCGACCAGCCCGGACTTTGCCCCGTATGAATTTTATTCGATCAGTGCTGATGGGACTCCGGAACTGGCTGGCTTTGATATCTGGCTGGCTCAGTATATCGCAGATGATCTGGGATTGGAGCTTGAGATGGTTACGGTAGATTTTGACGGCGTGCTGAGCGAACTGCAGACAAAGTCGGTTGATCTGGGTATGGCGGGTCTGTCGCCGGATCCGAAACGTGAGGCAATTATGGACTTTACGGACATTTACTATAAGGGCGGCCAGTCGCTGGTAACGGTAAAGGGTAAAGAGGATCTGTATAAGTCCTTTGAGGATGTGAACCAGCCGAGTGTGACGGTAGGAGCACAGACGGGTTCGATTCAGCTGGATCTGGCAAATAAAAACACGCCGGATGCGGATATTATCTCGCTGCCGAAAGTAACAGACATCATTTCGGAACTTCTGGGCAATAAGATGGATGTAGCGTTTATCGAGAGTGATGTGGCGATCAGTTATCAGAGAAACTATCCGGAACTGGTGATCATTATGGATGTTCCTTATGACACGGAGGGCTCTGCGATCGGCGTAAGCAAGGGTAACGACGGTCTGCGGGCGGCAGTAAACGGTTCCATCGCGAAAGCGCTTGAGGACGGTTCTATGGAGCAGTTTGTCGCGGATGCCAATGAACTGGCTTCCGGAGAGAAATACGAGGGTCTGCTGGACGCAAATGGAGCCATTCAGCAGTAATACAAAGGAGAATGCTTTGGGAAAGGAGTTTTCATGGATGGCTTTGTGCAGTTAGAAAATTTCGCAAAAGTAGCGCCATATGCGCAGCTGTTCTTGCAGGGTGTGATTGTTACGGTACTGATGTCGATATTGACCGTGCTGATCGGATTCTGTCTGGCGCTGGTGCTGGCGCTGATGAGACTGTCGGACATCCGCCCTCTGCGCTTTCTCGGCCGTAATCGGGACGGGAGCCTGAAGGAGGATGGAGCTGCGGCAGTACTCAGCAAATTCAATCCGTTGGATTTTATCGCGACCGCATATGTGGAGATCCTTCGCTCCACGCCGGCGATCGTACAGATTTTTATCATTTATTATGGTGTGTTCAGTATGATCGAACTCCCACATTTTACATTTTTTGGATTTATCAAGTTTGAGCGCTTCTTCCCCGGAGTGGTGGCCCTGGGCTTTAACTCGGCGGCCTATCTCTGCGAGATTATCCGTTCCGGTATTCAGTCCATAGACGGAGGACAGACGGAGGCGGCGCGTTCCCTGGGACTTTCTCAGGTGCAGAATTTGCGTTATATCATTTTGCCGCAGGCGTTAAAAAATATCCTCCCGGCGATCGCGAATGAATTTGTTGTTATCATCAAGGAGTCTTCGATTACCTATACGATCGGTGTGCAGGATATCATGTCGGCAGTCAACGCAGTCAAGGGAGCAACGTTCGTCATTATTGAGCCTTTGCTGGTAGCTACGGCGATTTACTTCTGTCTGTGCTTCCCGACTTCGAAGCTGATCGCTTATTTTGAAAGGAGGATGAGCCGTGGAGACAGGAGGTAGCCTGATTCAGGTAAGGGATTTAAAGAAACACTATAAAGGCGGTACAATCAGGGCTCTGGACGGCGTCAGCGTGGACATTAACCAGGGTGACGTGATGGTGGTGATCGGACCTTCCGGGTCCGGCAAATCCACATTTCTGCGCAGCCTGAATCTTCTGGAAGAGCCGACCGGCGGATCGATCATATTTAACGGCGTCGATATTACAAAGAAGAAATATAAGGATAAAAATGGCAGAACGGTAAAGCTGAATATTGACGAACATCGTCAGAATATGGGGATGGTATTCCAGCATTTTAACCTTTTCCCGCATATGACGCTTCTGGATAATATGACTCTGGCGCCGTGCAAGGTGAAGGGCATGAAGAAGTCCGAAGCAGAAGAGATGGCGATGGCACTGCTGGAGCGAGTAGGTCTGGGCGACCGGGCAGGCGCTTATCCGATCCAGCTCTCCGGCGGTCAGAAGCAGCGAGTGGCGATTGTCCGCGCTCTGTGTATGAAGCCGCAGGTGATGCTTTTTGATGAGCCGACTTCCGCACTGGACCCGGAGATGGTTGGCGAGGTTCTGGATGTTATGAAAGAACTGGCGAGAGATGGCATGACGATGGTCTGTGTCACCCATGAGATGGGATTTGCCCGGGAGGTAGGTAACCGCGTCCTCTTTATGGCGGACGGGAAACTGATTGAGCAGGGGACGCCGGATGAGATATTCAATCATCCTAAGAGTGAACGTCTGAAGGATTTCTTTGCGAAGGTATTATAAACAAGGATATGAAAAAGATGGGACTTATAACGGTTTTTGTGAGTCCCATCTTTTAGTATATGTAACAGTATCTTGCCAATAAACCAGCCCCTGAGAGAAATGAATATCTGTAGAGGACATTTCTCTCAGGGACGGACGTTAGGCCAGCATCGTTATTTATAAAAATTTAATCAGCGCAGGACTTTAAAAATCCACATTCGTCTAGTATACTAAGAAAACAAGACCAGTAAAGGAGAAAAAAATGGGCATAGTAAATAACGATGATGATGATTCCAATAAAAAAAGAACAAGAAGCTGGCTGTTTTATTATTTTATCATTCTGATTGTCACGATGCTGCTGAACGCGCTGTTGTTCCCGTCAGTAGCACAGCGTTCGATTCATGAAGTTTCCTATGATGTATTTCTGGAAATGGTGGATAACGGACAGGTGAAAGAAGTCGCGATGGACAGCGATCAGATCACTTTCCGCGCGGAGGATGAGGAGGGAAATGACGGGATCTACCGGACTGGTGTCTGGCCGGATGAGAGCCTTAAGGATGAACTGAGAGAAGCCGGAGTTACCTTTGCGAAAGAAATCCCGACGCAGGCGTCACCGATCCTGACCTTTATTACCAGCTGGGTGCTGCCGATTCTGATCTTTGTGCTGATCGGGCGTCTGATGAGCAGGAGTCTGGCCAAGCATATGGGCGGCGGCCTGGGCAATGCGATGACCTTCGGCAAATCCAATGCGAAGATTTATGCGGAGGATGAGACCGACAAGACTTTTGCCGATGTCGCGGGACAGGAAGAGGCGAAGGAAGCGCTGCGTGAGATTGTAGATTTCCTGCACAATCCGCAGAAATATACGGATATCGGGGCAACACTCCCCAAAGGCGCGCTGCTGGTCGGCCCTCCCGGTACCGGCAAGACGCTGCTGGCCCGTGCAGTGGCCGGCGAGGCTCATGTGCCGTTCTTCTCGATCTCCGGTTCGGAATTTGTCGAGATGTTTGTCGGTATGGGTGCGGCAAAGGTGCGGGATCTCTTTAAGCAGGCAACGGAAAAGGCCCCATGTATCGTATTTATTGATGAGATCGATACGATCGGTAAAAAGAGAGATAACGGAGGTTTCAGCGGGAATGATGAACGGGAGCAGACGCTGAACCAGCTGCTGACCGAGATGGATGGTTTTGACGGGCGCAAGGGCGTTGTAATCCTGGCGGCGACCAACCGCCCGGAGTCGCTGGATCGCGCGCTGCTGCGGCCGGGACGCTTTGACCGGCGGATACCGGTGGAGCTGCCGGATTTAAATGGCCGTATCGCGATTCTGAAAGTGCATGGAAAAGACGTAAAGTTGTCGGATAACGTAGATTTCAAGGAAATTGCCCGCGCGACTTCCGGAGGAAGTGGAGCGGATCTGGCGAACATTATTAATGAGGCGGCGCTCCGTGCGGTGAGAAATGGCCGGAGGACGGTCAGCCAGGAGGATCTGGAAGAGAGTGTTGAGGTGGTAATCGCCGGATATCAGCGGAAAAATGCGGGGATTTCTGAGCGTGAAAAGCGCATTGTGGCGTTCCATGAGGTTGGACATGCGCTGGTGACGGCCTGTCAGTCGAACAGTGCGCCGGTACACAAGATCACGATTATTCCGCGCACTTCCGGCGCGCTGGGATATACGATGCAGATTGAGGAAGGTGAAAAATTCCTTATGAGTAAGGAAGAAGCGCTGGCGAAGATAGCGACCTACTGTGGTGGGCGTGCGGCTGAGGAATTCATCTTCGGTTCGATTACGACAGGCGCGTCCAATGACATCGAGCAGGCGACGAAACTTGCGCGCGCGATGATCACCCGTTATGGTATGAGCGATCAGTTTGGTATGGTGGCGCTGGAAACCGTCAATAATCAGTATCTGGGCGGCGACACTTCGATGGTGTGCTCACCTGAGACGGCTAAAATTGTTGATGATGAGGTAGTAAGGATTGTAAGGGAACAGTATGAGAAGGCTTTGCAGATCCTTAAGGATAACGCGGGAAAACTGAATGAGATCGCGGCGTATCTGCTTGAGCGGGAGACGATTACAGGAGAGGAATTTATGGATATCCTGAATGCCTGAAAGTGAAAGCCGGAATCATCAATGATACGGAGCCGGATATTTCACAGAGATTGAAAAAGATGACGAACAAGTGTTTGCAATTTGGAAACGTGTGTGCTAGAATAGCTTTGCATATGGAAATGGTCCGAAGCAGTGTATGGCCGCCGCTTCGCGGTGTGCAGGATAGACAGGATAAATAGTTCCGGAAAGGTCAGACATGATATGGCAAAGCAATATATCAGAATACGGGGAGCAAGTGAACACAACTTAAAACATATTGATCTGGATATTCCAAGAGATCAGCTGGTGGTACTGACGGGCCTGAGCGGTTCAGGCAAGTCTTCCCTGGCATTTGATACGATTTACGCAGAGGGACAGAGACGCTATATGGAGTCTCTGTCTTCTTATGCCCGGCAGTTCCTGGGGCAGATGGAGAAACCGGATGTTGAGAGTATTGAAGGACTTTCTCCGGCGATTTCGATTGATCAGAAGTCGACAAACCGTAATCCGCGTTCTACGGTAGGTACGGTTACAGAGATATATGACTATATGAGACTTCTGTACGCGCGCATTGGCATTCCGCACTGTCCGAAGTGCGGGCGGGCGATCCAGAAGCAGACGGTTGATCAGATGGTGGATCAGATTATGGCAATGCCGGAGCGCACCAGGATCCAGCTGCTTGCGCCGGTGGTGCGCGGACGCAAGGGCGAGCATGTCAAACTGCTGAATCAGGCGAGAAAATCCGGCTATGTGCGTGTCCGCGTGGATGGCAATTTATACGAATTGTCCGAAGAGATCAAACTGGAAAAAAATAATAAGCATAACATAGAGATCGTCGTGGATCGTCTGGCGGTCAAACCGGGGATCGAGAAGCGTCTGGCGGATTCGATCGAGACGGTGCTGGGACTTTCGGACGGTTTGATGATCGTGGATGTGATCGGCGGTGAAGCGATTAATTTCAGTACCAGTTTTGCCTGCCCGGACTGTGGCATCAGTATCGAAGAGGTGGAACCGAGAAGTTTTTCGTTTAATAATCCGTTCGGCGCCTGCCCGGAGTGTCTGGGACTGGGCTATAAGATGGAGTTTGATGAGGATCTGATGATTCCGGACAAATCACTCAGTATTAATCAGGGGGCAATCACGGTACTGGGATGGCAGTCCTGTACCGATCCGTCGAGCTTTACCTATGCGACGCTCAAGGCATTGATGGAGGAGTATCATTTTGACCTGGATACGCCATTTGAAGATTACCCAAAGGAAATCCATGATGTTCTGATTTATGGCACCAATGGCAAAGTGCTGAAGGTGCATTATACCGGACAGAGGGGAACCGGCGTTTATGATGTGCCATTTGAGGGACTGATTAAAAATGTGGAGCGTCGTTATAAAGAGACTTATTCTGAGATAAGCAAAGCGGAGTATGAGACCTTTATGCGGATTACGCCGTGTAAAGCCTGCCGGGGACAGAGATTGAAGCCTGGTTCTCTGGCGGTAACGGTCGGGGATAAAAATATTTATGAGGCGACGACGCTTTCGCTTACCGCATTCCGCAGATTTCTGGACGAATTGCAGCTTACGCCGATGCAGACTCAGATTGGCGGACAGATCTTAAAGGAGATCCGGGCACGTCTGGATTTCCTGATTAATGTCGGGTTGGATTATCTGTCATTGGCGCGTGCGACCGGAACGCTCTCCGGCGGAGAGGCGCAGCGTATCCGTCTGGCGACGCAGATCGGTTCCGGCCTGGTGGGAGTTGCGTATATTTTGGATGAACCAAGCATTGGCCTGCATCAGAGGGATAATGATAAATTGCTGGGAACGCTGATGCATCTGCGGGATCTTGGCAATTCTGTGATTGTCGTAGAGCATGATGAGGATACGATGCGGGCAGCGGATTATATCGTAGATATCGGACCGGGAGCGGGAGAGCATGGCGGTGAGGTGATCGCATGTGGAACTGCGAAGGACATTATGAAGTGCAGACGATCCATTACCGGTGCTTATCTTAGTGGCCGTATGAAGATCCCGGTACCCGCAAGGCGCCGGATGCCGACAGGCTGGCTGACCGTACGCGGCGCGGCAGAAAATAATCTGAAGGGGATCGATGTTTCCTTCCCACTTGGCATTATGACCTGTGTGACGGGGGTGTCCGGTTCGGGTAAGAGTTCACTGGTCAATGAGATTTTATATAAAGTGCTGGCAAGAAAACTCAACCGTGCCCGTACGATCCCCGGGAAATACGATTCGATTGAAGGGATCGAACGCCTGGATAAGGTGATTAATATTGATCAGTCGCCGATCGGACGTACGCCGCGTTCGAACCCTGCGACTTATACCGGCGTCTTTGACCGGATCCGCGATCTTTTCGCGTCGACCTCAGAGGCAAAGGCAAAAGGATATAGTAAGGGTCGGTTCAGTTTTAACGTAAAGGGCGGGCGCTGCGAGGCCTGCGCCGGAGACGGTATTGTCAAGATTGAAATGCATTTCCTGCCGGATGTCTATGTACCCTGCGAAGTTTGCGGCGGGAAACGTTATAACCGGGAAACGCTGGATGTACATTATAAAGGAAAAAATATTTATGATGTATTAGACATGACGGTAGAAGAGGCGTTGCGGTTTTTTGAGAATGTTCCGTCCATTGCGGGCAAGATCGCGACTCTGAATGATGTCGGGCTTTCTTATGTGCGTCTGGGTCAGCCGTCGACGGAGCTGTCCGGCGGCGAGGCACAGCGGATCAAGCTGGCGACAGAACTCAGCCGCAGAGGAACAGGAAAGACGGTTTATATTCTGGATGAGCCGACGACGGGCCTGCATTTCGCAGACGTGCATAAGCTGGTGAATATTCTGCGGCGACTTTCTGACAGCGGAAATACGGTGATTGTGATCGAACATAACCTTGACGTAATTAAGACAGCAGATTATATTATCGATATGGGACCCGAAGGAGGGGACAATGGCGGAACCGTAATTGCAAAAGGGACACCGGAGGAAGTGGCGGAAAATCCATCGTCTTATACCGGTGTGTTCCTGAAACGGTATCTGGGGAAAGAAGAGATTAACTGACAGGAGTACAGCGATATGATTATCACAAAAACGCCGTTTCGCATGTCTTTTTTCGGCGGCGGTACGGATATGGAGAGCTTTTTTCGGGAGTATGGAGGCGCAGTATTGTCGACAACCTTCGATAAATACTGTTATGTGAATGTCCGGCATCTTCCCCGCTTTTTTGATTATTCGACCGAGTTGTCGTATTCGAAGACAGAACGGGTGACTTCCATCGAAGATATTGAGCATCCGGCAATTCGCAACGCGATGAAGATGCTCGATATGCACGAGATCCGTCTGACCTACGAGGCTGATCTGCCGGCACGTTCCGGCCTGGGAACGAGCAGCTCTTTTGCGGTGGGAATGTTAAACGCGTTTTACGCCCTGAAGGGAAAGTATGCGGACAAGCGCAGGCTGGCAGAGGATGCGATCTATCTGGAAAGGACTCTTTGTCAGGAGGCAGGGGGATGGCAGGATCAGATCGCCGCGTCCTATGGCGGTTTCAACCGGATTGATTTTAATGCGGACGGTTTTGATGTGCATCCGGTGATCGTTTCGCCGGAGCGTAAGGCGCAGTTAAATGACAATCTGATGATGTTTTTTACCGGGCGCTCCCGTTTTTCTTCGGATGTCCAGAAGGCCAATGCTGCGGATAAGCGGGATAAGACAGGACAGCTGAAAGAAATGTACGCACTGGTGGATGAAGCGGAGAAAGTCCTGACAGACCGGAATTCGGATCTGGATGATTTTGGACGGCTGCTGGATCATACCTGGAGGTTAAAGAGGCAGACCGGTTCGGCAGTGACGACAGACGGGATTGACCGTCTGTATGAGAAAGGAATCGCCGCGGGCGCCCTCGGCGGTAAACTTCTGGGCGCCGGCGGCGGAGGTTTCCTTGTATTTTACGCGCTTCCGGACTGTCAGAGGGCAGTCCGTCGCGCGATGGGGGATCTGATGTATGTACCCTTCCGCTTTGAAAACGGAGGGACACGGGTGATCCATTACACACCGGAAACCTACATCCCCCAGCAGGAAGAAGAAATCTGAAGACAGGTCAGGGTCTGCAGGTTAATAACATCCAAACCCGCAGGAGCCACAACAGGAGCTGCAATAGCTGCAAAGCAGAGCCCATAAATCAGAACAGGAACTAAAACACATAGGTAATATCCTCCTTTGATGAATTTGTGTTAGCTAAGCACGGTTTTATTGTAGCGGGAATGTCATAAATACACAATAGGAGATCACTGGGAAAAGGAAGGAGAGAGTGGCGTGCCCGCATATAACTGACAGGATTGTGAGTCCGCATGGAATTAAAGAAAAATCATGAGAGATTTCTGGAAAGATTTCTCGAAAAAACAGTTGACACGCACAAATCAGGGTAATATAATATAAAATTATGACGTTAATAAAAATGCGAAGCCAAAGCCCCGGAATTCAGCATTTTTAATCATACACAGAAGTATTTGTAATTTAACAGGAGGTTAACCAATGAAGAGTTTTATGGCTAGTCCGGCGACGATTGAGAGAAAATGGTATGTAGTTGATGCCACCGGATGTACGTTAGGACGTTTGGCTTCGGAAGTGGCTAAAGTGCTGAGAGGAAAAAATAAACCGATTTTCACTCCGCATATGGACTGCGGTGATTATGTGATTGTCGTAAATGCAGATAAAGTGAAAGTGACCGGTAAGAAGCTGGATCAGAAACTTTATTATAAGCATACAGAATATGTAGGAAGCCTGAAGACTACTACTCTGCGTGAGATGTTTGAGAAGCATCCGGAGAATGTGGTCAAGCTGGCAGTAAAGGGAATGCTTCCCAAGGGACCTTTAGGAAGACAGATGTACAGCAAACTGCATGTATATGCAGGTCCGGAGCATGAGCATGCCGCTCAGAAGCCGGAAGTGTTGGAACTCAATGTTTGATAAAGGTGCGGAAAGGAGGAAGCAATCATGAGTAATAAATATTATGGTACTGGAAGAAGAAAAAAATCCGTTGCAAGAGTGTATTTGGTGCCCGGCACCGGTAAGATCACGATCAACAAGAGAGACATTGATGAGTATCTTGGTTATGAGACTCTGAAGGTTATCGTCCGTCAGCCGCTCGTAGCAACTGAGAATACCGATAAGTTTGACGTTCTGGTAAATGTGCATGGTGGTGGTTATTCCGGACAGGCCGGAGCGATCCGTCACGGGATTGCTCGCGCACTGCTTCAGGCAGATGCCGATTATCGTCCGATCCTGAAAAAAGCAGGTTATCTGACGAGAGATCCGCGTATGAAAGAGAGAAAGAAATACGGCCTCAAAGCGGCTCGTCGCGCTCCGCAGTTCAGCAAGCGATAATTCAAACCAAATATTGCAGATTTTCAAATCCCCGAAAAACAAGTGTTTTCGGGGATTTTTTAATGCAGTTCAAAATATAAAACCGTGTGCGTCTAATTCAATTCTGTCATAGTGTTCTGCTTTGTGATTGTTTTTGTATTCTGTTCTACTCATACAAGCATCACCTTATATTTTGTTGATAGCTTCAATCAGTTCCTGAATCTCAAAATGTGTATAAACGATTTTTGTTACTGATTGTCCCTTATGCCCTACTGCAACGAAGCCTTGCAACATGAATATTCGATTAAAACACAGCCTGTAGTTGCTGTGATTATCACCGGCGGCTGCAGGCTGTATTTTTGTTGCCATTAAAAGCCGGAACAATGGAAATAACAGAAGAAAAATATTCCGGCGTTTTATTCCAGATGGTTCGCAAACCGGCTTGCTCTGCATTGCAGACTGGATGCTCCCAAACGGAAATTTGCCCGCAGTGAATGCGCCTGCTATCTGGGAACGATATTGGTGCATACAATACCTGCGGGCATCTGTGCCGTTATTGTTATGTCAATGCAAATGCAGCGGTGGTTCGCCTAAACATGAAGCTACATAATCCGGAGTCCCCGTTCCTGATAGGAGAGGGGACTCCGGATGATCAGATTCACGACGCGAAGCAGGAAAGCTGGATTGACAGACAGATGAGCCTGTTCTGATTTATTTCAGCTTCAGGCCATCTTTAAACGCATTCCCGATTCTCTCCGTGACCTTATAGTAGCCATGTGTGTATGGATCGAACGCAATGGCTGCCACTTTTTCGATATCTACGGTATCGCCATTCATCACGGACTCATCCGCCGTGGTATTGACCACTTTTCCAATGACTCCGCAGCCATATTCACCGTCCTGATACTGTATGAATTCGCACTCCATGCAAAGAGGAAATTCATTGATGATCGGGGCATCCAC
>JAJQAC010000050.1 GCA_021204025.1 Clostridiales bacterium | reverse complement strand
AATCATCCACATGGATGGTTAGTTGAGTTGAAAGTACTATTTTTCAGCGTTTCCCAAGATAATTTCCGATAGTAGCGGGCATATATGGAGGAATGCTGTGGCTGAACGCTGTCAGAGCTTCCGCAGCTTCTTTTTTGTTGTCGTATTGTAAATTCCCTACTTGCATCTGGAAACCGTCAGGATCGGGCGATTTGGCGGCTTCCAAGGCGGATAAGTCGTCTTTTAGGTTACGGATTTGCTCGCTGCATACGGCAATTTTGGCCGGATATTTCCGGGAGATATTGTCCTCCAGATGATAGATTTCACTGTTATGGTTGGCCCGCAGGAGTTTTAATTTACTTACCTCAACATCCAGTTCCATCTTTTCTTTAATATATGGGTTTCCGGTTGCAAGTGCCTTTACTTCCGCATATGATAGGGCGGCTTCATCGATATCCTCACAGGAGCGGACCGGCGACTTTGACGTCATGATCTGGCCGATAAATTTCTGTTTGTTTTCGATGACCTGCCAGGAATAGGAGTCAAAGGTTCCCTCCGTCACATACCGATAGATTTTAACCTGTTGATTCTGATTTCCCTGGCGAAGTATCCGTCCTTCCTGCTGCTCGATATCGGACGGCCTCCACGGGACATCCAGATGATGCAGGGCAACGAGACGATCCTGAATATTGGTTCCTGCGCCCATTTTGGCGGTTGATCCGATGATAATGCGGACGCTGCCGCTTCGTACTTTTGCAAACAATTCCGTTTTCTTTTTCTCGGTATCGGCGTCATGGATAAACGCGATTTCCTTTTCCGGGATTCCTCTTTGCATAAATTTTTCTTTCAGGTCATCATAAACATTAAATTTACCATCACCCTTTGGCGTGGAGAGGTCGCAGAAGATTACCTGGGTTAAGGACTGGTCTTTTGTCCTTTCCCAGATTTCAAAGGCTTTGCTGACGCATACATTTACTTTAGAATTTTCATTATCCGGGAGAGTGTCGTCGATCAGCCGCTGATCCAGCGCGAGTTTCCGTCCGTCATTGGTGATTTTCAGCATATTATCGATTTTGGGGTCGATCCCTCCGCGTACCCGTTCGGCACGGTCAGCGAGAGAGGAGACCATTTCTTTCTGCTCGGCGGATGGCTTCAGGACAACGTTTTCATAATCGGCGTCCGGGACGGGCAGTTTCAGCATATCCGGGGTCTGGATGTCAGCAGCTTCCTTAAATACGCTGGTTAGCTCCGGGAGATTATAAAACCGGGAGAACCTGGTTTTTGCCCGGTATCCGGTGCCTTCTGGCGCAAGTTCAATAGCAGTCTGCGTTTCTCCGAAGTTGGACGCCCACTGGTCAAACTGGCCGAGTCCCATGCGCTCTAACGTATCATGCTGCAGGTAGCGCATATTGGTATATAACTCGGTCATGCTGTTGCTGATCGGCGTACCGGTGGCGAAAGTGATGCCTTTTCCGCCCGTAATTTCATCCATATAGCGGCACTTCATCAGCATATCGGAGGATTTCTGTGCTTCAGTCTGCGAAATGCCGGCGACGTTGCGCATTTTTGTATACAGGTAAAGGTTTTTAAAGTTGTGGCTTTCATCGACAAAGAGGCGGTCAACGCCCAGCTGCTCAAACGTAATTACATCGTCTTTGCGGCTCTGGTCGTTGAGTTTTTTCAGCCTTGCTTCCAGAGATTTCCGCGCTTTTACCATCTGCTTTACGGTAAAGCTCTGGTTTCGTTCCCTCTTCATCATGGCTTCCTGTTCCTGGATTTCATCGATCTGTGCTTCCAGGGAGCGTTTTTGCCGTTCGACGGACAGCGGAATCTTTTCAAACTGGCTGTGACCGATGATAACGGCGTCAAAATCTCCGGTGGCGATCCAGGAACAGAACCGTTTCCGGTTCGCGGGTTCAAAATCTTTTTTGGTGGCGGCAAGGATATTTGCCCCAGGATACAGTCTGAGAAATTCGGTCGCCCATTGCTCTGTCAGATGATTCGGGACAATGAACATGGACTTCCTGCAGAGTCCCAGACGCTTGCTTTCCATCGCGGCTGCTGCCATTTCATAGGTCTTGCCTGCGCCGACACAGTGCGCCAAAAGGGTATTGTCCCCATACAGGATATGGGCAACGGCGTTCTTCTGATGCTGTTTTAAGCGATATCCGGCGTCATGCCTGGGAATGTGAGATGGCTTCCGTCATATTCCCGCGGACGGGAGGAGTTAAACAGGATATTGTATTGATTCACCAGATCTTCCCGGCGCTTCTGGTCTTTGAAAACTCATTCCTTAAAGGGAAAAGAAAATAATGGCAAAGATGGGAAAATTAAAAATTAGTAACGATTTGAAGAAACTTCAAAAGAAATTGAAGAAACTTCAAAGTTCGGACATGGACGCTTTTATTGATGAATGTGCAAAAGAACTCGCCGCCCGTTTGCTTGCAAAGGTCATCAAAAGGACACCGGTAGGCGATTACTCGGAAGAGGTTGAAGTTGTCGCAAAAAAGGATTCAAAGAATCATAAAAAAGGCGATATTTATACCAAAAGAGTAAATAAAACGGGGAAAATGGGCGGTACACTCCGCCGCGGCTGGACATCGGAAACACATGAAGATGCAGAGGGTGGAAGTGGAAAAGGCATGGACGCAACCGCTTACGTTGAATCTCTGATGATCAATCACGTTGGAAATATGCTCTATGTGGATATCATCAATCCGGTGGAATATGCGTCTTATGTGGAATACGGGCATAGACAGCAGCCAGGGCGGTATGTACCGGCGATTGGCAAGCAATTAAAGAATGGTTGGGTTCCCGGTCACTTTATGCTTACGATCTCAGAACGGGAAATTCAGGACATTGCTCCAAAGCTGCTTGAATCAAAAATAAACAAATTTTTGAAAGAAAATATGAAATGATGTACCCCCGGCGAAATATCCGGGGATTTTCTTTTACCCTTGATTATTGGTAACGAATACTTTATAATAAATTCAGAGGTTGAACAAAGTTCAAGAGGGGTGATACAGCATGGAGGAAAGAAAAGTAAAAGTGATTTATGGTAAAGCTGGGGGTAATGCAAGCCGGAATTCATATACTTGCAAAGTTTCGGTTCCTAAAACGTGGCTTGACCGGATGGGCGTTACTTTGGAGAACAGGGAAATAACGCTTTCCTTTGACGAAAAGCGGATCATTCTTGAACGCGCGGACGGGCAACCAATGCAAAAAGTACCGCTTGCCAGTAAAAAGGACATCGGGCGCTTTGCGCTGGTGTGGCGGGAAATGTATAAAAATCATGCGGTCATTCCAGGCAACTTTTTTGAAGAATCAATATTTGTTGGTGAGGGGCTTTCAAATTTGGGGTTTATTATGGATTGCGGGGAATCTGTAAAAGGGTTATTTCCGGATTTGGATATTTTCAGGGACAATGAGACATGGAAGCGGGTTATAGATCAGCTTGATATACAGACTTTAGGGAATGCGATTTTTTCACAATGGCGTTATTGGAATCATTGGGCTATGTCAACGATGGAAGAAAAAGATTTTGAATGGTTTGTGATTGCATTTTCCAGGCTTGCAGAATTAAGTGTGTGACAGATAATATCATTTTTGAAAAATTAATTTCAAAAGGGCATTTCCGCGCGGTTTTCCCTGATACGGATAAAATATAGAAGAACAGAAAAAGGCTATATGAGCGTTATATGAAGCCATGACGATAATTTAATCTGGTACGCCAAAGACCAGAAGGGACGGCAAAAAGAAATTTCAGCACAAACAGAGATCGTTTCGTCAATGGTGCTGATTTCTATAAAGTCCCTATTAAAGAGTTGGGTACGAAATTCGTACCCAACCTGTCAAAAGGTGGAAATCCGAATAACGGGATAACCCTTATCACAGAATCTTGCTATCTGATGTTGGTGAAATTCTTCACAGATGATCTTGCTTGGAGAGTCCAGCGTTCATGATGTCGGTATTGTGTGAGTGGCTGTGCCACCCGTTCGCCACCGTGCCACCCCATGCCCGCAAAACCTCATAAGGTTTTATATTTTGAAATCGTTGAAATATGGCAGTTTTTTCAAGGCTTATAAAGGCGTGTAAAGCATTAAAAACTTGAACTTTTGAAATTCTCTATATACGGGGAATGTCGAGACAATCGCATTGATCCAAAAAGCACCCAGAAAGGATGATAACAATTATGCCGGAATTACCGGAAGTGGAAACGATCAGGCGGGTCATTGAGCCGCAGATCAGGGGACTTACGATAGAAGAGATCGTAGTGAATCGCCCGGAGGTGATCGCTCACCCTGCGGCGGATGAATTTTGCAGCTGCCTGAGTGGTCAAAGGATGGAACGGGTCACACGCCGGGGAAAATATTTTGTGATTCATCTGAAAAGCGGCGACCGGATTATCATTCATCTGCGCATGACCGGCTGTCTGCTGGTCATGCCAGAAGACAGTCCCAAAGAAAAGCATACGCATGTTATTTTCCGGCTGAACGGCGGTATGGAATTACGCTTTTCTGACACACGCCGCTTTGGGCGGATCTGGCTGCTGCGAAAAGACGAAACGGATATCTACAGCGGGATAGAAAAATTAGGCAGGGAACCGTTTGATCAAAGATTTACGGCAGGATATTTGTCAGACAGATTGGGAAAACGGAAAAAGGCGCTGAAAGAATGCCTGATGGAACAAAGCGTGATTGCAGGAATAGGAAATATCTATTCGGATGAGATTTTATTTTCTGCGGGGATTGATCCGGCGCGGGCGGCAGAAAGCCTGACTCTGGAGGAATGGCAGCGGCTCGCCGAGGTGATTCCCGGGCGATTATTATTTTATATTCAGAAAAATGAAATCACTCCGGAAGAATATCGGAAAACCAGGGGTCGCGATTACCGCAATACGCCGTTTTTACTGGTTTACGGTCATGAAGGGGAACCCTGTCTGATCTGTGGAACAACACTTCGCCGCCGGGTGCTTGGCGGACGAAGCAGCATATCCTGTAGCAATTGTCAGAAATGAGCGATTAAAAGAATGCAAAGAATGCCTGTTTTAACAGCAACAGCAGGCATTATGGGATCATTCCGTGACTGATACGGAAGATGACAGGGTCGTTACTCAGATCAGTGTCTCGTCCGGCCGGTTTTTCTGCTCCTCGATTAAGTCCGCCAGTGTGACATTGTCTACGACCTGGTCGATGGCGTCCTTAATCTGCTGCCAGAGAGAAAGTGTGGAACACTTGCTGGCGTAGATGCACTGGTTGATCTCGTCGTCGAGGCACGATACCGGGGAGAGGCTTCCTTCGGCTGCGCGCAGGATCATGCCTGCCGTATATTGTTCCGGCTTGCGTGTCAGCATATAGCCGCCCTGCGCTCCGCGGATACTGCGCACAAACCCCGCTTTCATCAGGATCGTGACGATCTGCTCCAGATATTTATCAGAAATGCCCTGACGGGCGGCTACCTGGCAGATCTTGGTGCAGTGATCCGGATCAAGTCCGAATTCAATCATCATGCGCAGGGCGTATCTGCCTTTGGTTGTTATTTTCATATGGAAAATCTCCCGTTGTTTTGATAACCCTAGTATACCAGAAGAAAATAAAAGTTCAAGCGTAATTCTGTTTCTATGAGGAATCTGAAATGTCAGGTTACAGGTCACATCCATGCCACGCACCATGCTGCGTGGCATGGGCCAAGTACGTAATGGAGCCAAAGCGGCGCCCGCCTCGTCGCAGACGACTTTAAATGTGGCGCCGCTGTTACAGGTTACACGTCAGTTGGCTGACGTGTGACCTGTAACAATGTCAGAAAACGGGGCCATTGGTTGACATATAACAGGTAATGATTGATTTTCCCTGTGACTTGGATTATAATGAGAACAGATTTTTGAAAGTGAGGGATAGCTTATGGGCAGAGGCGGAGGCGGCGGAGGCCGCTCCGGTGGCTTTTCCAGTGGGGGAGGCCGTGGATTTTCAGGCGGTGGCTCACGTCCTTCATCCGGACGTGGGGGCGGAATGGGAGGATCCTCTCGAGGAAGAGGCGGTTCGATGGGACCCATGGGTCCGGGCAGGATGCCCGGAGGGCCGGTACCTCCCAGACGACCGATGATGGGCATGCCGTTTTTTGGGAGAAGGCGGTATTATGGCGCTCCCTATGGAGGGGGAGGATGTCTGGGACCATTTGGTATGCTGGTGATCATCGTGATCCTGTTTATGATGGTTTCGTTTGGGTCCTGTGGTATGATGATGTCCGGGCCGGGAAATGCAGGTCACACGCAGACAACAACGAGCACGATCACGAGGACAAAGCTGGAATCCAATCTCTGCACCACATCATCCGAATGGATCAGGGATGAGCTGGGATGGCTTGAGAGAGAGTCAACGGTCAAAAGCGCAATGCAGGAATTTTATGAGATTACCGGCGTTCAGCCGTATCTTCTGATTACGGATAATCTGAACGGAAAGGGACGGGATCTGAAAGATTCAGACGCAGAAGATTATCTGCAAAACCTGTATGATTCGCTGTATGACGATGAGGGACACATGATTTTCGCGTTCATTGAGTATGAACAGTCACGTTATGTGACATATGTTTATACGGGGACAGCTGCGGACAGTGTGATCGATTCGGAAGCGCGGGAGATAATACTCAGCATAGCGGATCGCTATTATACAGACTCGTCGCTGTCGGATGACGCGTATTTTGCGAAGATATTTACCGCATCGGCAGAAGAGATTATGAGGGATGTCACAGGGTCGGCAAAGACAAAAAATGTTATTAAGATTATCCTGGTAATAGCGGCTGTGCTGATTATCGTGCTGATGATTGTCCGTCATATTCAGGACTCCAGGACGAAAGAAGCCGAACATTTAAAGGAAGTTCTCGATACACCGATCGGAGAATCCCCGACGGATGAGGAACTGTTAAAGAAATACGGGGATGATTCCGACAAATCATAGATTTCACAAAAGACTGCCGGTTCCGGCAGGAAGAGAACCAGATAGAAGAATAAAAAAAGAAAAATAATGAAAAGGAGAGATAAATCATGGCAGGAATTTTTGAGAGAATGTCAACCATCATCAAGTCCAACGTAAATGACCTTCTGAGTAATTTTGAAGATCCGGAGAAGATGATCGACCAGACGATCATCGACGCGACAAAGGAATATGGAAAAGCAAAAGAGCAGGCGTTAAATACGCTGGCAAATGAAAAACTTGCGAAAAAGAAACTGGATGACTTTAACGCAGAAGCGGATAAGTGGCACAACATCGCGGCGAAAGCTCTGCGCGCCGGGAATGAGGGCGACGCGCGCAGTGCGCTGGAAAATGAGTCGCAGGCCCGTGCGAAAGCGGAGTCCCAGGAGAAGGCATATGAAGCAACCAAGGCGGCTGCGGATACCGTCCGCGCAAAACTTGCCCAGATGGAGGAGCAGATCCGCCAGATGAAAGCAAAGTCTGACGAGATCAAGGCGACGGCAGCGGCAGCCAAGGCAACGAAAGCAGCCAGCAAGGTGACGCAGATGGGCATTGATGAGAGTGCTTTCGCGACCTTTGCGCGCATGGAGGAGAAAGCCCATCGTGAGCTGGCAAAGGCTCAGGCAATGGATGATCTGAGTGTGAATAAGGAAGAAGATAAGGATAAAGCCCTGGAACTGAAGTACGGCAGCAATCAGCCGGGCACCGATGAGGCACTCGCGGCGCTGAAAGCAGAACTGGGAATGTAAAGGGGATTCGCTTTTCATGGAACAGAATCGCACAGGCGGTAGCGTTTTTAAGACCCTGGTGGCCTTTTCGCTGCCGTATCTGTTGTCATATTTTTTACAGACTTTATATGGGCTGGCCGATTTGTTTATCATCGGCCAGTTTAACGGTGTGGACAGCACGACCGCAGTATCGGTTGGGAGTCAGGTGATGCACATGATCACGGTCATGATTGTCGGACTGGCGATGGGTTCAACAGTCATGATCGGACGGGCAGTCGGCGCGAACCGCAGAGAGGAAGCGTCTCTCGCGGTGGGAAATACGGCCGTCCTGTTTATGGGAATCTCACTGATCCTGACTGGTCTTTTGCTATCAGTACGAAGCCCGATTATCAGGATCATGAAGGTGCCGCCGGAGGCAGTGGCGGGGATAACGGATTATCTGACGATCTGTTTTGTCGGCATTCCCTTTATCACGGCATATAATGTGATCAGCTCGATCTTTCGCGGGATGGGTGATTCCAAAAGTCCGATGTATTTTATTGCGGTCGCGTGTTGTGTGAATATTGCGCTGGATTACTTCCTGATCGGCTGTCTGGGAATGGGGCCGGCCGGAGCGGCGCTGGGGACGACACTTTCACAGACGGTCAGTGTTCTCTTATCTTTTACGATGATCGTCAGAAAACAGATGATCCGCCTGTCGCGGAGCGATTTTCGCATGTCCGGGAGGATGATGAAGAGCCTGTTGTCTGTCGGGATACCGGTGGCGCTGCAGGATGGATTTATACAGATTTCCTTTCTGGTAATTACTGCGATTGCCAACAGCAGAGGTTTGACGGATGCGGCGGCAGTTGGCATCGTAGAGAAGATTATCGGTATTCTTTTCCTGGTGCCGTCATCCATGCTCTCTGCGGTTTCCGCGCTCTGTGCGCAGAATATTGGCGCCGGCCGGCTGGAGCGTGCGAGACAGACACTTCTTTATGCGATTGAGCTTGCGGTGGGATTTGGTCTGTTCTCAGCGTTGTGTATGTCGTTTGCCGCGGAGCCGGTTGTGGGTCTTTTTGTGGGTAGCGGGGACGCGGCCGTGATCCGCGCCGGGGGGCAATATCTGCGCGGATATGTCTGGGACTGCGTGCTGGCAGGGATTCATTTCAGTTTCAGCGGATATTTCTGCGCCTGTCAGAAGTCAGGATTGTCCTTCCTGCATAATACGATTTCGATTGTATTTGCGAGGATTCCACTGGCTTATCTGGCTTCGACCATGTTCCCTGATACGCTGATGCCGATGGGCATTGCCACAGCGATCGGCTCCGGAGTCTCTGTGATTGTGTGTCTGATTGCGTATCAGTGGATGAGAAAGCGGGAGAATGTGAATGGATATTAGACTCATGAAAATCAGTGATTATCATGCGGTGTATGCGTTGTGGATGTCCTGCAAGGGTATGGGGCTGAATAATCTGGATGATACGGAAGAGGGCATCAGGAAATTTCTCGACAGAAATCCGGACACCTGTTTTGTCGCGGAGAGCGATGGTGTGATCATCGGCGTGATCATGGCGGGGAATGATGGGCGCAGAGGCTACATTTACCATACGGCAGTTGCGCCACGTTACAGAAATCAGGGAGTGGCGACCGCGCTGGCAGATCGTACGATCGAAGCGCTTCTTGGTCTGGGCATTACCAAAGTAGCGTTGGTGGTATTCGGGAGAAATGAAACCGGCAATGTTTTTTGGGAACATCGTGGCTTCCACGTAAGAAAGGATATCGTATACCGCAACAAATCACTGAAGGAAATGGAAAGAATGGATACATAGTTATCTCCGCAGAATATAAATATCGATACTAATTTTAGAAAACGGCCGGATATCTGAATGACAGGCAGATGTCCGGCTGCTTTTCTGAGGTTGCGGATGTAACAACCGTATGCTATAATCCGGGGATCACCAGAAAATTTTACCGAGAAGGAAAACACATGAAAAATCATATGCAGAATAACTGGAATAAATATCAGATAAAAATGGCGCTTCCGCTGTTTGTGACAGTATTGCTGCTCTCAGCATGTTATCGTCAGGAGATGATTGCGGAAGAAAAAATTACGACGATTCAGACAGAGGCTCAGCAGACGATATCTGCGGATCTTCAGACAGAAGAGACAGATTTCGCATTTTCCCTGTCCGATGTGCCGGAATACTCCGGAAATGCCTATGTGGAAATCCATGGAAACATCCCATATTTTACTGACGAAGAAATGAGCGGAGTCTCTTTTGAAACCTACAGTGATCTGGATGACCTTGGCCGCTGCGGCGCCGCTTACGCAAACATCGGGCAGGATCTGATGCCAACAGAGAAGCGCGACACGATCGGTCAGATCAGGCCGACAGGCTGGCATACCGTCAAATACGATATCATTGACGGATTGTATCTTTATAATCGCTGTCACCTGATCGCATATGAACTGACCGCCGAAAATGCAAATGAAAAAAATCTGATTACCGGTACCCGTTATCTGAATGTTGTGGGAATGCTGCCATTTGAAAACGAGACCGCCGAATATATCAGAAAGACCGGCAATCATGTCCTATATCGCGTGACTCCGGTCTTTGAAGAAAACAATCTGCTGGCTTCCGGCGTCCTGATGGAAGCAAAATCGGTAGAAGACGGCGGAGAAGGGATCTGCTTTTGTGTCTATCTTTACAATGTCCAGCCCGGCATCGATATCGACTATACAACCGGAGAAAACAAACTTGCCGAAAACGCTTACGAGGGAGAAGCCATCAGCGTCATCATGAACACGAATTCTAAAAAATACCATGATCCCGACTGCGAAAAAGCCGCCGATATCAAAGAATCAAACCGCCAGACCTACAACGGTACCCGCGAGATCCTGAGCGCCCAGGCATACACGCCCTGCCAGTCGTGCAACCCGTGATGATACATCTGTTTATGACAGTTATAACCAATACAATAGTCTGGGCTGACACTCATATCCGCAGAAGACAATCCCCTACCGGATCACCGTCCCCGCGTGGTCCTCAATCGCATCCATCGCTTTCTCCAGTGCGGTAATAATCGCACAACGCCCCTTTCCGGCTTTGATAAAATCAATCGATGCTTCCACCTTCGGCAGCATAGAGGCAAATTCAAAATGTCCCTGGCGGATATAATCCTCCGCTTCCTCCACCGTCATGCGCTTGATCGGCTTTTCATCCGGCGTACCGTAATTTAACGTAACATTGTCGACGCTTGTCAGGATCATCAGCACATCCGCGTCAACTTCCTTGGCGAGAAGGCCGCTGGCCAGATCCTTTTCGATGACGGCGCTTGCCCCCTTTAAATTTGCGCCCTGTTCCATGACAGGAATACCGCCGCCGCCGCAGGCAATGACGATCTGATCCGCATCCAAAAGAGCCCGCACCGCGTCAATCTCGATAATGGAAACCGGTTTGGGAGCGGAGACGATCCGCTGCCAGCCCTTTCCGGGAACCTCACAGACATAATTGCCTTTTGCTTCTTCTCTGTCTGCCTCTTCACGGGTCATGAAGCGTCCGACCTTTTTGATCGGGTTATAGAAAGATTCGTCATAGGGATCGACCGCAACCTGAGTCAGTACCGTCGAAACCGGTTTGTAGATTCCACGCCGTAACAGTTCCGAACGGATACCTCTCTGCAGGTCATAGCCGACATAGCCCTGGCTCATAGCCGAGCATACAGACATGGGGGCAGGCGTATATTCCGGGTGATTTTTGGAAAGCTCATTCATGGCAGTGTGAATCATGCCGACCTGAGGCGCGTTGCTGTGTACGACAGCAACCTGCCATCCGCTCTGTATAAAGTTTGCGATAATCTTTGCGGTCTTGACGACTGCCGCCTGCTGCTCCGGCAGATTTGTCCCAAGTGCGAGATGGCCAAGTGCCATAACAATCCGTTTTTTCGCCATAAAATCATTCTCCTTCTCAAGTTATAGTAAACGATTTTATATTGTTTACTATCGCGCCGATCGCGGGCTGCATAAGCAGATATAAAAGATATCCTGATTATAGTGGTTTTACTGGAAAAAATCAACTGATTTTGATATACTAAAAACTGGTTATACGTTGAGCTTAAAATCTGCAGGAGGCAAAAGATGCGCGATGGCTTTTTCTCGTTTGCTGTGTTTGTGTGGCGCATGGTCAGTCCGCTGATCGTTTATGACTGGATATCGGAATGGATCTACGTGATACTGATGGTGCGTTTTGGGGGAAAGCATCTGCTCGTGGTTACTGCGGCAGGAGCGGTTGCAGCGTCTTTTTTACTGGGAATCTGGTATCTGCGGTGGTGCCGGGGAGAGCGGGAAAAGGGAAAAATTCTTTTGCCGGAGCGATCGTTTGGTACTTCCTCCATATTAAATGTGGCGGGTCTGGGGATCAGTCTGTGTGTCTTTTTTAATATTCTGATCCAGTATCTGCCAATCTCGTGGGAAAGTTTTGAGTCAGTGGGAGAAGCATTGTATGAACCTTCCGTGGGTGTGCAGCTGATCTGTATGGGACTGGTCGTACCGTTTGCGGAGGAACTGGTTTTCAGAGGGCTGGGATATCGGAGAATGCGTGAGTCAGCTCCCGCGGCAGGAGCTGCGGTTCTGTCAGCGGTCTATTTTGGCGTTTTTCACGGCAACATTGTGCAGGGGGTTTACGCCGGGGTGCTGGGACTGTTTCTCGCGGGTGTCATGGAGCATTATGGGACCATTGCGGCGCCCTATGTGTTGCACGCCTGTGCCAATATGATGTCTGTACTTTTGAGCAATACGTTTTTAAGCTGGGTGATCGTGGCTTTTGCGCCGGTCCGCTGGTCGGCCATGGTGATTTCCGGTGTATTTTCGTTATATTTTACAGGTAAGATCAGAAAGGAAGAAAGATAGAGATGAAACTGCTGACAATAGCAATTCCCTGTTATAATTCGGAAGCCTATATGAGAAATTGTATCGAGTCGCTGCTTCCGGGAGGAGACGAGGTTGAGATCCTGATTGTGGATGACGGGTCGACAAAAGACCATACGGCTCAGATCGCGGATGAGTACGAAGCGGCATATCCCGGCATCTGCAGGGCGATTCATCAGGAAAACGGCGGTCATGGCGCGGCGGTTAATACAGGTTTAAAGAATGCGACCGGCGAATTTTTCAAGGTGGTAGACAGTGATGACAAGGTGGACGGCGCCGCGTATGAGAAAGTGTTAAAATGTCTGCGGCATTATCAGTCCGGCAGCCAGGAGACACTGGATATGCTGGTTACCAATTTTGTTTATGATAAGCAGGGAGCAAAGCATAAAAAGACAATGAGTTATCGCTCGGCGCTGCCAAGACGAAGGCTGTTTGGCTGGGATGAGGTAAGAGTATTTACTGTCGGGCAATATATCCTGATGCACTCTGTGATTTACCGGACAGCGCTGCTGAGACGGGCCGGTCTGAAACTGCCGGAGCATACGTTTTATGTTGACAATATTTTTGTTTTCCAGCCATTGCCTTATGTGCGCAATATTTATTATCTGGATGTCAAATTTTATCTGTATTATATTGGCAGGGAGGATCAGTCGGTCAATGAAAAGGTGATGATCAGCCGTCTGGATCAGCAGTATCGTGTAACCAGGCTGATGCTGGGGTATTTTAAGAAGTCCGAGATTGATGAGCCAAAGCTGCGCCGTTATATGATTCGTTACTTGGACATCATGATGGCGATCTGTTCTATCCTGGCGATCCGCTCCGGGAAGGAAGAACACATGAAGATGAAGAAAGATCTGTGGAAGGAACTGAAAACCACGAATCCGGATATCTATCCGCGGCTCCGCTGTGGTCTTTTAGGGATGCTGGTGAATCTGCCGGGAAAAGTCGGAAGAAAGATTTCTGTTGAAGGATACCGGATCAGCCAGAAGGTATTCGGGTTTAATTAAAATGATCAATGCTATGACAGGACAGAGAGGACGGTGTATGATGAAGATTGCGATTTTAGGTTCCGGTTCGATTGTGCCGGATTTTCTGGAAGCGGTCAGTGATATCCCGGAACTGGAGCCTGCCGTGATACTGGGGCGGGAAAAGAGCCGGGAAAAGCTGGAACGTCTCGCACAAAAATACTCGATCAGACGTATCAGTTATGATTATGACGAATTGCTGGTGGATCCACAGGTGGATGCGGTTTATGTGGCGATGCCAAACAATCTGCATTATGAGTATGCGAAAAGGGCGCTGGAGCATGGCAAACATGTGATTCAGGAAAAACCTTTCACGAGTACGCTTGCCGAGGCGCAGGAACTGGTTGCGCTTGCAAAAGAGCGTCATCGGGTGATCTTTGAGGCAATTTCCAATCAGTATCTGCCGAATTATCAGAAGACAAAAGAACTGATCGGAACACTGGGGGATATCAGGCTGGTGCAGATCAATTTCTCACAGTATTCGAGCCGCTATGACCGGTTCCGGGCGGGCATTGTGCTGCCGGTATTTGATCCGAAGCAGTCCGGAGGGGCGCTGATGGATCTTAATGTTTATAATATATATTTTGTGACAGGGCTTTTTGGAAAACCCAAAGAGGTGCATTATTACGCGAATATCCAGAAGGGGATCGATACGTCGGGCGTCCTTGTGATGATATATCCGGCGTTCCTGTGTGTCTGTACGGGAGCAAAGGACTGCCGGTCGCCGTTTTCCATCACGATCCAGGGAGAGCAGGGCTGCATCACCAGCTCGGAGGCGACGAATCAATACGCAGGTTTCTGCCTGGCGGTAAACGGAGAAGAACCGCAGGAATACGCGCTGAATGAAGGACGCCATCGGATGTATTATGAGATGCGGACTTTTGCGGATATGGTGCTGGCGGGAGATTTTGAACAGGCGTGGGCCCGTAACGAGCATACGCTGATGGTGATGGAGATCCTGGAGACAGCAAGAAGACAGGCGGGAATTGAATTTTCATGATGGATAGCTGAAATTTTCGCAGAGAATCATGATTCAAAGAAACGGGAAGAAAATTGTAGTAGAAGGAATTAAAAAATACGAGATAACTCGTGTACCTAAAATATAGTACTCGAAGTACTCGAACTGGGGCAAAAACCAGTTGGAGTACAGTCATAACTCGTGTTGTGTACTTATAGTACTTGAAGTACTCGAACTGTCTTTGATGGAGGGAGGGATTCATTGTAGTATTGCTCATGACTATAAAAGGAAGGAGCATGAGCAATGCAAGTAGTGACTGTGGAGACAAGTGCCGGGCTGACCCGCTACTATCTCGCTAATGAGGATGGAAGTCCTGTCGAACCGGTACTGCAGTACCTGAAGTTTCGGAACAATGGAGGTGCAGCCAGAAATACGTTACGTCTGGCGTGTATCTTCCTGAAGCATTATTTTACGTACCTTGAAAAGAAAGGGCTGTGCTGGCAGAGTGTTACGATTGATGACCTTGCGGATTTTTTGGCATGGCTGAAGTATCCGCGGATTGATGAAAAGGTGGTCCCGCTAAACCTTGAGCCAAAATACAGGGCGGAAACAATCAATGCGATCCTGGATACCGTACTGGCGTTTTATCATTATGAGTATTTACGCGGTGGTTTGGATAACAATGTATCCGAGAAACTTGTCACATTCATCAAGAACCCGCATGGGGCATACCGTAGCTTTCTGGAAAGGATCGCTGACCGGAAGAGGGAGAAGCGGTATCTTCTCAGACTCCCGACTCCAAAACGTACGCTTCGGACAGTGACAAAGGAAGAAGTGGAGACGATCATGAAAGCCTGTGTCAACATCCGGGATTATTTCCTGATGTACCTGCTTTTTGAGACGGGGATGAGGATTGGAGAGGCGCTGTCCCTCTGGCTGGAGGATTTTGATATCTCCGAATGCCGGATCCGGATTGTTGACCGGGGTAAGATGGAGAACCTGGCGGAGATCAAGACTGTTTCAAGCCCGAGGACGCTCGACTGCACCTATGACCTGATGGAGGTGTTTACCGAGTATATCTGCTACTTTCATACGGAAAGCACACCGACGAACCATGTGTTTGTGAAGGTCCAGGGGAAAAATGCCGGGAAAGCCATGAATTATACGGATGTGGATAACCTGTTCCGGAAGATCCGCAGGAAGACGGGGATCTATATCACGCCACATATGTTCCGGCATACGTCCCTTAGCATGCTGAATTCTGCCGGTTGGGAGCCGGAGCTTTTGCGAAAGCGTGCCGGCCACAAAAACATCTACACGACCCTGAATACCTATGTCCATCCATCAGAAGAAGAAGTGACAGAGGCATTTAAGGAAGCAGCGGGCAGGTTCCATCTCCCGGAGAAGGAGGCGGAACAATGATAACAGAAGGAAGTTCTGCTTTAAAACTGCCGTTAAACCCCTGGCAGGAGGAGATAGAGGAATATCTTTCTGCGGAGGACTGGTATTGGATCCAGAATGATATATGGCGTACAGATACGGAGGCATACAGGACAGGTGTGGTTCGAGAGAGCCGGCGGGAAGGTATCCTTGCAGATTTTACAGAGTGCCAGGATGTTTACATGAAGATGGAATTGAAGTATTACATCCTTTATTCCCTGAAGAGCCAGTGGAGAAGCCCGGCATATGTGCAGGATGTCCTGATGTCAGTGATCCGCCTGGTTGGAAGGAATGTCGTTTCCTCAGGCGCGTATAGCAGTTTTGAAGAGATAGGGATTCGTACAAAAGAGCCATTGCCAGAGGATACGGAGCCAACAGTAGCAGCGAATTATGTGGGATTTCTCAACGGAATACGGGAATTCTTTGCCGATTATTATGATGACCGGGAGGAAACAGAAAAAGATGTCTGGCATGCGCTCAGGATTCCCGGAGTGAAGCTTTCGGCGGCAATGAAGCGCCAGAACCCCAGCCTGAACTTCCAAAGAATCCGTGATGCTTACCGGATGCTGGTCAAACGCTTCATGAAGCGTTTAGTCATACGGCGGAGCTGGTCGTACTGCAGGGAAATGCTGATGTACATCCAGTACTTTTTCAGTGTTTTTTACAGGAATGGATATACAGATGGGTTTCTGGAGAAACTCAGCCGGCAGGATGTAGAGAAATACCTGTGTTGGGTGGCAGATGATTATGATAAGAAAAATGCGACATACCGCAGCAAAGCGGTTTCATTTATCAGGAGCTGGCTGGATTATATCCAGATCGCCGAATACCCGCAGGCACCGGTACAAAGCATAGAACGGCTCATTTTTGATGATGATGTGCCGAAAAGGGAACGCGCTGCAGATACGATGGAAAAGGTCCGGTATATCCCGGCACCGGTCATCCAGCAGATGGATGCGTGCATTGAACAGATAGAACCAGCAGAGATGAGGCCGGTTTATATCCTCCTGCGGGAAACCGGATGGCGCGGCACGGATGTGCTGAACCTGCGTTATGACAACTGCCTGCAGTATATTTGGAACGCGAAAGAGAACCGCTCCGTCCCCTATTTATGCGGGGAGATTACGAAAGTAGGCATCCCGCAGCTGAAAGACCCGATCCGCAAGGAAGTGGCAGGGATGGTTAAGTTCCTGGCGGACGAGGCTGCGGCAAAAAGTACCCGCGAGAATAATCCTGACCGGTATCTCTTTAACTGCTATGAAGGCAGATGTATGGGGCTGCCGTTCAGCAAGCCGGCATTTTCGAGGGCAGTCCAGAAAATGATCGATAAGAATGACATCCGCGATGCAGATGGGCAGCTGTTCCATTTCAAAGCACATGGATTGAGGCACACCCGTGCCATGGAGTATGCGGAACAGGGCATGCCAATCGGCATCATCCAGCGTCTCCTGGGGCATTGTTCCCTGCAGATGAGCCTGCATTACGCGAAGGTTACAGAGGACACGTTATATCAGAAATGGAAAAATACAGAGCGGCTGGATCTGTTTAAGCTGACGGTACCGCCGCCGGGCAAAGCGTCAGAACAGGAAGAAGCGGTCCATTACGAAAACGTCCGGTCGAACTTGGACGCGGTGAGGGTGCCGTTTGGTGTGTGTTTCAAGCCGTCAAAGGCGGGCTGCCGCAGGCAGACCGAACAGTGTATGGAATGCCCGAGTTTCTGTTCCACCAGGGAAAATCTGGATGAATATGCCGCGGAGATAAAGAAAACCAGCACCATGATCCAGATCAGCCAGATACTCGGGCGGGAAGAATGGATAAAGAAAAACCAGGAATACCTTGACCGGCTTATACGGATTCAGAAAGAGCTGACAGAAAAGGGGATCATCCATAAAAGCGGTTCCATGAGGGAGGCCTGACATGGAAGATCCATCAAAATATCTGGAGGCGAGCTGGCATAGGCGGTCAGACCAGGCGCAGGCAAAAGTGCAAAAAGCGATTAAAGAGCTACGAACAAACGGAGAGCCGGTTAACTTCAACACAGTTCATTTAAAAAGCGGAGTATCCAAGAACTATTTGTACACGAATGAGGTTGTGCGGAAAGAGATTGAAAGCCAAAGATCGCTGGAGGCAGAAAGAGCGGGTGCTTGGCACAGAAAATATGACCGCACATCAAAATCGAAAGATGTGATTATAGAAGCAAAGGATAAGCGTATAGCAAAACTGGAGGAAGAAAACCAGCGTCTTCGGCAAGAATTAGATGTTCTTCGCCGGGTGCTATACGAAAAAAAGGAGTAGTTCGAGTACGGTGTACTCGAAGTAAAAACACAGTATTTCCGGGGCTTTCAGCCCCGGGTACACGAGTTATGAAATGGAGGTTTGCAAAATGGCAGCAAAAGTTTATTTCTCAAAGAACGTTACTCCGGAGCAGGTACTTAAGATGTATCAGACACTTGGAAAAGAGTTGACAGGAAATGTCGCAATCAAGGTGCATTCCGGCGAGAAGGGCAATCAGAATTTCCTAAGACCGGATTTCTGGAAGGATATTGTTTCATACGTTGGCGGTACTGTGGTTGAGTGTAATACCGCTTACGACGGTGAGAGAAACACGACGAAGAAGCATTTAAAGACGATCCGTGAGCACGGCTGGAATGATTATTTTACGGTCGATCTGATGGATGCGGAGGGACCGGATATGGTTCTGGATATCCCGGATGGAAAACGGATCCAGAAAAATTACGTGGGCAAAGACCTGGCAAACTATGATTCTCTGCTGGTGCTGTCGCATTTTAAGGGACATCCGATGGGAGGCTTCGGCGGCGCGTTAAAGCAGCTTTCGATCGGCATTGGTTCTTCCTATGGGAAAGCATATATCCATGGGGCTGGAGACCCGGATCAGATATGGACCGCTGATCATGACTCGTTCCTGGAATCGATGGCGGACGCGGCTTCATCGGTGGTGAGATATTTTAACGGCAATGCGGTTTACATCAATGTGATGAAAAATATGTCGGTGGACTGTGACTGCTGCGCGGTTGCGGAGGATCCATGCCTGCAGGATATGGGCGTGCTGATCTCGGATGATCCGATCGCGATCGATCAGGCGTGCATCGATCTGGTATATGCCTGCGATGATCCGGGAAAAGCACATTTCCTGGAGAGAGTGGAGAGCCGGAACGGAGTTCATACGATCGAGGCAGCCGCGGCACTGGGCTTTGGGTCAAGAGAGTACGAGCTGATTACGGTTGATTAAGAAATCGGCGGAAAATCCAGGAGGAAAACATCGGGTCTGTGGTCAGACCATCAGACCATGAAATATCGTTCATAAAAATTTCAGAATTGTTTCTTTGCTTTTATCAGGAGAAGCAATTATACTTAGAGTATATGGCATCATGACCTCGGCCTGTACAGGTACATGCCGAATAGTTTCTGAGAGAGGGAAGGTGGAATATCCGCAGGGAATATTTTTCCATGCAGGGACAGAAGAATTACCTTCTCTCATCAGCGATACCAAAAGAAGGAGTGACAGTTCAATGAAATTTTATGAAGGAAAAGGAAAAAAACGGAAAAGCCGCGCATGGCTGACGGTCATAGCGGCGGTACTGATGATGGGTGCGATGAGCCTGACCGCCTGGGCGGGCGAGTGGCAGAAGCAGGAAGACGGAGCCTGGAAATATGAGCAGGACGGAGAATATCTGACCGGATGGCAGTATATCGACGGCGTATGGTATTATATGGATACCGAGACCGCTGAGTGGGTCAGCCGTCCGGCGCTCACTCAGGAGTCCGCGTGTTATCTGGTGGAAAACGCGGTAAATAAGACCGGCTGGTATGATGATGAAGATTTGTATGGTATCCTGCACTATAAGGTCGATGAGGCCAACAAATCCAAGATCGTAGTTTCCATTATCATGGAGACGGCACCGGATGAGTGGACAACGACGCTGAATACTTTTGATATCAATCGTCGGACAAATGTGGCTCAGTCACAGCAGACAAAATTAAAGCTGAATCTGTATGAATAGGAGTTATGCGGCGAGCAGGATGAGGATATCATCCTGCTCGATTATATGCGCAGAGCCGGGCATGGTATTTTGCGGCTAATGCCGCACCCGGCCCGCGCAGCGAGCAAGAGTCGGCAAGTCGCCCTTTGCTCGATTAGCAGAATGGAAAATCAGGAGGCAGATCATAATGCAGGAACGACAGTTATACGAACACAAAGTACAATATTACGAGACGGATCAGATGGGGGTCGTCCATCATTCCAATTATATCCGGTGGTTTGAGGAGGCCAGAAACTTCATCCTGGAGGCGAGAGGATGCAGCTACCGCCAGATGGAAGAAATGGGCATCATCGTGCCGGTGACAGCAGTCAGCGCGGAGTACAGGGCAATGTCCCATTTCCTGGATATCGTCTGTGTCGATGCCCGGTTGAAGAAATACAACGGGATCAAGATGACGATCTCTTATGTGCTGACAGACAGGGAGAGCGGAGAAGTCCGCTGCACGGGAGAGAGCAGTCACTGCTTCCTGAATCCACAGGGGCAGCTGTTATCTCTTAAGCGCTCGTTCCCGGAGATTCATCGGATCTGGGAGCAAATCCTGAAGGAAGATCAGGAGAATGGTCAGGAAACAGGACCGAAAAACGATGGGAAGAATAAGACGAACTGACAGGAAACAGCATAAGTATGGAAAAGCAGTTTGACAATCTGATTGATTATTATAATAAATTCAGCGAGGAAAAACGTCTGGATTCCCGCCACGGCCAGGTAGAATTCCGCATATCGATGAAATATATCCGGGAATATCTGTCACAGATCAATCGACCAAAGGATGAGATCCGCATCGTGGACATCGGAGCAGGTACAGGACGCTATGCGGTGCCGCTGGCCGAAGAAGGCTATGACGTGACTGCGGTGGAACTGGTGCGGTATAATCTGGGCGTGTTAAAGACAAAGAAAAGTGCGGTAAAAGCGATTCAGGGAAATGCGCTTGATTTAAGAAAATTAAGATTAGAAGACGAGACCTTTGACGTTGCGATCCTTTTTGGTCCGATGTATCATCTCTTTTCTCATGAGGATAAATTGCAGGCGCTGACAGAGGCAAAGCGCGTGACAAAGACCGGAGGGGTGATTTTTGTCGCGTACTGTATGAACGAATATGGTGTCATCACATATGCATTTAAAGAAAACCATGTCCGGGAGTGCAGGGAGGCCGGGCGTTTTACCGGAGATTACCACACGATCTCACGCCCGGAGAATCTGTATGATTATGTGCGCGTCGAAGACATTCGCAGATTATCCTCAGACGCCGGGCTCACCAGACTGAAACTCCTGTCGCCGGACGGTCCCGCAGATTATATCCGCACAGCCCTGAACCGCCTGACTGAGGAAGAATTTGAAGAATTCATCCGCTATCAGGAGGCCGTCTGCGAGCGGGAAGACCTGATCGGCGCGGGGGCACATACAGTGGATATCCTCAGGAAGTAAATGATCATGATTTGTGAACTTATGAATTAGTATCCCTGTGATGTGTCGGTGACACATCACAGGGAGTATCGCTATGTGAAAACCTGAGCGCGTGGGGTACTCGTAAGATATTGTTTTCCCTCCGGGGTGGGCGTTTAGCCACAGGCTCAGGGCGCATAATTTTTATACATCGCCACATGATCATAAATACACCGCCATGCACTATGCGCATTGGCAGTCACGCAGATATAAGGGATACCGGAGTCCGAGATCTCATAGCTCGCGGCGCAGTTCCCCGACTGAGTGACATAACCGGTCTTGGCACTTTGCACAACGCCGCCGGAATCCTTATCCTCAATGCGCCTCAGAAACCAGTTGGAGATCTCAATGCCGTCCGGATGTTCGGCGGTAGGCGTAGTCGTATATTTGTGCGCGGTCAGTACTTCCCGGCAGAAATCATTTTCAACAGCCGCTTTCAGGATCATCGCCATATCCGTGGTTGTACAGTAGTGATTATCGTTATAAATCCCGACGCAGTTGGTAAAATGCGCCGAGTCTGAGAGCCCCAGCTCAGTGAGCTTTTCATTCATCCATTCGACAAATGCCTCATGGGAGCCTGCAGTATAGACTGCCAGCGAAAGGGCGGCGTCTGCCCCGGAGGGAAGGATCGTTCCATAGAAAAGATCCCGGATGGGAACCTCTTCGCCAACTTGAAAACCAACGATGCTGCAGCCGTTTTTGTAGGCATAATCCGTAATCTCCTGCGTAACGGCAAAGGTATCATCCAGAGATGATACATGCTCCGCGGCGACAAGGATGGTGAGAATCTTTGTCATGGACGCCGGGTAGATCATGCTGTCAGCATCCTTTTGCGCGACAATCGTTCCGGTACTTTCATCGATGAGAACCGCGTGGCTGCTCTGGACGTCGCTTTCCGCGGGCCAGGCAGCGGTTGAGGAGACATTCGCCGTATAACCGGCAAGGAATCGCACATCCCCAACCTGGATCGTACCGTCCGGCAGAACCGGATTGGCAGAAAGAAGTCCGACAGAGGCACCGTTTCCTGTCTGGGAAGCGCCGATGGATGCGGCGCGGGCGGAGCCATCACCGGTCGTGTAATTGCTCTCCGGCAGGCCGGATACAGGAGCGTCCATTACTGTTTCGCCGGTTCCGGCATCATCGGCGATGCTGTCAGAGTGATCTTCTGAAATCCCCCCGGAATTGGTTTCGGCGTTGATAATGGCGCTTTCTGTCGTGCGGGTATCGGTCTCCCTGTTTCCATGAAGGATGCGCAGGACTCCGCGTCCTGCGAGAAAGAGGAGAATCATCAGGAGAAGGAGGACGCATACGGCGATCAGTCTCCGGATCATCAGGCGGCGCTGCCGTTGCTGACGCCTGCGCTGTCTGCGTCTGCGTATACGGCGCGTTTCCTCATAGGAATCGTTGTTTTGTGTTGTTTCATTATACTTCATTATTATTGACAAGCTCCGGATTTCTTTATGATATAATTTTCCCTTTTCATTTCGGAGAAAAGTCTGTGCTGTGAAATATCTGAAAAGATTGCAGAGAATCAATCCTATATGTCAGGCGTCTATCCGGACAGGATGATTGTCCGTAACCGCTCCTATAGATTATCAATTTTATGCCGTAAGTGCAAGCAAAAAAGATAATTTCCTTGCGTCATTTCTGTTCATAAGCTATAATTGTCCACGTGAAACACTGTAAGTTCAGGAGGAAGAATATGAATATTGTATGTTTGGATCTGGAAGGTGTACTGGTACCGGAAATCTGGATCGCGTTTTCTGTGGCGAGCGGGATCCCGGAATTAAAAAGGACGACTCGCGACGAACCCGATTATGATAAATTAATGAAGTGGAGAATTGGTATTTTAAAGGAGCACGGACTTGGCTTAAAGGAGATCCAGGAAACGATCCGCAGGATCGATCCCATGCCTGGTGCGAAGGAGTTTCTGGACGAGCTTCGCTCTCTGACACAGGTCATTATTATTAGCGATACGTTTACCCAGTTCGCGTCGCCGCTGATGGAAAAACTTGGCTGGCCGACGATTTTCTGCAACTCCCTGGAGGTTGCGGAGGATGGTGAGATCACAGGTTTTCGTATGCGCTGTGAGCAGTCGAAACTTACGACAGTCAAGGCGCTGCAGTCGATCGGCTATGAGACGATCGCGGCCGGAGACAGCCATAATGATCTGGGGATGATCCGCGCGAGTAAGGCAGGCTTCCTTTTTAAGAGCACGGAGCAGATTATGGCGGACAATCCGGATCTGCCGGCGTTTGAGACTTACGGGGAGTTGCTGGCGGCGATAAAAGAAGTGTTATAATCAGCTGAGACTTTTGGCAGATCAGCGATTATGCAGAGATATGCGGATAAGCCGTATGGGAAGAAGGGTATCAGGAGAATAACTGTAGCAGTAAGGGGCGGAGCGAGTTACTCCGCCCCTTCTGCGCCTGATACCGGCAGCTGATGACAGGCCTGAAGTTTTGCCAGTTTGATCAGGTATTTTTCCGGTTTGGTCAGATAGGTACCCGGAAGCATCATAGCACTCTGGGTCCAGTAGATTCTGGGGGTCACGGTAAAGTAGACCATGGGTTCCGCCGGGTCGATATAAGAGCCGGGAATAAAAGCGCAGCATACCTGGCTGCGAACCATGTTGATGATGGTGGAGGTGCTGGTTGATTCAAAGAGTACATGGGGACGGAAGCCGGCTTTCTCAAAAACCTGTTCGCTCATGTCGCGGATCCGGGTACTCTTAGAGGAGAGGATAAAGTCACTGTCTCTTAAGAGCCGGATGTCGATCTCCGGAAGCGTCTCGTGGCTGTTGGAGCCGGCGAGCACCGCGCGCGGGTGGGTCTTCGGAACCGCCAGAACAATCGGTTCCGTCTTTAATTCGATATACTCAAACTGTGGACGGGTATGGCCGTTTTCATAGACGCAAAAGGCGATATCTGCTTCGCGTTTTAAGATCATCTGTTCCATATCTTTTGCGCGGCCTTCATGGATCTTGAAGAGAACCTTGGGATACTTCTGATGAAAATACAGGTAAATTTCTGAGAACATCTGCGCACCCCGTTCCGGAGTATAAGCGACAGAGATCATACCGGCGTCTTCCTGAGAGATGTCATAGATGATTTTATAGGTGTCTTTTTTGATATTCAGGATCTGGCGGCAGGATTCCAGGTAGATATTTCCGGCAAAGGTGGGGATCATGCTGTGTTTCTTTCGCTCGAAGAGAGGTGTGCCCAGCTCCCGCTCGAGTTTGAGAAGCTGCTGGTTAAGAGCGGATTGGGTCATAAATAATTTTTCTGCCGCTTTGGTGATACTTTGTTCCTCTGCGATTGTTACGATATACTGAATCTGGTGTAAATCCATGGATGTTTCCTCCATCTGCAGGGTATGGTGAATCTTTTTGAAATTTGTAGAATCCTTAGATTATGGTGTACGGAGAACTCAACTGTTGAAACAGAGTTTCGTTAAAATTACCGAATATGCAAACGTTTACAGGTAAAGAATCTCTTCATAAGAAAGAATCCTTAAATAAATTAAGTTTTAAAATAAATAATAATTGCTTGAACTTAGTCTATATTGTGATTATAATAAATTTATCAACAAACTTCAAGCGCGCGAAGTGAAAAGGTAACGAAAACAACAAATCTTATTATTAAGGCCGGTAAAATGACTCCGGCCGGAATCAGGAGAGAGGATCATGAAAAAACAGTTATTGGCACTGGCATTGGCGGGAATGATGGCGTTGTCTCTGGCGGGCTGCGGGAGCAGTTCCAGCTCGAGCTCGAGTTCAACATCTACGACAGCAGCGGCGGCATCGGGAGAAACCGAGGCGGCAGCAGAAGCCGGAGAGGCGGCTGCTTCTGATGTAGAGCTTCCCAAGAAGATCGAGATGCAGGTTCCGGCGTCCGCGGGCGGCGGCACGGACGTAGTTGCAAGAGCTCTGAGCAGCTATATCAACAGCAATTCTGACAGCAATACAACCGTAGTGAATAACACGGACGGCAGCGGCGTGGTAGCGATGGAGACGGTCCGTACCGGCAAGGCGGATGGCAGTGAGCTGTTATTCTTCCACACGTCGATGTGCATTAAGACAGCAACCGGCGTTTATGAGCATACCGGACATGAGGATTTTAAGGTGATCGGAGCTGCTACCCCGACTAACAAAGGTGGTTATATCCTGGTAACTCCGGCAGGAGATATTACGGATGTGGACAGCTTCGTTGAGGCGGCAAAGGCAGCCGGCGGCAACATGATGATCGGTGTTGAGACCGGTGGTTCTTCCCATATTATGGCAGGTATGCTGAGCAAGGCTCTTGGTATTGAACTGAAGTACGTGGAAGCCGGTGCGGATACCGATAAGCTGACCGCTCTGGTAGGAGGCAGCATCAACTGCGCGCTGGTTAATGCAAACCAGGCAAAGCAGTATATCGAAGCGGGCAAGGTCAATGCGATTGCATGCTTCTCCGCTACCGATGAAGGCGGCAGAAACGATATCCTTCCGGATGTTCCTTCTTTTGCAGAGCAGGGTTATGACGGATGTGTATACGGTACCTACTTCTACATTCTGGCAAATCCGGAGATGGATGACGCGACCGCACAGGCGATCTTAGCTCTGTTTGACGCGGCGGCAAAGGATCCGGATACCGCGGCTATCCTGGAGAGCGCAGGTATGGGTATGGAATTCGTACCGTATGAGGACGCGCAGCCGGCGATGCAGGCGCAGCAGGAATCCCTGAATGTTGTCTGTGAGGAACTGGGACTGAGCAAGTAATCGGTAACTGATGGAATCGAGTAGGAGGCAGCTTTTTCGCTTCATACTCGCCGCGCCGGACGGATGCAGCGTCAGCTGCAAAATTTCCAAATCCGTCCGTGCGCATAATATAAGAAGCCTGATCGTGAGGAGGTAGCATAAGGGCACCTGACTGATTTCATGTTCTATGATGGGAAGGGTGCCTTTTGTATACACTTTTTTCGGAAAAAGGCGATGAATGATAAGGATTGAATTCTTTTGGGAAAGGAGAGTTTCTAATGAAAGTCAAGAGAGACCAGGTTTGCGGACTGGCGCTGATTATCGTTGGCATCATCTTTGGATATCTGACGAGCCAGTTTTCCAAACCGTTTACTCCGGAATATCCGGGACCAAAGCTGCTACCGGCAATTGCCGTATTTGGATTGGTGGTGTGCGGCGCGGGAGTATTTGTGAATGGCTGCCGTCAGAAAGCAGACGATAAGCTGCTGGTGGATCTGACCGGTTTTATCCGTATTGTGATCACCTTTGTCATTCTCTGTGTTTATGTACTGGCGATGAAGTATGTGGGATTCCTGATTGCAAGCCCGATTGTGCTTTATATTCTGACGACTTACTTTTCAAAGGCGAGCAATCTGCCGACAAAGCTCTGGGCGCGGATCGTATTTTCGATCGCGGTCAGTCTGATTCTCTACGCGATGTATGTTCCGTTATTCGGCATGACTCTGCCAGGCGGATTACTCTTTGACTAGGGGGTGAGAATATGTTAGAAAATCTTCCTTACATACTTTCACAGTTTGCGGTTCCGATGAATCTGATTCTGATGGTCGCGGGTACTTTCGTCGGTATTATCTTTGGAGCGATCCCGGGACTGTCGGGCACAATGGCGGTTATGCTTTTCATGCCGCTGACTTATACGATGGAGTCCGGTACGGCGATCATCTTCCTGCTGTCGCTGTGGATCGGCGGATGCTCCGGCGCTTTTATCGGGTCAGTGCTGCTGGGTATTCCCGGTTCTGCTTCTGCGGTATCTACGTGCTGGGATGGGCATCCGATGGCTCAGAAAGGGCAGGCGTCCAAAGCCCTTGCGATTGGTATGACCGCTTCCTTTACCGGAACTTTCTTCAGTGCATTCGCGGCGGCTCTGCTTGCGGAAAAGGTAGCTGACTTCGCATTTGCGATGGGCGCATGGGAATATGCGGCGCTTTGTCTGGTGGCGATGACGATGGTACTGGCGATTTCCAAGGGAAATATGTTTAAGGGACTTGCTTCGACCTGTATCGGCCTGATCCTGGCGAGTGTCGGATATTCTCCGATTGACGCGGAGCTTCGCTTTACTTTCGGCAATATGTATCTGATGAGCGGACTTGGCATGATCGTAGTGCTGACCGGTATCTTTGCAGTGAGCCATATCATGGTGACCTTCGGCAAAGGATTTGATCCGGCTCCGGAGGTGGACAGCAAGGGGCTCAAAGGGTTTGGCCTGACGATTGGCGATATCAAAGACGAATTTGTAAATATTATTCGTTCCTTCCTGATCGGCCTTGGCATCGGATTCCTGCCCGGCATGGGTTCCGGTTTGTCCAATCTGGTTGCGTATTCTACGGCGAAAAATGCTTCCAAACATCCGGAGGAGTACGGACACGGCGCGGCGGGTGGTATCTGGGCACCTGAGGTGGCAAATAACGCTTCCATCGGCGGCGCGATGATCCCCATGGCGGCTCTGGGTATCCCGGGAGACTCGACGACGGCGCTTCTGATCGGCGCACTGACCATCCACGGACTGGAAATGGGCCCGATGGTATTTGCCAACAGCGGCGATGTGGTTTATCTGATGTTCTTTACGGTTATGGTAGTAGCAGTGGTCGTTCTGCTGATGCAGTCTGTCGGCAAGCGGTATTTCCCGTATATCCTGAAGGTGCCGAGTGTGTATATGTATCCGGCACTGCTGGTGATCTGCCTTGCGTCCGCATATGTGGACTCCGGCAATCTCTATAAGTGCGGTATGATGATGGTATTTGCCGCGGTCGGCATCGCGATGGAATTTGGCGGACTTCCGACTTCCCCGCTGATCCTGGCCTTCATTCTGGGACCGACGCTGGAGAAAAATATGCTGAAGGCATTCCAGTACAGCGGCACCTGGACGAGCTTCTTTACCCGTCCGGTGTCCGGAGTACTGATGGTGATCGCAATCTTCTGTATCTTCTCGCCGATTATACGGGCGATTGTTGAAAAGGGCAGAAAGAATACATAAAGCTGACAATGATTGATAATGAAAATTGGCATGAAGTAAGACAGAAAGGAGACAGGAACGATGAGCTTTCGCTGCAGTCCTGCAATTAAAGATCCGGTAGCCACGCTGGCATACAGACCGTGGACACTGGCAGTTGAGCCTTTTCAGGTGGCGCCGCATACATGGTATGTGGCCGGACAGACCTGGGTTGGCTGTTATCTGATTGATACGGGGGAGGGGCTGATTTTGCTGGATACCGCGATCCCGGAGAGCGCTTATATGCTGGTGGATTCTATCTATAAGCTGGGATTCAGACCGACAGACATTAAAAAGATTCTGATCAGCCACGCGCATTTCGACCATTGCGGTGCGGCGCGTCTGATGAAAGAGCTGACCGGCGCTACGCTTTACATGTCCAGAGAGGATACGGAATTTATGGAGAAATGCCCGGAGGAAACTCTGGTGCTGGATAAGGATTCCCATCCGCAGGAGTTTACAGTGGATGAGTATTATGCGGATGATGAACCGATCACGATGGGTAATGTTACGATCCGTACGATGCTGACTCCGGGACATACGATCGGCTGTACCAGCTTTTTCTGGACAGTGAAGAATCCGGCAAATGGAGAGGAATATGTGGTTGGCATGCATGGCGGCGTGGGTGCAAATACGATGAATGACCAGTATTATGCGACCAGTAAATATCTGACGCCGGATCTGAGAGAGCGGTTCTTCGCAGATGCGGATAAACTGAAACAGATTCATGTGGATATTGCGCTTCCGAGCCATCCGAATCAGATTACAGTGACAGATCGGGCGGGCACTTATACAGACGAGAGCCAGCCATATCTGGATACCACAGTGTGGGCGGACTTCATCGATGAGAGAGTGCGTCAGGTAAAGGCACTGATGAAATAAATATGGTATCACACTTCGCGCAAACAGGCAGGAGGGATGTTATTCATCCCTCCTGCCTGACGTTTGTATGCACACGGCCGCGTAAGGAATTTTATGGCTTACGCCATACGCGGCCGGCGCAGGCGGACAGGAGACAAAGAGCCGTCTCCTGTCCGATCACACGATCGCGTAAGGTATTTTATGATAATTGAGATTTAATGGTAAATGGCGTCCTCCAGTGCTTCGATGACGATACGCAGCGCTTTGATGCGCGCGTAGTGTTTATCATTGGATTCGAGGATATGCCACGGAGCATAGGATGTACTGGTCTTGGCAATCATCTCATCGACGGCCTGCTCATAGACATCCCATTTTTCGCGGTTGCGCCAGTCCTCATCTGTGATCTTCCATTGTTTGTCAGGGTTGTTCTGGCGTTCGGTAAAGCGCGCGAGCTGAGTGTCTTTATCGATGTGTACCCAGAATTTAATAATAACTGCGCCCCAGTCGCTGAGCTCTTTTTCGAATTCGTTCATCTCATTGTAGGCGCGCTGCCAGTCGTTTTCACTGCAGAAACCTTCGAGACGTTCTACCATGACACGGCCGTACCAGGTACGGTCAAAGATCGCGATATGGCCGGTTTTCGGCAGTCGGGTCCAGAAACGCCACAGGAAATGGCGGCTCTTCTCATGAGGCTTGGGACTGGCAATGGGGATTACTTCATAACCGCGTGGGTCGAGAGCGCTGGTGAGACGCTTGATGTTGCCGCCTTTGCCGGCCGCGTCCCAGCCTTCATAGGCGATGATGATCGGGATCCGCATCCGATAGGCTTTATTGTGCAGTTCTCTCAGATGCTCCTGAAGCTGTTTTAATTCGGTTTTGTATTCCTCAGGGGCGATTGTTTTGTTCAGATCGACGTCTGCCAGCTTTGGCATGGGAAGCAGTGGGAAGGTATTCTGAACCAGCGGGACAGTCAGGGTGTGATTTTTTAACGCCATGTCGATCCCGGCTACGATGGTTTCCATTACCTGCAGTTCCGCCCATTTCTTGGATTTTGCGTCGACGACGTACCAGGGAGAAGAAGCCGTGCTGGTATCATCCAGAAATGCGTCAAATACGGCTTCACATTCATTATAGTGTTTATTTTCCCAGAGGTCATAGTCATCCACCTGCCACTCAGTATCCCTGGAATCCAGCAGAGCGTCGAGACGCTTTTTCTGCTCTTTTTTGGTAATATGGAAGAAAAATTTGAGAACCAGGTAGCCATTGTCAGTCAGACCGCGCTCAAAACGACGTACAGAACCTATGCGGTCGCGGTAAACCTGACGGTTCATGGTTCCTTTCAGAACACTGTGTGTGATTTCCGACATCCAGCCGGTGTCCATGAAAAGAAAGCGACCGGCTTCCGGTATCTGAGAAAAGTACCGGCACAGAAACGGTTTGCGCTGTTCATCGGGCGTTGGGTCATGCATGGATACCGCGGTAAAGAAGCGCGGATCCAGATTGCGGATGATTCTGCCGATCATGGTTCCCTTGCCGGCTGCGCCCCATCCCTCAAAGAGTACGACAACCGGCAGCTGGGTCTCTTTCATCTGCATCTGCTGCGCGAAAAGCCTGGTGTGCGCTGCCTCGAGACGCGCGGAGAGTTCCTCGTCGTCTGGTTTTAAAAGCGCGTTGTAATTGTCAATCATAGTAATCCCCCTTTATAAAAATGAATCCAACAGTTATCCTTAGTTTAACACATTTTTATAAAAGATGTACTATTTTTGTAAAATAAATTTAGGAAAAATTGATCTTTTTGCCGAAAAAATCCTTATCGATTGTCTACCTTTTCCGGATACAGGTCGTGATGGGAGAGACGTTCCCAGGCAACATCTTCCCATTTGGTGCCGGGTTTCCCGTAATTGCAATAGGGGTCAATGGAGATGCCGCCGCGTGGAGTGAATTTTCCCCACACTTCGATGTATTTCGGATCCATCAGGCGGATGAGATCTTTCATAATGATATTCACGCAGTCTTCGTGAAAATCGCCATGATTGCGGAAACTGAAAAGGTACAGCTTGAGAGATTTACTCTCTACCATGCGCTCACTGGGAACATAGGAGATCGTGATCGTGGCAAAGTCCGGCTGACCGGTGATGGGGCAAAGACTGGTGAATTCCGGACAGTTGAATTTAACAAAATAATCATTGTCCGGGTGTTTATTGATAAAGGTTTCGAGCACTTCCGGAGCGTAATCATCCCGGTATTTTGTGTGCTGGTTTCCGAGCAGAGTGATGCCATCCGTTTCGGATGAGTCTCTTCCGGTCATAGGGATGCCTCCTTTCCGGCAGATGACTGAGCAGATGCAGCAGGATCTTCCACTCCATTTGCGGCAAAGGCCGCCGCGCGGTCCCGGCAGGTGCCGCAGACGCCGCAGGGAACCTCACCGCCCTCATAACAGCTCCAGGTGAGTTCATAGGGAACTTTCAGCTGCAGACCCAGACGGACGACGTCGGCTTTGGTGAGGCTGACAAAGGGCGCCTCGATGCGCAGCTGGTTACCACTGCCCAGCCAGATCGCTTCATTCATTGCCCGGTTGAAAGATTCGCTGCAGTCAGGGTAGGTGTTTCCGGCAGCGTCGTCACTGTGAGCGCCATAGTAGATCAGACTGCATTCTCTTGAGAGAGCGATGCTGGCCGCACTGGAGAGAAAAAGACCGTTGCGGAAAGGAACATAGGTGGAAACCGGCTTGCCACTGGTCTTTTCCAGTTGTTCGGCATAGGATTCCTGCGGTATGTCGCCGGCGGAACCGGTCAGCAGGGTGCAGTGCGTGTCATAGCGGAAGATTTCCGCCAGGTCCAGTTCGATCAGTTCGACGCCATAGTAAGCGGCGACCTTACGGGCGGACTGGATCTCTTTGGAGTGTTTCTGTCCGTAGGTAATGGCCAGTGCAGTGACATTTTCTTTGGCATAGCGGTCAACGGCGAGAGCGAGACAGGTCGTGCTGTCAACACCGCCGCTGGTGAGGACTAATACTCTCATAATATTTCCTTTCATGTTTTCATGGTAATCATCCGTCCCTGAGAAGGAAAAATATCTTACGAGGACCGCTCGCGCTTAGGTTTTCACGTAGCGGTGCTAAGTTCGCCGGAAGTGCATCCGGCTCACTAAGAACCGACGTGAAAAATGTCCTCTCCAGATATTTTTCCTTCTCAGGGACTACGTTATGGTATATGGGTAGTAAATGATTATGTAATTTATCGGAAGTTGCGTCAGCAACTGCCGATAAAAGGGGGCGCTGGCAGGTTTCCGTGATATATCGTTATAGTTGATTCAACAGAGACGGCTCGCTGAGGAAGCGGCCGCGCACGGTGGTGGTTATGGTTTTGGCATCGGGCTGGCGGATGCCGCGGGCGGTCATACAGCTGTGAGAACCCTGGATGCGGACCGCGATGTCTTCGGAGCCGGTGACGATCTGCATGATCTGGGCGATGTCGCTGCCGATGCGTTCCTGCAGCTGCAGGCGCTTGGACACCATGTCGGCGATACGGGCGATCTTACTTAAGCCGATGACTTTTCCGTTGGGAATGTACGCGACCGTAACGGTCATATCATACATGAGGGCCATGTGATGTTCGCAGTAGCTGAAGATCCGGATATCCCGCACAATGACCATGTCGCGGGAATCGGTTTCAAAGTCCAGCTCATCTACGAAAGTTTTGTCGAACATCTTTGCGATCTCTTCGTTGGTATACTGCATTCCTTCAAAGACTTCCTGATACATTCGCGCGACACGTTCGGGCGTGTCCTTTAGTCCCTCGCGGTCCGGGTTATCGCCGAGAGCGATTAGGAGCCCGCGGATATGTTCTTTCACAGCCTGTGTATCGATCGCCATAGTGAAATTCCTCCTCTTTCTATGTTGTGCATGACAGACACGGATGATAAGTGCCTGTCAGAGCTTACCGCGTCTTTTATCAGTAGATCAGACGCCCCTGGCATTGGGATCCCAGATGTATTTGTGCATCTGCAGCTGCAGGTTCACGTTATTCAATGTATATTCTTTCATGAAATCTACAATTTCAGCCGGCTGGATTTTGCCGTAGACCGGACTGAAGTAGACATGGCAGCGATGCGTCAGGTGGTAATGCCGGATGACTTCGAGTGCGCATAGCAGGTCATCCCGGTCTCCCACGACAAATTTGACCGTATCGTCAGGTCTCAGAAGGGCAAAATTATCATGACACATCTGGTCGTACATTCCGCTTCCCGGAAGTTTACAGTCCATGGTAAACGTGATACGTGGGATGCCCCTGTATGGGGTGAGATCAATGCTTCCGTTGGTTTCAATCTCTGTGCGCAGCTGTGGAAGGGCGGACAGGTGCAGCAGGAGTTCGCGGATCGCCGGCTGGAGAAGCGGTTCGCCGCCGGTTAGTGTGACGTTGCGGATCTCTGTTTGGGAGACAGCGCTGACAATTTCCTTTGAACTCATGACGGTGTGGGCGGCATCCGGCTGGTTGGCCCAGGTTGTATCACAGAAGGAACAGTTCAGGTTGCAGCCGCAGAAGCGGACAAAGACGGAGAGCTGTCCTGCCAGAACGCCTTCACCGTTAATGCTGGTAAAGATCTCGGCGACCGGAAATAAATTCTGAGTTTTCTGTTTCATGCCGGATCGCCTGCCTTTCCCAGATATTCCGCGCAATTGGCCGGTGTCTCATATACTGTGCTTCGGGCTACGTCATATCCGCGCGCGGCTATCTGTTCATAAAAATACCGCGCAAATTCTTCGGCGGTCGGGCGAAACGGTACCTCTGTTACAGAAAAGCCCTCCTGCCTTAACAGACTGTCGAGAGCGGCAGACAGAGAACCCTTTTCCACGATCAGAGTATGGTCAAATGTGTCCACAACTTCTCTGAGGTCCTGTTTGAGATGGGAAAAATCCACCAGCATTCCCCGCTGCTGTCCATCGGTCTTAAGCGCTGTTCCACATACCTCCAGCACGACGCGCCATCGGTGTCCGTGAATATTTCTGCATTTTCCCTCATATCCGGCAAGAAAATGTGCGGCGTCAAAGGAATGCTCTGTTTTTAAAAGAAACATACAATATTCTCCTGAGATTTGATGAAAAATAAAAACGCAGGCACCGAAATGGGCCTGCGTTCATTGTTCTAAATAATCATAATGATTGATAAGCAATTTCGCAATCAGCCCTGGTTTTGTTTAAAGACAGGATGGTGCCAACGAACTGTCTGTCGTCAAGTATAGCCGGGCATATGCGTAAAGTCAAGCAAAGAACTGCAAATTATCTGCGATTTTTTTTGCTTTTATGGTTTTTGTTATTTGCGTTTTTGTCTTTGGGCAGCGCTACCTTGAGCGGAACCTCATGAACGACATCATAGCAGGAAAATACTTCTTCCATATATTTAGCATCCATCTTTGGCGTGAGGAAACTCACAACCGGTACGATGATAAATCCGGTCAGCATGGCGATGGCTCCGCAGTTGATCGGAGAACGCATGATTGCCGGCAGACAGGAGGGAACCAGCATATCGACGACCATCAGGATCGAGCCGAAGAAGAAAGAAACCCAGCAGGCCGCCCGTGAAGTCTTTTTCCAGTACAGGGAGTACAGGAAAGGCGCGAGGAAAGAGCCGGCCAGCGCTCCCCAGGAGATCCCCATCAGCTGAGCGATAAAGGTGACTGCCATCTTATACTGGATCAGCGCGATGATAGCGGAGATTGCGATAAATACGACGACCAGGACACGGATGTAGAGCACCTGTTTTTTCTCGTCCATTTCCTTAATAAAATTGTCTTTCAGAAAGTCGATTGTCAGGGTAGAACTGGATGCGATGACAAGGGACGAAAGGGTTGACATGGAAGCGGAGAGGACCAGGATAACCACAAGAGCGATCATGGCGGGTGTCAGGTTCTGGAGCATCGTCGGGACGACCGAGTCATAGCCATTGGCTGCCACGTCAATCTGATCAGAATAGAGCCGTCCGAATCCGCCGAGGAAATAGCATCCGCCCGAAACAACGAGAGCGAAGAGCGTGGAAATGATCGTTCCCTTTTTGATGGCTTCTTCGTCTTTGATCGCGTAGAATTTCTGTACCATCTGCGGCAGACCCCAGGTTCCCAGAGAGGTCAGGATGACGACGAACATCAGATTCAGCGGGTCTGGTCCGAAGAAGGAGGCAAAGACGCCGGGCGTAGTGGATACACTTTCATCCGTGATGCGTGCGAGACCGTCCAGGGAAGCCAGAAATCCGCCGTTGCTCTTTAAGATGGCCGAGATAACCGCTGAGATACCAAAGAGCATGATGATTCCCTGGATGAAGTCGTTGATAGCGGTAGCCATATAACCGCCGGCAATGACGTAGACCGCGGTGAGAACCGCCATCAGGACGATGCAGACCGAGTAGTCGATATCAAACGCCATACCGAACAGGCGCGAGAGACCGTTATAGAGAGAAGCCGTGTAAGGAATCAAAAAGATAAAGATAATGACAGAAGCCATGATCTTTAACGGCGTACTCTGGAAACGCTGACCGAAAAACTGCGGCATAGTCGCGGAGTCGAGATGCCTGGTCATAATGCGTGTCCGTCGTCCCAGAACCACCCATGCGAGGAGTGAGCCGATAACCGCGTTGCCAATACCGGCCCAGGTGGCCGAGATGCCGTATTTCCATCCAAACTGTCCCGCGTATCCGACGAATACGACTGCGGAGAAATACGAGGTGCCGTAAGCGAAAGCGGTCAGCCACGGACCGACCGAGCGTCCGCCGAGTACAAATCCGTTGACGTCCGTCGCGTGTCTGCGGCAGTAAAGGCCGATGCTGATCATTACGGCAAAATAAAACAGAAGAATTACCAGTTTCATAAATGTCCCCATCCTTTTCTTAGTGTGTAAAATAAATTGATGCGCTGAACTTTACAGTTTTGAACTTTAATGCTTTAACGCACACATTAAATGATTATCACAGAATGAGAGAAAAGTCAATGAAAAGTATGGAGATCTCGAATAAAATTTGCTTTTTTCACGGCTTTGTGATAGCATGAATGGCATGAGTGTGAAGCAGGGATAAGTGAGATAGAAAATCTTTGATTTTCGTAATCGAACTTATGCTTTGCAGCAATTCACGGCATTTTATCCTATCGCAGACAGGGAGGGTATTTCGATGGCAGGAGCGGATATCGGTTTTGTACATCTGGGAATAACCATTCAGCATTTGAAAAACAGCATTTCGATCTTTGGCTTCCGGATCGCTTTTTACGGGATCATTATCGGCTGCGGGATGCTGGCGGGCATCGCGCTGATTCAGAGCGACGCGAAGCGGAGAGGACAGGATCCGGATATGTATCTGGATCTGGCTCTGTATGATATTATTTTTGCAATTATTGGCGCCAGGATGTATTATGTGATCTTTCAGTGGGAATATTATAAGGACAATCTGCTTCAGATTTTCAATCTGCGCGCGGGTGGTCTCGCGATTTACGGAGGTATTCTGGCGGGAATCCTTACGACGGTTATCTTTTGCCGGATTTGTAAGCTGAATTTTTTCTCTGTCGTGGATACGGTAGTACTCGGACTGGTGACGGGACAGATCATTGGCCGATGGGGAAATTTCTTTAATTGTGAGGCATTCGGCGGTTACACAGACAATCTTTTCGCGATGAGGATCCGCACGTCCTTGGTTAATCCGAATATGCTGAACGCGGACATTCTGGCGCATCAGATTGTGGAAGAGGGGATCGAATACATCCAGGTCCATCCGACCTTTTTATATGAGTCCTGCTGGAATCTGTGTCTGCTGATTTTCCTGCTCTGGTACCGTAAATGGAAATCTTTTGACGGGGAGGTCCTTTGTATGTACTTTTTCGGATATGGGATGGGTCGATACTGGATCGAGGGACTTCGTTCGGATCAGCTGATCCTCTTTGGAACCGGGATACCGGTGTCGCAGGCCGTGTCCCTGTTGCTGATGATGATTGGAGGAGCGGCGATTATGTACCATCGTGGGAAAGCGGCGCGGGAGAAGCGGCGTTAAGGGCCTGAGGATCAGAGCCTATATCTTGTAGACGAAAATATGTTTGTACAACATCTGGAGACGATTGAAAACCCATTTTCAGGCGTCTCTTTTTTTGCGTTTTTTTTGTGAAAAATTCCTTGCCATTTCATGATGAATGTACTAAAATAATGCTACCAGGTGGTGGAAAGTGGTTTAAAGTGGTTTTAAATGGAAGAAGAGTGGGCAACAGGGTAACAGGTGATAAAAATGTTCATGGGCGAGTATAATCACACAGTGGATTCTAAGGGACGACTGATCGTTCCTTCTAAGTTCAGGGAACAGCTCGGAGACGAATTTGTAGTAACAAAAGGACTCGACGGCTGTTTGTTCGTCTATGAAAACACCGAATGGAAAGCTCTGGAAGAAAAACTCCACTCACTCCCACTGACCAACGCCAACGCAAGAAAGTTTACGCGTTTTTTCCTCGCGGGGGCAACCTCATGTGAGGTCGACCGGCAGGGCAGGATCCTGTTGCCGGCTGTGCTGCGTCAGTTTGCGAAGATTGAGAAGGATGTCGTGCTTGTCGGAGTGGGCAGCCGCATCGAGATCTGGAGCAGCGAGAACTGGAAGGCGGCCAATACCTACGACGATATGGAAGAAATTGCGGAAAACATGGAAGGTCTTGGCATATGATGTTTGAACATAAATCGGTTCTTCTGGAGGAAACGGTAGACAGCCTGCAGATTCACGCGGGCGGCATCTACGTGGATGGGACACTGGGAGGAGGCGGACATGCCTTTGAGGTGTTAAAACGGCTGGATGGAACCGGAAGACTGATCGGGATTGACCAGGACGCGGACGCAGTCGCCGCCGCCTCCGATCGGCTTGCCGTATATGGCGGACAGGTTCAGATTGTTCGCAGCAATTATGTCAGGATCGCGGAAATTTTAGATTCTCTGGGCATCACAAAGGTGGATGGGATTTACCTGGATTTGGGAGTTTCTTCTTATCAGCTTGATCATGCCGAACGCGGCTTTACTTACCGTGAGGACGCGCCGCTCGATATGCGGATGGATCAGAGAAATCCGCAGACGGCCGCCGATATTGTCAATACGTATGAGGAAGCAGATCTATATCGGATCATCCGTGATTACGGCGAGGATCGTTTCGCGAAAAACATTGCAAAGCATATTGTGGCTGCAAGGCAGAAAAAGCCGATTGAGACGACGGGAGAGCTGACGGAGATTATCCGGGCTTCGATTCCGAAGAAGATTCAGGCAACCGGCGGACATCCGTCGAAACGGACTTTTCAGGCGATCCGTATTGAACTGAATCAGGAACTGGAGGTTTTAAATCGCTCGATTGACACGATGATTGAACGTTTAAAGCCGGGAGGGCGGCTGAGTATTATTACTTTCCATTCGCTGGAGGACAGAATCGTAAAAAGCCGGTTCCGCCAAAATGAAAATCCCTGTATCTGCCCGCCGGAGTTTCCGGTATGTACCTGCGGCAGAGTGAGCAGAGGAACAGTGATAACAAGAAAACCGATTCTTCCCTCAGAGGAAGAACTGGCAGGGAATAAACGCGCGAAGAGCGCGAAGCTGAGGGTATTTGAAAAAAGGTAGGGGGTGGCTGCCATGGCTAAGGAGAGAAGATCAACAGGAAGCAGAAATGAAAACTATGACAGCTATATTTACGGCAATACCGTACGGGTACGGGAACCGGAACGCCGCTATGAAGAACAGCCGCGGCAGCGTGAACACACGATGGCGGAGATTCACGCGGTTCGCAGAAACCGTGAGAAAGCATTGCAGATGGATCTTCCCTATGTGATTATCCTGTCGCTGGCAATCGCGTGTGTGCTGGTGATTCTTGTCAATTATCTCCATGTACAGTCCTCTATTAATGCGAAGATCTATAACATAGAGGCTCTGGAAACAGAGCTGGAAATGCTCCGGACAGAGAATGATGCTCTCGAAACCCGGATTCATACGAATATTAACCTGGATCGTGTTTATCAGATAGCAACGGAAGAACTGGGTATGGTGTATGCCAACCGAAATCAGGTTTTATTGTATGATAAGACGGAAAGCGAGTATGTGAGACAATATGAGAACATCCCAAAATACTGATCTGGAGCAGGACCCGCAGAAAAAAAGAATATTCCGAAAATATATGCAGAGAAAGCTGGCGGTTATGTTTATCATAATTACGCTGGCTTTGCTTGCTTTGATATGGGTGATTTACCGGATCGTCGACCAGAATCAGGACAGCTATAATCAGATTGTCCTGTCGCAGCAGCAGTATGACAGCCGGGTGATTCCTTATCGACGGGGGGATATCGTTGATCGTAATGGCACTTATCTGGCTACCACAGAAAAAGTTTATAATCTGATTCTGGATCCCAGGCAGATCATGACAGACGAGGAAAATTACCTGGAGACGACGATCAGCGCGCTGACAGAGGTTTTTGGCTTTGACACGGCCGAACTTCGCAGGATCATTACGGAGAATCAGGGTAAGGCATATGTTCGTTATGCGGACGGCCGCCGGCTGTCTTATGATCAGAAGGAAGCGTTTGAGACGCAGCAGGAGACGGTGAATAAAGCAAATGCCGCGGCAAATTCCAAAGCGCGGGTCAGAGGCGTATGGTTTGAGGATGAATACCGCAGGATCTATCCCAATAACTCGCTGGCGTGCAATGTGATCGGCTTTGCTACCAGTGACGGAGGTGGCGGAAACGGAGGGATTGAAACTTATTATAATGACAGCCTGGTCGGGACAAATGGAAGAGAATACGGCTATCTGAACGATGATTCCAATCTGGAGCGCGTGATTAAGAATGCGGTAAACGGCAATACGGTTGTATCCACGATTGATGTGAATATTCAGAGTGTTGTGGAGAAATATATTAATGAGTGGCAGACCCAGACCGGTTCTGAGCGGACGGCCGTGGTTGTGATGGATCCCAATACCGGAGAAGTCCTGGCGATGGCGAGCGACCAGATGTTTGACCTGAATCATCCGCAGGCAGTTTCCGAGAAATATACCGATGAAGAAATCCGTGCGATGGGTTTAAAGGAAGCGGTAAACGTCTACAAGAACCATCCAAAGGAGGATGGAAAGGCGACAATTACGCAGGATGAAGTGACGCAATATTACGAGGAAGATGAGATCCGTTCGTATGGACTGCAGGTGGCCTGGAATCAGGAATGGAGAAATTTTTGTGTCAGTGATACGTATGAGCCTGGTTCCCCTTCCAAGATATTTACCGTGGCTGCGGCGCTGGAAGAAGGAGTCCTTACGGGGAACGAGAGCTTCCTCTGCGACGGATACCAGGAGGTCGGCGGCTGGAGGATCCGTTGTGTTAACCGCTACGGGCACGGTTACCTGACGGTGCAGGAGTCTCTGATGCAGTCCTGTAATGACGCGATGATGCAGATTGCGGCGATGACAGGACGCAGTAAATTTTCCTATTATCAGAGATTATTCGGGTTTGGCTCCAGGACCGGCATTGATCTTCCCGGAGAGGCGGATACTTCCAGGCTGATTTATACCGAAGATACGATGAAGCCGTCTGACCTGGCGACAAACTCCTTCGGACAGAACTATAACTGCACGATGATCCAGATGGCGGCGGCGTATTGTTCCGTCATTAACGGCGGTTCCTATTATGAGCCGCATGTGGTAAAGCAGATTTTAAATGAACAGGGTTCTGTGATTAAACGGATAGAACCGAATCTGGTGAGGGAAACGGTTTCGGAAAGTACCAGCAATTTTATCAAAGAAGCACTTTTCCGGACGGTGAGCGAGGGTACCGGAAAGGCGGCGGCGGTAGAAGGTTATGATATCGCGGGAAAGACAGGTACCGCTGAAAAATATCCTCGCGGACAGGGCAATTATCTGGTGTCCTTCTGTGGGTTTGCGCCGGCAAATGACCCGGAGGTGCTGGTTTATGTGATTATCGATACTCCTCATGTGGAAGATCAGCCGCACAGCAGCTATGCGAGCGGAATTTTTGCCAAAATCATGGCTGAGATTCTGCCGTACATGAATATTTTCCCGTCTGCAGACAGCGAAGAAGGATTGGCAGATACGTCGGGCGTATTGCCGGAGGAGGAAGGAATCTCCGGAAATTCCGGCGCTTTGCCGGAAGAGGAAGTCCCGGAGAAAACCAGGGTGTATGAGACGGATGAATATGTAGCCCCGGAGGTCGAGAGTGATACCGGACTGCCGGATAATGTACTGGCGCAGGAAAATGTGGTTGAGATCGACCCTTCTTATGGGGAGGACTGGTCCGACCTGGAAGATTTCGACAGCAGTGTGAGCGTCAATCCGGAAGATAACTGGGAAGCAGAGGAATCCCGAAACGCACAGGACGAAGAGATCATAATCGAAACGGAAAGCGAAGAATAAAAGTTCTATTCGTCTGACTGTCTCATATATTTTAATGATGGCGTGCAGGGAGTCGTGAATGGAACATAATCGGACGCGGCACAGGAAAAATATAACCGTTCTCAGTATCGTGCTGTGTCTTTGCATGGTGGGTCTGATCGGACGGCTGGTGTATCTGATGATGTTTTGTTCCCTGCATTACAGCAGGATGGCGGAGGATCTGCATGAACGCGAACGGACGATCAAGGCTGCGAGAGGAAATATTATAGACGCGACCGGTCAGAAGATCGCGTCCAACCGCAGCGTCTGCACAATTTCGGTGATCTATAACCAGATCGAGGACCGGGAAACGGTGATCGCTGCGCTCTGTGAAGAACTGGGGATGGAAGAATCCGCAGTGCGTAAGCGTGTGGAAAAAAGAAGTTCACGTGAGATTATCCGGACCAATGTGGATAAGGAGACCGGGGATCGGATCCGCGCGAGAAAGCTGCCGGGAGTGAAGGTGGATGAGGATTATAAGCGTTATTACCCGTACGGATCGCTCGCTTCCCGGGTACTGGGCTTTACCGGGGGAGACAATCAGGGAATCGTCGGACTGGAAGTCATGTATGAGCAGATCCTGAAGGGAATCGATGGGAAAATCCTTACGATGACCGATGCGGCAGGCGTGGAGATTGAAAATGCGGCAGAGGACCGGGTGGAGCCGGTTGCGGGACGAGATCTGATCATCAGCCTGGATATCAATATCCAGAAATACTGTGAGCAGGCCGCGTATGAGACGATGGAAAGAAAAGGTGCGAAGGGCGTTTCGATCCTCGTCATGAATCCGAAAAACGGTGAAATGCTTGCGATGGTAAGTGTTCCGGAATTTGACTGTAATGATCCGTTTGCGCTGAATACGGAGGCTCCGGCCGGAATCTCTGCGGCGGGGATGCAGGAACTTCTGAATCAGATGTGGAGAAATCCGGCGATCAACGACACGTATGAGCCGGGTTCTACTTTTAAAATCATAACGGCGGCAGCGGGACTTGAGGCCGGTGTTGTGACGCCGGAGGATACCTTTTCTTGTCCCGGGTACCGGATCGTGGAGGATCGCAGGATCCGTTGTCATAAGGTGGGAGGACATGGGACGGAGACATTTCTGGAGGGTGCGATGAATTCGTGCAATCCGGTATTTATTGACGTAGGCCAGCGCCTTGGCATTGAAAACTATGTCCGTTATTTTGATCAGTTTGGTTTAAGACAGAAAACAGGGATCGATCTGCCGGGCGAGGCCTCGACGATCATGCATAAAAAAGAAAATATGGGACTTGTGGAGCTGGCGACCGTGTCCTTTGGACAGTCGTTTCAGATTACGCCGATCCAGCTGATCACGACAGCGGTATCGGTGATTAACGGCGGCGACCGGATCACGCCGCATTTTGCAGTGAAGACGGTAAGCGCGGATGGAAACTCGGTCAGTGAGTTCTCCTGGCCGGTGCAAAAGGGGATCGTATCAGAGAAAACAAGTGCGACGATGCGGATGATTCTGGAGCATGTAGTGTCGGAAGGGAGCGGAAACAAGGCGGCAATCGAAGGATACCGGATTGGGGGCAAGACTGCGACATCCGAGAAGCTGCCGCGAAGCCTGAAAAAATATATTTCATCCTTTATCGGGTTCGCGCCGGCGGATGATCCGCAGATTATCGCACTGATTACGATCGATGAACCACAGGGAATTTATTACGGCGGTACGATTGCCGCGCCGGTAATTGCGGATATTTTCCGGAATATCCTGCCATATCTGAGAATCGGGGAAAGCGGAAACAAAGGTTGATTGTTCGGCGGAAAAAGCGTATACTATACAGTGTTGTATTTCTATTACATATCGTAACAGCGGCGTATTCTGCCGTTTGATGTTACATATCACCAGGAGCAGATCATGATTGATGAGACAATACTTGCAATAATTATTTCGTTTGCGATCAGTTCGATTTTATGTCCGATCGGGATCCCCTTTCTGCATCGGCTGAAATTCGGCCAGCAGGTCCGGAGTGACGGGCCGCAGACACATCTGAAAAAGCAGGGGACTCCGACGATGGGTGGTTTGATGATACTTGCGAGTATCGTTATAACATCACTTCTCTATATCCGGGATTATCCGGCGGTTATTCCGGTGCTTTTTATGACGGCAGGTTTCGGCGTCATTGGTTTTCTGGATGATTATATCAAGATTGTTATGAAACGTTCCGAGGGACTGAATCCGAAACAGAAACTTGCCGGACAGTTTGTGATTACGGGGATCTTTATCTGGTATCTGATTCATTCCGGCGAAGTAGAGACGACGATGCTGATTCCTTTTACCGGAGGTTTTAAAGACGGGTATTTTCTGGACATCGGGATTTTCTTTATCCCGTTTGTCTTTTTTGTCGTGCTGGGGACGGATAATGGCGTTAATTTTACAGATGGACTGGACGGGCTTTGCACCAGTGTGACGATTCTGGTGGCGACATTTCTGACCATCGTCTCGCTGGGGGAAGACAGCGGCATCAGTCCGATCACGGGAGCGGTTGTCGGAAGTCTGCTCGGGTTTTTGCTTTTCAATGTATATCCGGCGAGAGTTTTTATGGGAGATACGGGTTCGCTGGCGTTGGGAGGTTTCGTCGCTTCGAGTGCGTTTATGATGCGGCTTCCTCTGTTTATTCCGTTGATTGGTCTGATTTATCTGGCGGAGGTGCTGTCAGTAATCCTGCAGGTCAGCTATTTTAAAGCGACGCATGGGAAACGTATTTTCCGCATGGCGCCGATCCATCATCATTTTGAACTGGGCGGCTGGTCGGAAACCAGAGTGGTAGCGGTGTTTTCTATTGTGACAACGATTATGTGCCTGGTGGCTTACTTAGGATTATAGGAGGAAAAAACATGAACAGTCAGAAGGTCCTTGTGGCGGGAGCAGGTAAGAGCGGTATCGCTGCGGCGAAGCTGCTGCTGTCCCTAGGTGGCGAGATTATCCTGTATGACGGCAACGATAAACTGGATCCGGATACGATCAGGGAAAATTTTGCGGAGGACGCGAAAGTTACTCTCCTTTTCGGTAAACTGGAGTGTCTGGATCTGATAGGGGTGGAGCTGGCGATTATCAGTCCGGGGATTCCGCTGGACGCGCCTTTTGTGCCGGTGATTGACGAAGCAGAGATCCCGATCTGGAGTGAGATCCAGCTTGCGTATCATGTGGCAAAGGGAAAGCTGGCTGCTATTACAGGCACAAACGGCAAGACGACGACGACGGCACTGACCGGAGAGATCATGAAAACTTTCTATGAGGAAGTTTTTGTGGTGGGAAATATTGGAACGCCGTATACGGAGATGGCTCTTGAGACTACGGAAAAATCCGTGACGGTGGCGGAGGTATCGAGCTTTCAGTTGGAGACGATCATGGATTTTCGCCCGGATGTCAGCGCAATCTTAAATATTACACCGGATCATCTGAACCGACATGGCACGATGGAAAATTATATTAATATCAAAAAGCGTGTGACGGAGAACCAGACAGAGGAAGACTGGGTCGTGCTGAATTATGACGATCCGGTGCTGCGTGAGTTCGGTGAGAGCGAAGAATGTAAGCCTCAGGTGATGTTCTTTTCCAGTACTCAGGTACTGGAAAAGGGATTGTATCTGGATGGTGATCTGTTTATGTATGCTCATGACGGCAAAAAGGAAGAACTTCTGAACGTCCATGAGCAGCACCTGCTGGGAAAGCATAATTATGAGAATATTATGGCGGCGATCGGCATTTCTTTAAAGATGGGAGTACCGTTAGAGAATATCTGTAAGGCGGTGAAGGAGTTTCAGGCGGTAGAACACCGGATCGAGTTTGTACTGGAACGCTCCGGCGTTCGATATTACAATGATTCCAAGGGAACCAATCCGGATGCCGCTATTCAGGCGATCCGTGCGATGCCAGGACCGACGGTACTGATTGCCGGTGGGTATGATAAGCACAGTGAATATGACGAGTGGATCGAAGCTTTTGAAGGCAAGGTGAAATATCTGGTGCTGATCGGTCAGACGCGGGATAAGATCGCAGCCTGTGCCCGGGCCCATGGATTTACGGATATCATGTATGCGGAGGATATGCCGGAGGCAGTGCGCGTATGCGCGGCTTACGCAAATCCCGGTGAGAATGTACTTCTGTCACCGGCCTGTGCAAGCTGGGGAATGTTTGACAATTATGAGCAGCGCGGACGCATTTTTAAGGAATGTGTCAGAGCTCTATGATGAAAGTGTTGTCAGGCAGCCGGACAGATCGTATGCCTGAGCCGCCGGAATGATTGGATAGAGAAAAGAATCGAGCAGGAGGAGAAGGGCAGATGGCTAAGAAAAAGGGAAAACATTTTTATGATTACAGCCTGTTATTCTGTGTAATTTTTCTGACTGCTTTCGGTCTGGTGATGATCTACAGCGCGAGCTCTTATACTGCCCAGCTCATGTATGATGATGCCTCTTACTTTATGATGCGCCAGCTGAAGATCGCGGGGGCGGGGCTTTTAGGCGCTTTGCTGATATCCAAAATTAATTATCACATCTATGAACGGGTCGCGGTTTTTGGTTATCTCCTTTCTTATGTGCTGATGATTGCGGTGTCACTTTTCGGACGGCGTGTAAATGGGAAACGGCGCTGGCTGGGAGTGGGTTCTCTGAGCTTTCAGCCGACCGAACTGGTAAAGATTACATTGATCATCGCATTGGCTCTGGTGATCACCAAAATGGACTCGCAGATTAATTCTCTCAGAGGAAGCGGGCTGGTGATCGTGATGACGCTGCCGATTGCCGGGATTGTTGCGGCAAATAACTTAAGCTCCGGTATCATTATCGTGGGAATCGCTTTTATCATGCTCTTTGTGGCCTGTAAGATCAAATGGCCGTTTTTTGTATGCGGAGCCGCAGGAGTGGGGGTATTTGCCACTGCGGGACCTCTGGCAATTTTTCTGGAAAAGATTAACCTGCTGCAGCCCTATCAGCTGGAAAGAATTCATGTCTGGCTGAATCCGGAAGCCTATCCGCAGGACGGCGGCTTTCAGGTGCTCCAGGGATTATATGCAATCGGTTCCGGAGGACTGGTGGGAAAGGGTCTTGGCGAGAGTATCCAGAAGATGGGATTTGTGCCTGAGGCTCAGAATGATATGATTTTTTCGATCATCTGTGAGGAACTGGGACTTTTTGGCGCGGCGTCGATCATTCTTGTTTTTCTGTTCTTGCTTTATCGCCTGATGTTGATCGCGGAAAATGCGCCGGATCTGTTTGGCGCGCTTCTGGTGGTAGGAGTGATGGGACATATCGCGATCCAAGTGATTCTCAATATTGCGGTTGTGACAAACACAATTCCCAATACCGGCATTACGTTACCGTTTATCAGTTATGGGGGTACGTCGGTGCTCTTCTTTATGATTGAAATTGGTATGGCGCTGGGTGTTTCCAATCAGATTCGCCTGGAAAAGTAAAACCTTTCCGATCATGGCGGCATAGGATACAGTAAGTGTTTCAAACACGGGAGGTACCCGATTGCCGACAGGGAAGAAAGATGAGACGATGGCGGATACCAGAGTAATTGAGGTCAGGGAAACACGGGGACTTACGGGTGAAATCAGAATACAGGGTTCTAAAAACGCGGTGCTGCCGGTTATGGCAGCATCGCTTCTTAACCGGGGAACTACGGTTATAAGAAATGTTCCGCGAATTCAGGATGTGTTTTGCATGATCCGGATCCTCAGGGCGCTTGGCTGCGGAGTGAAGTTCGCGGGGGATGTGTTGGTGATCGAGGCGGATGCTCTTACCTCGTGCGAGATTCCGGCAGATGAAGCGGAAAAAATGCGTTCGTCGATTATGCTCTGTGCTCCGCTTCTGGCAAGACTTGGTGAGGTGGTTTTTGGACGGCCGGGGGGATGCTCGATTGGCAGGAGGCCGATAGATCTGCATTTGAAGGTACTGACAGAGACCGGGGTGTCCGTAACGGAGACGGAAAGCCGTATGTTTGCCAGAACATGCGGGCTGCGCGGAGCGTTGATGAATCTGCCGTATCCGAGCGTAGGCGCTACGGAGACGGCGCTGATGGCGGCAGCGGCTGCAGAGGGGAGTACGGTGCTGACCGGAGCGGCGAGAGAGCCTGAGATTGAGGTACTCTGCCATTTCCTGGAAGAAATGGGTGTACAGATCGAAGGGGTCGGAAGTAATGTGTTGTCAGTCAGAAGCGGGGAATTCCGGCGGGACTGTGAATTTACGATACCGGGTGACCGGATCGTGGCAGGAACCTATCTGGGGGCCGTGATGGCGGCAGGCGGCGAGGTCTTTCTGCGTGATGCGCCTGAAAACGCAATGAAAGAAAATCTGCGGGTGGCAGGGAGAATGGGTACCCGGACGCGGACCTTTTCGAACGGGATTCTCGTAAAACAGGATGGGATATTAAGACTGGTCATCCTGGAGACCGGACCGTATCCGGGATTTTCGACGGATCTGCAGTCTGTGATGCTGACGGCGGCGCTCAGGGCCGATGGGATTTCGAGAATCCGCGAGATGGTTTTTGAGGAAAGATTTGCCACGGCAAAAGAATTGCAGAAATTAGGGGCAAATATTATAATAGAAGGAAACACAGTATATGTGGAGGGCGGTCAGCGTCTGTCCGGCGCCTCTGTCTGTGCGCGTGATCTGCGCGGTGGCGCGGCTCTGGCAGTTGCCGGGCTGATAGCGGAGGGAACGACACTGGTAGACGGATATCCCTGTATCGCCAGAGGATATGAGGATATCTGTGGGGATCTTCAATCCGTGGGAGCCGCAATCCGGCTTATCGCAAACGACAGACAGCGAGTATGAGGCCAGAAGCTGCCTCCTGCTCGATTCCTATACGCAGGGGACAATAATGATATGAGAACAGAAACACAGGCAGGGGGAAAAAAGAGGATTGTTATCGTAGTGACAGTGGTTGTGCTGCTGGTTCTGATACTCTGTCTTAGTATTAATATCAGGGAAATTGAGATCACGGGGAATGAACGGTATACATCGGAGCAGATCGAAGAGATCCTTTTTCCGGATCGGCTGAGTCGCAATTCCCTTTATTGTTATATCCGGGATAAGGTACGTCCGCATGAGAGTATTCCATTTGTGCAGGAGTACCGGATCGTTTTCCGGGGACCTAACCGGGTAGAGGTTCTTGTCTATGAAAAATCCGTGGTTGGTTATGTATCCTATATGAGCAGCTATATGTATTTTGATAAAGACGGAATTATCGTGGAGAGTGCCAACGAAAAGCTGTCGGGAATTCCCTGGATTACAGGACTGAAATTCGGGCAGATTGTGCTTTATCAGAAGCTGCCGGTAGAGAGTGACAGCATTTTTGAGGAGATTCTGAACCTTACTCAGATTTTATCGATTTATCATCTGAGCGTTGACAAGATCCAGTACAGCACTTATGGGGAGGCGACGTTGTATATCGGCGATATTCAGGTGGTTTTGGGGAGTAATGAAAGCCTGAATGGAAAAATTGCGGAACTGAGTGATATGCTGCCGATTCTGGAAGGAAGGAAAGGAACGTTGTATCTGGATGATTACGATGATACCGGAGCGAGCGCCGGATACGCATTTAAGCCGGAAAAATAGGAGAAAAAAGTTGAAAGAATAGGTTGATATTTTTTTAGAAATCACCTATAGTAGTAGTTAGCTGAATTTTTAAGCGTTACAAAACCATTACAACTATTACAAAAGGGGAGAATATTGATTGAAGGAGGACGAAAATCTTGATCGAGATTAACATAAATGAATCTGAGAATTCGGCAAAGATTATTGTAATTGGCGTGGGAGGAGCAGGTAACAACGCGGTAAACCGCATGATCGATGAAAATATTGCCGGAGTGGAATTTATCGGGATTAATACAGACAAACAGGCTCTCCAGTTCTGCAAGGCGCAGACAGCCATGCAGATCGGTGAGAAGCTGACAAAGGGTCTTGGAGCCGGTGCGAGACCGGAGGTGGGACAGAAGGCTGCTGAGGAGAGTTCCGATCAGATCTCAGAGGCGATGAAAGGCGCGGATATGGTGTTTGTCACCTGTGGTATGGGCGGCGGTACCGGCACCGGTGCGGCGCCGGTGATCGCGAGACTGGCAAAGGATATGGGTATCCTGACGGTAGGGGTTGTGACCAAGCCATTCCGTTTTGAGGCAAAGACTCGTATGGCAAACGCGATGACGGGCATCGAGCATCTGAAAGAGAACGTCGACACGCTGATTGTTATCCCCAATGACAAGCTGCTGGAGATTGTTGACCGCAGGACTACGATGCCGGATGCCTTAAAGAAAGCAGATGAGGTGCTGCAGCAGGCAGTACAGGGGATTACGGATCTGATCAATGTTCCCGGTCTGATTAATCTGGATTTTGCGGATGTACAGACAGTTATGACGGATAAGGGTATCGCGCATATTGGTATCGGACATGCCAAAGGAGATGACAAGGCAGTTGAGGCAGTGAAACAGGCCGTTGCCAGCCCGCTTCTGGAGACGACGATCGAGGGCGCGACCCATGTGATTATTAATATTTCAGGCGATATCAGCCTGATTGAGGCAAATGAGGCTGCTACCTATGTGCAGGAACTTGCCGGTGATGACGCCAATATCATTTTTGGCGCGATGTATGACCAGAACGCGCAGGATGAAGCGACGATCACGGTGATTGCGACCGGTCTGGATGCTCATCAGAATGAGTCTCCGGTCAATAAAGCGATGGCTGGTTTTGGCAGCTTCAAACCGTCCAAACCGCAGGCAGCTCCGGTTTCTCAGTTGAATATACCGGCGTTTAATACCGCATCCTCCGGGGCGGCAGCTACTGTAGAACCGGCAGTAAGAGCAAAGACAGCGGCTCCTCAGACGGCGGCAAAGAGCGATACCGCAGCGGAGACCCCGGCACCGTCTTATCGTGCGAGAACGCAGCCCAATCAGATCAATATTCCCGATTTCCTTAAGAATCCAAAGCGCGGTCGTTGATCGGGTGGAGACGGAAAAGACAGGAAAACAGAATTATCCAAGAGGATCCATGTGAAGGACAGAAGACTACAGAGTTTTCTGTCCTTTTTTGTCGTGGAAAAAAATGAAAGTAAGACGCGGATTCGACAGCATTTGCAGAGTCAGATTGCTATGATGAGAGAGGATGAAGGGGGAGGTGAAAACGGCAGAGCCGCTGTCATGATATTGTATCTGGATGCTTTTGTGCTGATCAATATTCTGATGAATCTGCTGCTCCTTGATCTGACAAAGCATTTTCTGAAGCTATATGCAGGAAAGAAGAGACTCTGGCTGGCGGCATTTTCGGGAGGAACGATCAACTGCGTGCTGGTGGTCGCCTTTCGGCTGTGGGAGTTTGCTGCATGGGGATCCGGAGTGGAGGTGTTACGGGAAATTTCGGAGATTGCCATAGAGGGACCGGCGGTGTCAGCTCTGATGTTGTGGGTCGCTTTTGGGAGAGTCCCGGTACAGGAATTTGCGCACAGATTTGTAACGCTTTATCTTATGGGAGCGCTTATGGGGGGAACGCTGGAGCTGCTTGGCGTCCATATCCCTCGGGAATGGGGGCTCACGATTTCCGGGTGTTGTCGGCAGTGGAAACTTTTACCGGTTATTCTGTGGGGAATCGTGATTTACAGTGGACTTCTTTTCTTGTGGCGTCATTTGGGACGCAGGGAAGAACATCGGGAGATTTTTTTCCGGGTGACGCTGTGTTACCGGGGAAAGACAGAGACGGTTACCGCGCTCTGTGATACAGGAAACCGGTTATTTGAACCATATCATCATCATCCGGTGCATATCGTATCAGAGGTGGTGGGCAGGAGACTGATTGATCGGGTGAACCAGGTGATCTATGTCCCCTTCCGCTCGATCGGAGTCCGGTATGGAGTTCTGCCTTGTGTACGGATCGATCATATGCAGGTAGAGACAGAAGAAGGGACTGTGAGACAGTATGATCATCCCTGGATCGCGATCAGCCGGTATCCGCTTTCACGCGGGCATGGCTATGAAATGCTTTTACATACAGAAGAATCATAAGCTGGAACTAGGAGGAACAAAAAATGATCATGAAAGTATCTATACCGAACCGGATGCAGTTTAAGTCCGCCCCGTCGTTTGCGGCGATGCTTTTTCAGAAACAGGGTGAGGTTCATTATATCGGTGGTGCGGATATCCTGCCGGCGCCGCTGGACGCAAAGCAGGAGGCGGAGATGATCCGCCGGCTGGGATCCGGTGATGAAAAGGAAGCCCGTTCTCTGCTGATCGAGCACAATCTGCGTCTGGTTGTTTACATAGCAAAAAAATTTGATAATACCTGTGTGGGCGTGGAGGATCTGATCTCGATTGGAACGATCGGGCTGATCAAGGCGATTAATACATTTAACCCGGAGAAAAATATCAAGCTCGCGACTTACGCGTCCCGGTGTATCGAAAATGAGATCCTTATGTATCTCAGAAAAAATAATAAGACCCGGATGGAGGTGTCCATCGATGAGCCGCTCAATGTTGATTGGGACGGAAACGAACTGCTATTGGCGGATATTCTGGGTACTGATGAGGATATCATTTACCGGGGACTGGAGGATGAGACCGAAAAAGATCTGCTGAATCATGCGATCAGCCGGCTGACGCCGCGTGAGCGCAGGATCGTCGAGCTGCGGTATGGGCTTAAGACGGCGGACGGGAATGAAATGACGCAGAAGGAAGTGGCAGATCTGATGGGAATTTCCCAGTCCTATATTTCCCGCCTGGAAAAGAAGATTATGAAGAGGCTGAAAAAGGATATTGTCTGCTTCGAGTAGATATGGGAAACGGATCTGGTTTCGGCCGGCGTATATCGGGCTGGCGCTGGCCGGGATGTTTGGCATTTCCGTGATCGTCTGCCGCACGCTGTTTCTGACCTTTTTTATGCTTACAGAACCGGGAGAGGCTGGAGAACGCGATCCCTCCTATAAGATTTATCAGAGATACAGGTATGCGTATGAAACATACGGATACCTGTTTTTTGCGTCAGAAAAGGAAGGAGTATCGACTGACGGGAAACCGGGAGCCGGGGCAGAAGATGACCAGGCAGGATATCAGGACGCAGGTACCCGTATGGGGGAAGCGGGCAGTACTGCAAATGGAATCCTTTCAGAGAAAATTGAGGAATTTTCCCGGCTTCAGGATTACGATTTTCTGATGAAAACCTATTACAGCGTCCACCCGTCGACGACTGCGCCCCGGTCGCTGATGAAGGCGGATCAGTTCCTAGGAACGGATCTGACGATTGTGCAGGAGACTTCCGCTCCGCAGATCCTGATTTACCACACGCATTCGCAGGAAACTTACGCAGACTATGGTCCGGCGCATCCGGAGGCTACGGTAGTCAGTGTGGGGAATCGTTTGACCGGACTGCTGGAGGAAAAGGGATGGAATGTGATCCATGATACGACAGCCTATGATATGAAGGGCGGGAGTCTCGATCGCAGCCGTGCCTATACGTACGCACTGGAAGGAATTACAGAGATCCTGGAGGAACATCCGACAATCCAGGTGATTCTTGATATCCATCGGGACGGCGTTGCGGAAGGAACCCGGCTGGTAACGCAGGTGAACGGAAAACCGACCGCCAGGATCATGCTGTTTCAGGGGATGAGCCGCACGCCCGAAGGAGAGATCTCTTACCTGCCAAATCCCAATCTCTCCGGCAATCTGGCATTTTCCTTTCAGATGCAGCTGCTGGCATGCCGTGAATATCCGGATCTGATGAGAAAAATCTATATGAAAGGACTTCGTTATAATCTGCACCTTCGGGCGCGTTCGTCGCTGATTGAAGTCGGAGCGCAGACCAATACGCTGGAGGAGGCGGTGAACGCGATGGAGCCGCTGGCGGAAGTTTTGGATCGGGTGTTGCAAGGGAAATGAAAAAATGATAAACTAGTCCTATTATCGAAACGGGAGAGAATGATTTATGTCAGTTGACCAGAGTAAAATCCGTAACTTTTGTATTATCGCGCACATTGACCATGGCAAATCGACGCTGGCGGACCGCATTATCGAGATGACGGGACTTTTAACGAGCAGGGAGATGCAGGATCAGGTCCTGGATAATATGGATCTGGAGAGGGAACGCGGTATCACGATCAAGTCGCAGGCCGTCCGCACGGTTTATAAGGCCAAGGATGGAAATGAATATATCTTTAATCTGATCGATACTCCTGGACATGTGGATTTTAACTACGAGGTTTCGCGTAGTCTGGCGGCCTGCGACGGCGCGATCCTGGTGGTTGACGCGGCGCAGGGGATCGAAGCACAGACGCTGGCAAATGTCTATCTGGCGCTGGATCATGATCTGGATGTGTTCCCTGTGATTAATAAGATCGATCTGGCGAGCGCGGAACCGGACCGGGTGGCAAATGAGATTGAGGATGTGATCGGGATTGAGGCGCAGGACGCGCCGCGTATCTCGGCAAAGACCGGGCTGAATGTCGAAGATGTGCTGGAGGCGATTGTAGAGAAGATACCGGCGCCGGAGGGCGATCCGGACGCGCCGCTGCAGGCAATGATCTTTGACTCGCTTTATGATTCTTACCGGGGGGTAATTGTTTTCTGCCGCATCCGTCAGGGGACGGTCCGCAAGGGGATGCGGATCCGTATGATGGCGACCGGAGCCGAGGAAGAGGTCGTAGAGGTCGGATATTTTGGTGCGGGGCAGTTTATCCCCTGTGAGGAGCTCAGCGCCGGTATGGTCGGTTATCTGACGGCGAGCATTAAGGACGTCAGGAGCACTACGGTTGGCGATACTGTTACAGACGCGGAAAATCCATGCGCAAGTCCGCTTCCCGGTTATAAAAAGGTAACGTCTATGGTTTACTGCGGCCTGTACCCGGCTGACGGGGCAAAATATAACGACCTGCGCGACGCACTGGAAAAGCTGCAGCTCAATGACGCCTCCCTGTTTTTTGAGCCGGAGACATCCGTTGCGCTGGGATTTGGCTTCCGTTGCGGCTTTCTGGGACTGCTTCATCTGGAGATCATCCAGGAGCGCCTGGAGAGGGAGTACCAGCTCGACCTGGTAACGACAGCGCCGGGCGTGGTTTACCGGGTACACAAGACGAATGGTGAGATGATTGAGCTGACCAATCCGTCCAACCTGCCGGATCCGTCGGAGATCGATTATATGGAAGAACCGATCGTGGAGGCGGAGATCATGGTGACGACCGAATTTGTCGGTTCGATCATGACGCTCTGTCAGGAGCGCAGAGGAATTTATAATGGCATGGAGTACATCGAGGAAACCAGGGCGCTGTTAAAATATGACCTTCCGTTAAATGAGATTATTTATGATTTCTTTGATGCGTTAAAATCCCGTTCCCGCGGTTATGCGTCTTTTGATTATGATCTGAAAGGTTACCAGCGATCCGAGCTGGTCAAGCTGGATATTCTGATTAACCGGGAAGCGGTGGACGCGCTGTCCTTTATCGTCCACGCGGACTCTGCTTACGAGCGCGGGCGGAAGATGTGCGAGCGGCTGAAGGAAGAGATTCCGCGGCATTTATTTGAGATTCCGATTCAGGCGGCGGTTGGCGGTCGGATTATCGCCAGAGAGACGGTGAAAGCGATGAGAAAGGACGTCCTGGCAAAGTGCTACGGCGGCGACATTACCCGCAAGAAGAAACTGCTGGAAAAACAAAAGGAAGGAAAGAAACGCATGCGGCAGGTTGGCAATGTGGAGATCCCGCAGAAAGCGTTTATGAGTGTGCTGAAACTTGATGAAGGATAATGGACTGGAATTATACATCCACATTCCATTCTGCGCGCAGAAGTGCCTGTACTGTGATTTCCTGTCTTTCCGTGCGCCGGTAAAGACGTATCAGGAGTATACCCGGCAATTGGTGACAGAGATCCGGACGCAGGGAACCTGCTTTACGGACCGTCGCGTGACGAGTATCTTTGTGGGAGGCGGGACGCCTTCGGTCCTGCCGGCTGCATTGATGGGAGAGATCTTAACGGCGGTGAGAGAAGCCTTTGCGATAGAAACAGATGCGGAAATCACACTGGAGGCAAATCCTGGTACGCTGACGCAGGATCGCGTGACTCTCTATCGGGAGCATGGCGTGAATCGTTTAAGCCTGGGGCTGCAGTCGGCGGATGACCGGGAGTTAAGACGCCTGGGCAGAATTCATTCCTTCGATGAATTCTTAAAGAGCTATCAGACGGCCCGCCTGGCCGGTTTTGATAATATCAATGTTGATCTGATGTCGGCGCTGCCGGGACAGACGGTATCATCGTGGAGGAATACGCTGCGCAAGGTGCTGATGCTGCGTCCGGAACATATCTCTGCGTACAGTCTGATCATTGAGGAAGGGACGCCCTTTTTTGACCATTATGGTGAAAATGCTTCGCCTGTGTCAATGGATGGATGGCTGCCGCTGCCGGACGAGGATACGGACCGGGAAATTTATCATTTGACGAAGTCCATGCTTGCGGAGCACGGTTACAGCCGATATGAGATTTCCAATTACGCAAGGCCGGGCAGGGAGTGTCGTCATAATATCGGATACTGGACGGGAGTGGATTATCTGGGTCTGGGACTGGGTGCGTCTTCTTATATCGGCGGTTACCGCTATCACAATACGGAAGATATGAAGGAATATCTGGACCTGAACCTGGAAGTCCCGGGCGAGGCTGCCAGAGAGATCGAAGAGATGACTGTCAATGACCGGATGGAGGAATTTATGTTCCTGGGTCTGCGCATGACAAAGGGAGTTTCTGGAAGTGATTTTATGGAACGTTTCGGAGAAAATATGTGGAACGTCTATGCTGACGTGCTGCCAAAGCTGCGGGAACAGGGGCTGATCGAGGTGGAGGCGCCTTATGTGAGACTGACCGACTATGGAACGGATGTGAGTAATGTCGTTTTCCGGGAAATGCTTCTGGATTAAGAGAAAGGATGGGGAACAAAAGATGCCGGGAAGATTACGTATCACCTTTAATGCGCCTGTGGTGCTGACGTTTGTACTGGCCTGCGCGGTGGTTACGCTGCTGGGGGTGGTTACATCAGGAATGACGACACAGATGTTTTTTATGACCTGGCATTCGTCTCTCAGCAGCCCGATGACATATGTGCGGTTCTTTACGCATGTATTTGGGCATGAGGGATGGAGCCATTTTATCGGAAACGCTTCGTATCTGCTTTTGCTTGGCCCGATGCTGGAGGAAAAATACGGATCGAGGGACCTGCTGGTGATTATGGCAATCACAGCGCTTGTTACAGGGCTGGTTAACTATGTGTTCTTCTGGAATGTCGGTCTGTACGGGGCGAGCGGCGTCGTATTTGCTTTTATCCTGCTCGCGTCCTTTACCGGTTTTCGTGAGGGCGAGATTCCGCTGACCTTTCTTCTGGTTGCCGTTATTTTTATCGGGCAGCAGCTGTATGAGGGAGTGGTGCTGGATGATAATATTTCCAATATGGCGCATATTGTGGGAGGTATCGTGGGAGCAGTGCTGGGGTACTCCCTGAACAAAAGATAGAAGAAAAGGAAAACAGACGAAAAGGGCACGCAGTGCTAAAAAAACAGTGACTGCGTGTCCTTTTATATGCACACGGGCGTGTAAGGAAGTTTTGCAGCTTAACCCTGACGGAATTTTTCTGCCTGAGCTTCAATCATCTCACGGTCTTCAAAGTAATTGATCCGCATGGAGCGCTTGACGTCGGCCAGTGTCTGTGCCGCGACTTTTTCTGCTTTTTTGCTGCCTTCTTCCAGAATGCGGTAGACGGCGGGGATGTCCTTCTCAAATTCTTTGCGTCTCTGACGAATCGGTTCCAGCTCACTCTGGAGAACATTAACCAGGAACTTCTTGACTTTGACGTCGCCCAGACCGCCGCGGCGATAGTGGGCTTTCAGTTCGTCAAGATTTTTATATTCCGGCAGAAATTCCGCAAAATGTTCGTCTCTGCTGAAAGCATCCAGATAGATAAATACCGGGTTGCCGTCAACCTCGCCCGGATCCTGGACACGCAGATGGTTGGGGTCGGTAAACATCGACATGACCTTCTTGCGGACGTCTTCGGCGGTATCAGACAGATAGATACAGTTATTAAGAGATTTGCTCATCTTTGCCTTGCCGTCGATGCCGGGAAGCCGCAGACAGGCTTTATTGTCCGGAAGCAGGATTTCCGGCTCAACGAGAGTCTCGCCGTAGACAGAATTAAACTTGCGCACGATCTCGCGGGTCTGCTCGATCATCGGTTCCTGATCCTCGCCGACCGGTACGGTGGTCGCCTTGAAAGCTGTGATATCCGAAGCCTGGCTGATGGGATAGGTAAAGAATCCGACCGGGATGCTGGATTCAAAATTGCGCATCTGGATCTCCGACTTTACAGTGGGATTGCGCTGGAGACGCGACACCGTCACCAGGTTCATATAATAAAAGGTCAGTTCGGTCAGTTCCGGAACCTGTGACTGGATGAAAAGAGTTGATCTGGCAGGATCCAGTCCGCAGGAGAGATAATCGAGGGCAACTTCTATAATATTTTCACGAACTTTTTCGGGATGATCAGCATTGTCAGTCAGCGCCTGGGCATCCGCGATCATAATATAAATTTCATCAAAATCGCCGGAATTCTGCAGTTCTACCCGGCGCTTCAGGGATCCTACATAGTGACCGACATGCAGGCGTCCGGTCGGACGGTCACCGGTTAAAATAATTTTTTTCATTTATAAACCTCCAGATAAGTAATTCCACAATATTTTCAGTATAACATAAAAAATGTCAGATTGCTACTGAATACAAAAAATCTGGAAAACAAAAGTTTGACGAAATATGCGGGCATGGAGTATAATGGTTGCGTGTTACACCCATGTAACGCATAATGGTTGCGTGCATCCAGGGATGCAGAAAAGTTACAGTTTATGATGGAGGTTTGGGATGAAAGACACCCCAATAACATTTGTGACCGTGGGTTCGGGCTGGCGTTCTCTTTTTTACTGGAGGGTCGCTCAGGCTTATCCGTCGCTTTTCCGGATGGAGGCGATGCTTTGCCGCACGGAGGAAAAAGCAGAGAGGATGCGGAGTCTGTATGGGATTCCGGCGGTTATTTCGGCTGCGGAGTGCGAGGAGAAAAAACCGGATTTTATAGTGGTCGCGGTCAGTAAGGACGCGATCGTGCAGACAGGCGAGGAGTGGCTGGAAAGGGGATTTCCGGTTCTGCTGGAAACGCCGGCTGCCATGGAAGAAAAGGATTGTAAAAGACTCTGGCAATGGCGTAAAAAATATGGCGCGCGTATTCAGGTAGCGGAACAGTATTTCGCTCATCCGACTCATGCGGCAGCGATTGCGGCGGTGAGACATGGTTATCTGGGAGAGCCTTACGCGATTGATATTTCAACTGTGCATGATTATCATGCGGCGAGCCTGATCCGACGCTATCTGAAGTTAGGACTGGAGTCGGTCAGAATCACGGCAAAAGAATATCATTTTCCGGTAGAAGAGACGGGATCCCGCGACGGAGCGGTGACGGACGGGACGGTGAAAATGCGCAGGAGAGTCCGCGCAGATTTTACATTTACATGTAAGGATGGCACAGGAAAATATGCGTTTTATGATTTTGACGGAGTGCAGTATCACAGCAGGATCCGGGGGCGCCATGTGTGTGTACGTGGACAAAGAGGAGAACTCTTTGACAATGTGCTTTCTTATGTAGATGAAAATCATGTGCCTCATCAGCTTGAGCTGAAGACGGAACGAGACCCTTACAGCGGAGGGATCCGTAGGGTACGGTTTTGTGAGAACGGTGAGAAAGCGGTATCCGGCGGGATTTTCTATGAGAATCCTTTTGTCCGGCTGGGACAGGCAGTGGTGCTTCCAGAGGATGAGACTGCGGTGGGGACAATCCTTCTTGGGATGAGCCGGTATCTGGAAGATGGCACAGAGGTTTATCCACTGGCAGAAGCGCTTCAGGACGCTTATCTGTGGGTCCTGATGGAGCGTGCCATCGAGGATGGCGCGGAAGTACATTCCGAGGTAATGCCGTGGGTCGGATAAGGACATTGCGGGAAGAAGGATGAGGATGGCGGAAGAAGCGATAAGGAATGAACCGTTACGAAAAATAGAAGAGAAGGACAGACAGACAGAACCGGCGGCAGCTGTAGATGAAAGAATGTCAGAAAAACGGAAACTGGCACGGGAAGTGATTGCACGACTGAAAGAGGCATACCCGGATGCGGATTGTACGCTGGATTATGACGAGGCGTGGAAGCTGCTGGTAAGTGTGCGGCTCGCGGCGCAGTGTACGGACGCGAGAGTAAATATTGTGGTAGAAAAGCTCTATGAGAAATATCCGGATGTGGACGCGCTCGCTGCGGCATCTCCGGAGGACATCGAGGAGATTGTCCGTCCCTGCGGACTGGGGCGCAGCAAGGCACGCGATATCAGCGCCTGTATGCGGATCCTGCGTGATCAGTATCAGGGGAAAGTGCCGGATCGTTTTGACGAATTGCTGGCGCTTCCGGGTGTGGGTCGTAAAAGCGCGAATCTGATCATGGGAGATGTATTCGGTAAACCGGCGATTGTCACCGATACTCATTGCATCCGGATAACAAACCGGATTGGTCTGGTAGAGGGGACGAAAGATCCGAAAAAAGTTGAGATGGCGCTATGGAAAATCATACCGCCCGAGGAGGGTAGCAGCTTCTGTCACCGACTGGTGTATCATGGGCGGGAAGTCTGTACGGCAAGGACCAATCCGGCCTGCGGTCAATGCTGCCTGGAGGATATCTGCGAGAAGAACGATGTTAAGAAACGTCAGAGGCAAAATTCTGGGAGTGTCGATGATGGAAAAAGGAAAGCACAGGAGTGACCGGAATCAAAGAAAAAGACAGTAACGGGCACAAGGAAAAAAGATGAAAACATCGATGGAATACGAATGTATCCGTTCGGACAGAAAGACGCTGGCGATCCAGCTGACTCCGGAGGGAAAAGTGCTGGTTCGCGCACCCAGGCGATGCAGCAGGACGTTGATAGAAAACTTTCTGGAAGAAAAGAACGGATGGATCCTGCAAAAGCAGCAGGAACTTCGCCGGAGACAGGAACTGATTGCTCAGGAGCGCAGCAGCCGTTTCACGCTGACAGAGGAAGAAGCAGGAAAGGCCAGGAAGCTGGCAGCGGCGGTATTTGAGAAAAAGACGGCGTTATACGCGGCTCTGATGCATGTGAGTTATGGGAGAATTTCCATCCGTGATCAGAAAACCCGCTGGGGCAGCTGTACGGCGGTGGGAAATCTGAATTATAACTGGAGGCTGATTCTCGCACCGGAGGAAGTGCTGGATTATGTTGTTGTTCATGAGCTGGCTCACCGTCTGGAGATGAATCATTCGCCCAGATTCTGGGCGGTGGTGGAAGCGGTTCTTCCCGATTACAGGCTTCGCAGAAAATGGCTGAAGGAGCATGGGGAGAGCCTGATGCCGCGGTGAGGAACAAAGGTGGTAGAGATGAAGATACGGGTCGTGGCTGTGGATAATGATCCGGAGCTGCTGGACAAGATCAGCGACAGCCTGAAAAGTATAGAAGAGGTAGAACTGACCGCCCGGTTTGAGGAGGCTGTGGCGGTGGTAGATTATGTTCGGGAGAACCCGACGGATATGGTATTTACCGATATCGTTATGCCGGATATCAGCGGGATCCGGCTGGCAAAGGAGATACAAAAGCAGAAAGAACCGCCTGTAGTGGTGCTTCTTTCGAGTATTCCCGGATTTTCTCTGGAAGCATGGAAAATTCAGGCATACGGGTTTATTGAGAAACCGTACACCCGTGCGCAGCTAAAGCAGATGGTGGAACGGTATCGCAGAGAAAAGGAGACGAGGATATGAGCAAAATGTGGATCAGTGATTCCGTGAGATATATCGGAGTGGAGGATACGACGCTGGATCTGTTTGAGAGCCAGTATCCGGTACCGAACGGAGTGACTTATAATTCTTATGTGATTCTGGATGAAAAGGTTGTGGTTATGGATACCGTAGACGAACGCGCGACGGAGCAATGGTTTGACAATCTGAAGGCAGAGCTTGCCGGCCGTCCGGTGGACTATCTGGTGGTGTCCCATATGGAGCCGGATCACGCCGCCAATATCAAACGTTTCGCAGAAATGTATCCGGAGGCAAAGATCGTAGGTAATGTCAAGACCTTTGGCATGATCGGGCAGTTTTTTGATCTGGATCTGGCGGGACGTCAGGTGACGGTAAAAGAAGGCGATACGCTTTCGTTGGGCAGTCACACACTGCAGTTTGTGATGGCGCCGATGGTACACTGGCCGGAAGTGATGGTTACTTATGAGTCGAGCGAGAAAATCCTTTTTTCTGCGGATGGCTTTGGACGTTTTGGCATGCTCAGTTATGATGGAGAATGGACCGATGAGGCGGCGCGGTATTATCTGAATATCGTCGGCAAGTACGGAGTTCAGGTACAGGCTTTATTAAAGAAAGCATCAGCTCTGGATATCGCGATGATCTGCCCGCTGCATGGCGCGGTTTTAAAAGATAATCTGGGATATTATATTGGTCTGTATCAGACGTGGAGCAGCTATGCGGCGGAGAAGCACGGCGTACTGGTAGCCTATGCGTCCATTCACGGACATACGGCTGCCGCGGCAAAAGAGATGGCACAGATGCTGACAGAAGCCGGCGAGGAGACGGAGATTGTGGATCTCTCACGTACCGACGTGTCCGATGCGGTGCGGAAAGCGTTTTATTATGACCGGGTGGTTCTTGCGTGTGCGACGTATGACGGAGGCATCTTCCCCTGCATGGAGGAATTTCTCTCCCATCTGAAGTCCAAAAATTATCAGAAGCGGAAATTCGGTCTGATCGAGAATGGCTCCTGGGCGCCGATGGCGGCGAAGATTATGCGTCAGACGCTTGAGAGTATGAAGGAGATCGAGATTGTGGAGCCGGTGGTGACGATCCGTTCCGCAATGAATGCGGCATCGGCTGCGAAGATGCAGGAGCTCGTAGCGGCGATGCGGTAATAGAGGTGTGCAGATTGTTACAGCCCCTCCAGGTCAAAGGGAGGGGTATATTCTTCTTTCGCGCTGCTTTTCTTCTGCATAAATCCCGCGTCAAGTCCCAGGGCAAGAGCAGCATCGACGACCTTCTCGTATTCGTAGGTGGTGATCCGGCGATTTAATTCGGGATAGAGCGGATCTGTATGATAAGGTGTATACTGGCTCATCAGACTGATGAGATACTGGTTCTCCGGCAGATGTCCCTGCATCCAGGCAAGGATCCAGAGGGAATCTTTATAGTGACCGGGAAGTACAAGATGGCGGATGATGACGCCGCGGGTCATGATCGGGATGTCGCTATCCGGGGACAGTTGAAAGGCCGGAGCACCGGTCTGGCGGATCATCTGCAGGATTGCTTCTGACGCGATTGCAAAATAATGCGGCGCACCGGAAAAAGATTCGGAGAGTCCCGGGTCATAATATTTGAGGTCGGGAAGCCAGATATCGACATAATCCTGCAGCGCCCGTACGGTTTCCACGCGTTCATATCCGCCGCAGTTATAGACGACGGGGATGTGAAGACGATTGCGTACGAGATCAAGCGCCGGCAGGATCAGGGGCAGATATTGCGTGGCTGTGACCAGATTGATATTATGCGCGCCTTCCTCCTGAAGTCGTAAAAAAATATCAGCCAGTTTGGAAACGGACAGGGATTTGCCAAAGCCGTCCTGACTGATGGACTGGTTCTGGCAGAAGCGGCAGCGCAGCGTACAGCCGGTGAAGAAGACGGCACCGCTGCCTCTGGTGCCGCTGATACATGGTTCTTCCCAATGGTGGAGAGCGGCGCGGGCTGCAGTCAGTGTCGTACCGCAGCCGCAATAGCCATGAGTCCGGTATCGATTGACGCCGCATCTTCTGGGGCAGAGTTCACAGTGCGTAAAGAGTTCTGTAGTGATAGAAAAAGATTCCTGCATGAGATACCTCTTGTTTTTTAAAATCGGGGATTTTGATCCGATCATCTGCCGGGATCATAATTGCGCGGCAAATGGGAAAGTTAAACTGAGTATAAGAGATTTTCTTATTCCGGTCAACCTGGAATCTGACAGGAAAAGGAACTTGAAAATCCAAAGAGACTGTTGTATAATGGCTTCAGAAAATAAAAGAGGATTCCTGGGATGTTCGACAACCTTACTAATTTTGATCCTACATTTCTGACTTAGGGATTCCAATATTTGTGAGTGGATGTCAGGCCTCCTTCTGAGTGGAAGGCAGAAGCTCACGTGAGGTTGCCCACCTGGCTTTTGCTAGGCGTCAATAAGTAAGAACGGCATTTTGGGAGTTACAAAAGAAAAAAGCAGCGAGCAATCGCTGCTTTTTACTTATTTCATAGGAAAGTGCGTCCTATGAAATAAAAAGTCTCCGACGGATCGCACTGCGGCGGAGTGGAATTATGTCGCTAAAGCGACCCGCCGCAGGCGGAGAATCCTGCTTTGCAGGATTCTTTTTACTTTATGGAAATTCCTGCAGCTTTGTGATACGATAGGTCGTACGGGTCAATGATTATCGAGTAGGAGGCAGCTTTTTGTCTTATACTCGCTGCGCGAGCCGGGTGCGGCATTAGCCGCAAAATACCATGCACGGCTCTGCGCATAAAAATAAAAGGAGCGAAGATATCGTATGACTTTGAAGGAACTAAAGACAGGAAAAAGCGCCGTTATCCGCACGGTTGGCGGTGAGGGCGCGTTAAGGCAGCACATCCTTGACATGGGACTGATTCCCGGCGTGGAGGTTACGCTGGTGAAGTTTGCGCCGATGGGAGATCCGATGGAGCTGCGGATCCACAGTTATGAGTTGACGCTGCGGCTGGCCGACGCAGAGAAGATTGAGGTCGCGGAAATTTCCAAGACGCCCAGGGAGGAACGCCGTGGTCAAAAAAGAGAGATGAAACACCCGGGTCTTGGAGAAGGCGGAAAGTATCACAGCAAAGCAGGTGAGAATCCGCTGCCGGAAGGGACGATTCTGACATTTGCGCTGGCAGGGAATCAGAATTGTGGTAAAACGACATTGTTCAATCAGCTGACCGGCTCAAACCAGCATGTGGGAAATTTTCCGGGAGTCACGGTTGACCGTAAGGACGGTGTGATCCGCGGGCATGAGGATACACTTGTGACGGATCTGCCGGGGATTTATTCGATGTCACCGTATTCCGGGGAAGAACTGGTAACAAGAAATTTTGTACTGAATGAGCGTCCGCATGGCATCATCAATATTGCAGATGCTACGAATATAGAGCGCAATCTTTACCTGACCATGCAGCTCATGGAGCTGGATACGCCGATGGTTCTGGCGCTGAATATGATGGATGAGGTGAGAGAAAACGGCGGTTCCATCCGGATCAATGAGATGGAGGAAATGCTGGGTATCCCGGTAGTGCCGATCTCAGCGGCAAAAAATGAGGGAATCGATGAACTGGTTTCGCATCTGCTTCATGTGGCGAAATATCAGGAGCGTCCCAGACGATATGATTTCTGTGATAAGAATGATCACGGCGGGGCCGTTCACAGGGCATTGCACGGTATCATGCATCTGATTGAGGATCATGCGCAGAAGGCAGGCGTGCCGGTTCGTTTTGCGGCGACCAAGGTGGCGGAGGGCGATCAGCTGATCCTGGATCAGCTGAAACTCGATGAAAATGAAAAAGAGATGGTGGAGCATATCCTGGTGCAGATGGAACAGGAGCGTGGTCTGGACCGGACGGCGGCAATTGCTGATATGAGATTTTCGTTTATCCAGAAGCTCTGTGCGCAGACGGTGCAAAAACCAAAAGAGAGCAGGGAGAGAAAACGCAGCGAAAAGATTGACCGTATTCTTACAGGTAAATATACGGCGATTCCCTGCTTTATGGGCATTATGTTTCTGGTGTTTTATCTGACCTTTAACGTAATCGGGAGTTTTTTGCAGGGACTTCTGGAGATGGGTATTGATACGCTGACGGGAGCGGCCGAGACTGCGCTGATTGCCGCGGATGTACATCCGGTACTGAGAGCTCTGATTAGCGACGGTATTTTCGCGGGTGTCGGCAGCGTTTTAAGTTTCCTGCCGATCATCGTGTGCCTGTTCTTTTTTCTGTCGTTGCTTGAGGACAGCGGATATATCGCCCGCGTGGCATTTGTTATGGACAGTTTCCTGCGCAAAATCGGACTCTCCGGGAGAAGCATTGTCCCGATGCTGATCGGATTTGGCTGTACAGTACCGGCTGTTATGGCGACCAGGACGCTGCCCAGTGAACGAGACCGTCGAATGACAGTCCTGCTCACGCCGTTTATGAGCTGCACGGCAAAATTACCGATTTATATGTTTTTTGTGAATATATTTTTCCCAAAGTACAGCGGTTTGATTGTGACCGGCCTGTACCTGCTGGGAATTGTAGTAGGAATTCTGGTGGCGTTTCTATACAAAACGCTGTTTGGCGGGGAAGCGGTACCTTTTGTGCTGGAACTGCCCAACTATCGGCTCCCTTCCGCTAAAAATGTGCTGCAGCTTCTCTGGGAGAAAGCGAAGGATTTCCTGTATCGGGCATTTACCATCATTCTGCTTGCTACCATTGCGATCTGGTTCCTGCAGACGTTTGATCCGCGGCTGAATGTGGTTACCGATTCTCAGGATAGTATGCTGGCAGCCGTTGCCGGACTGCTGACGCCGGTTTTCCGGCCGCTTGGACTGGGAGACTGGCGTATCTGCACGTCTCTGATCAGTGGATTTATGGCAAAAGAGAGCGTTGTTTCGACGATGGAAATCCTGTTTGCCGGTGAAGTGACCTCGCTTCTGACGCCGCTTACTGCGGCAACCATGCTGGTATTCAGTCTCCTTTATACGCCATGCGTTGCGGCGATTGCGTCGATCCGGCGCGAGCTGGGCAGCCAATGGGCCATTTACGTTATCCTGGGACAATGTGTCATCGCCTGGGCGGCTGCCTGGGTGGTGCGCACGATCGGAATATTAATTTTCTGATCCGGTGAAAATGCCTGTGATTTTTTGAGTTTATTGTTATTTCCGACCGTGTTCCGGGCAACTGGTACATGGTCGGAAATCTTTTCCGGGAAGATTTTTTATTTTACAGGAAAGTTCGTCCTGTAAGATAAAAAGTCTCCGACGGATCGCACTGCGGCGTATTCTTTGTTCTTAAAGAATTCTGTCTTGTGTTTCTTAACAAATTACCCTATAATAGACGTGAGTTTCGGCATAAGAGGAGAAGAAACTCCCATATATAAAGAAATGACAGTACTTGTTTGAGGATAGATAATTATGGAAAAAGAAGAAAAGGAGCAGTCTGGAAACCGCAGAAAGGCTGTGTTTGCGGCAGGCGTGGCTCTGCTGGTGTTTGCAGCCGCGGCCTATATCGGGACAGCGCAGCGGTATAACGAGTGCTTTTTTCCGCGGACTGTCGTAAACCATATTGACGTCTCAGGATTGAATGTGAGGGAGGTAAAAACACAGATTGATGAGGGAATAGCCGGATATACCTGCCGGATCATAACACGTACCGGCGAGGATGAAATTTCCGGAGAGACGATTGGTCTGCGGATGGAGTATGACGATTCGCTGGAGCAGGTAATGGCGGGACAGAATCCGTATCTTTGGGGGCTGCATTTGCTGCGGGATACTGAGATTACCATGGAGACGATGATCGTCTTTGATGAAAATAAGATGAAGGATGAACTTGCCGGATTTCCCTGGATGGACGAGAGCCGGATGAAGGAGCCGGTTAATGCGGCTATTTCCGGATACATAGAAGGGACTGGTTACGAGATTATACCGGAAGAGGCGGGGACAAAGCTCGATCCCAAAGCAGTGATAGCCGCATTGTCCTCAGCCGTCCGTGCTCTGGAGCCGGAGATATCTCTGGAGGATGCCGGTGTTTACGCCCAGGCAGAGATCACTGCAGAAAATGAAGAGCTAGTGGCGCGTCTGGAGGAGTTAAACCGATATGCGGCGATGACGGTTGTTTACCGGTTCGGAGAGAGTGAGGAGATTCTGGAGGGAGTTGAGATCCAGAAGTGGCTGACAGCTGCGGAGGATGGGACGGTGTCCGTGGATGAGACCGCAGTCGCAGAATATGTAAAGGAGCTGGCGGGCAAATATGATACCGCATATCAGCCGAAAGAATTTATCACAAGTTACGGAGATACCGTGACAATTACAAAGGGAAATTATGGCTGGCGGATCTCGCAGAAAGAGGAGACTGCCGCGTTGAAGGAAATTATTCTTTCGGGACAGGGGGAAGAACGCGAGCCTGTTTACCTGCAGAGAGCGGCAAGCCATGAGGGGAAGGATTACGGAGATACTTATGTAGAAATCAATCTGACAGCGCAGCATCTGTATTATTATAAAGATGGGGAACTGCTGGTTGAGAGTGATTTTGTCTCCGGCAATGAATCCAGAGGCAATGGGACGCCGGACGGAGCGTATCCGATTACCTATAAGCAGAGAAACGCTGTGTTGCGCGGGCAGGGTTATGCTTCTCCGGTCTCTTACTGGATGCCGTTTAACCGCAATATCGGGATGCACGACGCTGACTGGCGCAATAGCTTTGGAGGAACCATCTATAAGACAAATGGCTCTCACGGCTGCATTAATCTTCCGCCTGCAGTGGCTAAAACCATTTATGAGAATATCGAGGCGGGGACAGCAGTGCTCTGTTATCATCTGGGAGGTACAGCCGCAGAGAGCGTGACGACTGTGGCATCGACCAATTTAACGCCATCTTCGTCAGGAAACGCGCCTGCAGCAGCACAGTCAGTTACGCCGGAACCCGGGACAGGGGAAGCAGAAAATGAGACCGCAGAAACTGCTGTCGGGACAACAGAGTCAGACACTGCGATTTTGCAGGATGAGCCACAGTCCGGGCCATCAGCGGCACCCTCCGGGGAAGCCGCACAGCCGACAACAGGCTCCAATGTGATCGTAGCCGGTCAGAGTGCGGCGCGACGAGCAGAACAGGCTGCGCCTGAGGAGAGCGAAACGTCGCCGGTTGTAGTCGCCGGTTCCGGATCACAGACAGCAGGACCGGGCGAGAGTAGCGGGTCTTCGGCAGAGGAACCGCCGGAGGAGACTGGTGCTTGAAATACTGTTGATTATATGCCAATACAGTAGTTCCTGATGGGAAAGAATATCTGTAGAGGACATTTTTCACGTCGGCACTTAACGAACCGGATGTTTTTCCGGTGAGTTTAGTACCGCTACGTGAAAACCTAAGTGCGAACGGTCCTCGGAAGATATTCTTTCCCATCGGGAACGGACTGTAAGATATACTGTTGATGATATAGATATAGAATGATGAAAAGAGGGAGAAAACCAATGGGAGAGGAGAAAAAGGACGAGATTCTTTCTCAGCTGCGCGAAAACGAGGAAGTCTATGTCGTGTTTTCGACAGTCACCAAATGTCCGTACGTGGTTTGCGACCCGGAGACCTGCGACGATGAGATATTTCTTTATCTGACCGTCGATGCCGGAAAGCAGGCAGAGGAACGACTGAAAGAAAGTCAGGTGCCGGTTTCGTTAATCACACTGAAAAAGAAATTATTTTTGTATTTTTATACATCTTTATATACCATGGGCGTCAACGCGGTCATGGTGACCGGAGACAAAGAAAAGCTGCGGCTTCAGCTGCCGGATATCGTCAAAAGAAAACTTCCTGAAGAGAAAAAGAACGGGCCGGTCTGGGTGGAAAATCCGGAGTTACAGCTGACGGCGATCTATCTGATGCAGGAGATACGTAAGACTTCGGATCACACCTTTTCCAGAGAACACAGAGAGCTGCTGGAAGAGATTGCCGCACATATGTCCAGAGGAAGGCTGATTCAGCCGGTGGCAAACGGACAGAAGGCGATTCCAATGCTGAAACTGAAAAACGGAGAGAAATACCAGCCAATGTTTACGGACATCCTGGAGTTTCAGAAATTTAACCGGGAGAAGAACTACCAGGCGATTGTGGTAGAAGCGGCAAAGCTGCCGCGGATCCTCGCGCCGGACGCGAATGGCGTGGTGTTAAACCTACTGGGAGTCAATCTTCCGTTAAAGGTCGACAGGACAAAAGCTGCTGCAGACGGGGCAGCAAAAGCACAGGAAGATTCTTAAAAAGAACCGGAGGAAAGATTCATGAAAATCATTATTGCGGGATGCGGAAATGTGGGATATGCCCTGGCGGAGCAGTTAAGCGAGGAAAAGCATGATATCTGTGTGATTGATACCCGGCCGGATGAACTGGATGCGGCGACGACCGGTCTGGATGTGATCGGAATCAACGGGACATGCAGCAGCTACCGGGTGCAGGAGGAAGCCGGCGTTGAGGACGCGGATATCCTGATCGCGGTGACTGATATGGATGAGGTAAATCTTCTCGCCTGCCTGATTGCCAAAAAGACGGGAAATTGTCAGACGATTGCGCGGGTACGGAATCCGGAGTATTATGACGAAATAGGATTCCTAAAGTCTAAGCTGGGGTTATCGATGGTCATTAACCCGGAGCTTGCGGCAGCGTCTGAGATCGCGCGCCTGATCCAGGTTCCGCTGGCAATGGAGATCGATACCTTTGCCAGGGGACGGGTAAATCTGATCAAATTTGAGCTCCCTGAAGATTTTCGATGGAAGGATAAAACAATCCGGGAGATATCTTCCGACTTTGACGGGAATTTTCTGGCATGTATTATTCAGCGGGGAAATGAGATTATCATTCCGGACGGACGTTCCGTGCTGCGAAGCGGGGATAAAATCTCCGTCATGGTAGCGCCCCGATACACGAATATTCTGTTTGACAAGCTGGGAATTCCACATCGGGTGATTCGCAATGTGATGATTGCGGGCGGCAGCCGGATTTCCTATTATCTTGCAAAATCCCTGATCCGCTCACGGATCCGCGTTAAGATTATTGAGAAGGATCATACACGTTGTGAGGAACTGAGCGAGCAGCTGCCGGAGGCGATGATTATCGAGGCGGACGCTTCGAATGAGGTCGTGCTGAACGAAGAGGGGCTTCCCGGGATGGACGCGTTTATTGCACTGACCGACCGGGATGAAGAAAATATCATGCTGTCGTTGTACGCTAATAAGGTTTCCAATGCCAAACAGATTACCAAGATCAATAAAAATCGGCTTGGCGGTATTATCAATGAGATTCCGATCGGCAGCATTGTGAGTCCTAAGAATCTGACGGCAGAGTATATCATCCGCTATGTCCGATCCCTGAAAAATTCGATGGGAAGTAATGTGGAGGCGGTATACCGCATGATGGATAACCGGGTAGAAGCGCTGGAATTTTATATCCGGAATGATTCCGCTGTGACGAATGTGCGTCTGATGGATCTGAAGCTGCGGGATGATGTTCTGGTCTGTACGATTGTAAGAGCCGGGAATCAGATTATCCCGTCCGGTTCGGATATGATCTTAAAGGGAGATTCGGTGATTATCGTCACAACACATGTAGGATTAAATGATATCCGGGAGATTTTGGCATGAATTACGAGATCATAATTTACATTCTGGGCTGGATCGTCATGAGTCTGATTGGTGCGCTTCCTTTTTATCTGAGCGGCGAGATCCCGATTTTTGTAGACGCCTGGTTTGAGATTGTATCCGGTTTTACGACAACCGGTGCAAGCATCCTGCAGGACGTCGAGGCGCTGTCAAAATGTATGCTTTTCTGGAGAAGTTTTTCCCACTGGCTCGGCGGAATGGGGGTGCTGGTTTTTGTACTGGCGATCCTGCCGATGGCAGGCGGAGAGAGCGTGTACTTTATGAAAGCAGAGAGTCCGGGACCTTCGGTCAGCAAGCTGGTACCGAAGTTAAAAAACAGCGCGATGGTGCTGTATGCGATTTATATCGGTCTGCTTGTCCTGGAGTTTATTTTCCTGTTAATCGGGAGGATGCCCTTATTTGACGCGATCTGCATGTCGCTTGGTACTGCCGGTACCGGTGGCTTTGGCATTGTCAATTCAAGCGCCGGGGATTATACGACCTACCAGCAGCTTGTGCTGACGATTTTCATGATGTTATTTGGCGTTAATTTTTCCTTTTATTTTCTGATGCTGATGAGGAAGCCGAAAGAGGCTCTTGGTATCGAGGAAGTGCGATGGTATTTTGCGATTTTTGCGGTTTCCGCAGTGGTGATCGCGTGGAATCTTACTACGGTGATGGGAGGCAGGCCGCTGATGAATCTGCATCATGCTGCTTTCCAGGTGGCGACTGTGATGACGACGACGGGTTTTTCTACGACAGATTTTGACCTGTGGCCGGAACTTTCCAAGAGTCTGCTGGTTGTGCTGATGTTTATCGGTGCGTGTGCGGGGAGTACGGGCGGCGGTATGAAGGTGTCAAGGATTCTGATCTATTTTAAGACGATCAAAAAAGAACTTGCATTTCTGGTACATCCGCGGAGCGTGAAGATCCTGAAAATGGATGGCAAAAAGATTGAACACACAGTACTTCGCTCGGCTAATGTATTTTTCTGTACTTATATGTCCATCCTTTTACTGTCGGTGATTCTGATCAGTGTGGATCAGTTTGATTTTACGACAAACTTTACGGCAGTCGTTGCGACGTTAAATAATATCGGACCGGGACTCTCCGTAGTAGGACCGGCTGGAAACTACAGCGGTTTTTCGGCATTTTCCAAGCTGATCTTAAGTTTTGACATGCTGGCGGGACGGCTGGAGCTTTTTCCGATGCTGATTTTATTCCTGCCTTCTTCCTGGAGGAGAAATTAATGACCTGTAAACGTATCCTGTTGTGCCTGACAGCCGCGCTGACGATTTTTATGGGCGGCTGTTCGGGCGCTTCTTCTGTATCAGAACCACCGGCAGACGCGACCGGCGACCGGCTGGAGGTTGTGACGACGCTTTTTCCCTATTATGATTTCGTTCGCCAGATCGCCGGGGAGTATGTAGACCTGACGCTTGTGCTGCCGGCCGGTATGGACAGTCATTCATTTGAGCCGACCCCGGCGGATATACGCACAATGGAAGGGGCGGATATCCTGATCGGCAACGGCGGCGCGATGGAAACGTGGGTTACAGAAGTGCTGGAAGCGATAGATACTTCCGGTATGACTGTGGCATTTATGATGGATTATGTCGATACCGTGGAGGAAGAGATTGTCGAGGGTATGGAGGATCCAGAAGAAGAACATGAGCATGCTCTGGCCCCGTCTGACAGCGGGAATGAGAAAGAGAAACAGGAAGATCATTTTGCCGGTGAAGATTATGTCGACCATGACGGGCATGAGGAAGAGATCGAATACGACGAGCATGTCTGGACGTCACCGGTAAACGCGATGGCAATTGTCCGGGTGATCCGGGATATTCTGGTGGCCAGGGATCCGGCCCACGCGGATGAGTATGATCAGAATGCAAAAAATTATCTGGTCGAGCTGCAGGAGATCGACGCGGCGTTCCGCGAAGTGAGTGACAGCCGGGTGCGCAGCCTGATTGTAGTTGGGGATAAGTTCCCTTTTCGGTATTTTGCCGATGAGTACCGGCTGGATTATCGCGCTGCGTTTTCGGGATGCAGTACGGATACGGAGCCGAGCGCACATACAATTGCTTATCTGATTGATAAGGTGAAAGGGGAAAAAATTCCGGTCATTTATTATCTGGAACTGAGTACCCACCGGGTGGCGGAGATTATCAGTGAGGAGACAGGAGCCGAACCTCTGCTTTTGCACAGCTGTCATAATGTAACACGCACAGAGCTTGACCGGGGGGTAACCTACGCGGAGCTGATGCGTCAGAATGTCGAGAATCTGAGAAAAGGAATTGCAGAATGAAAGCAGTTATCACGTGTGAACACGCGGATTTTAAATATGAAAATATTGATGCGCTGATTGATCTGAATCTGGAGATCTTTCCGGGAGATTATCTGTGTATCGTGGGTGAAAACGGCTCAGGGAAGAGCACTCTGGTTAAGGGACTTCTTGGCCTTTTAAAACCGACAAGAGGTTCCATCACAATTGCTGAGGATCTGAGGCAGGGAGGGATCGGTTACCTGCCGCAGCAGACCGCGGCGCAGAAGGATTTCCCGGCAACCGTATATGAGGTGGTGCTGTCCGGTACGCTGGGGCATCGGGGAAACCTGCCTTTTTATTCCGGTGAGGAGCGCCGGATGGCGGAAAAAAATATGGAACGTCTGGGAATTACCGGCCTGAGAAAGCGATGTTATCGTGATCTTTCCGGCGGACAGCAGCAGCGGACGCTGATTGCCAGGGCTCTGTGCGCGACGGAACAGATGCTGATTCTGGATGAACCGATCGCCGGGCTGGATCCGGCGGCGATCCGGGATTTTTATGGTCTGGTGAGAGAATTAAATCATAAGGATGGGATCACAATCGTGATGGTTTCTCACGACCTTGCAAATGTGGTCACACAGGCAAACCGGATCCTGCATCTGCAGCAGCGAGTGCTTTATGATGGACCGGCGAAGGAGTATGCGCAGCATATGGCTGCAGAAGAAATGGCCGGAGAATATACGTAAAAGTAAAAAGGTTTCCTGATGGCGTAAGGGGTCAAATAGTTTGACACCAACATCATAGACAGGTATGAGGTGAGAGAATATGAGTCTGATATCAGAAATGTTATCGTATTCCTTTCTGGTGAGGGCGCTGATTGGCGGTACGCTAGTGTCTTTGTGCGCCGCGCTTCTGGGCGTAAGTCTGGTATTGAAGCGCTATTCGATGATCGGTGACGGTCTTTCACATGTGTCGTTTGGCGCGCTTTCTGTGGCTGTCGCGTTTGGCTGGTCGCCGCTTGGGATATCGATCCCGGTTGTGACGCTGGCGGCTTTTTTTCTGCTGCGGATAACAGAAAACGGAAGGGTGAAAAGTGACGCGGCGATCGCGATGTTTTCCGCGGTATCGTTGGCAGTCGGCATCGTTGTGACATCGCTCACTACCGGTATGACGACGGATGTGAGCAGCTATATGTTTGGCAGTATTCTGGCGATGAGCCGCGCGGACGTGCGTCTGAGCGTGCTTTTGTCAGTGATTGTGCTGTTTTTGTATCTGGTTTGTTATAATAAGATCTTTGCGGTGACCTTTGATGAGAGCTTTGCAAGAGCGGCCGGCGTAAGGGTGGGTTTTTACAATGTTCTGATCGCGGTGCTGACGGCAGTTACTATCGTGCTGGGTATGCGTATGATGGGCGCCATGCTGATTTCAAGTCTGATCATTTTCCCTGCGTTGACTGCGATGAGGATATTTCAGAGCTTTCGCGGAGTGGTGATCTGTTCGGGGATTCTGGCCGTGATTGGTTTCCTGACAGGTCTGACCGTATCCTACATGTGTTCCATCCCGGCGGGAGCGAGCGTCGTGCTTGTGGATATGGGTATCTTTCTGATCTTTTATCTGATTGGTTTTGTGAGACAGATCCGATGAATGTGGGTAATGATTGGAAATTCTTTTGTTATTGATAAAATTTCTCATTAATCAGAAGAAAGCGAGAATGCTTCTTGACAAAGAATGATGATTAGCCTATACTAACTATGTCTCGGAGTTAGCAATAACTAACTTTGAAATTATGAACATGTTTCTCATGATAAGGATCAGAGCGATCAGGCGGGACAGAAGGAATTCCGGATTGCGAAGGTCCTTTGTAATAGGAAATCAGGCTGAAAGCAGGAGGTTATGTATGTCACAGGAGGCGAAAAAAAATTACATTATCAGAGAATTAAAGAAGAATGGCTGCCGTATTACCAGTCAGCGGAGACTGCTGCTGGATATCATACTGCTGGATGAGTGCGGGAGCTGTAAGGAAATTTATTATCAGGCGGCGAAGCGCGACTCGTCCATCGGTATGGCGACGGTCTATCGTATGGTAAAAACCCTGGAAGAAGCAGGGCTGATTCATCGAAAAAACATGTATCGTGTCGATGTGGAGGAGACAGCGATTGCGTGAGAAGAAGAGAAACTGAGAAAAAATTTTCAAAAAAATGAAAAATGTGACGAGTTAGCTATTGACAACTCGAAAAGGCCGGACTATAATAAGCACGGTTGGTTAGGAGACGCTAACCGATAATTTTTCTCAATAACATAAGATTTGCAGCGCGAGAATCAGGAAAAGAGGGGATTTATGATGCCATTATCGATGATGGAAATGGGGAAACCGTGTACGATTGTTCGTGTGGGAGGAAAAGAAGAAACCAGAAAGTTTCTGGAGACACTGGGTTTCGTGCCGGACGCACAGGTAACTGTGGTTGCTACATCTCAGGGCAATTCGATTGTTAATATCAAGGAGTCGAGAGTGGCCATCGGAAAAGATATGGCGTCAAAGATTCAGGTCAATCCATAAGTAAGGGAGGAAAAAAGATGAAAACCTTAAAGGAGGCCGCGGTAGGCGAGACAGTAAAGGTAGTAAAGCTGACCGGAGACGGCCCGGTAAAGAGAAGAATCATGGATATGGGCCTGACCAAAGGTCAGTCTGTTTTTGTTCGTAAAGTAGCTCCGCTGGGGGATCCGATCCAGGTTACGGTCCGTGGATATGAACTGTCGGTTCGTAAGGCAGACGCGGAAATGGTGCTTGTTGAGTAGGATCGCGCATGGATAGAAGCAGAAGTGGTTCTGAATAATCAGAGCTTATAAATAGCTCAGGAGGAAAAGAAAATGGCAATTACAATTGCGCTCGCTGGCAATCCAAACAGCGGCAAGACAACACTTTTTAACGCTCTGACCGGTTCCAATCAGTATGTGGGCAACTGGCCGGGAGTTACGGTAGAGAAGAAGGAAGGACGGCTTAAGGGCAATAAAGATGTGATCATCGCCGATCTTCCGGGAATCTATTCTCTGTCTCCCTACACACTGGAAGAAGTGGTAGCGAGAAACTATCTGATCAATAACCGTCCGGATGCGATTATCAATATTGTCGATGGTACGAATCTGGAACGTAACCTGTATCTGACAACTCAGATTCTGGAACTCGGAATTCCGGTTGTCATGGCAGTCAACATGATGGATCTTGTGCGCAAAAACGGCGATACGATCAGGGTTGATGCACTGGCAAAGAAGATGGGCTGTGAGGTCGTTGAGATCTCCGCGTTAAAGGGCGACGGGATTGACAAAGCGACGGAAAAGGCAATCGCTCTTGCCAAGGCGGGAAAGACTGCTGGGCCGTTACATAATTTCAGCGAAAGTGTGGAAAAGGTTCTTGCTTCCATTGAAACGAAACTCGCGGGAAGTGCGGTGCCGGATGCGCAGAAGAGATTTTTTGCGATCAAACTGCTTGAGCGCGATGATAAGATCGTTGATCAGCTGAGTTCTGCACCGGATGTAGAGACAGAGATCCAGGCGATCGAGAAAGAGATGGACGACGATACGGAGTCGATCATCACAAATGAGCGCTATAATTATATCTCTTCGATTATCAGTGACTGCTATAAGAAACATGTATCTGCGGACGGATTAACAACCTCCGATAAGATCGACAAGATTGTGACGAACCGTATCCTGGCGTTGCCGATCTTTGCGGTGATTATGTTTATCGTTTACTATGTGTCAGTAACGACAGTCGGCGGGATCGCGACAGACTGGGCAAATGACGGTGTGTTCGGAGACGGCTGGTATCTGGCCGGGATCGGACGCGGGGAGTTTGACGAGGCAGACGGCGAATACGGCGACGCGATGACCGTTGTGAGCGCATTCGTTGACAGTGTGGAGAATGAAGAACTCGCGGGACTTCTGGATGATGAGGCGGAAGAGTATGACGGCGAAGCGGCTCTGGCGGCTTTACAGGAGTTCGCAGTTACTGTGGATGAGGGCGCCGAAGTAACCTATATCGTTGAGGATGAGGAAACACTGGCGACAGAAGAGGCTTCCGCGACCGGAGCTGATTTTATGGATGCTCTTGAGGTCCTGGAGGCGTATGGATGCGAGGCTCCGGATCCGGCAGATTATGGTATCTGGATTCCGGGTATCCCGGTATTTATCGAGTCGGCGTTGACTGCTGTCGGAGTGACAGACGGCCCGCTGTACGGAGTTATCATGGATGGTATCGTCGCAGGCGTCGGCGCTGTCCTTGGATTTGTACCGCAGATTCTGATTCTGTTCATTTTCCTTGCTTTCCTGGAGGGCTGCGGATATATGGCGCGTATCGCGTTCATCATGGATCGTATTTTCCGTAAGTTCGGTCTTTCGGGCAAGTCTTTTATCCCGATGCTGATTGGTTCCGGCTGCGGCGTGCCTGGTATCATGGCTTCCCGTACGATTGAAAATGACCGTGACCGCAAGATGACGATCATGACGACGACATTTATTCCATGCGGTGCGAAACTTCCGTTCATCGCGATGGTTGCCGGAGCGGTCTTCGGTGGCGCAGCCTGGGTGGCTCCGTCGGCGTACTTCCTGGGAATTGCCGCAATTATTGTTTCTGGTATTATGTTAAAGAAAACCCGGCTTTTTGCCGGCGATCCGGCTCCGTTTGTTATGGAACTCCCGGCCTACCATCTGCCGACTGTCGGCAGTGTGCTGCGCAGTATGTGGGAGCGTGGCTCTTCTTTCATCAAGAAAGCGGGCACGATCATCCTTCTGTCCACGATCCTGGTTTGGTTCCTGACCTATTTCGGATTTGTGGATGGCGCGTTTACCATGCTTGAGGAGGACCAGATCGATTCCAGTATTCTGGCGATGCTTGGCAACGCGATCAGCTGGATCTTTATCCCGCAGGGCTGGGGTCACTGGCAGGCAACGGTTGCCTCTATCACCGGTCTGATTGCGAAGGAAAATATCGTAGGTACGCTGGGAATCATTTATAACTCCGAGGATGCCAGTGTTTATGCAAATATGGCGGCTTCCTTTACAGCAGTCAGCGGTTATTCGTTCCTTGCTTTCAATCTGCTGTGCGCGCCGTGCTTCGCAGCCATGGGAGCTATCCGCAGAGAGATGAACAATACAAAGTGGTTCTGGGTCGCGGTTGGTTATCAGTGTGGTTTTGCTTATCTGGTATCCCTGGTAGTAAACCAGATCGGCAACTTTGTTACCGGACAGGGATTCGGTGTATTTACGATCGTTGCGATCGCTGTGATTATCCTGTTTATCTACCTGCTGATTCGTCCTTACAAAGAGAGCGATACGCTGGAGATGAAGAATGTGAGAAGCATCAGCGCCGATTAAAACGACGCATTCCTGTCATCGGAATCAGGGCCATGAAGGGATCGGAAAAGATCAGGAAGAAAACAGACAGATACATTCAGAAGCCTGCATTTGGGATGCAGGCTTCGTTTGCCATAATATAGGAACAGGAAAGAGACTGCCGGCGGCAGGTCCGATAGTTGTACAGGAGGAGTATAAGATGGGCGATTTACTGGTACTTGCAATTCTGATTTTGATCGTAGCTTTGATCATCCGCAGCATGATACGGGATAAAAAGGCCGGACGTTCGCCGCTTTGCGGTGGTGACTGTAAAGAATGCGGCAGATTCTGTCATCAGGTGCCAACAAGAGAAGACTCGAAGAACAGCTGATAGAAGGCCAGATCAGTAAGCAGAAAGAAATCGTTTTATGAAAATTGTATAAATTAAGAAAAAAGAATCGTCAGACATCTGGACGAAACAGAAAAATTCGTTTATGATTAAGGATAATGTTTATCAAAACAGAGTGAACGGGTTATTCACTACAACATTTATAATGGCCGGGAGGAGATAAGAACCATGCATGAATCGGGAGAAAATTATCTGGAGACCATTCTGATGCTGAAACAAAAAAAGGGCACAGTTCATTCGATTGATATTGCGAGAGCTTTAAATTTCAGCAAGCCCAGCGTCAGCCGCGCGATGGGGATCCTTCGTGAAAATGGGTTTATTACGATGGGGCGCACCGGAGAGATCACACTGACCGAAACCGGGCTTGCCAAGGCAGAGCAGATCTATGACCGCCACAAGATCCTGTCTGCGTTTCTTCAGGACTTTATCGGGGTAGATTCAGAGATCGCGGAAGAAAATGCATGCCGGATGGAGCATATCCTTGATCAGGAAGTGATGGATGGAATTACAGAATTTATGTCACATTGCAGCCGTGGGAAAAAGCATGGAGTTAAATTCGATGTTCCAAATGCCCGCAAATAAAGGCTTGCAAAACCTACGA